>JAGAPD010000007.1 GCA_017623435.1 Clostridia bacterium
ATCGTAAAGAATCCGTCGCTTGACGAGCTTATGGATATCGTAAACCTTACGCAAAAGACGATGGCGGAGGTAGCAGACGCAGCATGTAGCGGAGAGGATCTCCTTCAGATGAGAGCGACGGCGAACCAGATACTCGTAGCGGACGAGGTAATGAGATACGCAATGACGCTTTGCTCGGCAACGCATCCTGATAGCGAGTGTGCAAGCGAGGCGGCGAAGAAGTACGTACGACTTGGCGCGTCTCCCCGTGCAGGACAGGCACTTATCTCCGCAGCCAAGGTAAAAGCGCTTATGAAGGGCAGATTTAACGTATCGTACAGCGACGTAAACGAGCTAGCATACCCCGTACTTCGTCACAGAATGAAGATGACGTTCGAGGCGATTGCAGAGCGCGTATCCGCTGACGAAGTAATCTCGATGATTATCGAAGAAATCAGCAAGAAGAATAAATAATTTTAACAAAAAAATAAATGGAAAATGAGGGGGCTAATAGTAATTGAGGTTTCAGTTGCTTTGGCCCTACGTTACCGTTTAGACGTATTCGCCCGTTTCCCCGTAAAGACTGATAAAAGTAGGTACAAATTATGAGTTTACTTATACCTATCGGTTTGCTTGGTCTTCTTGGCGTAGCGGTCTTGATTGCAATTTACATAATCAAGCCCAACTATCAGCAAAAATTCGTTTCCAGTACTTACATTTGGAAATTGAGCTTAAAGTACAAGAAGAAGAGCATTCCGATTAATCATATTAAAAATTTACTGATTTTCCTATGTCAGTTGCTTATTCTCACCGTTTGCGGTGTGCTTTTAGCGCAACCTGCAATCGAGTACGAGCGCGTGATCCAAAAGAACGAGAAGATTATCGTTTTGGACGCGTCGGCAAGCATGATGCTTACTGACGGCAATGCAACGCGCTTTGAAAGAGCGGTAGAGCAAATTAAGGATTACGCGGAAATCGTAATAGGCGAGGGCGGAGAAGTTACCGTTATTTTAGCAGGTAGCAAATCCGATTTCGTAGCTCAGAATATTGACGAAGAAAATATCGACACGCTTGAAGTTGCGCTTGACGAGCTTATATCGAACAAGGCTTGTACTTACGGATCGGCGGATATTAACGGCGCAATGAGCTTAGCGGAAGAAATGCTTAATAAAAACTCCGAAGCGGAGGTTATCCTTTACACCGCTACCCAGTATATCGAAAAGAACGGTATTACCGTGGTTGACGTGTCCGCTGAGGGTGAATGGAACGCAGCAATTTTAGGAAGCGAGGCAAAATACGACAACAACAACCATTACGTTATAAGCATTGACGTAGGTTGCTACGGCAGTACGCGTTCACTCAGCGTTTACTGTAAAATAATCGGCGGTAATGGAGATCTTAACGGCTTTGAAGTATTCAAAACGGAATACTTTGACGAGACCGAACAGGAAAAGAGAATTACCTTTACGACCGACGACTTTAACGGAACGCCACTTTACGAGTTTGAATCCCTTCAAATCTCGATAAAGGAGCAAGATTCTTTCGCGCAGGACAACTGGTACTACGTGTACGGCGGAAAGCAACAGGTTATCAAGGTTCAGTACACCAGTTCTAAACCCAACAACTTCTTTGCCGGCGCAATTCGTACGATAAGAGAAATTTTTAAGTCCACTTGGAGCATTGACTTTGACGAAGTTGCGAAGATGGACGAGTCGGCAACCGAAGGCTACGACCTTTACATTTTCGAGCATAAAATGCCCGAAAAGCTACCTACCGACGGCGTAGTTATGCTCGTAAACCCCGACGTAGCCCCCAAAGGCTCGGGCTTTACGGTAGCAGGATATCCCGAATCGGTAAACAGCTCGTCTACGCTCGCGTCGGGCGTAGAGCACCCCATAACCCGTTTTATCAATCCTAACGAAATTACCATTGCAAAGTACTGTAATCTTCGTTTCAGCGACGACTACGAAGAGCTTTTGTACTATATGGGAGCTCCCGTTTTGGCGGTAAAGAATCAAGCGGATGCAAGAATTATCGTTATGGGACTTGATATTCACTTTTCTAACTTTAACATTTCTCACGATTTCCCTGTGATGATGTATAACGTGTTTAACTATTTCTTACCCTCGACTTTTGGAAGTTACGCGTACGAAGTAGGCGAAAACGTAAAATTTACGCCCCGTGGTAATAATTTCAGCGTAAGAACGCCCGACGGTAAAGAGTACCGCTACGACGAAATCTCGGCAAACGGACTCATTCTTTCCGCGCCCGGCGCGTATACCGCAATGCAGGATAGCTTGCGTGAAGAAATTATTATCGAAGAGTTTTTCGTAAAAGTGCCCGAAATTGAGAGTAACGTCACCAAGCAGGTGGACGCGCTCCCCGAAATTTCCGCACCTAAAACGTATACTCACGGCTACGACGACTTGTTAGTTTATTTTGCAATAGCGCTGACCGCGTTGTTGTTTATCGAATGGTGGCTACATTCGAGAGAGCAAATTTAATAGGAGAGCAGAGAAATGACTGATTTAGCATTGAATTTTTCATATCCGTGGCTCTTGCTGTTGCTCATCCCGGCGTTAGCACTGTCCTTGTGGCCACATTTTCGTATCAGTAAAAAGTACAGACGTAACCGAAACCGTATCATCTCGCTCGTAGCGCACACGACGGCGCTCGTGCTTGCGGTACTGCTTTTGGCAGGTCTTACGTTTAGCTACAATATCCCAAACACCAAAAACGAAATAATCCTGCTCGTCGACGTATCGCACAGTAACCGTGACGCGCGCGAGGACAAGGACGATTTCGTTTCGTCCGTGCTCAGTATTTGCGACGACGAATATAACGTCGGCATCGTAAAATTCGGTTACGACCAAGTGTACGCGGCTAAAATCTCGGGCGACTCTGACAAGGTTTTCGAGCAGTATCTTGAATCGGCAGATCCCGATACCAGCGCGTCCGACCTTCAATCGGCAATCGAGTACGCGTCGACGCTACTTACCAACCTTGAAACCTCTAAAATCGTGCTCATCTCCGACGGCATTCAAACGGACGGCGAAATCAATAACGTGATAAAGTCCGTCGCAGCGCAAGGCATACGCGTTGACACCGTTTACTTCCCCAGTAAAGAAGAGTCCGACGCGCTCATTTCCAGCGTAATCGTGCCCGACGAGTCGATAAAGGTTGACGAAGTTTTCAACCTCGTGGTAACCGTTCAAAACAATATGGTAGGCGTTCAAAGATCGGTAGAGGCGACTTTGACCGTGTACGATAACGGTACGGCGCAAACTCCCCAGAACGTAGTTTTGACCTCGGCTGAACAGATGTTTGAGGTTGAATGCTCTTTGTCCAAGCGCGGTACGCACGAAATTTGCGTGCGCGTAACGGCGGACGGCGATAAAGTATCCGAAAACGATTACTTCTATACCTTTATGGAGATTGACACCTTCGATAATCTTCTCGTTATTGAGCGTAACGAAGGTGAATCGGCAGTTCTTCGTACCATTTTTGAAGAAAACAACTACAAAGTGACTGATTTCAGTACCGAAAACGATTCGGCTGAAATTCCCGTAACGGTAAAAGAGCTTTGCGAATACGAGCAAGTCGTTCTCGTCAATATTGCTTATAGCGATATGCCCGCAGGCTTTGAAAGTGTGCTTAACGAATACGTTTACAACTACGGCGGTGGCTTGTTCACCGTAGGTGGCGAAAACGAAACGGTTAACGGCGAGCTCGTTCCTCACGCTTATAACAGAGCGGATATGGAAAGTTCGACCTATTACAAAAACATGTTGCCCGTACTCACGGTTGATTACACTCCGCCTATTGCGGTAGTAATAGTCGTTGACACCTCGGGCTCGATGAGTAAGGAAAAGCTTGCCGCGGCAAAGCAGGGCGCAAAGGCGTGTCTTGACTCGTTAAGCGATCGCGACTACTGTGGCGTAGTATCCTTTGCGGCAATGGCGACTGAAGAGGCGCAGATTTTGCCCGTATCCAAAAAAGAAGAAATCCGCGAGATTATTGATAACATCAATCACGGAGCAGAGGCTGGTAGCGACGGTACGGTATTCTCGTCCGCGATTCTTAACGCAGGCAGAAACTTGTCCGTAATCGACGTTCAGAGAAAACACGTCATCCTCGTTACTGACGGTGACCCCGGTGACGGACCTACTGAATACCTTCCTTGCATTGAACAAAACCTTGCTGACGAAATCACCCTTTCTATCGTAGGCGTAAACTGCGAAGTGAGCAACGTTGAAAAGATGGAAACGGCAGCAACGACGGGTAACGGAAAGTTCTATAACGTTAAGAAATATGACGAAATTCCTACGATTATGCAAAAAGACTTGGCTATCGAGGCTATTGCTGAAATCGAGTACGGTGAAGAATTCTTCCCCACGATTGAAAAGCATACTTCCGTCGTTGCCGGAATCGAGCAGGCAGACATACCTTCTCTTACGGGCTACTACGGAACGGTCGCAAGGGACAACGCAGTCGTTTCTCTAACGGGCGCGTACGTTCCTATCTTCGCGCAATGGAGATACGGTAACGGTAACGTAGGTAGCTTTATGAGCGATCTCAACGGTACGTGGTCGGCGAATTTCGTTAACGATCCTATCGGAAAAACGCTTATCAACAATATGGTGCAGGCGCTTTTCCCCGTATCCGATATCGAGTACAACGAAATTGATTACGTACTAAAGCGCAGTAACTACGAAAGTCAGCTTAACGTGTACGGCGTAAAAGAGGGCGAGAGGGTAGAAGTATCCGTAGTATCTCTTAACGGTAGCTCGGACGACGTAGAAGTTACGGTCGTAGAGCCTAACCGTCGTTTCATTTTCGATATCGTTACCCCCGGCGTATACAACGTAACTATAGTAAAATACGACGCCGACGGTAACGAAATTGCACAAGCAATCGTAAGAGATAAGCTCTCTTACTCAAAGGAATACGATTTAATTACCGTAGACCAGAAAAATGCACAAAATCTTATGACTAACCTTGCTACTTTGGGTAAGGGTAAGACGGTCGAAGATCCCGTTGACGTGTTCGACGGATTTGAGAAATATCTCAATCTTACTTTCGATCCGAGATTCTTGTTTTTGATTCTCGCAATCGTAGCAGTTCTTATCGATATTGCGGTCAGAAAGTTCAAGTTCAAGTGGATTCACGAGCTTATCCGCGAGAAAAAGAACGCGAAAAAGTAAAATCAGGCGAATATATCTCAAAAATAAATTTTACCGTATAAGAAGTTGGCGTGAGTTTTTAGGCGAAGGAGGCCGGATGAAAAAGTTTTACGTATTTATAATTTTCAGTTTAATATTAGGCTGTTTTTCCGGTTTGACGGCGTGCGCTCTGCCAAAACTTGACGCGCCCACCAGCTTAGCGGTAGACGAAACGACGCTGGAACTAACCTGGGATAGCGTAGAGGACGCGCGCTATTACACGGTAAAACTGGAAGGAGCGCAAACCAAGGAATACAAGACCAGTAAGAATAACTATTCGCTCAACGGCGTAAGCGCTGGTAATTACACCATCAGCGTAAAAGCGTGCGGAAAAGAGGGTGAAATGGAGGATTCCGACTGGTCGAAGAGTTTAAGCTTCGTGCGAGAAAAAGAGTCTGGAATGGCGTTTTTACTCATAAACGACGGCAAAGAGTACGAAATTACCTCAATGGGTAGTGCAAAAACGGAAGACGGAGCGCTCGTAATTCCTAACGAATACCGAAATAAGCCCGTCACGAGCATTGGTGCAAAAGCGTTCTTTAACCGTAGCGAGCTTATAACCGTAACGCTTGGTGACAATATCAAAAATATCGGAAAGCAAGCGTTTGCAAACTGTTCGTACCTTAAAAGTATAACCTTGAAAGAGGGGATAGAAAGCATAGGCGAGCGCGCGTTCCAAAGTTGCCGTTCGCTCGACGGCGAAATCGTTATTCCCGATAGCGTAACGACGCTGGGAATAAACGCTTTCCAAAACTGTCGCGCGGTAACCCAATTTAAAATCGGTAGCGGAATAACGGAAATCGGCGCTGATACCTTCTCTAATTGCGATGCTCTCAAAAGTATACTTATTCCAGATACCGTAATAGCAATTGGCGAGTACGCGTTTGCTAATAACGAAAACGTAACTTCCATCACGATAGGAAATAAGGTGGAAAGCATAGGCGAGTACGCGTTCACGCGCAATCCGCTCGTTGAAAGCGTAGTTATTCCTCATTCGGTTAAAACGATAGGACTAGGTGCGTTCGATAGCTGCATTGGACTTAACGAAGTTACCATAGGTGACGGAGTGGTGTCCGTAGGTAAGGGCGCTTTCCTTAACACGGGGCTTTGGAATAACAGCGAAACGAGCGTAGTATACGCAGGCAATTGGCTCGTTGGAGGAAAAGACGAGGAAATTACGACGCTTGAGGTGACGAACGGCACGGTAGGTATTGCCGACTACGCCTTTGCTACCTTTGAGGGATTTACCCGTCTTACTTTGCCTAATTCCGTAAGAGTAATCGGTGATTTTTCTTTTACGCTAAGCGGTCTTACCTCCGTGGTAATCGGTAGTGGCGTAAAAACGATTGGCGAGCAAGCGTTCTCGGGCTCGAATAAGCTTAGTGCGGTAATTTTGAGTGCGTACGACACCGAAACGGGAACTAGACTTGACAGTAGTCTTGAAGAAATTGGCAATTACGCTTTTGGTAACTGTACGGCGCTAAAGGGTATAACCATTCCCTCAACGGTGAAAAAGATAGGTACGAGAGTATTTACGGGCACGGGCCTTTTGAATAACGCAATCGACGGAGTTATCTACGCAGGTAATTGGGTAGTGGGTAGCGTTCAGGAAAGCGTTCCGTATCCTTACGAGGTGGCTATTAAGGACGGTACGGTAGGTATTGCCGATTACTCGTTCTACGATTGTAGCGTCATCACTAAAATGGTGATTCCCGATAGCGTAAAATATATTGGCCGCGCTGCTTTCTATACCTGTATGGGCATAACGGAGGTTACGCTTCCCGCTACGCTTGAAAGAATTGAAGATTACACCTTCTATAGATGCGAAAGCTTGACGGGAATTACGCTCCCTCAAAGCCTCAAACATATCGGGCGCTCGGCGTTTTATAAATGCGCGCTCGGGTTAATTGATACTGATAGCAATAACGATACGCTCGTAATTCCCAACAGCGTAGAAACGATAGGCGACTTTGCCTTCTACAACTGCGGTTATTCTTACGAGGACGAGTTTAACGATACGACGGTAATTTGTGGAATTGACAAGGTTGTAATAGGCAATTCCGTCAAAACCATTGGCGAAAAGGCGTTTTACGGTATGCCTGCGCTTCACACGGTAGAGTTTGGTAACGGACTTGAAACGATAGGGGCGAGGGCGTTCTATAAATGTCCGCTTCTTAAAAAGGTTACCTTCGGTAGCTCGCTCGTTGAAATCAAGGACAGAGCGTTTTACGGATGTGATAAAATCGAAAGCTTGGCTTTCCCTGACTCGCTCGTAACTATCGGTAACAACGCGTTCTATAAATGCGCGTCTATTAAGAAAATTGACTTTGCAAAAGTGCAAAATATCGGCGATTACGCCTTCTACGGTTGTAGCTCGCTGAACAACTTGGTGCTTCCCAACAGCGTAAAGAGTATCGGTATGCAAGCGTTCAGAAATTGCACCGCGCTCAAAGGACTTATTTTGTCCAACACGACTGCAAGCATTGACAAGCACGCTTTTTACGGTTGCGTAAACGCGACCGTTTACGTCACGGCAAATAGCAAGCCCGATTGCTGGTCGGAGTACTGGAATTCGTCCTACCGTCCTACCGTTTGGGGTTGCGAATTGTCCGCTGACAACACTTATTTAGTATCGTTCGTCAAGAATGACGATAGTATTACAAACAAAAACACGAGCAATTATCTTGCCGAGCCTATCAGAGAAGGCTACACTTTTGGCGGTTGGGCGCTTGATCCCGAGAGCACCGTGCCCGATTACGACACGGAAAACGTACTTAATTTGCAAGAAGGGACAAAAGTGTATGCAATATGGTTGCCAAACGCCTAACAAATGTGCTATAATAATTAAACTGTGGGTTTAATGCGCGTGCGAACGCGCGTTATACGCGTATTATACGCGCGCAGGCGTCATAGATAGCAGTAAACGATAATGAGCAGAATGGAAATCTTTGACAATAGGAGGTAAACTTAAATGAAAAAATTCACGAAAATCATAATTGCGTTGATAATGGTTATTGCGTCCGTGCTTACCGTTTCGGCGTGTCAGACGGTAGATAGCATCTCCGTTAAGACTGCACCGCAAACCACTTATCTCGTAGGACAAAATCTTAATCTTACGGGTGGTGAGCTTACCGCCGTGACTAACAACGGAGAAGAGGTTATCAGTATGACGAGCTCCGACGTGTCCGTCAGCGGATATAACGCTCAGCAAAAGGGTACGCAAACGCTTACCGTTTCTTACAAGAACGCGTCCACCACGCTTGAGGTAAAGGTAGTCGACAGAGTAACCGCTGAAAACTACAACAAGGATTACTTCGTAGGCGACACGTTCGACACTTCTGCAGGAAGAATCAGAATCACGAGAGACAACGGTTCGTCCTACACCGTAGCAATCAGCGACGAAAAAGTAACGTTTGGCGAAATTACGGCAACGCAGGCAGGCGAGAGCACGGTCACCGTTGATTACGTAAACGGCACGGTTGCTTATTCGGGCGAAGTTGCTATCACGGTGCACGACGTTGAGGATATGCAGTTCGTAAAGCCCACCAAGATTTCCTACTTCACGCACGACGACGGAATCAATCTTGCAGGCGGATACATAACGCTTATCGGTAACGACGGCGAGCTTGAAAAAGATATCCCCCTTACCAAAGCAACGGTCAGCGGATTTGATTTGTCCGCTGTAACCAAAGCAGACAAGGGCACGGCCGTAACTCAAAAGGTTTCGCTTAGCTACGGCGGAGAAACCTTCACCTACGACGTTAAAATTACCTACACCGACGTAAACGAGATTAAAGCAAACGCTCAAAGCTTTGCCGGTTACGAGTGGGAAGGCGCGGAAATGCCCGAGTACACCGCAGAAGAGGGTGAAAAGGCAATCGAAACGGTTAAAATGTTCAGCGAGCTTGACGAGGCGCATAAATCGCTCATCACCGAAGACGAGCTTCTTGCCGTATCCCGTCTTGCTTACGCTCACGCGTTTGACAAATGGTACGCTGACTCTGAAAATTACAAATCCACCTTTAAGCTTAACGGTGACGGAATCGCGTTCGTTTGCAAAGATAAAGCTTTGGTTGAGGCAGACCTTGCAGTTTTAGCTGGCGACTGTGATTTCTACAAGTACGGCGAAGTGATTATGGACGTAATCGAGCTCTTCCCCGAAAACGTACTTGGCCTTGCGCTTGCGGACAAAGTAGTAATTGCTTTCTACGGTCAGTCGCTTTTGGAATTCGGTGAAGATTATATCGAGTTCTACGAGGCAATGAACTTCGGTGACTGCCCTTACGTTAATATCGACACGTTCAAATCTGACGTTTTACCTCTTCTTCAGTTCTCGGTAAAACTTGCTAACGCAGTTCCTGCTGCTTGCACTCCCGATAACGTAAACGAGTACAAAGCTCAACTTGATTCTGCGTTCGACCTTATTAAAAACAGCGCTTATACCGATCCCCAGTTTTCGCAGTACTACTACGGCGTATCCGCTTGGAGAGAAAAAGACGACTTGGCTGAAATCTTGTTTGCTTACCTCTACGCTGACGACGTTAACACCGAGGGGATGAACTTGCTCGCTAACGTAATGCTCCCCAACAAGGTTTACGAGATGTACGAAACCGTAATGTTTATGGTTGAATACGCTGCGGTAATGCAACTCACGCCCTCCGAGGCAATGGAGCAGGGCGCGTTGGTATACGACAGCTCCGAATACGTTTACTACTATTCTTACCTCAAAGAAATGGAAGAAAACTTCAAATCGGGTGCGTACGGAGAAATGAACAAGCACTTCTACGACAACGTTTTGCTTAACGGCTGGTTTGGCGTGGACGACGGTGGCGACTATTTGTGCACCAACCTTATTGACGAAATGACTTATTCGTCCGGTGGCTACTACACGATGCTCGGTTCGTGCTTTGGAATGGAAAAGAGCGTTGCGCTCCTTGACCAGTACGCTGAGATCGTAGGCAAGCTTTTACCTGAAACGCCCAGCTACGATTCAGTATATCCCTTCTCCAGTCAGTACGGCACGGATATCGAAAATCTTTTTAATGCGTTCGTGAATTTGTCTCCGGCAGAGCAGAGTGGATTTATCTGCGTTCTTAACGTTTACTACGAATACAAATTGCCCGAAATTTCTTTCGACCAAATGACCGAAAGAAAAATGCTTGAAACCATTTTCGGCGACACGCTTGAAAACGTACTTGCAGGTCTTGGTTATACCGGCTCGGTAGAGGACATCTTCGGCACGGAGCTTAACACGACCTACTATATGACCGAGTTTGCCCGCGTAATCGTTGAATATTACAAAGACAAGCTTACCACCATCAACCTTGACAAAGCGTTCCATAATCTTCTCCGCGCAATCGAGTATTACACGCTCCGTTACTCCTACGACGACGCTCACTACAATTTCGTAAAGTACTTTGGCGAAGTAACGACGGCTTACGATACGGTATTTACCGACGCTGAAAGAGCGGAATTCGACGCAAACTTCAGTACGATCTACAAAAAGTATCTCAACCTTGCTAAGATCCACGAAGAAGGATACGAAGTTACCTACCTTGGCGACTGGGCTGACGATTTTGCACTCTTGGAGCAAGCCGCTCAAACGGCAGTTGAGGCTTACGCCGCTCTTCAAAGCGGTGAAATTGCCGCAAGCGCACTTTATATCGCAAGTGAGAAGGTAAACGCAATCGTAAACGACATCTTGAAAAACGCTCCTGCGGACGTTTTATACGCGTTTAATTACGAGCCTATCCTTGAATACACTTACGAGTATACCGATCCCGAAGGCAACAGCGAAATGGTTACCATTAACTACACGGGCGACTTCTTCGCAAGCTACGTTCGTTACACGCTTAACGAGGTAACCTCCATTATCGATATGCACGGCGTCGTTAGCGACGAAGTAAACGCGTTCTTTGCATTAGCTTACGACGTAACGTTTGCTAACGCGTTCCTTCCCGAAGGCGAAACGATTGCTAAGCAGACGATCGTCGACACTATGAAGGCGTTTGACACGCTTAGCGCAATCGATAAAGAAGTATTTTACGTGTTCGATATCTACAGCGGTAGCGATTACCCCTTCTACACGCTTATGCTTATGGATTACTTTGCGTCCGTGATGAGTGAAGAGGCGGCTAAGGTTGCAAACGACTTTATGATGGAATTGCAAACGGCTTGCGTATTCTACGAAAATTCGGGTAGCGTATCCGACCTTGAAGAACTTAAGCTTGCGCTTGAAAAGGTCACGACCGCTTACGACGCGCTTTCCGATAGCGACAAAGAAAGCTTTGAATTCATCTACGAAATTTACTCCGCTTGGGTAGATAAGTGCGAACAGATGATTGCAGACGCTGAAAATCAGTAAAAAAAACGATCTCTCCCTTACGGGAAGTAGGGGAGAGAGCAAATAAACAAGTAACCCCAACAACGAAACCGTTGTTTACTACATAGAGAGGACATATAGACAATGAACAAAATTAGAAAAATTACGGCAAAAGTAATAGCGTTAGTCGTTGCGTTGAGTTTTATGTTGAGCGTTTTCCCGACCAACTTTAACCTCAACGTTAGCGAACAAAGCTACGCTCAAAACGCTGTTATTAAGAAGACTGACGTAAAGGTTAAAAACGACGTTACCAAATATTTTGACGATAGCGTAGTTTTCAAGCTTCCCGAGACGGCTTCTACCAGCGATAGAATTTCGGTTATCGTAGATATGAATACCGAAACGGTTATGGACGCTTACGAAGCGTCGGGTAGCGATATGCTTATCAAGGACTTCGTTCTTACCGACGAAGCAAGAGCAACCGCAAGCGACGTAGCAGTTAAGAATTTCAGCGCGTTGCGTAAGCTTACTCAAGCAGGCGTTACCTACGCACTTGGCGAGCAGTACGACACGCTTATCGGCGGTTTTGAAATTTCTATCGATCCTGCTGATTTTGCTAAGGTTGCAAGCGTTTTGCCCGAGGCTGAGCTTATCGTAGGCGAAACGTACGAGGAATGTGCGACCGAAGTCGTAACTAACGAAGTCGACGTTTACGAAACGGGTATCTTTGATAGCTCCAAGTCGCAATACCAAGGTGACGGCGTAGTCGTAGCAGTACTTGATACCGGACTTGACTACACGCACACCGCGTTCAGCGTAGATAACTTCACGACGACTACCGAGGCACTTACCTTTGATAAGGTTTCCGCTAAAATCAGTCAGACGGCAGCGGCAGGATACACCCCCGGTCTTACGGGCGAGGACGTTTACCTTAACAAGAAAATCCCCTTCGCTTACGACTACGGTGACAAAGATCCTGACGTTCTTCCTATCAGTAGTGAGCACGGTACTCACGTTGCCGGCGTTATCGCAGGTCACGACGACGTAATCACGGGCGTTGCTCCTAACGCACAGCTTGCGATTATGAAGGTATTCTCCGATACCGCTACGGGTGCAAAAACCTCTTGGATTTTGGCAGCTCTTGAGGACTGCGTAGTAATGGGCGTTGACGTAATCAATATGTCGCTCGGTACGTCCTGCGGATTCTCCAGAGAAGTGGACAAGGAAAACGTTAACGAAATTTACGACAGAATCGGCGAGGCTGGTATTTCGCTTATCTGCGCAGCGTCCAACGATGCAAACGCTACGTCTGGATCTGAAAAGAACGGTGCTAACCCCTTGACCAAGCATCCCGACTCTGGTACGGTTGGCGCTCCCTCCACCTTCGAGGCTGCGTTGTCCGTAGCGTCGGTTGACGGTGTAAAAACGCCTTACCTTCTTTTCAATAACGAAATCTTGTACTTCACCGAGGCGTCCTCTAACGACGGTAAGCCCAGAGACTTCGTAAGCGAAGTTCTCTCCACCGTAGGCGACGACGTTGACTCGCACGAATTTGAATTCGTAACTATCCCCGGTATCGGTCGTTCCAGCGACTATCCCGAAGACGGCGACTTCTACGCTGGCAAAATCGTTTTGGTAAAGCGTGGTACGACGACGTTCGAGGATAAGATTCGTATTGCTCTTAAGGAAAAGGGCGCTGCCGGTGTTATCATTTACAACAACGTTTCCGGTACTATTATGATGGCAGTTGGTGATAACGTTGGTGCTGCGTGCTCCATTTCCCAAGACCAAGGTGAAATGCTTGCGGCAGCTGGTACGGGTAAACTTCTTATCAGTAAGGCAAACGAGGCTGGTCCTTTCATGTCCGACTTCTCGTCGTGGGGCCCCACCTCCGACCTTAGAATCAAGCCCGAAATTACCGCTCACGGTGGCGAAATTCTTTCTGCAGTTCCCGGACAAGACTACGACAGATTGTCGGGTACTTCGATGGCTGCTCCCAACCAGGCAGGCGCTGCAGCGCTTATCCGTCAGTACGTAAAGTATAGCGGAGTATTCGGAGCAGAGGCTGACCTTGATCCCATTGCAGTAACTGACCTCGTAAATCAGCTTATGATGTCTACTGCCGATATCGTTTACAACAAGAACGGTATTCCCTACGCAGTTAGAAAGCAGGGCGCAGGTCTAGTAAATATTTATAAAGCACAAACTTCCGCAGCTTACCTTACCACTTACGACGTGGACGGTAACAAGATGAAGAAAACCAAGCTTGAGCTTGGCGACGACGAGCAGAGAACGGGCGTGTACGAAATGAAGTTCGATATTAACAATATCAGCAACGCAACCGTTTCGTACGATATCGCATCCCTCGTAACCACCGAGGGCGTAAGCGAAACCTACACCAGCCACGACGACACGACCTCCACTATGGACGGTTACTTGTTCGAAGACGCGGTTCTCGAAGTTATTTCGGTAACGGGTGAAGGCTCGAAGGAAGACAACGTAGTTACCGTTGACGCAAACAAGAGCGCAACCGTAACTGTAAAGATTACTCTTTCTGAAAAAGACAAGAAGTACATTGAAAGCTCGTTTGAAAACGGTATGTACGTCGAAGGCTTCGTAACCCTTACCGCAAAAGAGGGTACTGACGTAAGCCTCAGCGTTCCCTTCCTTTCGTTCTACGGCAACTGGATGGAAGCGCCCATCTTCGACGAAGAGTATTACGATACTCACAAGGACGAAATCAACGAAGGTCTTGACGTAGCGGATAAGCTTATGCCTGACGCTTACGCGACCACCGTTATCGGCGGTATGTATAGCGACTACATTGCTTACCTTGGTAGCTACTACTTCCAGCAAGATCCCTCGACCACGAAGATTGCCGCTAATAAAGAATATATAGCAATCTCCAACTACGAGGACGGCGAGCAGAGTACGATTAACAGCATTTACGGAATTTGGGCAGGCTTGCTCAGAAACGTAAAAGAGGCTAATATCGTTATTACCGAGGACGCAACGGGCAGAGTTATTTACGAGCAGACCGAATATAACGTAAGAAAATCCTACTCCGGCGGTAACAACGTTTACTCCGCAAGCCTAGATATGGATTTCTACGCGCTTGAGCATAACCTCAAGAACAATACCAGATATACCGTAAAAATTACTACTTATATCGACTACGGCACGAAAGAGGAGCAGGACAAGTACAACGATCGTAACGTATTTGAATTCCCCCTCTACATCGACTACGAAGCACCCGTCGTAACGGGCGTTGAGTACCGCACCGAGTACGATAAATCTTCTAAGAAGACCAAACTTTTTGCAGACATCAGCGTATACGATAACCACTACGCAATGGCAATGCAACTTGGTCAGATTCTTCCCGAAAACTACGAAGAGACGGGTTACTACTTCACGATGAACTCCTTCGGAAGATACTTCACGCCCATCTATTCGTCGTACAATTCCACCTCCAAGGTAATCGTTGAACTTACCGATTACATTGCGGATATCAAAAACTCCGTAAGCTCGAGCTTTGATGCCAGCGGTAACCTCGTCGTAGTGGAAAACAGCAATACCTTCTTGGTAACCTGTTACGACTACGCGCTCAACGTAGCACAGTACGAAATTTCCCTTCCTGACGAAATTATCGCAATGGCGTTCAAGGAAGAGCTTATCAACCTCAGCCCCAACCAGACGCAGGACCTTTCGCAAATGATCGAAATGTACCCCTCTGATAGCTGGATGCAAACGCTTACCTTTGAGTCCTCTGACGAAAACGTAGTTACCGTAGTTAACCAGACGCTTCTTGCAAAGAATAGTGGTGACGCGGTAATCACCGCAATCGGCTACGACGTAAACGGCAACGAGGTTCGTACTTCGCTTAACGTTCACGTTTACGCAGAAGGCGAAGACGGTTGGAAGAAATACACCGTACCTACCGTCAACAAGTTTGACGTAGTGGGATACGAAACTATCAAAGCGTTCTACAACATCTCGACTGAAGAGAGAGATATCGGTCTTACGGGCGGTATTTACGACTTTGGTAATTCCTCGCTTTTGGAAATGTTCCCCTCTGAAAGCGTAAAGATCAGATACGTGCTTGACTCCTACTTCCCTGAAAAGGGTGAGGTTAAGTTCTCCAGCGGTAACAAGAAAGTCGTAACCGTTGACGAGGACGGCGTAATCACCGCTCAAACAAAGGGTAACGCAGTTATTAACGTTGACTTCTACTTCGACGGAGTTAAGACTAATAACTCTAAGCGTATCAGCATTTCCGTAAAAGATCCTTTCACCATCAACAGTATTTACTTGTTGAGCTACCAAGGTCTTGGCGGCGAAGTAATCGTTCCTGCTAACCGCGGTATTACCCACATTTATATGTACGCGTTCTCTGGCTACGAGTACGTAGACAAAGATCCTGCCGCAGGCGACATCATCGACGAAGAAGATCCTTTTCTTATTAAGATGTCTGCAATCGGTGAAGACACGATTAAGAAAGTCGTTATTCCCGAAGGCGTAACGCACATTGACGAGGCAGCGTTCTCCAAGCTTACTGCTCTTGAAGAAGTAGTATTGCCCTCGACGCTTATCAACATCGCGAACGACGCGTTCAAGGGTTGTACGAAACTTAAGAAAATCAACCTTGGCAACGTTAAGTTCATCAACAAATCCGCGTTCAGCGGTTGCGTGCTTGAAGAGGTTGACCTTTCTTCCGTAGTTGCAATCGGTAACTACGCGTTCGAAGGCTGTAAGATTAAGTCGGTAGTATTGCCCGAAACCTCGCAGTCGCTCGGTATCGGCGCGTTCGGATACAACACCGCGCTTAAGAGCGTAACCTTCAAAGCACCCAAGATCAAGATCGGTACCAGCGTATTTGAAGGATGTTCTTCGCTTAACAGCATTGACATCAACGCAGCGGTTATTGCTGACTACGCTTTCCAAGGATGTGAAGCCTTGTTGCAGGTAAGATTTGGTAAAGACGTTTCGGTTATCGGCAAGTACGCTTTCGCCGCAACCAACGTAAGCAAGTTCGAAGTAGACAGCGCAAACACCACGTTCACCACGCAGGAAAACGGCGCACTCCTTTACAGAGGAACTGAGCTTGCACTCGTAGCACCCAAGTACGCAGGCAATAACGGCGCAGTAACGCTTCCGACCGCTACGGCAATCGGCGCAGGCGCGTTCGCAGCGAACACCAACGTCGTTTCCGTAACCGCTCCGCTCGTTAAGAAAGTAGGGGAGTACGCGTTCGCAGAGTGTGCGTCGCTCAAGACCGTTAAGATGGATAGTCTTACCGAAATCGGCGACTACGCGTTCGCAGTAACCTCGCTTCTTGCAACGCCCAACCTTTCCGAAGTTAAGACCATTGGTGCTTACGCATTCGCAGGTATTATGGACAACGAAGGCTATATCTACTCCAACAAGATTACCTCCGTTAACATTCCCGCCGGCGCAGAAGTAGGCGCGTACGCGTTCTACCTCAACGTAGCGCTTGAAACGGTTAAAATCGGCGCTAACGCCGTAATCGGCAACAACGCGTTCGAAGCACCTATGTACTACTACGACATTGAGAATATGATGGCAATTGATCCCGAGTGGACGCTCCAGAACATCAATACCATTCTTAATGAAATGTACAAAAAATACACCTACACCGCAGAATCCAACGGTCAGACCAAAACCTACGAATACTATAGCTACGACGCGGCTAAGACGACTATCGCAACTATTGAGTCCGTAGAAATTGGCGACGGCGTTATCGTTGGCGACTACGCGTTTGCAGGAAACATCAACCTTACCACGCTTACGCTTGGTAACAACACCCAGCTTGGCGACTACGCGTTTATGAACAACCGTTCGCTTATCAACGTTGACTTTAGCAAGGTTAAGAGCATCGGCGCATACGCGTTTGGCGGTGAAAGATTCAACGACTTCTGCCTCGACGGCGATACCCTCCTTTACGCAGGAGTTTGGGAATATATCGACGGCGAATGGGCTAACGTAGATTACGTTTACACCACGCTTGCTCCCAAGTTCGAAGTAGTGGACCTTACCACGATTGAACACCTTGGCGAAGGCGCGTTCTACAACAATAGCGCAATCACCACCGTAATCTTTAAGGACGAATCGCTTATCGGTGACGAAAAGCCCGAGCTTACCGGCATTGCTGACGCAGTATTTGCAGGATGTACGTCGCTCGTTAACGTAACGCTTCCTTCTTATATCACCTCCGTTGGTATGGCGTCGTTCAGAGAAACGGCAATTAAGACCGTTGACCTTTCTAACGTAACCTTTATCGACGACTTGGCTTACTCCATTACCGAGCTTGAAACGGTAACCCTTCGTGAAGGTGCGTCCATTCCTTACGGCGCGTTCGCAAGTTGCTTTAACCTTACTACCGTAAACAACCTTGACAAAGCAGTATTTATCGGCGACTCCGCATTCTTCATGTGTGGACTTACCGCAGTTGACCTTACCAGTGTAAAGCACCTCGGAAGCTTCGCGTTTGAAGCCTCTGAAGTAACGGACGTAAAATTCGGTAACGTGCTTGCTTCCGTTGGACAAAACCCCTTCGCGGATTGTCAGATCGGCGAATTTGTGGTTGAAAGCGAAATCGTTCTTAACGGCGCTGTGGTTGGTATTGACTCGACCTCTACCTTCGATATCAGCGAAACCGTTAAGGTAATCGACGGCGTTATCTACCAGATCACCCCCAACGGTGCGTACGAGCTTATTACTTATCCTACCTTAAAAGACGACTTGAATTACTCCGTAGTTGAAGGAACGACCAGAATCAGCGACAAGGCGTTCGTAAACGTACAGGGCTTGCGCGACGTAACTATCGCCAGCACGGTAACGGCTATCGGCGACAAGGCGTTCTTCGGTTGTGACAACCTCAAGACCGTAGTATTCAGAAGCTACTACGCGCCCAAGCTTGAAGAAGAGTTTGACGTAAATTACAACACTATCGAAAACTATCCCATCAGCGGTGACTACTACGGCTACGAGGGATTGGGAATTTCTCCCTACTTTATGTGGAACATCGGTCAAAACAACATCTTCTACGGCGCTAACTTCGTTGACTATATCGGACGCGTTGAAGACAAGCTCGTTATGGTAAAACCCGCTAACGGTATGTACTACGATTCGTTCATTTACGGTCAGTATTTCGTCACGATAGTAGAGGGTAGCAACGCGGCAGTTCAGGCAACGCTTGACGTAATTGATTTGATTGCTCAGCTTCCTTACACCATCACGCTTAACGACGAAGAGCAGGTTAAAGCAATCCGTGCAGCGTACGATATGCTCCCGTCTATCGATCAAAAGGCGCTCGTAACTAACTACGGCGTGCTTGAAAAGGCAGAATCGATGATTGATTATCTCCATAATCGTGACGACGTTATTCCTCCCGTGATCGTTGATCCCGATATGCCCGAGGTAAACGCTAATCAGTCCTTGCCCGTATACGCACTCGTAATTATTATCGTAGAAAGCGTAATCATCCTCGCAGGAGGAGCGTTCGCAGTTTACTGGTTCGTTATTAAAAGAAAAAAATAATCTATATAGATAAGTAATATTACTTATAGGAAGAGGTTATATGAAAAAGACATTAAAATTAGTTCTGATTGTGTGCATGTTGGCGATAACCGCTATTTTGGGCGGTTGCGCCAGCCTCACGCAGGTTGAAGAGTACCAGCAAAAAGGGTACAAAATCATGGTAACGTACGACGGTAACGGCGGTTCGTTCTTGGACAGAACGGGCGTTACTATCGTTGATATGTTCAATCCCGACCATTATCAAAAAGACGTTAACGGCGAGATTCATATCAAGCTTACCGAGCCTACTGACGAAAGCCGTGAAACGAGTGGTTCAGAGGGCGTATCGCTTACCATGCCTAACAACTTCTTTGCAGGTTGGTACAAAACGCGTACCGTAAAGGAAGTAAACGGCGTTCCCGTTGACAAGGCAGGCAAAGAGCTTAAAAAGCTTGACAACGGTACTTACGTTTACTTGGACACCGCCGATACGGACAAGCCCGTAACCGCAACTCCCGCTTACGAGTACTCTGACTACTGGGATTTCGAAAACGACACTATTGATTACAGTAGCGACGACGGAATCGTGAAGATCACCTTGTACGCAGGCTGGGTTGAGTATTACGAGTTCAACTACTTCTATAAGATAGAAGGGGAAAGCACGTGGACGAAGATGGACAAAACGACCGCCTTCGACTATAAAACCACTAACGCTACCGGCTCGGTTACGCACGACAAGGATACCATTTGGATGCCCAGATGGGAGGACGGTGCGGTAAACTACGAGCATAGATATTCCAACAGCGAAATCTATTCCTTCCCCGTAGTTGCAGGTACGACCTTCAAGGAGGCGTACGAGGACGAGAATTGCTCGGTAAAAATTACCGATTCGCTCGTTCATAAAGGAACGCTTGATATCGAAAAGGGCAAGGCGGTTGACAGAATTCAAAACGTTTACGTAGTGCTTGAAAAGGGCACGAAGTACCGTATTGAAACGGCAGATCAGCTTATCTCTTACGCCAGCGTAGACGGTATCTACGAAATCAAGAACGACCTTGATTTTACGGATAAGAAGTGGCCTTCCATTTTCAGCGTAGGTACTTTCACGGGTAAGATTTTCTCGACGACGGGCAACACGTTCAAGATCAAGAACGCGACTGCTACCATCAGTAACGAAATGGCGTCCGCTTGTGGACTTTTCGGAACTGTTTCCGCGACCGCAGAAATCAAAAATCTTACTTTTGAAAACGCAACCGTTGATCTTACTTACGTAGGTCAAAGACAGCGTAACCGCAAATACGCAATGTTTGCCGGTAATATCGCAGAGGGCGCTAAAATTGAGGGCGTTACGTTAGACGGAACGTTCAAAATCGGCGCAATCACCCCCGGCGACGGCTACGCGATCAGCCTTATCGTTAACGGAAATAAGACGGGTATTACTAACAACGGCGTTGCGCTCCAACTTTACGGCGTAAAGCGTGGCGAAAAATATCAGTACTCGGTAGCAGATCCCTCTACCGTTACGGTAGAAGAGGACGGAGTAATTAATATTACTTTCGCTTCTTCGACGGTTCTTTTGGATCAAGATAAATTTGATATAAATATTGGTTAACAATGGAGGTAAAATAAAATGAAAAGAAAAATGTTTTCTCGTCTTTTGTGCATGCTCCTTTGCTTAGTGCTTGCAATTCCTACTTTCGTAGGTTGTACTCCCGGCAATACAAAAGACAGTATCGTTATCATGGCTGAAGAATTCAGCGGATTGTTCAATCCTTTCTACGCAACGTCCGGTAGCGATATGGAAGTAGTGGGAATGACTCAGATTAGTATGCTTTCTACTGACGCAAGCGGTGCGCCTGCGGCAGGTGAAGAGCATCCTACCGTAGTTCTTGACTTTAACGAGGGCGTTTACGACGCTGACGCTGACGAAACGGTATATACCTTCGTAATTAAGAACGGTCTTAAATTCTCCGACGGCAAACCCCTTACCATCAACGACGTATTCTTTAACCTTTACGAATATCTTGATCCCGTATATACCGGTTCTTCCACCATGTATTCGGTTGATATCAAAGGTCTTAAAGAATACAGAACTCAGACTACTGAAGAGGGCACGGACGATATCGTAGCTGAAAACGCTGCAACCGACGCTTTCTACAGAAAGTACGAGCTTATTTCGCTTTTCGAAACGGAAGGCTTGCTTGAAGGCTCGACCACTTCGTACAAGATGACCGAGGCTGATATGAAAGCAGCTATCGCTGAGCACGAAACGAGTGGCTCGTACAAGGACGCAGTTGCTACGATTGCTGAGCAGGCAACCTGGACGGAGGACGACTACCGTGCTTGCTTGCTTGCTGACTACGAGCTTTCGCTCAAGACCTTCAAAGAAGAGCTTGAATCCGACTTCCGTGCAGCAAAAGAGTCTTACGACGTAACGACTGCTCCTTATAAGGATCACGCAGATTTACTTGCAAACGATATCTTTAAGTTCTTCCTTTTCGAAGGCTATATCATTCCCAAGTATGCGAAACTTCCCAACAGTAGCAGAGACGATTTGACCAAAATCGAAAGTTTTGAAAACACCACGATCGTTAATAACTACACCACGATGGAGCAGGCTGTAGCGAGAGTATATAAGGATAAGGTAGAAACCAACCTTAACGAAATCCTTTCTTACTGGGCTACTTCGGGTACTCTTTTGACGCTGTATACCGCAGAGGCTATTGATATTCGTCTTCACAACAACATGCAAGACGGACAACTCCTTTTCCCCAGCATTGAAGGCGTTAAGTCGCTTGGTCACAACACCGACGTTGAAAAGGTAACGCTTGGCTCTAAGACCTACAACGTTGCTCACGAGCATAACGAAGACGGTACTCCCAAGAACGAAGGTGAATACGACGTTCTTCAGATCACCGTTGAGGGTAGAGACCCCAAGGCTATCTACAACTTCGGCTTTACCGTTGCACCCGCACACTACTACGGCTCTGCTAACGGCACGGGCAACGACGTAGAAATCGACCTTGCAGCAAACAAGTTCGGCGTTAAGTGGGCTGACAGTAACTTCCAGAGTAAAGTTATTCAGTCCCAGCGTAACGTAGAAGTACCCATGGGCGCAGGTCCTTTCATGGCTACTAACAGCGCAAACGCTACCAACCCCTCGGGTGCAGACTTCTGGAACAGCAGTATCGTTTACTTCAAGAAAAACGACCACTTTATGTTCCCCGTAAAAGCAAACAAGATTCGTTTGCAGGTTGTAAGCGCGTCCAACGCACTTGACAAGCTTGAAAAGGGCGAGGTTGACTACGTAACTCCCCAGTTCACTAAACAAAACGCTGACCGTCTTTCGGGTATGGCAAGCAAGGGCTTCGTAAAGCTTGACTCTTGGCAGCTTGGTTACGGTTATATCGGCGTTAACGCAGGTAAGGTAGAGAACATCAACATTCGTCGTGCAATTATGTCCGCAATGGAAGTTTCTCTTGCTCAAACCTTCTATCAGTCGGGTACTTGTAAGGCTATTGACTGGCCCATGTCTATGGAAAGCTGGGCATACCCCTTCGCTGACGACGGCATCACCTCTAAGCCCAACAGATGGGATTATACCCAGTGGACGGGCGTTGCAAACGCAAGAACGAAGATCAGAAAATATATGGCAGACGCGGGTGTAAGCGCTTACGACAGCTCGCTTAAATACACCTTCACCATCGCAGGTGCATCCATCACCGATCACCCCACCTACGCAGTATTCAAGCAGGCAGCAACCATTCTTAACGAAGAAGGCTGGCAGATCGAAGTAAAGGCTGACTCTCAGGCACTTACTAAGCTCGCTACCGGTTCGCTTCAGGTATGGGCAGCAGCTTGGGGTTCGACGATTGACCCTGACATGTATCAGGTATACCACAAGGATTCCACCGCAACGAGCGTTTACGCTTGGGGCTACCGTGAAATCAAGAGTAACACCACCAAGTATTGGGAAGAATGGGATATCATTAACAGACTCAGCGGAATCATTGACGAAGCTCGTTCCGTAATGACTCGTCCTGAAAGAACGCCTAAGTACGAAGCAGCAATGGACCTCGTTCTCGAGCTTGCAGTAGAACTTCCCGTATATCAAAGAATGACGCTTTTCGCGTACAACAGCAACACGATCAAGGGACTTCCCGATCAGAGCGAAGTAGACTCCTACAACAGCCCCTTGTCTGAAATTTGGAACGTTGAACTCAAATAATAACTAATTACTTGGAGACAAAATGTTTAAGTATATTCTCAAAAGACTTGGAATATGTGTGCTTATTCTCTTAGGCGTATCATTCTTGCTTTATACCTTGCTCCGCTGTGTCCCGGCGAGCTTCGTAGACTACAAGATTTTAGCGCTTTCGCAGAATACGGACGCCATTTCCGATGAATTCATTGCCGAAATGAAGAGAGCGTACGGTTTAGACGTCGGTATTGTCCAGGGTTACTTTAACTGGCTGGGCAATATCGCGCGCCTTGATTTCGGAAAGAGCTTCATAAGCTCGCGCCCCGTTTTGGAAGAGCTTTTCAGAGCAGATAGAATGGGTACGTCCTTTATCGTTGCAGCTATTGCAACCGTATTCGAGTTTATGATTGCTATTCCGCTTGGTATTACCGCGGCAACGCATCAATATTCGCTCCGCGACTATATCGTTACCGTGCTGGTAATGATAGGTATTTCGCTCCCGTCCTTCTTCTTCGGTCAGGTTCTTAAGGACTTATTCGCTAACAAGCTCAACTGGTTCCCCGTATCCGGTATGTCCGATGCGGGTAGTACCCTTACGGGCTGGGCGGCAACCGTGGACTATTTGCGCCATATGTTCTTGCCCGTGCTTACCGTATGTATCCTGAGTATTGGTGGCAGAATGAGATCTACGCGTACTAATATGCTCGAGGTGCTTAACTCCGACTATATTCGTACTGCGCGCGCAAAAGGACTTCGCGAAAGCAAAGTTATCTACAAGCACGCATTCCGTAATACGATGATACCCGTCGTAACCTCGCTTGCAGGTCTTATCCCCGGACTTTTCTCGGGTGCTATGATTACCGAGCAGGTATTCGACCTTACCGGTATCGGTAACTACGCGCTTACCGCAATGACGCAGGGCGATATTCCCGTTATTATGACGTACAATATGTTCCTCGCGGCGTTGTCCGTAATCGGCGTATTGCTTGCTGACCTTATGTACGCCGTGGTTGACCCGCGCGTTAAACTCGTGTAAAGGAGGAGAGTATGGAAGAAAAAGAATTACAAGAAACTGCCATCGAAGAAATTGAAGAAACGACGGCAGAAGAAGTACTCTCTACCGAAGACGGTGAAACGCCTCTTGATAAAAACGTAAAACTTATGTCGCCCGGAAGAATGATTCTTCGTCGTTTCTTCCGCTCGAAGTTGTCCATCACCGGTCTTATTATGCTTGCAGCGCTTTTCGTGTTCTGTTGGCTTGGTCCCGTCGTTTATCAGCAATGGGGCGAGATTGAGACCGACTATACGGGCGCAATCGAGTACGACGATTACGTTATCGAGGACGCTAACAACGGTGGCGAGTTTATCCAGATTATCGTAACTAACAACGGTATCAACGCTTTAGCACCTCCTTCGGCTAGTCACCTTTTAGGTACTGACGAACAAGGTATGGACATCTTTACCCGTCTTATGTACGGCGGTCGTTTGTCGCTATCCATAAGCTTTTTGGCGGTATTTTTGACATCATTCCTTGGCGTAGTCTTAGGCGGTATATCAGGATTTTACGGCGGAATAGTGGACAACATCATAATGCGTATTTGCGACGTATTGATATGTCTTCCTACGCTCCCACTGATGCTGATTATAGGTACGGTGCTGGACGCTAACGAAGTTCCGTCAGAGTATTACATATACCTACTTATGGGACTGTTATCGCTATTCTCGTGGCCGGGCATGGCGAGACTGGTGCGCGGACAAATACTGTTCTTGCGTGAGCAGGAATACATGGTGGCGGCAGAGGCAATGGGATATTCAACCGCAAGAAGAATATTCAAGCACCTTCTCCCCAACGTACTTCCCCAGATTCTCGTATCTATGACCATGTCGCTTGGTAGTATGATTCTTTACGAGTCCACGTTGTCCTATCTTAACCTCGGCGTAAGAATTCCTTATTCTTCGTGGGGTACTATGATTGAAGTTATTTCCAAGCGTAGTGATATTCTTCAAAATCACTTTAACGTTTGGGGACCTCCCGGAATTTGCATCATCATTGCAGTTCTTGGCTTTAACTTTATCGGCGACGGCTTGCGTGACGCGCTCGATCCCAAGCAGAGGAGATAAGCGGAATGAGTATTTTTAAGAAAAACAATCCCGAAAAGACGGAAAAGGATAGCGCAAAAAAACACTATTTAAGTGGTAAGGAAGTGCGCGAAATCGCGCGCGCCAACGCTATCGAGATGAAACGTCTTGAAAAAGAGAAGAAGAGAAAGAAAGATCCTTCCGAGTATACTACCCAGATGAAGGACGCTAACAACATTCTCGAAATTGACAATCTTCATTCCTACTTCTTTACCGATCAGGGTGTAGTTAAGGCGGTTAACGGCGTTTCGTTCGTTATTCCTGCTAACTCCACCGTTGGCGTCGTAGGCGAGTCGGGTTGCGGAAAGAGCGTTACGTCTATGTCCGTTATGCGACTTTTGCAAGGACCGAGCGGTCAGATCGTAGACGGCGAAATCCGATTTAAGGTCGTTGATTACAAGCGTGATGAAAAGGGTAAGTTTATCCCTATTTACGAAAAGGACGAAAAGGGCGAAGTGATTTACGCGCCCGTCCTTGACAAAGAGGGTAAAGAAAAAGTTGATAAAGAAGGCAAAACTATTTACGAGCCCGTTCAAAAACTTGACGCGCACGGAATAGGTATGTACGAGCAGGAAGAAAAGGTTTACGATATCGCAAAAGTTCCTATCGACGAGATGTATAAACTGCGCGGTAGACAGATGTCTATGGTTTTCCAAGAGCCTATGACCTCGCTTAACCCCGTATTCACGATAGGCAACCAGCTTGACGAAGTAACGCTTTTGCACATTCCCGGAGCGACTAAGGAAACGGCTAAAAATCGTTCTATCGAGATGCTTAATCTCGTAGGTATTGCAATGCCCGAACGCGTTTACGCATCCTACCCGCACGAGCTTTCCGGTGGTATGCGTCAGCGTGTTATGATTGCAATGGCGCTTGCTTGTGAGCCACGTCTTATCATCGCGGACGAGCCTACTACGGCGCTCGACGTAACCATTCAGGCGCAAATTCTCGACCTTTTCAACGACTTAAAGCACAAAATCAACAGTTCCATCTTGCTTATTACGCACGATCTTGGCGTAATAGCGGAAATGGCTGACTACGTCGTGGTCATGTACGCAGGTAGAATTATTGAGCAGGGTACTGCATCCGAGATTTTCCACAACCCCATGCATCCCTATACCAAGGGACTTCAGAAGAGTAAGCCTACTATGAAGACGGCAAAGGAAAAGCTTTTCAATATTCCCGGCAACGTACCCAACCCCGTAAATATGCCTAACCATTGCTACTTTAAGGAAAGATGTACCTAGTGCATCGGCAAATGCTCGGGCGAATATCCCTGCATGATTCAGGTAAGTCCCACGCACTTCGTTGCTTGTCACTTGTACGACCAAAAGGAAGACTAATATGGAAAAAGAATTAGAAAAGACTACAAATCAAGAAACCGAAGAAACGACTGCTACCGAGGAGCAGGGCGAATACGCTGGGTTTGACGATTTAGCCGAAAAAGAAAAGGCAGAACAGCTTAAGCAGGAACAGGCAGAGAAGGACAAGGCTCTTCCGCCTGATCCTGAGGCTATTTTGGAAGTCAGACACCTTAAAAAGCATTTCGTTCTTAAAAAGACGCTTATGGGTAAGCCCCTCAGTACGCTTAAGGCGGTTGACGACGTATCGTTTAAGATTATGCCGGGTGAAACGCTGGGTATCGTAGGCGAGTCGGGTTGCGGTAAAACCACTATGGGTAGAGCAATCTTAAAGCTTCATCAGCCCACGGCAGGTCAGGTTTTCTTCAAGGGCGTGGATATTGCGGGATATACCCCCAAGCAGATGCGCGCTCTTCGTACCGATATGCAAATCGTTTTCCAAGATCCTTATTCCTCCCTTCCTCCCAGAAGCACGGTAGGCGACATTTTGGCAGAGCCCGTTCGCGTTCACAATATCGTTCCGCCCTCCGAGGTTAAGGATTACGTCCTTAAAATTATGGAGCAGTGCGGACTTCGTGATTACTATTACGAAAGATATCCCCACGAATTCTCGGGTGGTCAGCGCCAGCGTATTTGTATCGCGCGTGCGCTCGCAGTAAACCCCACCTTCGTCGTGTGTGACGAGCCCGTATCGGCGCTTGACGTATCAATTCAGGCACAGATCATCAACCTTCTCAAAAAGATTCAGGAAGAGAGAAAGCTTACGTACTTGTTCATTTCGCACGACTTGTCCGTCGTAAAATACATTTCGGACAAAATCGGCGTAATGTACCTTGGTTCGATGGTGGAGTTTGGTAACACCGAAAAGATGTTCGACAACCCCCTTCACCCCTATACCAACGCTTTGTTCTCGGCTGTTCCTAATCCCAACCCCGACGAGAAGGGTAATCGTATCTTGCTCAAAGGCGATATTCCTTCGCCTGCAAATCCGCCTATGGGCTGTAAATTCCATACACGTTGTCCTAAGTGCATGGAGATTTGTAAGCATATCGAGCCCGAATATCGCGAGATTGAGGACGGACATTTCGTAGCGTGCCATTGCTACAATCAGGAGAAATAATGTCAAAGAAAAAGAAAAAGGAAAAAGTAATATATTACGACGACGGCTCGACTATCGCGGATATGTCTGCAGTCAATAGCAAGGGCGTTAAACAAGAGAAAAAAGCGCCCGTGCCAAAGCCAGAGGAAACTAAATTCCAAACCTTTTGGCGAGCAATGAAAATGATGTTCTTGCCTATGTGCGTCGTGCTTTTAATTCTGTCGCTTTTGTACGTAGGACTTATGTTCTTAAGCGGAAATTGGTAATAAGCTTTTGCCTTTTACTTTGCCATAAAATCTTAATAAAAATCAAAACGGAGCGGTACGTTGTGTCCCGTTCCGTTTTTTTATAACGATTTTAAATAAAAATAGTTTATATGCTTGAATATTGCCTTTTTGTGTGATATAATAAGGGTAGGAGAGAGAATTATGGAACTTACTTTTGAGCAAATTGCAAGCGTAACTTGCGGAGCGGTTAGGGCAGGTAAGCAGGAAAACTGCGTGCATCTTTACCGTTTTTCGAGTGAGCAAGAAAAAATTTACGAATTAACTAACGCAGACTTTTACAAAAAGACCTTCTCGACTGCAGGAATTAAGCTGGTTTTCCAAACGAACAGCCAAAGCTTGTATCTTAAAATCAACACGCTTGAATCTACCTCGCGCTCGCTTTATAGCGTGGACGTGCTCGTTAACGGCAAATACCTCGACTGTATGAAAAACTACGACGCGTCCGTGGCGTATGCGTGCAATTATTTGCCTGACCTTCCTTGCCCTAACGGCGTAAACGAAAAAACCTTTGCGCTGGGTGAGGGCGATAAAGTGGTGGAAATCGTTTTCCCGTGGTCAGTTATCGTTGAGATTTTAAGCGTAAAACTTGACGATAATTCGTATATTTTGCCCGTTATTAAGGACAAACTTTTGCTTTGCTACGGCGACTCAATAACGCACGGATACGACGCCATTCACCCAACTAACAGATACGCGTACCGCCTTGCTAACCTGCTTGGCGCGGACGAAATCAACAAGGGCATAGGCGGAGAAGTGTTCTTTCCGCCGATAGTGGGCAATAAGGAGGACTTTGAGCCCGACTATATTATCGTTGCTTACGGTACTAACGACTGGGATAAATGCACCCTTAAGGATTTTACTAACGCTTGCCGTGAGTTTTACGAGGCGCTTTCGCAAAATTATCCCGAGGCGAAAATCTTCGCACTCACGCCCATCTGGCGTGGCGATATCCAGTCCGAAAAGCCTATGGGCAAGTTTGACGTGCTTAAAAACACGATTATCGAGCAAACCGACGA
Organism: Clostridia bacterium; assembly: GCA_017623435.1. GTDB lineage: Bacteria > Bacillota > Clostridia > Christensenellales > Pumilibacteraceae > UBA10677. The sequence goes on from JAGAPD010000007.1 coordinate 29,163, forward strand.
CCTTGGAAACGTGCACGTAATCGACTGCACGGGCGCTATCCCGGGCGAGAAAAAATATTTTGCGGACGATTTAGAACATCCTAACGACGACGGATTTGAGCCGTACGCGCAGTTCGTTTATCAAAAAATTAAGGAAATTTTGGAGTAAGCTCATGAAAATAATGACTTTTAACACGCAACATTGTCTTAATTATTTGGAGCAAAAAATTGACTTTGACGTAATGGCAAACGCCATAAAAACGGTGGGCGCGGATGTCGTAGGACTTAACGAAATGCGCAACGAAGGTCCACATCCCGACTACACGAATCAGGTAAAAACGCTCGCTGACCGCGTAGGATTCGAGCATTATTACTTCGCGCAGGCAATTACTTTTGACGGAAATCCTTACGGTAACGGAATAATTTCGCGCTATCCCATTGACGAAGTGAAGGTCGTTTCCATTCCCGATCCTAAGGTGAAGGGCTACGATGGATACTACGAAACGAGATGCGTTTTGGTGGCTAAAATCAAGGACTACACTTTGCTCGTTTCCCACTTTGGACTAAATCCCGACGAGGAGGAAAACGCTGTAAAAACGGTTTTAAGCGAGGTGGAGAGTGAGAAGTGCATTTTAATGGGCGACTTCAATATGCAGCCTGATAACGCCATTTTAGCGCCTATTTACGAGCGTATGACGGACACCGCGACGGCGTTCGAAAATGCTGACGCAAAGACTTTTCCGTCCGATAAGCCCGTGGAAAAAATCGACTATATTTTCGTTAGCCGTGACGTAAAAGTGCTTAGCGCCTACGTCCCTGAGATTATTGCATCCGACCACCGTCCGCTCGTTGCCGAGATAGAATAGTCAAAACGGCAGGGCACGTACCGTGCTGTTTTGCTACGAATGAAGAAAAAGCAACCATTATATTATGGGTGATGTTCTTAGCGGAGAATTTGAAAATTGCGCTAAGTGCGAGCATCGCATTTGACTGGTCAAATGAACATTGGGCTATGCTCAAGCCCTTATAAAAGCAGAAAGAGACAACAAATCGGTTCATAGCCAAAATGTTCTCTCTTTTTTTGTTGTTTTTTAGTTTAGAGTTATGAGGCTCACTCGCGCTCGCCGTTATGTATTTGCTACGCAAATGTTATGATATGATTGCTCTATTAACCTCTAACTTGGCGAAGCCAATCATAACAATGCGAAGCATATTATAACTCATAACTTGCCCGTAAGGGCAATCATAGTTAAGCGTGAATACTCCGTTAAGAGTATCACGCTTATCAGCGGTTGCTTTTTTTTAGAAATTTTATTCATATGATTGCGCGCGAGCATAAAATATGGTATAATATACTAAACGAAAACAAGGAGAAAGCTATGATTCGCATAGGTATTTACGGATACGGAAATTTAGGCAGAGGCGTTGAGTGCGCCGTCGCTCAAAACCCCGATATGAAAGTCGTTGGCGTATTTACTCGCCGTCCGCCCGAAAAGGTTAAGACTTTTGGTGCGCCCGTTTTTAGCGCGGACGACGCTATAAAAATGAAGGACGATATCGACGTAATGATTCTTTGCGGAGGTAGTGCGACCGACCTTCCGGTTCAGACTCCTATGCTTGCTAATCACTTTAACGTCGTAGATAGCTTTGATACGCACGCGCGCATTCCAGAGCATTACGACGCAGTCAACGAGGTGGCTACGAAAAGTGGTAAAACGGCAATCATTTCAGTTGGGTGGGACCCCGGTCTTTTCTCGCTTAACCGTATGTACGCAGGCGCAGTTTTGGTGGACGGAGCGGACTATACCTTTTGGGGTAAGGGCGTTAGCCAAGGTCACTCCGACGCGATCAGACGCGTTGAAGGCGTTGCCGACGGCAAGCAGTACACCGTGCCCGTTGAGGAGGCGCTTAAAAGCGTGCGTAGCGGTAGTGCGCCAGAGCTTACGACCAGACAAAAGCACGAGCGTATTTGCTATGTCGTGGCAAAAGAGGGCGCGGACAAAGCGCGCATTGAAAAAGAAATCAAATCTATGCCCAACTATTTCGCGGACTACGACACCACCGTCAACTTTATCACGCAGGAAGAGCTTGACCGCGACCATAGCGGAATCCCTCACGGCGGTTTCGTAATTAGAAGCGGAAAAACGGGCAAAAATTTAGAGAACAGCCATATAATCGAGTACAGTCTTAAATTAGACTCCAACCCCGAATTTACCGCGTCCGTTATCGTAGCGTACGCGCGCGCCGCAGTAAAACTCAATAGTAGCGGTCAAATCGGTTGCAAAACGGTGCTTGACGTGCCCCCGGCGTACCTGTCGCCGTTATCCCCAGAAGAATTAAGAAAAACTTTGTTATAAACGAAACGAAAAAAGAACGGTAGAGTGTTACCGTTCTTTTTCTATTATCTTTTAGTTACCGAAGTGCAAAATGTCGTTTGCGACGGGCGAGTAGAAAGCCTTCTCGATTTCGTCGTAATCGTTGGTTTGCCCCATAATCCACATAAGTTTCGCAAGCGCCGTTTCAGTGGTCATATCGTACGCCTCCAAAATATCAACCGTGCGCTTTAAGCGACCGCCCACATGATAAACGGTGAGGTCACTTCCTTCGTTAGGAACTTGCGTCGTCATAATCACGCGCTTGCCCTTTTCCACGTTTTGCTTGATGACCGTGTAAAAATCGGAGTATTCGGGCAGTCCGCCTACGCCAAAGCTCTCGATAATCAGTCCGTCGTAGCGATCCATCATAAACTGAACTACGTCCGCGGTAATACCGGGCACGAGCTTAAGTAGCCCAACGTTTGCGTTAAGCGTGTCGTAAAATTTTACGGGTGCAGTCTGGGGGAGCGTAATGTATTGCAAAATTCTGCCCTCGTCAATAACTGCGAGAGTGGGATAGTTTACGGACGAGAACGCCTGAAAGCTCTTTGAGTAGGTTTTGCGTGCGCGAGTGCCCAAGATTACTTTGCCGTTAAAGACTATTTGCACTCCGCCACAACCACCGCACGCGTACGAGAACGCGTCGTAAAGATTACGCTTTGAGTCCGTCCCGTCAAACCAAATAGGCTTTTGCGCGCCCGTTAGCACGATTGGCTTTGCGCTGTTTTGAATCAAGTAGCTAAGCCCAGCCGCCGTGTACGCCATCGTGTCCGTGCCGTGCGCGATCACGAATCCGTCGTATGCATCGTAGCTTTCCTTAATGACCTGCGCGATTCCTAACCAATGCTGTGGAGCAATATTAGTGCTGTCTAAGCTATACGGCTGAACGCAGTCAACCTTACATACCTTTTCAATATCAGGCAAAAACTCAAGTAGCTGTTTGCTCGTAAGCTCGGGCGCAAGTCCGTCGTTCGTTTTGTCCGACGCAATCGTTCCGCCCGTGCCAATCATAAGAATTCTTTTCACAAAAAAACCTCGTATTTTTGATAATATAATTTTACCCCATTACCGCCGTTAAGTCAATCGTTTTCATATAAAAACCTATTTTATTCGTTTGTGCTCAGCGCGGCGCTCGACACAAAAAACAAAAACGGCCACCAACGTGGGTAGCCGTTTTGCTATTTTATTGTCATTTTGATTTTAACTAACGATTTTATTCCCAAATCTCAATTTCGCCGTTTTCGTCGTAGTGCCAGTAGTTACCGTCAGTAGTAGGTTCGTTTTCGCTGTAGTAGTAACGCGTAGCAAAAAGGAGAGAGTCGTTGAATTCGCCAATGTTTATGTTCGTCCAATCGCTCGCTGACCCCATATAGAAAATTTTTGATAATCTATCGGATAAGTCGAATGCAAAATCGCCGATTTCAGTAACCGAACGGGGAATAACGATGTTTTTGAGATTGTTGCAAAGAGCGAAAGTGTTATCAAGGATAGCCGAAACCGAATCGGGAATAACGATACTTTCTATGCCGGTAGCCATAAACGCGGCTGCATCAATATAAGTAACGGAGCTGGGAATAGTAACGCTTTTTAATGAACTGTTACTATTAAACGCACCGTTGCCGATAAAAATAATAGTGTCAGGAATATCAATACTGGTCAGCCCGTAAAAATTAGCAAAAGCGTTTGATGCGATTAGCTTAGCGTTAGGATGAAAATCTGTGTTATTATTGTTGTACGTAAGTACGAGATAAGGATTTTCGTCGTTGCCCAAATATTCCGCTTTATTATAAACGTTGTGTTGCAAGTTGTTGCAGAACTCAAAAGCACCTGCACCCAAGAAAGTGAGTGAATTAGGAAGAGAAATTTTCGTAAGTTTAGTGCAAGCTCTGAACGCCTGGGCGCCAACGTAAGTGTACGATTCTGGGATAATTACTTCAGTTAAACTCGAACAGTTTAAAAACGCCTCTTTGCTAATAGAAGTGACGTCTGCACCGTTAATGCGCGTCGGAAGGAGCAATTTGCTTAATTTCAACGTTTTTCCCCAGTCCGAAAAGCCCGTTATTGAATTCGTGTTGCTTACGTTGAAAAGCGCTTGATTACAACCCGTGCAAACGCCCTCGGGGAAAGCGTGCGTTCCAATTTCGCCGTATTCGAAAGTGTCGGAAGAAAGAGCACCACAGTCGCAAGACTTTTTATAAAGTGCTCTATTAACGCAGTCCGCACCTTTTACGAGAGCGCTATCTTTAACGGTTTCTTTGTAGTCGTGCGGTGTCGTTTCACCGTATTCAAAAGTGTCGGAAGAAAGTTCACCACACTCGCAAGACTTAAAGTAAACTGCCTTGTGCGTGCAGGTCGCCTCCGTTTTTAACGCCGTGGATTCGGCTATTTCCTTAAAATCGTGTTCGTGAGGTGGCGTGGAGGGTTGACAGCCAACTAACGCCATGCCGAAAACCGTTATCGCGAGCGATAAAACTAATAATAAAAATCTTTTCATTATTGATTCCTTTAATATGTGTTATTCCCAAATAACGACTTCGCCGTTTACGTAACGCCAGTAGTTGCCGTCAGTAGTGGGTTCGTTTTCGCTGTAGTAGTATACGGGACAGTCGTTGTTCCAGCTATTTTTCCAACCGTCAGGCTTGCTATCTACTTCGCAATAAATTTTAGCGTTATTGCAACCGTCAAACGCGTGTGATTCGATAGTGGTAACGGAAGAGGGAATTATAACGCTAGTTAAAGCGTCGCATCCATTAAACGAATACGCGCTGATGGTGTCACCTGAATTAAAAGTAACGCTTTCCATTTTTTCTTTATCGAAAGACAGGAGACTGTCAAACACTTCAAAAGGTGCAGTTAAATTGACGATGTTTGGGCAATCGTTGAACACGTTACCTACGTAAGTTGCATTAGCGGGCAAGGTTACCGTTTTCAAGTTTTCGCAGTGTTCAAATACTTGCGTGCCAACGGAAGTAACCGAATCGGGAACGTAAATGCTCTCTAACGCAGAGCATTGACTAAAGGCGAAGTTACCGACGCTTTTAACGGAAGAGGGAATGGTAATCGTTTTCAATTCTTGACATTGCATAAAAGTGCAGTCAGGAATTGCAATTAAGGAATCGGGTAAATCCAAAGTAGTTATTTCACCGCAACCTGAAAATAGATTAGAAGCAAAAACCTTCGTGTCGTTATGAAGATTGAAACTGGAGTTAAACTGGATTGCGCTTGGAATGTCGGTAAGAACGAGATACGGATTATTAGAATTTCCAACGTAATTCAAGCCCTCGTAAACGTTAAATTGGAATTTTTCGCAATTCATAAAAACGATATCGCCAAAGCTAGTAACCGAATCGGGAATGGAAACGCTAGTCAAATTAGAGCAATTAGCAAATGCTCCAGCCCCGATAGAGGTAACGGTGTTGGGTAAGACTATGTCCGTTAGTTCACTGCAATCGGCAAAAGCACTTGCGCCTATGCTCGTGATGGAAGAGCCCAAGCTTACTTTTTCTAATTTCGCGCAACCAGAAAAAGCACCACCGCCTATCGTCGTAACGCTGTTTGGAATATAAACGGCCGTGATCTTTTTATCAAAATATTCCTGAAAAGCATAACTATTTATTGCTGTTACGGGCTTACCTTGGTAAGTTGCTGCAATGCGGACCTTGTCGCTGTCTCCGGTGTAGCCGGTAACTTGAGCAACTTGCTCCACGATTTTATACGTAACGCCCTCGGTGGGTACGGTAGTCGTACCGCATACGGAACAAGTATCCGAGTTTTGTAAATTATGATCGGCAATATCCTTAACCTCGTCGCATCCTTCGCATTTAATCCAGTGCGAAAAATTATCGGAAGAATAGGTCGTTTCCCAAATATGCTCGTGTGAAGGTTGCGTGGAGGGTTGACAGCCAACTAACGCCATGCCGAAAACCGTTATTGCGAGCGATAAAACTAATAATAAAAATCTTTTCATTGTTGACTCCTTTTATATGATTTTATAATATTATACCACTTGCTACGCGCCCTGTCAATACCTTATGAAAACTTATCTTAAAAACCTTAAATCAGCCGTGTAAAAAGTGAAAATAAAAGGGTTGATTTTTATGTGAAATATGGTATAATGGTAGTAGAAAAATTAAACGAATAGGAGAAAAAGATGGCTGAGCTTATCAAAAAGGCGAAGTGGATTACTTGCCAAAAGAAAACTGAAGGCGAAAATGCGTGCTTTACGCGTTATTTTGACGTTGATAAAAAGGTTAAAAGCGCTACTGCGTACGCGTCAGCAATAGGCGTTTACGAACTGCGTATCAACGGCGTTAAGCAGGGCCGTAGCGTGCTTACGCCCGGGCTTACGAGTTATAAAACGCGAGTTCAATATCAGTCCTACGATATAACTGGTGCGCTTACGGACGGACAAAACCGTGTTTGCATCGAAGTAGGGCCAGGCTGGGCAGTAGGCGTGTATACCTACTGCAAAAACCATAACGTTGCCGACCATACCAGTATTATCGGCGCGATTGAAATCACGTACGAGGATAAGAGTAAGCAGGTTATTTTGACGGACGAGTGTTGGGAAACTAAGACCACGCCCGTAGTATACTCGGATATTTACAACGGCGAAACGGTGGATATGACTGCGCCCGTAACTGCGCTTGGAAAGGCAAAAATCGACAAGGTTAAAAGCAAGCTCGTTTATCAGATAGGCGAAGATATTATCGAGCAAGAACGCCTCGCGCCCGTGGAATATTTCGTAACGCCCAAGGGCGAGAAGGTTATTGACTTCGGACAAAATATGACGGGCTACGTTGAACTAAAAATCAGCGGAAAAAAGGGCGACGTAATCGAGTTTGACTGCGCGGAAGTGCTTGACAAAGAGGGCAACTTCTACAACGCGAATTACCGCTCGTCAAAAAGCACGGTAAAGTACGTGCTTGACGGAGTGGAGCGCGTTTATAAGCCCCGTTTTTCCTTCCAAGGATTCAGGTATATTCGCTTTATAAATATCCCCTCGGACTTCGACCTTAACCTTGATAATATTCGCGCGATTGCCGTTAATTCGGATATTGAAAGGACGGGCTATTTCCGTTGCGGTGACGAGAGAATTAACCAGCTTTTCCACAATATTATCTGGGGACAAAAGAGTAACTACCTCGATATTCCTACTGACTGTCCTCAGCGTGACGAGCGCCTTGGCTGGACGGGTGACGCACAAGTTTTCTGCGCAACCGCAGCGCGCAACTTTAAGGTGGATAAATTCTTCAAAAAGTGGTTGGGCGACCTTAGAATCGATCAGTACCCAAACGGCGTTATAAACCATATTTGCCCTATGCTTATCGGCGGTGGAAACGCGTCGGCGGCTTGGGCGGACGCTTGCACCATTATCCCGTGGGAGCTTTACCGCGCGTATAACGACGTAAGTTTTCTTGAAGATAACTTTGAGATGATGAAAAAGTACGTGGATTATCTCCATAGCGCAGGAAGTGAGGAATTCTTGTGGCTTGAGGGCAGTCACTACGGCGACTGGCTGGCTATGGACGCAGGCGAGGACTCTTACGTCGGTGCGACCTCAGTTGACCTTATCGCGTCCGCGTTCTTCGCTTATTCGACCGAACTTTTGATAAAGTCGGGTAAGGTTTTGGGCAAGGATATGAGCGAGTATGAAAGCCTTTACGCGAGCGTTCGCGCCCGTTTCCGCGAGTTCTATATGTACGACGGCAAGCTTCACAATATCTTACCAAAAGACGAAAAGGGCGAGAGAAAGGAAGGAATTTTAACGCAAACGGGAATTATCCTCGTGCTTAAATTTAACCTTTGCGAAGAGAGTGAAAGAGCGTATTTTGCAGGCGAGCTTAAACGACTTATTGCCGAGAACAATGGCAAAATGACTACGGGATTCGTAGGCACTCCTTATATTTTGGACGTGCTCACTAAGGAAGGTATGGTGGACGAGGCGTACAAGCTTTTGTATAGAAATGATAATCCTTCGTGGCTATATTCGGTGGACCACGGCGCAACGACTATGTGGGAGCATTGGAACGGAATTAAGGAGGACGGCAGTTTTTGGAGTACGGATATGAACTCCTTTAACCACTATGCGTACGGCTCGGTGGGCGAGTGGCTTTACGGCACGGTTTGTGGCGTTAAAATCGTTGGACCCGGATATAAAGAAATTGAAATCGCACCTATTCCGTGCAAAAAGCTTGGCTTTGCTCAATGCTCAATCGACACGGTCAGCGGTACGGTAAAAAGCGGTTGGTATTATAAGGGCGACGACGTGTATTTTGACTTCGTTATTCCTTGTGGCGTTACTGCAAAAATTACTTTGCCAAACGGCAAAACCGAAATCGTAAGGTGCGGAAGTTATTGCTATACCGTAAAAGCATAAACACGAAAAACAAAAAACGGACTACCACGTAGTAGTCCGTTTTGCTATATATACAAAATTTATCAAAAAATTTTCAAAAACCTATTGACAGTGTATAATTCCTAATGTATAATAAATATACAAAAGCCAAAGAAATTTGGTAAAAATTAATTTATTAAGGGGGCATTATGAAGAAGATGAGAAGAATAATTTCATTTGTATTAGCATTGATGTCCGCACTTTGTTGCTTTGCCTGTCAACCAGATGAAGATCCACAACCGTTTGTTTCTCAATTTACTATAGAGGAGCATATAGAAAGAATACGGAATATAACCGAATATGCACTTCGCTATGAAATTGAGAAAGGACACGTTAAGGATATCTACATTGACGCGTTATATCAGTTTGATGGGAGCACACCAAGACAATTTTTAGTTGAGTTTGAATTTTGCGGTGATGAATGTAAAGAAGTAGCACATCAATTTGCATTGATTCATAGTAATAAATTTACGTGCGCTTATTTAGGTTATGACACTAAAAGAACACACGAAAGTTTATTTCGTCACTATATAGTAGATACGAACAGAGATACTTACTTGATAGAAAATATAGCTGGTGTATGTGGTTCAAATGGCTTTTTTGGAAAAAGTATATATACTGAACTAGGGTACAAAGAGTCAAAAAAATATTATGCAGGAGGGCGTTTTGGTGTATTGACAGAAGAGGGAATTTTGCAAGTATTAAAAATATGTGAACGCTATTGTTGTTATTCGTGCCAAAACAATCAATTGGTAAAGGACAGGATTGATTTTGAACAAAAAATATTAAGTGAAGAAGATTGCTCAAAAATTAAAGCATATTCTGGGGGAGATAATCCATACCCAATAGGAGGTTTATCGGACGCGGATTTGCCAGGTTATGCAGAATGGGCGGACGGCAATCCTCATTGCTAAAACAAAAACGGGCTACCACGTGGTAGTCCGTTTTGCTATATTTCGTTATTTTTTTACTGTTTTTTGCCTACTAATCTTCCGCTATATTCGTCTAAGAAAAATTCGGCAGTTTTTGAAAAACGCGCGCTGACGTAGTCGTCGTTAAAGGAGAAAACTGCGCTCATATTTCCAAAATAGCGGTCGATAATTTGCACGAACAAAACGAGCGTGCGCTCGTCCGTAAAGGCGAGAGAAACTGCGTCGTCGTACTTAAATCCGTCGCTCGTTGCTACTCCGCCGTGCTCGTTACTGTAACCAAGCTGAGGGAATTTTCCAAAGACGTTGTGATTAATTCCAAAGGGAATTTTCTTCTTGCCTTGCGCGTTGTGGTAAGTGAAAACGCCCTTCTTACCGTTGAAAGTAAAGGTGAATTTGCTTATGCCCATAGGGTTATTTTCGCACGCGTAAGTTACGCCGTTAATCTTATTTTTGAGAGTGTCGTTTTCAATGCCAGTGACTGCGCGAAGCTTTAGATTTTTAGTAGCACGGTTGTATCGTGTAGCCGCCGATTTATTTTCGGGCAAGGGAGTGTCGGAAATTTTTTCCACGATCAATTCGTTGAAAGCACTTACGATATACGGGCGCAAAAAGTCGTTGCCCTGATTGTCGGATACGAACGCGAAAAGCAGGTCTTTGTCGGGATAGCAAAGCGTGAGTTGATCGCCCATTCCCACGAATGCAAAGCCGTTATTTTGCACTCGCCAGATCTGATAGCCGTAGCCTTGATGAAGGAAATGGAAATGTCCGTCTTCACGGTTAGAAACTTGATTCTTCGTAGCCTCGCGCAAATACTCTTCGCCCATAAGGCGTTTGCCGTCGTATACTCCGTAATTCATCACGAGCTGACCAAACGACGCCACGTCGCGCAGAGTGCACACCATCGCTGAATCCCCCCACGAGTCGTCCGACTTCGTTTTAAGAATGGTCGCGGTCTTGAAAGTACCCATATGACGAAAAAGCTTTTCGTTTAAGTAATCAAACAAGCTTTTGTTTGCTAATTTTTCCACTAAAGAGGAAAGCACTTGCGAGCCGGAGCTGTCGTATTCCCAATAAGTGCCCGAGCGGTGAGGGGCTTGTTGCGTGGTAAAGTAAAGGCGCGTGCGATCAACCTCGTCGCTACAAAACCACCAGTCGGGGCTTCCTGCCGTGCACATAGTCAGCATATCGCGTACCGTCAAAGTATCCTGAAAGCGCATCAAAACGGGCGGTAACTTTTCGGGAAAATAAGTAATGATTTTCTCGTTAATATCCACCTTGCCTTCTTCCACCAGCAAGCCTATCGCCACGCTTACGAAGCTTTTAGTTTGCGAATAAAGTCTGTGGCAAAAATCCTGATGGAAGGGTGCCCAGTAATTTTCGGCAAAAACCTTGCCCTCCTTCATCATAATGATGCCGTGAGTAGCGCAACCGCTTTTTTCCATAAGCGTGATGAGTTTAGTGACCGCGTCGGACGAAATTCCTGCGCTCTCGGGCGTAATTTTCTCAAACATTTTCGTTGTCTCCTTTTACACGCTTTTGCAGTTTTCTGAACTGCGTAGGCGTGATTTTATTTTTCTTTTTGAATTCTCTTAAAAAGTTTGCGAGTGAGGAAAATCCACACTCAAAGCAAATATCCGTGACGGGCAAAGTAGTGGATGCAAGCAAGTTTTTTGCGTGGTTGATTTTTAGCTCGCTTAAATACTGCGAGTAAGTTTTGCCCGTGAGTGAGCGAAATTTTCGGCAAAAATAATTGACCTGATAGCCCGACATCGTGGCTACCGCAGTAAGCGATGGGTTTTGCGCAAAGTTGGTGTGAATAAAGTTAATCGCGTTTTGTAGGTCCGTGCGCTCGTCGTCGCCGTCAAGGGTGGGTGCGTAGCGCAGTAGCGTAGCAATGGCGGTGTTTAGCACCGAAAAGTAGATAATATCGCCCAAAGCGTCCATTTTCGACCGCTCTTTCACGCGCAAAATATTCGTCAAATACTCAAAATCCGTTTTGTTTAGCTTTCCGCATATAAAACTTCGCTTTTGAAGTAAAATTGCCAGTAATTTTGGCTCGATAGAGGTGGGCGAGAAAGATAGGTTAAAGTATTTGAGCGGTTTTTCAATCTTAACTTCGTGAAAATCGGTTGCGCGGATTATCAAAAAATCGCCTTTCTCAAACGAGAATTTTTTGCCGTTAATATGGTGCGTTGCCTTTCCCTCTACGCAAATTTCAATTTCGTAGTAGTCGTGCCAGTGCAGGGCAAAATTAGCGCTCTCGTGGCGCTCGTTTATCAGCGCGTACTGGGCGTACTGCTCACTAAGCTTCATTTGTTTGGGGAATGCACCTTTCATATACTAATTATACCACTAAATTTTATCTTATGCAAGGATAATATACGAAATAAAAGATAAAATTTGCAACATAATCGTTAATATTCGTATAGAAAGCGCGCGCGATATGATTTATACTTAAATTATGGAAAGAAAAATTTTATACAGTTTATCAATAGGTGGAACTAAATGTGCTCTTGCGGTGTGGCGAGAAGAGGGTGGGAAATACCGACTTTTATCCAAAGACACCTTCGCTACCCTTGGGCGCGACGAAAACGCGGTTTTAGCCGACTTTTTTGCGCTGATGGATAGTAAAGCTGATAAGCCCGACGCTATCGGCGTTATTTGCGGTGGACCGCTTGACGAGAAAGAGGGCGTTATTCTCGCTCCTCCCAACCTTAACGGCTGGGAAAGGGTGGAGATAACGGAAATTTTGTCGCGTAGATACGGCGTGCCGTCGCGCTTACTTAACGACGCTAACGCAGGTGCGCTCGCAGAGCACCGTTTTGGCGCAGGACAGGGCAAAAATAATATCGTTTTTCTCACTTTTGGCACGGGTTTTGGCGCAGGAATTATCGTGGACGGCAAGCTTTATAGCGGTACGAACAGTATGGCAGGCGAGATAGGTCACGTGCGCCTTGCTCCAACGGGCGGAATAGGCTTTGGAAAAGCAGGCTCGTGCGAGGGCTTTTGTAGCGGTGGCGGTATGGCGCAAACGGCTATGGCGGTTGCTGGTAAAAAAGTCACGGCAAAGGAAATTGCCGAGTGCGCGAATAAGGGCGAGGCTTGGGCGGAAGAGGTTTTCCGTATCACGGGTGAAAAGTTAGGTGAAACGCTTGCAATCGTGACGGATATTTTCAATCCCGAGCGTATTATTATCGGTGGAATTTACGCGCGCTGTAGGGCGCGCCTTGACAAATACGCCTTGCCCGTATACGAGCGTGAGGCGATTGAGCGCAGTAGAAAGGTTTGCGAAATCGTACCGATATCTTTGGGCGAAAGCTTGGACGAGTACGCCTCGCTTGCTTGCGCGGTGCTTGCAAAGGAGAGCGACAGCGTTTATACTCGCTATCCCGCGCTTTTGTCTATAAAGGACAGTATCGAGGGCGCGATTGAGGATATCGTGGCTTGCTATAAAAGTGGTGGAAAACTACTGCTTGCCGGTAACGGCGGATCACAGGCGGACTGCGCGCATATCGTAGGCGAGCTTATGAAAAGTTTCGTTCTTCCTCGTCCGATTGAGGAGAATATGCGCAAAAATCTTTGCGAGAGTGAAGAGGGAAAGGCTTTGGCGCAAAACTTACAGGGTGGATTGCCGGCAATGGACTTGTGCAGTCAAAGTGCGCTCGTGACGGCGTATAACAACGACGTAAGCGCTGACGCCGTGTACGCGCAGGTGCTTTCCGTGTGTGCAAAACCGGGCGATATTTTCGTGGGAATTTCCACGTCGGGTAACGCCAAAAACGTTAAAAACGCCTTTTTAGTGGCAAAAGCAATGGGTATCAAATCTATACTTTTGACGGGGAAGACGGGCGGTGCGTGTGCGCCCCTTGCGGACAGAGTAATTTGCGTTCCCGAAAAAGAAACTTACAAAATTCAGGAGTATCATTTGCCTATCTACCATCATATTTGCCTTAGTGTAGAGAGGGCTATGTTTGGGGGTAAAAAATAATGAAAATTTCACTTGACGGAAAGTGGGAACTGTCTTATCGCAATCTTGACGGGCAGGAGTGCGGAGTAATCAGCGCAACCGTACCCGGTAACGTCGAACTTGACTTAATAGAAAACGGACTTCTTCCTCGCGATATTTTTATGGGCGAGAACATAGTTTTGGCTGAAAAATACGAAACTTACGAGTGGACTTATACGCGTAATTTCGAGGTGGAGGACGAGAGTAAGGATTACCGAATTCGCTTTGACGGAGTGGACACGGTAGCCGAATATTTTGTCAACGGCGAGAAGATAGGCAGTTCAAAAAATATGCTGGTTGAACACGTTTTCTCTCTGCCCAAGCTTAAAAAGGGCAGTAACGAAATCAAGGTCGTAATCACGCCCGTTGCTTTGCTTATGAAGGACAAGGATATAAGTTTGCGCCTTGGTCTTACTTGGTGCGCTAAGGACCGCGCGCAAGGCTTTTTCCGTAAGCCCGGTCACGCGTTTGGGTGGGATATTATGCCCCGTGCAATCAGCGCAGGAATTTGGAAAAGCGTTAGTGTAGAAGAGATACCAGAGCACGAATTCGAGCGCTTTGATATGACCACTTATTCTGTTAATAAGTTAAACGCATCCGTGCTCGTTGACTACTTTATCAAGAGCAAAAACTTCGTAATGCGCCACCGCGGATACACGGTAAAAGTGGAGGGTGAATGTGGCGAAAGCAAATTCGCTTTTGAGCAAACGGTGGGGGACGTATGCGGTAGTTTGTGGATAAATATCCCTAATCCGAAGATTTGGACGATACGAAATCGCGGTCAGCAAAATCTGTATACCGTTAAAATTACGCTATACCGTGACGGGCAAAAGTTGTGCTGTAAGAGTATGCGATTTGGCGTTCGCACGATAAAACTCCACTACAGCGACGACGAGTTTTATTTTGTGCTTAACGGCGAAAAAATTTACGTTAACGGTACTAACTGGGTACCCCTTAACCCCTATCATTCACTTGACAAAGACAAGCTCCCTTACGCGCTTAACAAGGTAAAAGAGAGCGGTAGCAATATCGTGCGTTGCTGGGGCGGTAACGTGTACGAGAGTGACGAATTCTTTGATTTTATGGACGAAAACGGCATTCTCGTTTGGCAGGATTTTGCGTTTGGATGCTCGGCGTATTCGCAGGACGAGAGCGAACTTAGCGAGATAAAAGACGAGTGCAAAAAGGTAATTCGCAGACTTCGTAACCACGCAAGTTTGGCGCTTTGGTCGGGCGATAACGAAAACGACGCTATGTACGCACGCGCAGGAATTGATCCAAATTTATCGCGCATCAGCCGTGAGATTTTGCCTCAAGCGGTGTTTGAACACGACAAGGAAAGGACTTACCTTCCGTCCTCGCCCTACGTGAGTAAAACCAACTTCATTAAAGGCGGTAGTTACGATTACACAAATTGTCCCGAGTTTCATTTGTGGGGCGCTCGCGACTATTATAAGAGCGATTTTTACAAGACCTATAACGCAAAATTCGTCAGCGAAATGGGTTACCACGGTAGCGTAAGCGTGGAGAGTGCAAAGAAGTTTATTCCTCACGACGAACTCAATAACCGTCGCACGCCGTCGTGGGCGTTGCACTCAACGGACAATCACGGAAGTATACATCGCGTAGTGCTGATGGAAACGCAAATCAGGTTTATTTTTGGCGACGTGCCCGAGGACATCGAGCGTTTTAGTTTGCTTTCTCAAATTTCTCAAGCCGAGGCGTATAAATTCTTTATCGAGCATAATCGTTGTAACGCTAAAAAGACGGGAATTATTTGGTGGAATTTGCTGGACGGCTGGCCTCAGTTTTCGGACGCAATTATCGACTACTACGGTGGCGAAAAACTGGCGTACTATAACGTTATCCGATCGCAAAACCCCGTGCTTATGATGATTGATCCGGACGAAAACGGCAACTTTACGCTGTGGGGCGTAAACGACACGCCAAACGCAGTAAACGAAAAGGTCACCGTCACCGACGGGGACACGGGCGAAGTGCTTTTCAGCGGAGAAGTGGAGCTTTTGCCCGATAGCAAAACGGCAATAACTACTTTGCGACTTTATAGCAAAAAGCGTTTGCTTTTAATCAATTACGAAAACGGCTTTAACCACTATATCAGCGGTTACCCCGAATACGACGCAGACGAATATATCCGTTGGTACGAAATAATCAACGCGAAAAAATAATCAAATAAGGATTCCCGAGGGATACTGGGAATCCTTTTGCTTTACGTAAACGGCGGGGTACGTTACCCGTCGTTTTTGCGTTTTTAGCGATAAAAAGGGGCTTAAATTGCGCCACGAAGATTATAAAAAGCGCTGTGTTCTTTATTCCGTTGTTGCTTAATTTTTACGTAAAAGGGCTGAAATATGAATAAAAAATCATAAAAAAGAGTAAAAAGTGCATAAAAGTGGGTGATTTTCGTTGACAAAAGGCAAGAATATATGTAAAATATATGCAATCACCTTCTTTTTTATATTATATAATATATTAAATAAGGGATAAACAACGGCGTTGACGGGAACGAAAGTTTGCGGAAGTGATTTCAGAGAGTCGGCGGAAGGTGCGAGCCGATACACGCCACAAGCACATAGCTCATCCCCGAGCCTTCGGAAGAACGGAATTTCCAAGTAGAACCGAACGGGTTTCTCCCGTTACAGAGAAAGTTGAGTGGACTTATCAGTCAATAAGAGTGGTCCCGCGGAGTATACTTCGTCTCTTTGTCTGCGTTTTTCGCAGTGCAAAGAGATTTTTTATTTAAGGCCTTAGGAGTTAAGAGATGAAAAACACGAACAAGTACGTAAAGCAATATTTCGAGCCAACTGGCATTAGCGCTGACTGGGTGAAAAAGGCGAGTATAGATACTCCGCCCGTTTGGTGTAGCGTTGACCTTCGCGACGGCAACCAAGCGCTGATTATTCCTATGAGCTTGGACGAAAAGTTAGAGTTTTTCAAGCTCCTTTGTAAAGTGGGCTTTAAGGAAATTGAGGTGGGCTTCCCTGCCGCCAGCGAAACGGAATACGAGTTTTGCCGTACCATTATCGAGCAAGGTCTTATCCCCGACGACGTAACCATTCAGGTGCTTACGCAGTCGCGCGAACACATTATCGCAAAGACATTCGAGGCGATTAAGGGCGCGAAAAACGCGATAGTGCATCTTTATAATTCTACTTCGGTAGCTCAGCGCGAACAGGTTTTCCGTCGCAGTAAAAAGGAAATAATAGACATAGCGACCTTTGGCGCGCGCCTTTGCAAAAAGTATCGCGAAAGCGCGGAAGGAAACGTCAGATTCGAGTATTCGCCCGAAAGCTTTACTGGAACTGAGCCCGAGTTTGCGGCAGAAATTTGTAACGAGGTGCTGGATATCTGGCAACCTACCAGCGAAGATAAGGTCATCATCAACTTGCCCGTAACCGTGTCGCACTCAATGCCCCACGTTTACGCAAATCAGGTTGAATATATGTGCAAAAACCTCAAATACCGCGATTCCGTCGTCGTTTCGCTCCATCCGCATAACGACCGCGGATGCGCGATTGCGGACAGCGAGCTTGGACTGCTTGCCGGTGGCGACAGAATTGAAGGCACGCTGTTTGGTAACGGTGAGAGAACGGGTAACGTGGATATCATCACGCTTGCGCTTAATATGTTCTCGCAGGGCGTAGATCCCGGACTGGATTTTTCCAACCTTCCTGCTATCACGGAAGTATACGAAAAGGTTACGCGTATGAGAGTGAGCGAGCGTCAGCCGTACAGCGGACAACTCGTGTTCGCAGCGTTCAGCGGATCGCATCAGGACGCTATTGCAAAGGGTATGAAGTACCGCGTGGAAAAGGGAGTGGATACTTGGACCGTGCCTTACCTTCCTATCGACCCTGCGGATATCGGCAGAGTGTACGAGGCGGACGTAATCCGCATCAACTCGCAGTCGGGAAAGGGCGGTATCGGTTATATTTTGGAAACGCAGTTTAAGCTCGTCCTTCCTCCCAAAATGCGCGAAGTGTTCGGCTACCACGTCAAGAGCATTTCCGACCACGAGCACAGAGAATTACTTCCCGTCGAGGTTCACGACATTTTTATGCGCGACTTCGTTAACCTTAAATCGCACGTCAGCGTGGGTATGGTGACCTATCAAGAAGTCGATCACGACCACGTGCGCGCGCTCGTTGAAATGGTCGTTGACGGCGAAACCAAAGTCGTGTCTACGCAAGGTAACGGACGACTTGACTGTATAAGCAACGCACTTAAACAAATTACTAATATAGATTTCACGCTCGAAAGCTACGTTCAGCACGCGCTTGAAGAAAAATCGACTTCTAAGGCGGCGTCGTACGTAGCGATCGTGGCTAACGGTAAAGCGTACTGGGGTACGGGCATTCACACCGATATTATGACGAGCAGTATTTACGCGCTCGTGTCCGCCGTAAACCGTATGCTTGACAAAGGAGAACTACAATGACACTTACCGGAGCACAAATCATAATCAAAACGCTAATCGAATTAGGAGTAACCGACGTTTTCGGCTATCCCGGCGGACAAATAATAAACGTTTACGACGCGCTTTACGAATACCGTGATCAAATCAATCACGTGCTTACCGCTCACGAACAGGGCGCGGCGCACGCGGCGGACGGATATTCTCGCGCTACTGGCAAAGTAGGCGTAGTTATCGCAACGAGTGGACCGGGCGCGACTAACCTCGTAACGGGTATTGCAACCGCTATGCTTGACTCCGTTCCTATGGTGGCAATCACGGGTAACGTTCCTTGCTCGCTTATAGGAAAGGACAGCTTTCAGGAAATTGACATTACGGGCATAACGCTACCTATCACTAAGCACAACTATTTCGTGCATAAGATTGAGGACCTTGCCGACATTATTCGCGAGGCCTTCGTGATTGCAAAATCGGGTAGACCGGGGCCCGTGCTTATCGACGTACCAAAGGACGTTCAGATGGCAAAGTACGAGTACGAGCCCAAGCCAGTAGAAGAAAAAATGGACCTTCCCAAAGCGGACGAAAGTCTTATCGACCAAGCGGTTGAACTCATTTCGCAGTCTATTCGCCCCTATATTTATATCGGCGGTGGCGTAGCAGGGCTTGGAATGGGACAAAAAATCGTTGACTTTGCTAACAAAATCGACGGCGTTATCGGTAGTACGTTTATGGGACTTTCCGCCGTGCCCACTGATAGCGAAAGATTTTTGGGAATGCAAGGT
Organism: Clostridia bacterium; assembly: GCA_017623435.1. Taxonomy (GTDB): domain Bacteria; phylum Bacillota; class Clostridia; order Christensenellales; family Pumilibacteraceae; genus UBA10677. Next base: position 48,069 of record JAGAPD010000007.1, read on the forward strand.
ATGCACGGACATTACGCGTCCTCAATCGCGCAAAACGAGGCGGACCTCATTATAGGCATAGGCGTGCGTTTTAGCGACCGCGCTACCGGTAACGTCAAAAAGTTCGCTAAACGCAGTAAGATTATTCAGCTCGACGTCGATTTTGCCGAGGTAAACAAGAACGTAAAGGTTGACCTTGGAATAGTAGGCGACGTTGAAGACGCAGTTTGCCGTATTTTTGACAAGTGCGAGCAAAAGAGTAACCCCGACTGGATGCACACCGTAAAATTCTTGCGCGAAGAAGAAAAGAGATTCGAGCAGGAAATTGAGGACGCTAACGAATGCAAGCTTTCACCCAAGCAGGTGCTTGAGGTTATCAACGCTAATAAGCCTCCCCGTACCATTATTGCAACGGACGTAGGTCAGCACCAGATGTGGACGGCACAGTACGCTAACTTTGACGCTCCTCGCCGTTTCGTGTCCAGCGGTGGACTTGGAACGATGGGCTTTGGCTTAGGCGCGGCGATAGGTGCGTACGTAGCGACTGGCGATAAGACCGTGCTTGTCACGGGCGACGGCAGCTTTGGTATGAATCTTAACGAGCTTGTTACCGCAACGACGTATAACCTTCCTATCGTAATCGTATTGATGAATAACGGCGTGCTTGGAATGGTACGTCAATGGCAAACGCTATTCCAACACTATTTTGGAAAGAAAAACGGACTACGTGGCACTTTCTAAAGCGTTTGGCGGTAACGGATACGTTGCAACTACGCCCGAGGAGTTTGAAGAGGCGTTCGTAAAGGCGCTTAAAGCGGACGGACCGGTGGTAATCGACACGAGAATTGATAAGGACGAATTCGTTCTTCCCATGTTGCCCCCGGGCGGAGCAATCGACGACATTATCACGAACGTGAAAAAGTAAGGAGGGCTTATGGAAAAGGTAAATAAATTCGTAATAGCAATTTACGTTGACAATAAGTCGGGAGTACTTACGAGGGTAACCACGATGTTCACTCGTCGCGGATTCAACATTGACGCGCTTACCGTAGGCGAAACGGAAAGTCCCGAGTATTCGCGTATTACCATTTGTATGAGTGGTGACGGATATGCGCGTGAGCAAATGCTCAATCAGCTCCGCAAGCTCGTCAACGTCAAAAAAGTGGAAATTTTGGAAGAAGGCACGGCAATCAAGCGTGAATTGATGCTTATTAAGGTTAAAAACACTTCGGATAGCCGTAGCGACATTATGACGGCGGTTGACGTATTCCGCGCTAACGTTATCGACTACACGCCGGGCGAGCTTTGTATTGAGGTTACGGGCGATCCGTCAAAAATGGACGCTTTCGTTCGACTTATGGAGCCGTTTGGAATTTTGGAAATGTGCCGAACGGGTATCGTAGCACTGGAGAGAGGCGCAAACACTTTGTTTTATAAGAAGTAAGCAATCGCAAAATGCGAAATAATATGAAAAATTTTCAAGGAGAATATAAAAATGGCTAAAATTTATTATCAACAGGATTGTAATCTTGACAAGCTTAACGGCAAGACCGTAGCAATTATCGGTTACGGCTCGCAAGGTCACGCACACGCGCTCAACCTCAAAGATTCGGGCGTAAAAGTAATCGTAGGTCTTTACAAGGGTAGCAAGAGCTGGGAAAAGGCTGAAAAGGCAGGTCTTACCGTTATGACCGCCGCTGACGCTGCTGCTGCCGCTGATATGATTATGATTCTTATCAACGACGAAAAGCAAGCAAAGCTTTACAAGGAGAGCATCGAGCCCAACCTTACCGAAGGTAAGACGCTTATGTTCGCTCACGGCTTTAACATTCACTTCGGTTGCATCAAGCCGCCTAAGAACGTCAACGTTGTGATGGTTGCGCCCAAGGGTCCCGGCCACACCGTTCGTAGTGAATATCAGGCAGGCAAAGGCGTTCCCTGTCTTATCGCAATCGAGCAGGACGCTACTGGCGACGCGCTCGAGCTTGGTCTTGCTTACGCGCTCGGAATCGGTGGCGCAAGAGCAGGCGTACTTGAAACGACCTTCCGTACCGAAACTGAAACCGACCTTTTCGGTGAGCAAGCAGTTCTTTGCGGTGGCGTTTGCGCGCTTATGCAGGCAGGCTTTGAAACGCTCGTTGAGGCAGGCTACGATCCCAGAAACGCTTACTTTGAGTGTATCCACGAGATGAAACTTATCGTTGACCTTATCTACCAGAGCGGTTTTGAGGGTATGAGATACTCTATTTCCAACACCGCAGAGTACGGCGACTACGTAACCGGCCCGAAGATTATCACCGCTGAAACCAAGAAGGCTATGAAGAAGGTTCTTTCCGACATTCAGGACGGTACTTTTGCAAAGGAATTCCTTTTGGATATGAGCGACGCAGGTGCGCAAGTACACTTCAACGCTATGCGCAAAATCGCAAGCGAGCATCCCAGCGAAGTAGTTGGTAAGGATATCCGCAAGCTTTACAGCTGGAGCGACGAAGATAAACTTATTAACAACTAATAATGGCTCCGTCTCAACGTCTAACTGATTTCTAACGTAAAGAATATGGTAAAATAACGGGCGACTTATGCCCCTGCAAATTGACTAAATCGTATGGTCGCATAAAAGCCTCCCTCCGAGAGGGAGGGGGACCGCTTGCGGTGGAAGGAGCCTACTAATGTCCAAAGATACATTTGTGTGATTATACGACCACTCAGTAAACGGGCGATTTGTGCTCATACGAATATTTTTCTCGTTAGATTGCAAAAATTGCTAATCAGTTATTTATTGTGACGTCGCCAAAAATAAAAACTACGCATATAAACTCAAAGCAAAATGAGCTTTGGGTTTTCGCGCTTATGCGCTTAAAAAGAGGTTTTACCACTATGATGATGAAAGAAAAAGTAGTAGATGGATTTCATAACGCGCCTCACCGTTCGCTTTATCACGCGCTCGGTTACACGGAAGAGGAAATGGCTCGTCCGCTTATAGGCGTGGTATGCTCGTATAACGAAATCGTGCCGGGGCATATGAACCTTGACAAGATTTGCGACGCGGTAAAAATGGGTATTGCGATGGCAGGCGGAACGCCTATTACGTTCCCTGCAATCACCGTTTGCGACGGTATCGCTATGGGACACGTGGGAATGAAATATTCGCTCGTAACCCGTGACCTTATTGCCGACAGCACGGAGGCTATGGTAATGGCTCACGGCTTTGACGGACTGGTTATGATTCCTAACTGCGATAAAAACGTGCCCGGACTTTTGATGGCAGCGGCTCGTCTTAATATCCCCACCGTGTTCGTGTCGGGCGGACCTATGCTTGCTGGTAGAGTAGGCGGCAAAAAGCGTTCGCTTTCTTCTATGTTCGAGGCGGTTGGCGCGTACAACGCAGGCAAGATTAGCGAGTGCGAACTTACCGAGTTTGAGAAAAAAGTTTGTCCCACTTGCGGATCGTGCTCGGGTATGTACACGGCGAATTCTATGAACTGTCTTACCGAGGTTTTAGGTATGGGTTTGCGCGGAAACGGAACTATTCCTGCCGTTTATTCCGCTCGTATCGAGCTTGCAAAGCACGCAGGTATGCAAGTTATGGAGCTCGTTAAAAAGAATATTCGTCCCCGTGACATTATGACCGCGGCAGCTATTAAAAACGCAATTACCGCGGATATGGCGCTTGGTTGCTCGACCAACAGTATGCTCCATCTTCCTGCAATCGCTAACGAATGCGGAGTGGAATTTAACCTCGACGAAGTAAACGCAATCAGCGAAAAAACGCCCAACCTTTGCCACCTTGCCCCAGCAGGCCCGACTTATATGGAGGACCTTAACGAGGCAGGCGGCGTATATGCCGTTTTGGCGGAAATTGACAAGCTTGGACTGCTTGACACTTCCGTTATGACCGTAACGGGCAAGACGATGGCGGAAAATATCAAGGACGCAAAAAATCTTGACGACAGCGTAATCCGCAAAGTAGATAATCCTTATTCGCAGACGGGCGGTATTGCCGTGCTTCGCGGTAACCTCGCACCCGACGGATGCGTGGTTAAGCGCTCTGCCGTTGCTCCTGAAATGCTCGTGCACTCAGGCCCTGCGAAGGTTTTTGAGAGTGAAGAGGAGTGTATCGCTGCAATCTACGGCGGTAAAATCCAAAAGGGCGACGTGGTGGTTATCCGTTACGAAGGTCCGTCAGGAGGCCCGGGTATGCGCGAAATGCTTTCGCCTACCTCCGCAATTGCAGGTATGGGGCTTGACAAGGACGTTGCGCTTATTACCGACGGTCGTTTTTCGGGCGCAACCCGTGGCGCAAGTATAGGTCACGTTTCTCCCGAGGCAGTTTCGGGCGGTCCTATCGCTTACGTCAAAGAGGGCGATATCATCTCTATCGACATACCTTCTTACTCCATAAAGCTTGAAGTCAGCGACGAAGAAATGGAAAAGAGAAAGAAGGAAATGACTATTAAGAAAAAGGAAGTTAGTGGCTACTTAAAGCGTTACGCCGCGATGGTAAGCTCGGCTGACAAGGGTGCAATAATTAACAAGTAATAACGAAACGACGGGGTACGTACCCCTTGATTTATAAAAATATACGGAGAATTTACCTTTTATGGCAATGACAATGACACAAAAAATACTTGCCGCACACGCAGGACTTAGCAGCGTTAAGGCAGGTCAGCTCATTTTGGTTAACGTGGACAGGGTGCTTGGAAACGATATTACTTCTCCCGTTGCAATCCGCGAGTTTGAGCGTATTGGAAAGACGGAAGTTTACGATAAAGAAAAGGTCACGATGGTTATGGACCACTTTGCGCCCAACAAGGATATCAAGGCTGCCGTTCAATGTAAAATGTGCCGTGACTTTTGCGACAAGCACGAAGTAACGCACTTTTACGACGTGGGTAGAATGGGTATCGAGCACGCTCTACTTCCCGAAAAAGGACTCGTCGTTCCCGGCGACGTAGTTATCGGCGCGGATTCGCATACCTGTACTTACGGTGCAATCGGCGCGTTCTCAACGGGCGTAGGCTCGACGGATATGGCGTGCGGTATGGCTACGGGCAAGGCGTGGTTCAAAGTTCCCTCCGCCATCAAGTTCGTGCTGAAAGGTAAGCTCAATAAATACGTTTCGGGTAAGGACGTAATTTTACATATTATCGGCAAAATAGGCGTGGACGGCGCGCTGTATAAGTCTATGGAGTTCACGGGCGAGGGCGTAAGCGCGCTTACCGTGTTTGACCGACTTACTATCGCGAATATGGCTATTGAGGCAGGCGCTAAAAACGGCATTTTCGAAGTGGATGAACAAACCGAGCAGTATATTAAGGAGCGTAGCGACCGTCCCTTTACCGTTTATAAAGCGGACGAGGACGCTGAGTACGACCAAACCTACGAAATTGACCTTTCGGCAATTAAGTCCACCGTTGCCTTCCCCCATCTTCCTGAAAATACCAAGACCTTTGACGAGATAGGCGAAGTGGTAATCGATCAGGTGGTAATAGGTAGCTGCACCAACGGTCACTACAAGGACTTAGAGGAGGCGGCAAGCATCTTAAAGGGCAGAAAAGTGGCTAAACGCGTGCGTGCAATCATTATCCCTGCAACGCAAGACATTTACCTCAAAGCAATGGAAAACGGCTTGCTCAAAATCTTTATCGAAGCAGGTTGCGTAGTTTCTACGCCCACTTGCGGACCGTGTTTGGGTGGATATATGGGAATTTTGGCGGCAGGCGAAAGAGCAGTTGCAACTACAAACCGTAACTTCGTTGGTCGTATGGGCGACGTTAAGAGCGAAGTTTACCTCGCGTCCCCTGCAGTTGCAGCGGCAAGCGCAATAGCAGGCAAGATTGCAGACCCGAGCGACATTTGCGGTTAAGGAGAGAGAATATGAAATTTACAGGAAACGCAATTAAGTACGGTGACAACGTTGATACCGACGTAATAATCCCGGCAAGATATCTTAACACTATCGACAAAAAAGAGCTTGCGTCACATTGTATGGAAGATATCGACAAGGATTTTGTGAAAAAGGTCCAAGTGGGCGATATTATGATAGCAGGCTATAACTTCGGTTGTGGCTCGTCGCGTGAGCACGCGCCTATTGCTATTAAGGAAAGCGGAATTTCGCTCGTTATTGCAAAAAGCTTTGCGCGCATTTTCTACCGCAATTCTATCAATATTGGTCTTGCAATCGTTGAGTGCGAAGAGGCGGCTGACGCTATTGAAAACGGTCATACCGTTACGGCCGACCTTGATAACGGCGTAATTTACGACGAGACGACGGGCAAGAAATACGAAACGCAACCTTTCCCTGCGTTTATTCAGACCATTATCCAAAACGGTGGACTTGTTGAGTCCATCAAAAAGGGAGATATTCAATGAAAACTTACAATATAGCGCTCCTTAAGGGCGACGGAATCGGCCCTGAAATCGTGGACAGCGCGGTGCGCGTCCTTGAATGCGTGGGCAAAAAACTGAATATTAAATTCAACTTCACCCCCTATCTTATAGGTGGAATAGCCATTGACGAAACGGGCAAGCCCCTTCCTGAAGAAACGGTAGAGGGATGCTTGGCGTCCGACAGCGTGCTTTTGGGTGCGGTAGGCGGACCGAAGTGGGATACGCTCCCCGGTAATATCCGTCCTGAAAAGGCGCTACTTGGAATTCGCTCGGCAATGGGGCTTTTTACCAACCTTCGCCCTGCAAAGCTTTATCCCGCGCTTAAAGGCGAATGTCCGCTCCGCGAGGATATTGTGGCAAACGGCTTTGACATTATGATCGTGCGCGAGCTAACTGGCGGAATCTATTTTGGCGAGCGCGGATATAGAGAGGGCAAGTACGGCGAGGAGGCTTACGACACCGAAAGCTATAGCCGTATGGAAATTGAGCGAATCGCAAGAGTAGCGTACGAAACGGCAAGAAAGAGAAATAAAAAGCTTATCAGCATTGACAAGGCTAACGTTTTGGAAACGTCCAGACTTTGGAGAAAAATCGTTCACGAATTAGCGAGCGAATACCCCGACGTAGAGGTTGCGGATATGCTCGTGGATAACGCCGCAATGCAGCTCGTGCGCAACCCCTCGCAGTTTGACGTAATCGTAACGAGCAATATGTTTGGCGACATTCTTTCCGACGAGGCGTCGCAAATTACGGGCTCTATCGGAATGCTCCCGTCCGCGTCGCTTTCTGACAACACTCGCGGTCTTTACGAGCCTATACACGGCTCTGCACCCGATATTGCAGGTCAAAACAAGGCTAATCCAATTGCAACCATTCTTTCCGGGGCAATGATGATGCTTTACTCATTCAACGAAGTAGAGGCGTCCGACCTTATCGTAAACGCGGTTGACAAAGTGCTTGAAAAGGGCTACCGCACGGCTGATTTGGCACACGGCGCGCCCGCGCTTACGACTAGCGAAATTACTGATAAAATCATAGAGGCTATTGCGAATAATGATTGAAAAGTTTAAAAATTTATATACTAGACTTTGTCTTGTTAGCGTGTTTCGTGGAGCGCTTACGCACGCGCCCTTTACGCACCTTATCGACTACTTTAAGTCAACGACGATAGAAGAGAAAATGAACGCTTACGCTAAAATGATAAACGGCGTTTACGAGCAAGGACGTTCGTTTACCGACTTTGTTGAAAAGGTAGTTTTTGAGGACGAAAACGCGTTTATCAAGGCGCACGCAAACGCGCAAAAGCCACACGAGCATTTGCTTGTTTCCGCTCAAAACGAACTGCGTTTGTTTGAAGAAATCGGTGCGCTTACGCCCGAAGATTTTGCTCAAGATATGAAAACGGATGGGTACGTACTGCCCCGTTTTGATAGCGAAAGACGAGATTTCGTTAGCGCGTACGACGAAAGACTTAACGAAATCAGTAAGTACGGCTACGGAATTTTCACGTCCTATACTATGTTCCGTCTTTCCGACGACAGTCGTATTGAGCCTATCGTCAGCGCGGACAAAATCGCAATGGATTCCTTTATCGGCTACGAGGAAGAAAGAGGAAAAGTGGTTGCAAATACGCAGGCGTTTATTAGCGGAAGACCTGCTGCAAACGTCCTTCTTTGCGGAGACGCTGGCACGGGAAAATCGAGTACCGTTAAGGCAGTTGCCAACGCGTTTTTTGATAAGGGCGTGAGATTGATTGAACTAAGAAAAGATCAACTACATTACCTTCCCTTCGTAATGGGTAAAATCAGCGGTAATCCGCTCAAATTTATTATCTTTATCGACGATCTTTCCTTTAACCAGAACGACGATAATTTCAGTATGCTCAAAGCGGCGCTTGAAGGCTCGGCGAGTGCAAAAGCGGACAACGCCGTTATTTACGCGACGAGTAATCGCCGCCACATTATTAAGGAAAGCTTTGGCGACAGAACGGGCGACGACGTGCACGTAAACGACACGCTTCAGGAAACGTTATCCCTTTCCGAGCGTTTCGGTCTTACCGTGCTTTTCCAAAAGCCCAACAAAAAGCTTTATCTTGATATCGTCCACGCGCTCGCGCAAAAGCATAAAATTGAAATAAGCGAAAGCGAACTTGATATCAAAGCAGAGGCGTTCGCGCTCAAAAAGGGCAATCGCTCGGCAAGATGCGCTGAACAGTTTATCGACAGTTTACTTTAACAAAGGAGTGGAAAACTATGGGATTATTAGATTTATTTAAGAAAAGTGCAACGACCGACGAGGCGTTTAAGTTATTTAACGACGTGGCGCAAAAGTGTAATCACACCGGCTATCCTACGGTCAAAACGGGCACGAACTTTTACGTTTCGCCCTACAACACGCTCAATAGTGACGTTTGTAGTTACGACTTAAAGTTCGTAAACAAGTTCAAAATGAGTATGACCTACCGCTATAGCAAGAAGGACAAAACCTTCAGCTTGACCGTTTGGTTTTACGATCTGGCAATCACGGACAAGATTGAACAGCAAGCACTTATCAAAACTTTCCCTGATTTTAAAATCGGAATTATGCCCAGCGCACTTACCGTCAACGTTTTAAGTAAGCCTTGCAAAACTTACGAAGAACTTAGTAAGTATGTGACGGAGGCGAGAAACGCTTGGAACAACAGCGGATTTTACGAGCTGGTTAAAAAGGAATTTAACCCCACGCAAAAATAATTTAGCAAATACAAGGTGAAAAATATGCTTACTATCGACAACGTTTACAGGGCAAGTCACGCCCTTAAAAACGTAATCAGAAAAACGGACGTTATCTACGCGCCCAAGCTTAATCCGGGCGTGGATCTTTACTTAAAAACGGAAAACCTGCAAATTACGGGCTCGTTCAAGGTGCGTGGCGCGTATTACAAAATGACCAAACTCAGCGACGAGGAAAAGGCGAGGGGCGTAGTTGCTTGCTCGGCAGGAAATCACGCGCAGGGCGTTGCGCTTGCCGCGCAAAAGAACGGTATAAAATCGGTAATCTGCTTGCCCGACGGCGCACCTATTTCCAAGGTTGAGGCTACGAAAAGCTACGGCGCAGAGGTGTGTTTGGTTGAGGGCGTTTACGACGACGCCTACGCTCACGCGCTCCGACTTCGCGACGAGAAGGGCTACACCTTCATTCATCCCTTTAACGACGAGGACGTCATCGCAGGTCAGGGCACTATTGCGCTTGAGCTCGTTGATCAGATTCCCGACGTGGACGCGGTAATCGTTCCTATCGGTGGCGGTGGACTTATTTCGGGTATCGCTTACACTATCAAAACGGTCAACCCCAAGGTAAAGGTGTACGGAGTTCAGGCGTCGGGCGCGCCTTCTATGGCTAACTCGCTCAAAAACGGACACCTTGAGGAGCTTTCTTCCGTGTCTACTATTGCCGACGGTATCGCAGTTAAAAAACCGGGTGATCTTACTTACGATATTTGCAGTAAATACGTCGACGAAATCGTGACGGTCACGGACGACGAAATTTCCGCGGCAATTTTGGCGCTTATGGAAAAACATAAGCTCGTTACCGAGGGCGCAGGCGCAGTAGCGGTTGCGGCGGCAATGTTCAACAAGGTGAATATCAAGGGTAAAAAAGTCGCTTGTATCCTCTCGGGCGGTAATATCGACGTTACTATCCTTTCGCGCGTAATCAAGCGCGGTCTTTTGATGTCGGGCAGAAGCTGTCAGCTCACTATCGAGCTTATGGACAAGCCCGGTCAGCTCAAAAACGTTTCGTGCATCATAGCAGATCTTGGCGGAAACGTAACCTCCGTTCATCACGAGCGTGCTAACGAAGGCTCGGACGTAAACGGATGCTATCTTAGAATAATACTTGAAACGAGAAACTTCGAGCATATCAACGAAATTAAAAAAGCCCTTACGGACTACGGTTTTAAACTTATTTAAGGAGCAAAAATTATGGCTAACGAACTCAAAAAAGTAAGCACCTCGTCTGCGCCTGCGGCAATCGGACCTTATTCGCAGGCGATTATCTACGGAAATATTGTTTTTACCTCGGGGCAAATTCCCATCAATCCCGCTACTGGAAATATTGAAAACACCACGATAGAGGAGCAAACCGAACAAGTTATGAAAAACTTGGGCGCGGTATTAGCTGAGGCTGGATCGAGCTTTGATAAAGCAATCAAAACGACTTGTTTTTTGGCAAACATCAGCGACTTTACCGCTTTTAACGGCGTGTACGCAAAGTATTTTACCTCAAAGCCTGCGCGTAGCTGCGTTGCGGTAAAAGATTTACCTAAAAACGCGCTCGTAGAAGTGGAAGTTATCGCGACCGTTGACTAATGAAGGTAGTACGTTTTGTCGTTAAAATACTGTCTTACCTGCTTATTGCGGTGTTTGCAGTCATAACAATTTACAACGTCGTGTCCTTTTTTAAGCGTCAATCGGGCGAACAAGTTCCCCTGATTTTTGGCGTGGGAATGGCGGTAATTATTTCGGGCAGTATGTCGCCCACCATTGAGGTAAACGATCTGGTCGTTATCTACGCGCAGGACGAATACGAAGTGGGGGATATCATCACTTACGAAGGCGCGACCAAGTCGGTCACGCACCGCGTTATTAGCAAAAGAGTGGACGAGAGCACGGGCGAGATTTATTATGAAACGAAGGGTGATAATCCCATTAACGCCTCGGACGGTGAAATCCACGAAAGCAAAATCATAGGAAAAGTCGTTTTGACCGTGCCAAAGTTTGGTTACGTGCAGGAATTTATCCAAAAGCCTATGGGAATGCTTACCGTGTTTATAGGCGGTGGAATTCTGATAATTTTGACCGAATTTTTAACCCGCAAAAAAGATAACGAAGAAGAGGAAGAATAAACAAAATATAA
>JAGAPD010000043.1 GCA_017623435.1 Clostridia bacterium
ATAAAAATTGACGGAGTGAGCGAAGAAGAAGTTTTTTCCGCGCTTTCGCCTACGCCTGATTCTACCCGTGGCGACGTGTGCTTGCCCTGTTTTAAGTTTGCAAAAGCGCTTCGCCGTGCTCCGCAAATGATCGCGCAGATGCTCGCTGACGAGGTTGACTGGGCATCCGCGCCCTTCGTTGACAAGGTGGCAGTTGAGGGTGGATACCTCAATATTTACTATTCGCGTGAGCAAATCGTCGTTAGCGTTATGGACAAGGTTGAGAAAAACGGCGTAGGACGTCCCCACGAGAAAAACGGAAAAACCGTTTGTATCGACTATTCGTCCATCAACATTGCAAAGCCCTTCCATATCGGTCATTTACTTACGACCGCTATCGGTGGTTCGCTTTATAAAATTTATAATTACCTCGGCTACACCACCGTGGGCATCAACCATCTGGGCGACTGGGGTACGCAGTTTGGTAAAATGATTTCGGCGTATCTTCATTGGGGTGACGACGAAGATATCCAAAAGCGTGGCGTACGCGCGCTCCTCGACCTGTACGTGCGTTTTCACGCCGAGGCGGAAGAGAACGAAGAGCTTGAAAAAGAGGGCCGTGAGTGGTTTAGAAAAATAGAAGAGGGCGACGCCAAAGCGCTTGAAATTTTCACGAAGTTTAAGGAGATCACGCTCAAAGAAGTAAAGGCACTTTACGATAGACTGGGCGTTCAGTTTGATTCGTACGCAGGCGAAAGCTTTTATATTGACAAGGTTCAGCCCGTTATTGACGAGCTTAGAGAAAAGAACCTTCTTACCGAGAGCGAGGGAGCGCAGGTAGTCAACCTTGACGAGTACGGAATGGCGCCCTGTATTATCCTCAAAAGCGACGGAACGACGATATACGCTACCCGTGATTTAGCCGCTGCGCTTTACCGCAAGGCGCACTATAACTTCGATAAAAACTTGTACGTCGTAGCTTATCAGCAGAACTTGCACTTTAAGCAAATATTCAAGGTTTTGGAGCTTATGGGAAAAGAGTGGGCGAAGGATTGCGTGCACGTGCCCTTTGGTATGGTGAGCTTGGAAGGACAAGGCTCGCTTAGTACGCGTAAGGGTAACGTCGTTTTCCTCGAAGAAGTGCTTGACACCGCCGTCGCAAAGGCGAAAGCGGTTATCGAGGGTAAAAATCCCGACCTTGAGAACAAGGACGAAATTGCGTCTATGGTGGGTATCGGCGCGGTCGTATTCGGTGCGCTGTGCAATAACAAAATCAAGGATATCGCGTTTTCTTACGATAAAGCGTTGTCCTTTGAGGGCGAAACTGCGCCTTACCTTCAGTACACGCACGCGCGTTGCTGTTCGGTAATCGCAAGGGCAGGCGAAGTGAACGAAAAGCCCGACTGGTCGTCCGTGACCGACGAGGATTCGTTTGCGCTCATTAAGCACCTCGATAGCTTTGAAAACGCCGTTCGCGTTTCGGCTGAAAAGTACGAGCCAAGCGTGATTTCGGGATACCTTCTCGACCTTGCAAAATACTATAATAAGTTCTATCTTGCTAATCGTATTTTGGGCGCTGAGCCCAGCGTTATGAGCGCGCGTCTTGCCGTAACTAAAGCAGTCCGCGACACCTTGAAAAGTGGTCTTGCGCTCCTTCTTATCGGCGCTCCTGAAAAAATGTAAAAACTGATAAAAAACAAAAACGGACTACCACGTGGTAGCCCGTTTTCATATATTTTCTATTGCCTTTATTACGTATGCACATATTTTCATATATTAAAAGGTGGTGAATCTTTGGTCGTTCGTTTCGCCGGGCGCATCAAAAAGACGGAGGAGCATCGTTAAAATCAGCACGTCGTTGACGGCGGTGTAATCGAAGGAGGTTCGTTCGGTTTGCTCACTCGTGGGCGAGAGCTGTTTGTTTGCAAGCAACAAAACTACGAGCAGTAATCTGAAAATTTCGCTTTGGTCCATATCCCCTCCGACAAAAAAAGTTCTTATTCCATTATATTCGTGCACTTTTATATTCGTGCATACTTTGTGAAAAAAGTTAAAAATGTTATAATGAAGGTATGGAAATTAGGATTGAAGATAAATTGCTTATTGACGCGCGTACGCTAAAAACGGTGCGTGAGTTTGCGCCTAGCCGAGAAGTGAGCGAGCGTATATGCGACTTTATGTCCGCGCTTGGCGACGGCACGAGGCTGAAAATTTTGTCCGCGCTCGCCATAAGCGATATGTGCGTAAACGACTTGTCAATTGGACTTGGGCTAAACCAAACGACCGTTTCGCATCAGCTCAAAAATTTGCGTAGCGTAGGGCTTGTTAAGTATCGCCGTCAAGGCAAGATAAACTTTTATTCACTTCGCGACAAAAGAGTGGTGACGCTACTTAATTTAGTGACTGATTTGGCGTAGCGGTCGTTTGTGCTGGACAAAACGCTACGATTATGGTACAATAAAAGAAAACGACGGGAAAAACTTATGATTATTGGTAACGAGTGGGATGAAATTTTAAAAGAAGAGTACGAGAAACCGTACTTTACCGCGCTGATGAAGGCGGTGGACGAGGAGTACGCGACGAAGACGGTTTATCCTCCGCGCGCGCAGGTGTATTCGGCAATGGCAAAAGTGCCGTACGATAAGGTGCGCGTAGTCATTTTAGGTCAGGACCCTTATCACGGTCCGGGGCAGGCAAACGGAATGGCTTTTGCGGTAGGAAAGGGAGTTCAGCTTCCGCCCTCTCTCGTTAATATTTACAAGGAAATTGAGTCTGATATCGGCGTATCGCCCAAAGGTAGCACGTTGACGGGCTGGGCGGCGCAGGGCGTTTTGCTTCTTAACACCGTGCTTACCGTCAGGGCAAGTTCACCGCAGTCGCACTCCACTTTGGGGTGGCAACAATTCACCGACGCAGTCATTTCTGCACTTGCAAACAGAAGTGAGCCTATGGTGTTTATGCTGTGGGGAGCGAACGCGTTAAGAAAAAAATCGCTTATAGGCAAACAGCACCTCGTCCTTGAAAGCGTGCACCCAAGTCCGCTTTCGGCGTACCGCGGATTTTTTGGATGCAAGCATTTTTCAAAGGCAAACGCCTTTTTGCAAAGGAACGGCTACGCGCCTATCGACTGGGAATACGTTGACGAAATCGAACCGCCTACTGACGGTTATTACGCAGGTACGGGCACGATAAAAAGAGTATAAAATAAAACCGCTACGGATAGGCCCGTGGCGGTTTTTGTCGTAAAAACGAGGGTACGTATGTGCAAAATCGTTACGTTTTGCCTTACGTTAAACCTTTTTCGGTTAAGTAATTTTCCAAAATCTCGCAAGCGTCGCCTACGTATTCAGCGCAGGGGCGCTTTTTATAATACTCCGAAGTGCGTTCACTTGGCGTGGGGGAAGTAGAGGTCGCGTCGTCAGTTTTGATAATTTGAGCGCAAATAATCGAGCCGTTTTTTGCGATAAATTGTTTCGCAAGCTCCTGCTCGACGGCGTAAGTGTTCATTTTTGCTACGTTATCAGTAGGGCTTACGTAACCGCATTTTGCGCCTACGACCATAGTCATACCCGAAATCGCACCACAAACCTCACGCATTCTACCAAAGCCACCGCCGAAAGCGGAGGAGAGCATCAAGACGGTGTTTTCGTCTAAGCCAAGTTCGTCCTTAAAAGCCAAAGCTACCGATTGAGCGCAGTTGTAGCCTTGCTTGAAATAATTTATTCCTAATTCGCGTTTGTTCATAATTGCCTCCTGTTAAGTGTATTATACAGCAAAATGAAAAATTTGTCAAAAGAAACGAAGTAGTTGAATTTTTTCGACAAAATTGCAAAACGACGGGTAACGTATACGCCCGTTTTGATAAAAAAGTGGCGAAAACGGCGAGTACGACGGCAAAAATCTCAAAAAACGACTTGCATGCACTAAGCACGCCTTAATTTTTTAGTTAAATATTATTTACTTTTTGCGCGCGTTATGTTATAATTACGGTATGGTTAAGAAAATATTAACGAAATTCATAGTTTTTTTATGTGCGCTCGTCAGCGTATTTTACGTATTTGGTTGCCAAAACGCGCAAAATCCTACTGTTATGAGCGGAAGTGAAGTTTACGACGCGTACCGTAGTAGCGTGGTGGAGGTAATTGCAGGCGCAAAAAGCGGAACGGCTTTCGTAGTGGATAGCGTGGACGGTAAAGTCGTGCTTGCGACCGCTTATCACGTTACGGGCTACGACGATAGCAAAGTGCAATTCCGCTTTTTCGGTAGCGATACTTTCGTGGGCGGAGCGAGCGTGATAGGTTACGACGTAAAGCACGACGTAGCGTTTTTTGAGATTGATTATTCACAAACGGTAAAGAAGGTAGACGGCTTTTCACAAGCAAATGCAGGCGAGAAGGTTTACGCTATCGGTAACGCGGACGGCGAGGGCGTTTCGATAGTTGACGGTATTATTAGCGTTAAGGAGGAAGTGGTTAAGTACGGCGCGTCTAATTTCTTCAAGCCCCTTATTCGCACGAGCGCGCGCATCTCGTCTGGTAACAGCGGTGGATTGCTCGTTTCAGAAAGCGGAAAAGTGGTGGGAATGACGGTGGCGAGTGACGAGCTTAACTATTCCAAAAACTACGCATTGCCTATTTCCTTGCTTAACGCGCTTTATAATCGCGTTAAGCAAAATAAACGAAACGCGCAGGTACGTTACCCGTCGTTTTCGCTGATTAGTGAGGACGTTAGCGTGGGCGAGAGCATTAAAAAAATAAATACCGTTACGCTTTGCGGTAAAACTTTTACCTTTGACGGTGGTCTTTACGACGTGAGTGAAGACAAGCATTACACGGCTATTAACGGCAAAAATTTCAGTACGATTACTTCGCTCGTTGAAGGAATTATCGGTATTGACGGTGAGGGCGCAGTTTTGTCGGGCGCTGACGGAGAATTAACGGTTTAATGGAAAAAACGAATGCAAAAGTCAATTACGATTTGCTTACGGACACCGCGCTAAAAGAGTGCGGTTCTTTGCTTTTGCATTGTTGTTGCGGTCCTTGCGCGACGGCGGTGGTAGAGAGAATTTTGCCTTTCGTCCGTCCTACGCTGTACTACTATAACCCTAACACGCAACCAAAAGATGAATATGAAAAAAGGTTAGTTGAACTAAAAAAAGTAGCGGACGAGTACGGTCTTGAAGTTATCGTAGAGCCGTACGACGACGGTGAATTTTTATCTGCCGTAAAAGGGTACGAAAATGAAAAAGAAGGGGGCACGCGGTGTCCCGTTTGCTTTGAACTTCGCCTTACGCGAACGGCAAAAAAAGCAAAAAAAGAGGGCTACGATTTCTTTGCGACGACGCTTACCGTTAGTCCGCATAAGAACGCGCAAATCATTAACGCGATCGGGGAAAGGATAGCGAGTGAGCAAGGCGTAAAATGGCTACCCTCCGACTGGAAAAAGCGGAACGGGTATCGCCGTTCGGTAGAGCTTTCTTCCGCCCTTTCGCTTTACCGTCAGGACTGGTGCGGATGCGATTTTTCGAGGAGGGCGTATGACGATTAAGGAAAAGCTTTCCCTCCTGCCCGAAAAGAGCGGAGTGTATATTATGCGCGACAACGGTGGCAACGTCA
Source organism: Clostridia bacterium (assembly GCA_017623435.1). GTDB lineage: Bacteria > Bacillota > Clostridia > Christensenellales > Pumilibacteraceae > UBA10677. The sequence continues at coordinate 5,595 of JAGAPD010000043.1, forward strand.
TTTACGTTGGTAAGGCCGTCTTACTCACGCGAAGAGTGCGCCAGTACTTTAACAATTCGCCTAAGCCCGCAAAGGTTCAGGCAATGGTGGACAACGTAGCCGATTTTGACTACGTCATCACTCTGACTGAAAAGGACGCGCTTGCGCTTGAGGCGAATCTAATCAGAAAGTATAAGCCGCATTATAACATACTGCTTAAAGACGACAAGCATTCTCCCTATATCAAGATTGATTTGCGTGAAAAATATCCTACCATCGAGATCACGCGCAAGGTCAAACGCGACGGTGCGCGCTACTTTGGTCCGTACTTTAACGGCGTGAGAGTGAGCGAAATCGTGGACGTGATTCGCTCGGCTTATCGAATGAGGACGTGTCCGAAAAAGATGCAAAAGCGCGACAGGGCGTGTCTTAATCACTTCATTGACCTTTGCCCTGCGCCGTGCATGGGCGCAATCAGCGAGGAGGAGTATCGCGAAATCGTGCATAAGGTTATGCGCTTTTTGTCAGGCTACGACGACAGCGCTGAAACTTTGCTCCAAGAGAAAATGGCGAACGCCGTTATGCAAGAAGAGTTTGAACGCGCTATAACTTATCGCGACCAACTGGAAATGCTCAAAAAACTGCGTGAACGCACGGTTGCGAACTTGGGCGCAGTTACGGACGTAGACGCTTTTGCGTGCGCGTCGAGCGGAACGCGGACGGTGGTATCCGTTTGTATCGTGCGCGGAAATAAGATGATGGGCGTTAAGAACTATGCGGTGAACGACGCGTCAATGACCGTGGGTGAAACCTTGCAGGATTTTTTGGTGCAGTACTACGGCGGAAACAACGAAATTCCGCAAGAAATTTGCTTGCCCGAGCAGTTTGATACGGCGCTCCTTAGTGAGTATTTGACGGGACTTGCGGGCAAAACTCCGCATATTACTTTTCCCCAAAAGGGCGCAAAAATGCGACTAATCAAGACGGCACAATCCAACGCGTCCGACTACTTGGTTAAGTCGCGCGAAAAGGCGCAACGCGACTACGATATGACGGAGGGCGCGGCTAAGCTTTTGGCGGAAATTCTCAATATTAAGAGCGCGCACAGGATTGAATGTTACGACATTTCTAACATCAGCGGAGTGGACAAGGTAGCGTCGCAATCGGTGTTTATCGGTGGCCGTCCGTCGCCTGCGGATTACAGAAAATATAAGATAAAAACGGTAGAAGGCTCGGACGACTTTAAGTGCATGGAAGAGGTTATCCGTCGCCGTCTTACGCGTGCAAGTGAAGAGGACGACAAGTTTAATTACCTTCCAGACCTTATCGTTATCGACGGCGGTAAAGGTCAACTTTCCAGCGCGTATTCGGTGATGAAAGAGCTTGGTTACGATATTGCAATGGTGTCGCTTGCCGAGAGAGAAGAGGAAATTTTTACCCCCTTCTCGCCCCATCCTATCGTGCTTACGCGCGATAATTACGCGCTTAGGTTGATGCAACGCGTGCGTGACGAGGCGCACCGTTTCGCGGTAACTTATCACAGAAAATTGCGTAGTAAACGCTATTTTTCCGAGCTTGACGAAGTGGAGGGAATAGGACCTAAACGCAGAAAAATACTGCTTAAAGCGTTTGAAAACTTTGAAGATATCAAAGAGGCGAGCGTGGAAACTTTGAGCGCTATTGAGGGTATTGATAGTAAAACGGCGCATAACGTATACGACTATTTTCACAAAAAGGACGAGAAATAATGAAATACAAGATGATATTTTCCGACTTTGACGGCACGCTACTTCGTGACGACTTGACGGTAAGTGAGAGAAGTAAAGAGGCGATTAGAGATTACGTTAAGCGCGGTGGAAAGTTCGTGCTGTGCACGGGCAGAATGCCTAATCCTATGGTGCGCTGGATAAAAGAAATCGGGCTTGAGGATATGTCCATTCCCGTAGTCGGCTTTAACGGCGCGGTGGATATGGATAAGGACGGCAAGTATTTGCATAGTGAATCCATCGATCACGACGTCGCGTTGAAAATAGTTAAAAAAGTCGAAACGTTGGGGGACGTATACTTCCATTTTTACGGAGAGGACTGGGTTTATATCGAAAAGGAGCATCCCATCAATACGCAATACGTCTTCTTTACGGGCGTAAAATGTAAAGTGGTAGGAAGGCTTAGTAAATTTTTAGAGGATAATCCCTCTTTCCGTCCTATCAAGATTCTTACGGTAATAAAGCCGGGGCAAGAGAAGATGATGGACGAGATTTTTGATAATATGGATTTGCCGGGTGTATTCCATATAATGTCCTCGCACGAGTATTACGAGTTTTGCCCCGTCACGGCAGGTAAGGATCGCGGTATGGCGCGCGTTGCTAAAAAATACGGAATACCGCTTGACGAGGTTATTGCGATCGGCGACAATCAAAACGACGTTGCAATGATTAAAGCGGCAGGACTGGGCGTTGCGGTTGCTAACGCGAGAAAAGAGACTATAGATAGCGCTGACTTCGTTACGCTGTCAAATAACGACGACGGCGTAGCGCACGTTATAGAAAAATTTTGTAAGGAGTAGAGTATGGCGAAAAGACTAACCGAGCTTCAAGAAAACGAAAAGGACGTAAGCATAAAGGAGTTTGCGGAAAGGCTTAACCTTGAGATTTTGCACGCAGGCAAAAACGAGTATATGCATATTTCCACCTTTAACATCAGCCGTCCCGGACTTCAACTTGCTGGCTACTACGACCACTTTTCAGCCGAGCGCGTTCAGGTAATCGGCGAGGCGGAAACGTCGTATTTGGCTAATCTTACCAGCGAGCAAAGAGAGAAGGCGTGCGATAAACTTTTCTCGTACGATTTTCCCTGCTTGGTAATCACCAGCGTGCTCGATCCTTCGCGCGAAATTATGCAAGCGGCTGAAAAGTACGGGCGCAACGTTTTCAGAAGTAAACTGCGCACCACCAACTTTTTCAACGAGATAAGCATTTACCTTAACGAGCTTCTCGCGCCTACTGAAACGGTGCACGCGGTACTTATGGACCTGTACGGCGTGGGCGTATTGATAATAGGTGATTCGAGCGTGGGTAAGAGCGAAACTGCGCTTGAGCTTATTCAAAACGGTCACCGTCTCGTTGCGGACGACGCGGTAACGCTTAAACGAATTTCGGATAGAATCGTGGGCACTTCTCCGCAAAGCATACGCCACTTTATGGAAATCAGGGGCGTGGGCATTATTGATATCCGCGCAATGTACGGCGCTGGTGCTATTCGCGAGACCAAAACGGTGGATCTCGTGGTGCGCCTTGAAAAGTGGAACGAGAGCAAGCAGTACGACCGGCTTGGGAACGAGGAAAACTTCTATAATATTTTAGAAATCGACCTACCCCTTTATACGCTCCCCGTAAAGCCCGGACGAAACCTCGCGGTAATACTTGAGGTGGTTGCGCGTAATCATCGCCTTAAAAGTATGGGCTACAATCCGCTTGAGGAGCTTACGAGCAGGCTGGGCGCAAACAAAAACGACTGATTGCGCAAAATATTATATTTAGCGTATAAAATTTGATTAAAAAAATCAAAAAACGATAAAAGTATTGACAAGAAAAGACAAAAGTGCTTAAATATAACTATACCTACTGAGGAGAACTATTATGAATCTTGACGATATTAGAAAACAAATGGCGAATTGTGAGTGCGGTCACGCTCACGACTTCGATTTAGAGGGCTTGGAAATTAGTAGCGGAGCAATCAACCGCGTGTCTGAAATACTCAAAAAGTATAACTTTCCTACGCGCATTTTGATGGTTGCGGACGAAAATTCCTTCCGCGTAACGAAAGGGCTTTACGAGCAGTTGCTTGACAACGGTTTTACGGTTGAACTGCGCGTTTACGAGAGTATGCGCGTTGCCGATATGCGCGAAGTGCGTGAGCTCGAAGTTGCGCTTAAACGCGTGGACGGACTTTTAAGCGTAGGAACGGGCTCGATCAACGATATTTGCCGTCTTTCGTCTTTTAGAGCAGATAAGCCGTTGGCGATAGTTGCTACCGCGCCCTCGATGGACGGATTTGCATCCGACTCCGCGCCCATTACGGAAAACAACTTCAAGATTTCTTATTTTTGCCGTCAGCCTAAAATCATTATCGCCGACACCGCGATTTTGGCAAAAGCGCCCGTCGAGCTTAAAGCGGCAGGCTTTGGCGACGTAATGGCAAAATATATCGGTATTGCCGACTGGCGCGTGGCTAACCTTTTGCACGGGGATTACTACTGCGAGAGAGTAGCGCAGTTCGTTCGCGACGCTATCGCACGCATGGTGGCGCTTGCGGATAAGGTCGTTATTGATAACGAAGAGACGGCAGGCGCGATTATGGAAACGCTCGTGCTGACGGGCATTTCGATGCAATTAGCTAAATGCACTCGTCCTGCGTCGGGTACTGAACATATCGTTTCGCATTTTTGGGAGTGCAAAAAGCTGGTTGAGGGTAAAATTTCCGATTACCACGGTAAAAAGGTAGGCGTTGCTACGCTTATTACCGCCGAAATTTACTATAAACTTCTCGAGCTTGATAGCGTGACGGCTAAAAAGGAAGTTCTTGACTGGACGGAGATTGAAAACGCTTACGGCAAAGAGCTTATCGACGAGGTTAAAAAGCTCAATCTTCCCGACACTATCGTCAACGAGATTGATCCTGCGCTTATCGAAGAGAAGTGGGACGAGATTAAGCAAATTATCCGCGACGAAATTCCCTCGCCTCAAAGATTGTACGAGCTTTACCGTATTGCAGGTGCGGCAACGACGGGCGAGGAGATTGCAGTTAATCCCGACCTTTACGACCTCGGAATTCAATACCACGTTTATATGCGCAGAAGAGTTACGATTATGAGACTTTTGCCTATGCTTGGCATACGCGCAATCGACGTGTATAAGCAAACGCAAAAGTAAAACGGAATAGTACGTATATATCCGTTTTAGAATAAAACACAAAAAAATAAAAAAGATAGGGAGATTAAAGAAAGATGAACAATGCAAGAATTATTTCAAAAAACGGCTCGAAGTACAACAGCGCGAGAATAAGCTTATTGCTGATTTCAATCATCAGCGTAATTAACTTGTTTTCGATACTGTTTACCGAAACTTATTACGTTTTCTCGGCGTATTTTACGCAAATTTTAGGTGGAACGGGATACTACCTTTATCTTGAGTCAGGTGAGATTATTTATCCCATCGTAACCAGCATTATTGGTATTATCAGCGTAGTGCCTTACTTCCTTTGCTGGCTTTTCAGTAAAAAGCGTTTTGGTTGGATGGTAGCAGGACTTATTCTTTTCTGCGTTGATTCCGTAGGCTTTTTGTTTGACCTGATCAGCCTTTTGTCCGTAGGACAGTTTTCAATGACTATCGACCTCGTTATCCGCGTTCTTATCATCGTTGAGCTTGGCGTAGCGGTTAAGTGCGGTAAGGCGTACTTTGAAGAATTAAAGGCGTCGCAAGCCGTTCCCGAAGCGTCGCGTCCCGTGTACGACCAGAACGGAAACATCATCGCTTTTGCCGTAACGGAGGGGGACGTACCCAGCGGTTTGACTGAAAACGCTACTCAAACTCAGCCCGAAGTAGCGGTAGTTGAGAGTCAGGAAACGACGGTGGAAAATCAGGAAAAAACGAGCGAAGGCGAAGAAAAAACGGAAGAGGTTGCAGGCGAAAATGCGCAAGAAGCTACGCAGGTAGAGCAAGCGGAAACGCCCAAGACGAGAAAGCTCGTGCTTAACCGCAAAAAGACTTTCGTGGCGTGTGCGGTAAGCATTACGGTATGCGTCAACAATCAGGAAATCGTAAAGATTAAAAACGGTCAGTCCGTAACGCTTGAAGTACCTACGACGGCGTTTGCGCTCGGCACTTACTTTACCACGGGCGTGGGAGTGGGCAACGTCAACGTTGAGCCGGGCGTTGAGGATATCGAGTACGAGGCAGTACCCAAAATGGGATTCGTTACTAACGAAATCGTGCTTAACAAAATAAAATAAGCTAAAATCGGTCAAAAAAACAAACCGTCCTGAGCATAGGGCGGTTTTTTTATGCGCAAAAAAGCAAAAAAAGAGGTAAAACTGCTTGCCATAATTTAAATTATATTATATAATAATATCACTGTGCTAGGTGGGGAGCTAGCGGTGCCCTGTACCTTCAATCCGCTACAGAAGGGCTGAACGCCTCATTAGGTTTATCCGGTGGGATGCAGTTACCGCGTAAGTGACGTTGATACCAAGGTCTTGTGCAACGATATACCGTGAACCGTGTCAGGGTGGGAACACAGCAGCACTAAGCGGACCATACCGTGTGCCACGAGGTAGCTTTGGAGGAGTTAACTGCCGGGAGAACGGTCCGGTCGGGTAAATCGACGGAGGATGCACAGTAATTTTGCTGACTTTGAGAGAAGAGCGCGTTCGTTCTTCTCTCATAATCATAAATAGGGAAAGTATCCCAAAACTTTTTTTGGAAGGAGCAACTTCAATGTACAAAAAAATCAACCCCGATATGAATTTCGTTAGCCGTGAAAACGAAGTGCTTGAATTTTGGAAAGAGCACGACGTTTTTAACAAAACTCTCGAAAAGACCAAGGACGGAGAGGAATTCTCGTTCTACGACGGTCCTCCTACCGCTAACGGTAAACCGCATATCGGCCACATACTTACGCGCGTAATGAAGGATATTATTCCTCGCTTTAAGACTATGAAAGGCTATCACGCTACCAGAAAAGCAGGCTGGGATACGCACGGGCTTCCCGTTGAGCTTGAGGTAGAAAAGGTGCTTGGAATGGACGGCAAGCAGGATATCGAAAAGTACGGTATCGAGCCGTTTATCCAAAAGTGTAAGGAAAGCGTGTGGAAATACACTTCCGAATGGAAGAAAATGAGTGACCGCGTAGGCTACTGGGTGGATATGGACAACCCTTATATTACTTACGACGACAATTATATCGAGTCGGAGTGGTGGTCGCTTAAAACTATTTTCGACAAGGGACTTATCTATAAAGGACACAAAATCGTGCCTTATTGCCCGCGTTGTGGAACGGCGCTTTCGTCGCACGAAGTAGCGCAAGGCTATAAGGACGTTGAGGAAAAATCTGCGGTTGCCGCTTTTGAGGTAGTGGGCAGAGAGAATACCTATATTCTCGCGTGGACGACTACGCCTTGGACGCTCCCCTCTAACGCAGCGCTTTGCTTTAACCCTGAATACGACTACGCTGAAATCGACGTGGACGGAGTGACCTATATCCTCGCAAAAGAGAGAATTTCCGCTCACTTTGAAGAGGGTAAATATACTATCCTTTGCGTTAAAAAGGGTAGTGAGTATAAGGGCGTTAAGTACGTGCCCCTTTACGAAAATTATCAGGGCAAGCAAAATTGCCATATCGTAGTTTGCGACGGCTACGTAACGCTTGACGACGGTACTGGCGTCGTTCATATCGCGCCTGCGTTTGGTGAAGACGACGCAAGAGTAGGCAGAGAAAACGACATTCCCTTTATCCAGCAGGTTGACGACCGCGGTAATATGATAAAGGGCGCGCCTTTTGAAGGAACGTTCTGCAAAGACGCTGACAAGCTTATCTTAAAAGACCTTAAAGAGCGTGGACTTTTGTTCTCCGCGCCCGTATATAATCACAGCTATCCTTTCTGCTGGCGCTGTGATACGCCCCTTCTTTATTACGCGCGTTCGACTTGGTTTATCTCTATGACCAAGCTTCGCGAACAGCTCGTAAAGAACAACGACACGGTTAACTGGATGCCCGAATCTATCGGTAAAGGCAGAATGGGTAACTTCCTTGAAAACGTTATCGACTGGGGACTTTCGCGTGAAAGATACTGGGGTACGCCCCTGCCCATTTGGGTTTGTGACGACTGTGGCGAGACCGAGGCGATCGGATCTAAAGCCGAGCTTAAAGAGCGTGGCGGTATCGAGGGCGATATCGAGCTTCATAAGCCCTACGTTGACGCGGTAACGCTCCGTTGTCCTAAGTGCGGAGGAGTGATGCACCGCACGCCTGAGGTTATCGACTGCTGGTACGACTCCGGCTCGATGCCCTTCGCTCAGCACCATTACCCCTTTGAAAATAAGGAAATTTTCGAAAAGACCTTCCCCGCGCAGTTTATCTCCGAGGCGGTTGACCAAACGCGCGGATGGTTCTATACCTTGCTCGCTATTTCCACCTTGCTCTTTGACAAAGCGCCCTTTAAAAACTGTATCGTTTTGGGCCACGTCAACGACAAGAACGGCATTAAGATGAGTAAGCATAAGGGCAACGTAGTTGATCCGTGGTCCGTACTTGATAAGCAGGGCGCGGACGCAGTAAGATGGTATTTCTACACTGGCTCGAATCCCTGGATTCCCTCGCGTTTCTACGAAGAGGCGGTTAGTGAAGTGCAGAGAAAGTTCCTCGGAACGCTGTTTAACACTTACTCGTTCTATATCCTTTACGCTGAAATCGACAAGTTCGATCCTACGAAATACAACCTTGACGAGTGTGCACTTTCCACGATGGATAAGTGGATTTTGTCTGCGCTCAATTCGCTCGTAAAACGCACGGACGAAAACCTTGAAAAGTACGCTATTACCGAAAGCGCGCGTGAAATTGCCGAGTTCGTTGATACGCTTTCCAACTGGTACGTTCGCCGTTGCCGTGACAGATACTGGGGTAGCGAAATGACGGAGGATAAGGCGGCTGCGTATATGACGCTTTATACCGTTCTTGAAACGCTTTGTCGCTTACTTGCGCCCTACGTACCCTTCATTACTGAAGAAATTTATCAAAATATCGTTCGTAGCGTGGACGAAAACGCACCCGAGTCCGTACACCTTTGCTCGTACCCCGTTGCAAACGAGAAGTATATCAATCCCGACCTTGAAAAAGGTATGGCGCTCGCTGAAAAGGCAGCGGTTTTGGGTAGAAGCGCGCGTAACGCTTCCGCAGTTAAAAACCGTCAGCCCTTGCGTAAGATTATCGTTTGCGGTGACGGCGTTACCGCAATGAGCGACGAGCTTTTGGCTGTCGTTCGTGACGAGCTTAACGTTAAGGAAATCGAGTCGCTCGTAGACGCTGGCTCGTACGTTTCTTACGAGGTTAAGCCTCAGCTCCGTACGCTTGGACCTAAGTACGGCAAACGCCTTAACGCTATCCGCGTTCATTTGGCTGAAAACGCTCAAAAAATCGTTGAGTGCTTGCGTAGTAGCGATACTTACGTTACGGATATCGACGGCGAAGTTTCGCTTACCCGTGACGACCTTCTCATCTCCGTTTCGAGCAAGGAAGGCTATTCCGTTACGAGCGAGGCTGGTATGACCGTAATTCTAGATACCACGCTTGACGACGAGCTTATCGCCGAAGGTTTGATGCGCGAAATCGTATCGAAGGTACAGAATTTGAGAAAGGAGTCGGGCTTTGAGGTGACCGACCATATCCGTCTTTTCGTTGAAGGCGACGAGGACGTTGAAAAAGTAATTAGAACTTACGGCGCTGAAATCAGCGAGGACGTTCTTGCTGACGAAATTTCGCTCGTTGCTCCCGACGAGACGGAAAGCACGGACGTTAACGGCAAGTCCGTTAAAATCGCGGTGGAGAAATTATGATTGCTCCCGACTGGAAAGATTACGAAATTATCGCCGTAGGCGGTGGAGAGAAGTTGGAGCGTTGGGGCGACGTGTATTTGCTTCGTCCCGACCCTCAAGCCATTTGGCGCGCACCCTTTGATTTAGCGTCCTTTCCCCGTCTTAACGCGCGTTACGTCCGCTCGTCCGACGGTGGTGGCAGATGGCAAATCATTCGCCCCTTTCCGCAGGAGTGGACTATCGCTTGGCGAGATTGTAAGTTCCTTATAAAGCCTATGGGATTTAAGCACACGGGGCTTTTTCCCGAGCAGGCTTATAACTGGGACGTTATGGGAAAAATAGCAAAAGAAAGCAAAACGAGGCTTAACGTACTCAACCTTTTTGGTTATACGGGCGGTGCGTCCGTAGCGCTTGCAAAGAGCGGAGCGTTCGTAACGCACGTTGACGCAGCAAAAGGTATGGTGGACCGCTGTAAGCAAAACGCGCAGATAAGCGGTGCGCCAAGCGACGGAATCCGCTATATCGTGGACGATTGCAAAAAGTTCGTTTTGCGTGAAATAAAGCGTGGCAAAAAGTACAACGCTATACTTATGGATCCTCCCTCTTACGGCAGAGGACCGAGTGGCGAGACGTGGAAAATCGAGGACAGTTTATTTGAACTCGTAACTCTTGTGCGTGAAGTGCTTGACGAGCCGGCTTTCTATCTTATCAATAGTTACACGACGGGATTACAGCCCACGGTAATTAAAAATATGCTTACGCTTACTATGAACGGCGCAGGCGGAAAGACTACGGCGTACGAGCTAAACTTGCCCGTGACCGATCAAAGCCAAGGACGAATCGAGCTTCCCTGCGGTTGTAGTGGAATGTGGACGAAGTAAAAAAGGTGACTTTATGGAAAAGGAAAACAATCTTACTATTCTTTACGAAGACAACCACGTGATCGTTGTTCTAAAACCCCAAAACGTGCCCACTCAGGGCGATTCGTCGGGGGACGTGGACCTTCTTTCGATGGTGAAAGAATACGTAAAGGAAAAATACGACAAACCGGGTGAGGCTTTCGTTGGGCTGGTGCACCGACTTGACCGTCCTACTGGCGGAGTAATGGTGTTCGCAAAAACGAGCAAAGCGGCGTCCCGTCTTGCCGAGCAGATGAAAGAAGGTATGTTTGAAAAACGCTATTTGGCGGTAGTAGTGGGCACGCCCCGCGACCGTCAGGCACGTCTTACGCATTACCTTAAAAAGGATGAAAAGAACAATACGGTTACCGTCGTTCCTGCCGCTATCGAAGGGGCAAAACGCGCTGAACTCGTTTATCACGTTCTTGAATGTATTCCGTCAATGTCGCTTGTGGATATAAAACTTATTACGGGCCGTTCGCATCAGGCGCGCGTGCAAATGCAAAAGATAGGCACGCCCATTTTTGGCGACGTTCGTTACGGCGGAGATACGCTCGCAAAAGGTCATAACCTTGCGCTTTGGGCGTACGAGCTCCGTTTCTATCATCCCGTAAATAAAACTCCTATGGTGTTCGTGGCTTATCCGCCCACCGAGAAAACGCCGTGGAAATTTTTCGCTATCGAACGACACGTCAACCTTGTTGCACCGAGGTCGTAATTGATAAATTTTTTTAAGGAGATAAACAACAATGCTTATTTATTCGCAGATTGAACAGCTTTTGCAATACGCGCAGTCGCATTTGCTTTTGGACGACTACGACGTCGTTTACACACGTAACAAACTTCTTACCGCGCTCAAACTCGAGGACTATATCGAGTACGAGGTGGACGTTGACAAGATTGAAGAAATGACTTGCCCTGACGACGTGCTTAACCCCATCGTTGATTACGCTATCAACAACGGCATTATCACCGAGGACGACAGGGAGGAGTTTGGCGACAAGATTATGGATATCGTCAGCCTTCGCCCCAGCCAGATCGTTGATATGTTCGAAAACCTTCACGCAAGAAATTCGGCTAAGGCTTTTGACTGGCTTAACGATTACGGCGTTAAGAACGATTATATCAAGGCTACTAAAATTGCACGCAATAAGCATTGGGAGGCAAAATCTACTAAGGGTAAGCTTGAAATTACCATCAATCTTTCAAAGCCTGAAAAGAGCAATAAGGACACGGCAAAGCTTCTTAAAACCAAGTCCTCGTCTTACCCTGCTTGTATGATTTGCCGTGATAACGTTGGCTTTGCCGGACACGGCGTTTTCCGTCAAACGCTACGTACCGTACCCCTCGATTTGGGTGGAGAAGAGTGGTTCTGGCAGTTCTCGCCGTACGCTTATTTTAACCAGCACGGTATCGCAATTAACGGCGATCATACGCCTATGAAAGTAGTTCCCGAAACGGTAGTTAAGCTTCTCGATTTCGTGGATTACGCGCCCATGTACTTTATCGGTTGTAACGCAGCCCTTCCTATCGTTGGCGGATCGATCTTGACGCACGATCACTTCCAGGGCGGTCTTAAACAACTTCCCATGCATAAAGCGCCCGACCTTAAGAAGTATAAGCACGCGGACTATCCTTACGTTGATACTACCGTCGTTGATTGGTATAACTCGGTTATCCGTCTTACTTCGACCAGTCGTAAAACGCTCCAAGAGTACGCAGGCAAGATTATCGAGGCGTGGAAACAGTACTCTGACGAAAGCGTAGATATTATCGCTAACGACGGCGAACAGCACAACGCTATTACGCCTATCGCAAGAAAGAGTGGCGACAAGTATATCGTTGAGCTTATTCTTCGTAATAACTGCACGAGCGAGCAATACCCTGACGGTATTTATCACGTTCACCCCGAAAATCAGAATATCAAGAGCGAGGCAATCGGTCTTATCGAGGCAATGGGCTTGTTCATTCTTCCCGGCAGACTTAACCGTCAGCTTGCCGAGGTTGAAAAGTACCTTACTCGCGAGGTTAAGTATTCGCGCGACGCCCTCGCTGACGATATGAAAGTTCACGCGGATATGATCGAGCGCCTTATGAAAGAAAACGGCAAGTGCTCGGTTACCGAGGCTGCTCTCGTAGTTAAGGACGAAGTAAACCGCGTTTGCGAAAATATCCTCGACAACACCGCCGTGTTCAAAAAGGACGAAAAAGGCTTTGCCGCCTTCGAAAAATTCCTTAACAGCGTAGGAATTTTTGAGAAGTAACCGTCAAAGACGGATTCGTAGGCTTGGATTAGATCCCATTATATAACGACGAAGATATGATAAGAAGGAGTTTTGTTGTGAAAAAGAATCAATTTATAAAATTTACAATTTCAATCTTTCTTGTGGTTTTTATAATGGCAACGTTCGCAGGGTGTATAGGATATGGTTACGTACCTGATCACGTTTTAAAACACTACGATTTAAGTGATGAAAAAATCTCTGCTGAAATTGATGAAGATGGTGATTTTGCAGATGATATGGTTATAGTTACACTCAAAAAGTCACCCACAAAGTATAATCCCACGGTATCAGATTTTGCCTTTTATAATATAGATTATATAGAATACTTATTTGAAGATTCTGACAGGCGTATCCTTTTTGTTTATCTTAAACAGAAAGGAAGAGATAAGGTTTTAGAGGCGGTGCGATACTTTGATAGTTTAATCATCGTTCGTTATGTAGGCGTATCTGGTTATGCGTCGATTGAATAAACATCACGAAAGAGTGTGACCTTTAGGGAGTCGTTATCCATAATAAAAGTATAGTACCTTAAGACCTATGCTAACTTTTTTGACTGTGCGATAACGCATGTGTGAATATATCCCCTTATATATTATATTTAAAAGAAAAAGGAGTGACGGCAGTCGCTCCTTTTTGTATAGTAGGACATATATATAATAAAGAAAAAAGGGAAAGGAAAAAAGATTTAAAAAACTTTAAAAAAGTTATTAAAAACTGTTGACAAAACATTTCGGATGTGGTATTATGTATAGGCTGTCGCACGAAAGGGACGGCAACGAGAGATTGGACCAAGTATTTGAAACAAAATACCGCTGGCATAAAGTTGAATAGAAAGTGATCAAAATTTTCTATTGCTTTATGCTTTTTTAATCTCTTGAAAACGCACATTGACAACTGCATATAAAAAATAAACACAGATAATATGAATACGAGTAAAGAGTAGAATATGTATCTTTAATTGTATAGAATATGTCTTGTAATTTAACTTGAAAAGAACTGGTCAAGAAAGAAACCAAGAACGGAAAGAGAGGCGGTAGAAATACTGCTGAAATTATTACTGAGATTAAGCTAATAAGAGCGTATGGTGGATGCCTTGGCATCAGGCGCCGAAGAAGGACGTGATAAGCTGCGAAAAGCTACGGGGAGTTGCAAATGAACATTATATCCGTAGATATCCGAATGCGGGAACGCACTTTATAGAGATATAAAGTATCGTTACATGAATAAATAGTGTAACGAGGGGAACCCGGGGAACTGAAACATCTAAGTACCCGGAGGAAGAGAAAGTAAAACAACGATTACCTAAGTAGTGGCGAGCGAACGGGTAAGAGCCTAAACCTTATGTAGAAATATGTAAGGGGTTCGGACTCACACAAGCTATTCAAGGAAGTAGATGAAGAGTGTTGGAAAGCACAGCGAAACGAGGTAAAAGCCCTGTAATCGAAACGGAATTGAAAGCGTGAGCATCCAGAGTACCATCGAGCACGAGAAATTCGGTGGGAATGAGGGAGGCCCATCTCCTAAGGCTAAATACGACCTGATG
>JAGAPD010000044.1 GCA_017623435.1 Clostridia bacterium
CAATCTATTACCGTCAAAGCGGTAGGCGACGGCACGTCATTTACGGACAGCGACTACTCGTCTACGCAGACCTACACGCAAAGTACTCCCCAGCCTCAGCCCTCCAAATTAGCTACGCCCACGGTTACTATTTCCAGCGAGGGCGTTGCATCCTGGCAAGCCGTTACTAACGCGAGCCGTTACGCGTACAAAATCAACGGTGGAGCGGAATCGAGTACCACGTCCACCTCCGTTCAGCTCCAAAACGGTCAATCTATTACCGTCAAAGCGGTAGGCGACGGCACGTCATTTACGGACAGCGACTACTCGCTTGCGCAGACTTTCACGCAAAGTACTCCCCAGCCTACGACCGCTCCCACTTACCTTGGAATCATCGCGTCCAACGATCAGCCCTCCAAAACGGATATTCCCAGCGGACTTAGCGCGTATTCTTTATTAAATAATAGTTACGCGACTATTGACGAAACGCTTGGCGCGTACCTTAGCGACGGCAATAATTCTATGGGCGAAACTGCGCCCAGTCAAAGCGAATACGAGATTTTCAGCGCGATAGGCGAAACCGTTTATATTCAGATTTGGCTTAACAATCCCGATCAGAACACCATTTTATCCTTAAAGCTTAACGGCACGAAATATCAGTCGGGCGGTGGATTACAGTCCTTCTTCATCAATAACGACGGCTCGTACCTTAACTGCGTTTACGTAGCGGTGCAAATTCCTAATGCAAGCTACGATAAAATTGAGTACGAAGTTACCGAAATTGAATACGTTGAGGGTACGAATATCAATCAGGACGGAAAAGCGGTACTTATTGACGAGGAAAACGACACCGTGACGATAGGTCTTCCCTATCAGCAAGCTTTCCCCACCGTAGAATTTAATAACGCGGTAACTACCGCCACCACTATTACCTTTGATCTGACTCTTACCGATACGGAAAACTTCGTTGACCTTATCGGCGGATGGGCGCGCGTAATCATTTACGACCGTGACAACGAGATTTTGGCGCAACGCAAGCTCGTAAGTGGCGAAAACGCAATTACCTTCGACGGTTTAAGCGCGGACACCTACTACGGCGTTTTGGCTTTCGTTTACGGCGATACGCACGACGGAGAGGGCGTTAGCGTGCACGCGCTCGGCAATCAGTCGTACAATACCGAAGGCGTAATTACCGTAACGCTTGAAAGCGAGCTTAGACTAAACGAACAAACGGGCAAATATTACCCCGTAATTAAAGTAAACGGACAGCTTGGCGACTCCTCCTTCTCGTTTACCAAGGTTGAAGTAAGTGAACGTGGCGAAAATCCCTTCACTCTCGACTTTGACGGATCGCTTGAAATTACTGAAAATATCCTTAACAACAGAGATTACACCGTTAAGGTTTATTACGAAAACGCAAACGGCGTTGAGCAAAGTTACACCGACTACGTTTATATTGAGCGCTTAGATTATCCGTGGGTGCTTGAGCCCTGCGTGCAATACGGCTTGCTTGACGACGCTGTTCTGGGCTTTGATTTAGGCGACAACAAGAGTAATTTTGACAACCTTACGATCAGAATTATCGACGAATACAGCAAGCAATACCTTGCCGAAAACGCGATATACCTAATTGACAACCCAAACGCTATTGCTGAATTAGAAACGCAATGGCGTTCAATGGGCAGAGACGATCCCGACTTTAACGCCGTATACGACAGATGGTACAGGTTAGACCAAACGCAAACGAAAATTAACGATTACTATCCTGACGTTGAGAAAGCAGAATGGCAAGCCGAACTTGAAAAGGGAAAGTACACTTACGAATACGTTTACGGCGTGGACGAACAGTTCTTCAAGGGCGACGGCAATAAATACTATATAATCCTCGACGGCTATCAGTCAAAGCGCATTAACGACTATTCGTTAAATTACGTACTGTCTGCCGACTTTGACCTTAACGACGGCGAGCCCGTTGAAGAAGACAGAACGATTTGTAACGGCTGGATTGATATCAAGCCTGCAATCGGCAAAAACGATTACTTGTTCGCTGAACAATTCACGCTTGACGACGAAAACGTAGTATATCTTGAAACAAAGTCAAGAAACAATCTTGGCGATGAAAGCTACCGTGAGCTTGGTTACGTTAACCAGATCGTGCTTGCGGACGGATACGAGATTTTGCAAGTTTTGTGGTCACAAGACGCGCCTACTCACGATATTGACGAGGACACTTGGCTTACCGCCGTTAAAAACGCGCTTATATCCGGCGAAGACGTACGATCGGTATTCCCCTTAGGTGAATTAGAGCCGATTAGTTTTGACCTCGACGACGTAGACTTTAATACGGATTTAGTAGGTAATTTCCAAATAAGATACACCTATATAATGTACGGCAAAACTTATACTGACGAGCGTCCTTACAACTGGGACGGTCAAGTCATTGACTACACCATTAAGGGCGCACTTCCCAAAGTTACTATCGCGTTTGCGACGGGAGAAGAGCGATTCGGCATGTGGTCGATAGACTCGCCCGACTGGGTTAAAAACGGCGTTTGGAATTTTACTTACACTATTGAAATTAGAGACGAAAGTCTTCAAACGGTAGGCACTTACAATCAGGATAATTACGGCGAATACGAAAGATTACCGCTTGGCTACTCGATAAGAGTAAGACTTGAATCGTTGATGGGCGAAGATTATTACACGCAAGGCGAATGGAGCGACTGGTACACCTGCACGAGCATAGCGCTTTCTACTCCCACTAATTTCATTCAGTCTTACGAAACTGACAGCGTAAAAGTTGAATGGGGTTACGTTGACAGGGCTGAAAAGTTCGTTTATACCGTAAACGACGGTACGGAGCAAGAAACTATCTACTGCGGCGTTACGGGGCTTAAAAACGGCGACAAGATAAAAGTCAAAGCAGTTCCTGCCTCTGACGGTTGCTTTGCCGAGTCGGCGTACAGCGACGCTTACACGGTGACGGATTTAAGAACGCAACTTGCTACCCCCACTAACGTACGCGTGCAAAACAAAGTACTTACGTGGAACGCGGTAGAAAACGCGACTTACTACGAGGTAGAATTTATGCAAAACGAAAATCTTCGTACGGAGCGCGCTGATTCTACGGAATTTTACCCTGCTACCATAGGCAAAACCTACCGCGTCAGAGCAATGAGCGAAGACGTAGAAAACTACAAGGCGAGTGAATGGAGCGAAGGTTTTACTTACACCGTAACGCTTGAAAATCCCTCGTTTAACCAAGTAAGAAGAGAACGCGTTTACTGGAACACCGTTGATTACGCTGAGGGTTACAACTACAAAATTGGCGAAACCGGCACGGTAAACAGCACGAGAAATTACTATATTGCTATAAGTGAAATTCCTGCAGGCGAAAAACTTTACGTTCAGGCGTACGCGGAAGGTTGCGAAAGTAGCGACTGGGTAATGATTTACCACAACGTTACTGCGCTCTCCATTCCCGTCGTTACGGTTACGGGCGACACGGCAAGCTGGAACGCGATTGAAAATGCTACGGGGTACATTTACAAGATTAACTACGGCGACGAGCAGTCCACCACGGCGTTGAGCGTATCGGGACTTAACGAAGGCGACAATATTATCGTTTGCGCGACCTCCACTTCCGATAGCTACACGAATAGCGGTTGGAGCGAAGTCGTAAGCCGTCTTTATACGATGGCTGCGCCCGTTTTTAACACGGATTACCTAAGTAGCGACGGCTTTATTGAATGGACGGAGATTGACGGAGCGGATCAATATATCGTTGAAATTGACGGTAACGAGCAAACGTGGCTGGGCAATAAATACTACGACTTACCACTCAATTCGACCATAAGGGTGCGCGCGGTATGCAACAGCGGTGCGTACGAGCAACTTGGAAAATGGAGCGACTATTTTACTTACGTTGATAGCAGAGTCGCATTTGCCACTCCCACTATCGCCTACGACGTCGAAGTCGGTCTTACGGTAATCGTTGAAGAAGGCGTTGATTATTACGTTTATAAATTCGGTCAAAACGGCGCAGAATTTACGTATTACGCGCCCGACGGCTTTGACGGAGAAGAAATAACCGTTACGCAAAACATAATATTTGCAGACGGCGACTATACCGTTTATCTAAAAGCAGTTCCCAAAGATACTACTAACTATAAAGAAAGCGAATGGGCAACGATAACCATTACTTTTGAGTAATAAAAAAGGGCTGGTGCATCTACCAGCCCTCTTTTATACGCTTGGTAAGAAAAAGGAGCATACGTATGCTCCTTTTTTTGACTATTCCAAGATATTAGAAGTGATGAAATCTACTCCATACTCAATTAAACGCTTTGCGTCCTCAGGATTATCTACCGTCCAGCAGTTTACTTTAATGCCCTTTGAGTGCAAAAGATCGACGTACTCTTTGTCAATCGCACCGTAGCCAACGTCCGCGTCCACCTTTTGCTCCACCATAAAGTCAACGAACTCGGGATCGTTTCCCCAGTAAAGGAATTGAATTTGCGCGTCAGCGTAGTTTTTACGAAGATATACGACGTTTTCCTTTGAGAAGGTAATAAAGATAGTCTTTTCGTACCAACCTAATTTTTTGATAGTTTCAACGATACCGATAACGTGCTTTTCTTCCATCGTGTTTTTAAGCTCCAAAACGCTCACCTTATCGTGCTTTTTGCATATATTGATATAGTCGTCAAGCGTAGGCAAAATAAGGTCACTTCTGGTAGTTACGCCGTCGGTGTCAAGCACTTTGAGCGAACGCAAAACGTCAAAATCGGTTTCTTCAACGGTGTACTCAACGCCCGTCACGCGCGTAGTCGTATCGTCGTGAATAACTATGTATTTACCGTCCTTAGTTACGTGTACGTCCGTCTCAATGCCGTAATAACTTCTCGTTCCTGCCGTAACGAAAGCAGGGCAAGTGTTCTCCTTCTCTACTCCCGACACGCCACGATGCGCTACCATTTTGCAATTCTTGTTGTCAATCTTAATCGGTTGCATAGCATTTCTCCATTTTATTATTATATTTTTTGGCGGTGTAGCCACCTTTTTACTGACTTTATGATAGCACTTAAACTCTATTTTGTCAAGAATTTTTGCGTAAAACGAAAAATAACGCATAACGTCCCCCTTCGTTTTTACAAATATGCACATATGCGCATAAAAAAATTTTTAGTAAAACTATTGACAAATACTAAATTATAGTGTATTATAGTCGTATATTAAAAAAAGGAGATAGGAAAATGAAATTAGCAGCAAAAATTTTTGCAATTATCGGCATCGCAACTGCGGCGCTTATGGCACTAATCGTATTAGTGGGCTGGGATATGTACGTAACTATCCTCGCTGAAACAGCAGCGGCAGAGCAAGGCGTTACGCTTACGGCAGACCTTTTGGCGCAAATCAAAGAAATGATGGCATCTTACCAAATCGCATTGATTTTGGTTGCCGCAGCAGGTATCGTAATCGGCATACTCGCACTCGTAAAGCTTTCGAAAGCAACCGCAAAAAGACAAATCATCGTTTGGGCAGTACTTTCGATCATCTTCGTTAATCCGCTCGCAGGTATCTTTATGCTTTGCACGAAGGACGAGGATTACGGCGCAGTAAGTTATTTTGAGCCCCCTCAGAATCCGCCTACTGATAACAACATTTATAACATCTAAAAACGGAACGGCGCATAACGTTATGCGCCGTTTTATCTTTATAAAAGAAAAACGGTAACTAATTTAGTTACCGTTTTTTTATTACGATTAGTTATTAGCGTTATCGTTTAAGATATCGTACTTACTATCCGACGACTCTGCTTCGTCGTTTTCGTAGGGATAAACAGCCGAATATCTCTTCATGCCCGTACCTGCGGGAATGAGTTTACCGATAATAACGTTTTCTTTAAGACCGATAAGCGGATCAATCTTGTTCTTAATAGCAGCCTCGGTAAGAACGCGAGCGGTCTCCTGGAAGGATGCTGCGGACAAGAAGGAATCGGTTGCAAGCGCTGCCTTCGTAATACCAAGGAGGGTGTGCTTTGCCTGTGCAGGTCTGCCACCGCTCTGGATTGCGTTGAGGTTAGCCTCGTTAAACATTGCCGAGTCAACCATTTCGCCGGGAAGAAGTTGCGTGTCACCGCCGTCCTCTACTCTTACCTTTTTGAGCATTTGATGAACGATAACTTCGATATGCTTATCTGCAATTTCTACACCTTGCGAACGGTAAACTGCCTGAACTTCCTTAACGATATATTCCTGAACTTCCTTGTACACCTTAATTTTAAGGATATCGTGGGGATCGATAGGACCAACGGTAAGGGGATCGCCAGCCTTAACGGTAGCGCCGTTTACGATGTTCTTCATAAGCTTTGCGGAGAAAGGAATTCCGTAAGTGGTATCTTTCCCGTCAGCGTTAGTGATTACTACGTCACGCTTTCCGTCCATTTCAACGACCTTTACGACGCCTTCTTCGGTGGTAATGGTTGCCACACCCTTAGGTCTGCGCGCCTCGAAAAGCTCTTCGACACGGGGAAGACCACGGGTAATATCTTCTGCTGCTGCGACACCGCCCGAGTGGAAGGTACGCATGGTAAGCTGAGTACCCGGCTCACCGATAGACTGTGCTGCGATAATACCGATTGCCTCGCCTACGCTAACGGTCTTGTTAGCGGTGGACATATCACGGCCGTAGCACTTGGTACATACGCCGTGCTTAGAGCGACAAGTAAGGACGGTACGAATCATAGGATTGATTCTCATTCCCTTTTCGGTAAGAACCTTATCGTCGTTGTCAATTCTCTTTGCAACGTCCTCGTTGATATATTCGTTAGCCTTAACGTAAACCTCGCCGGTTTCGGGGTTAACGATATCACGAGCAGCGTATCTGCCTGCAAGACGGTCCTTAAGTCCCTCTACCTCGCTGTCGCCGTCGTAAATACGGTCAACTACGAGTCCGGGTGCGGTCGAGCCTTCACAGCAATCGTCCTCACGAACGATTACGTCCTGCGATACGTCAACGAGACGACGGGTAAGGTAACCCGAGTTAGCCGTTTTAAGTGCCGTATCGGCAAGACCTTTACGACCACCGTGCGACGAAATGAAGTATTCAAGGGGCGTAAGTCCTTCACGGAAGGAAGAACGAACGGGCGTTTCAAGCGTTTTACCTTGGGGGTTGGTCATTAGACCACGCATACCCGAAAGCTGAGCAATCTGTTTCATGCTACCACGCGCACCGGATACTGCCATCATGTTGATGGGGTTGAACTCGTCAAGCGTCTTTTGGAGCGCTTTGGTAAGCTCTTCGTTAGCAGACGACCAGGTCTCAACTACGTGACGGTACTTTTCGTCCTCGGTCAAGATACCGTCGTCGTATTCCTGCTCGTAACGGATAACGTCTCTTTCCGCTCTTTCAAGAATTTCCTTCTTTTCAGGGGGAATATGCATGTCGAATACGGACGTCGTGATTGCGCCGATAGTCGAGAACTTAAAGCCAAGCGACTTGATGTTATCAAGCACTTCACAAGTTTTGGTCGAGCCGTGCTTTTTGAAGGTTGCGTCAACGATCTTTTTAAGTCCACCCTTGTCAACGCGCTTGTTGATTTCAAGGATAAACGGACCGTCCGCACCACTTCTATCTACCATACCAAGGTCTTGGGGGATGATTTCGTTGAAGATAATTCTACCAACGGTAGTTTCGATAATAGCGCTCTTGGTTTCGCCGTCAACTTCAGCAAACATACGAACTTTAATCTTGGATTGAAGTTCGATTTCCTTATTAAAGTAAGCCATCTTCGCCTCGTCCGTGTCGCAGAAGGTCATACCTTCGCCACGAGCGCCCGGCTTATCCATCGTAAGATAGAACGAACCGATTACCATATCCTGCGAGGGCGAGCATACGGGCTTACCGTCGGAAAGCTTAAGAACGTTGTTGGTTGCGAGCATCAAGAAACGAGCCTCGGTCTGCGCTTCCAAAGAAAGGGGTACGTGTACTGCCATTTGGTCGCCGTCGAAGTCCGCGTTGAACGCACCGCAGGCAAGGGGATGGAGCTTAATTGCTCTACCTTCTACCAAAACGGGCTCAAACGCCTGAATACCAAGACGGTGAAGCGTGGGTGCACGGTTAAGAAGAACGGGATGTTCCTTAATAACTTTTTCAAGCACTCCCCAAACTTCTTTACTTCCGCGTTCTACGAAACGCTTTGCACTCTTGATGTTATGCGACTTGGACTGAGCCACGAGTTCGTGCATAACGAAGGGCTTGAAAAGTTCGAGAGCCATTTCTTTGGGAAGACCGCATTGATACATCTTAAGCTCAGGACCAACGACGATAACCGAACGGCCGGAATAGTCAACACGCTTACCAAGAAGGTTTTGACGGAAACGGCCCTGCTTACCACGAAGGAAAGCGGAAAGCGATTTAAGCTCGCGGTTACCTGCGCCCTGAACTGCCTTACCGCGACGACCGTTATCAATAAGCGCGTCAACTGCCTCTTGGAGCATACGCTTTTCGTTACGGATAATGATGTCGGGAGCTTGGAGCTCGATAAGACGTTTAAGACGGTTGTTTCTTGCGATTACTCTGCGGTAAAGGTCGTTAAGGTCGCTGGTTGCGAATCTTCCGCCGTCAAGCTGGAGCATGGGGCGAAGGTCGGGAGGAAGTACGGGAAGTACGTCCATAACCATCCAAGTGGGATCGTTGTGACTCTTAACGAAAGCGTCCAAGATTTCAAGACGCTTAATGGACTTTACTTTCTTTTGACCGCTGGATTTGTTTACGATTTCGGTAACTTCTTTGTACTCTTTCTCTACGTCGATAGCGGCAAGAAGTTCCTTAATAGCCTCTGCGCCCATACCTACGCGGAAAGCGTTTTCGCCGTAAAGCTCAACAGCCTCGAGGTACTGTGCGTCAGTAAGAATTTGCTTGTATTCAAGGGGCGTTTCACCCGGATCAAGCACGATAAAGTTTACAAAATATACAACTTGCTCCAAAGCCTTGGGGCTCATGTCAAGCATAAGACCGATACGGGAAGGAACGCCACGGAAATACCAGATGTGCGTTACGGGAGCAGCAAGCTCAATGTGTCCCATACGCTCACGACGCACCTTAGCGCGCGTAACTTCTACGCCACATTTGTCGCAGACAACGCCCTTATATCTTACTCTTTTATACTTACCGCAATGGCATTCCCAGTCCTTAGTAGGTCCGAAAATTCTTTCGCAGAAAAGACCGTCTTTTTCGGGCTTTTGCGTGCGGTAGTTAATAGTTTCGGGCTTGGTAACCTCGCCGTGCGACCATTCGCGAATCTTGTCAGGTCCGGCGATAGCAATTTGCATTGAATCGAAATTATTTAACTCAAACATTATTCGTTATCTCCTTCTTCGTCGTCAAGGAAATCGTCCTCAAGGAATTCGTCGTCGCCCAAAATGGAATCAGCAAACGGATCGCTGTCGAGATCGAACTCGTCTTCGTCCTCCAAGAGTGCGTCAAGCGCGCTTTCTTCGCCCTCTTCTTCGCCCTCAATAGAGAATCCGTCCATATCGTCGTCATCGTCGATATCGTCCTTGAATATGTCTTTGTCGAAATCGAACTCGTCGCCGTCGTCCAGCTTGAACTTACCGTTCTCGATGGGCTTAGGCTTACGCATATCGCGATCGTCGTCACCGTCGTCTTCCATAAGTTCGCGAATACCGATTTCTTGATGTTCTTCGTTAAGAACCTTTACGTCAAGCGCAAGCGCCTGAAGTTCTTTGATAAGCACCTTAAACGATTCGGGAACGCCCGGCTCGTTATTGTTGCCACCCTTAACGATAGATTCGTAAGTCTTAACACGTCCTACGACGTCGTCCGACTTAACGGTCATAATTTCCTGCAAGATGTTTGCTGCGCCGTACGCGTAAAGTGCCCAAACCTCCATCTCACCGAAACGCTGTCCGCCGAACTGGGCTTTACCACCCAAGGGCTGCTGCGTTACGAGCGAGTATGGACCAGTTGAACGCGCGTGGATCTTGTCGTCGACAAGGTGGCACAACTTAATCATATACATATAACCAACGGTGGAACGGTTTTCAAACGGTTCACCCGTTCTTCCGTCGTACATCTGGATTTTACCGTCGACTTCGCCGTCGGGGTTTACAAATCCATTTTCTTTCAAAAGCTTTTCAATATCACTCTCGAGCGCACCGTCGAATACGGGCGTTGCTACCTTCCAGCCAAGCGCTTTCGCAACGAGGCCAAGGTGAACTTCAAGCACCTGTCCGATGTTCATACGGCTGGGTACGCCCAAGGGGTTAAGCACGATTTGAAGGGGCGTTCCGTCTGCCATGAAGGGCATATCTTCCTGGGGAAGAATTCTGGAAATGACACCCTTGTTACCGTGACGGCCTGCCATTTTATCGCCTACGCTGATCTTTCTCTTCTGCGCGATATATACGCGAACGAGCTTGTTAACGCCGGGGCTCATCTCGTCCTTGTTAGCGCGAGTGAACACCTTAACGTCAACTACGATACCGCCTTCGCCGTGAGGAACGCGAAGGGACGTATCCCTTACTTCGCGTGCTTTCTCACCGAAAATTGCGCGGAGAAGTCTTTCTTCGGGGGTAAGCTCAGTTTCGCCCTTAGGAGTAACCTTACCTACCAAGATGTCACCGCTGTCAACCTCTGCGCCCACTCTTACGATACCGTTTTCGTCAAGGTTTTTAAGAGCGTCGTCGCCTACGTTGGGAATATCACGGGTAATTTCTTCTTCGCCGAGCTTAGTATCTCTTGCTTCGAGTTCGTGCTCTTCAATGTGGATAGAAGTAAACACGTCGTCCTTTACTATCTTTTCAGAAATAAGGATTGCGTCCTCGTAGTTATAGCCTTCCCAGCTCATAAAGCCGACGAGGATATTTCTACCGAGAGCAAGCTCTGCGTTATCGGTGGAATGTCCGTCCGCGATAACTTCGCCTGCCTCAACGTGCTGACCTTTTGCTACGATGGGTTTTTGGTTTACGCAAGTACCTTGGTTAGTACCTACGAACTTTTTAAGAATATATTCAGCAATAGCCTTGTGATCTGCGCTTTCGGTGTGACGGATATTTTCGATAATCTCGATACCCGTACTCTCTTCGCTATACGCCTCGTCCTCTTCAATGCGGATACGCTCAGCGTCTACGTAAGTAACCGTACCGCTCTTACGAGCAACTACCATTACGCCCGAGTCGTAAGCAATCTTGTGTTCGATACCCGTACCTACGAAAGGTGCTTCGGGCTTAAGAAGGGGTACTGCCTGACGTTGCATGTTCGATCCCATGAGCGCACGGTTGGTATCGTCGTTCTCAAGGAAGGGAATGAGCGCGGTTGCAACCGAAATCATCTGACGGGGGCTTACGTCCATATAGTCGATATCTTCACGGTTACGCTCTGCAATATCTTCACGGTAACGCATCATTACACGCTCGTTAACGAACCAGCCGTTCTCGTCAAGGGGCTCGTTAGCCATAGCAACTACGTAACGATCCTCTTCGTCAGCGGGAAGATAATAAACTTCGTCGGTAACCTTATGATTTTCTTTGTCTACTCTGCGGTAGGGCGCCTCGATAAATCCATATTTATTAACGCGCGCATACGAGGAAAGCGAGTTAATAAGACCGATGTTCTGTCCTTCGGGCGTCTCGATAGGACACATTCTCGAATAGTGCGAATAGTGTACGTCACGAACTTCGAAGGACGCGCGTTCACGGTTAAGACCGCCAGGACCAAGCGCGGAAAGTTTTCTCTTATGCGTAAGCTCAGCAATGGGGTTGGACTCGTCCATAAACTGAGAAAGCTGAGAAGAACCGAAGAACTCTTTGATTGCGCTGGTTACGGGACGGATATTGATAAGGTTGGTGGGCGTGGGAGATTCGGAATCGGACTGAATCTGCATACGCTCGCGCACTACTCTTTCAAGTCTTGCAATACCGATACGGAATTGATTTTGCAAAAGTTCGCCTACGCTACGAACGCGACGGTTGCCAAGGTGGTCGATATTGTCGGTGTAGCCAACGTTATAGCGAAGTCCTTCCGCATAGTTGATGGTTGCAAGCACGTCGTCGATAAGAAGATGCTTAACGATAAGAAGGTCAAGGTTAGCAACAATAAGCTCTTTGAGCGTTTCTTCGTCGCCGTTAGCCTCGTCCATAATACGTTTAAGAGTGGGATAGTAAACCTTTTCGTTTACGCCCAAGCATTCGGTATCAAAGTTTACGAAACTGTTGATATCAACGTGGCGGTTACCCATTACGTAGAAGCAATGCTTGTCTGCGCCTACGATAACGCCTACGCAGTTGATACCAGCGTTCTGAATTTCGTACGCCTTTTGCTCGCTGATTCTCTTGCCCTTTTGTACGTATACTACGCCGTCGCCGTCTACGATATCCTCGTAAGCGCGAAGTCCGGTGATACGAGCAGCAAGCGACAACTTCTTGTTGTACTTATATCTGCCTACGCGAGAAAGGTCGTACTTTCTACGGTCAAAGAACAAGCCGCGAATAAACTGCTTGATAGAATCAACGTTGGGGATTTCGCCGGGGCGGAGCTTACGGTTAAGCTCTTTAAGACCGTCGTCCTCCGTCTTGTTGGGATCTTTGTCGATGGTGTTAGCCATAAGGTATTCGCCGGCGAAGAGCTTGGTCATACCTTCGTCGTCCGAAAATTCTTCGTATCCGCCTACGCCTGCAGCGTTGCCGTAATAATGCGTATATTTAAAGTCGTCAAGAATTTGAAGGGGCTCTTCAAACTGAGTACCGAGCACCGCGGAAAGCGCGCGTACGAGCACGGACGCCTGTACCTTACGCTGACGGTCAACGTGTACCCAAAGTACGCCCTTGTCGTCCTCTTGGAATTCAAGCCAAGCACCGCGCGAGGGGATATTGGTAGCGCCGTAATAGCTTTCACCCGTTCTGATATCTTTAACGTCGTTAAAGTATACGCCGGGCGAGCGTACGAGCTGCGATACTACTACACGCTCAGCGCCGTTGATAATGAACGAGCCGTTGGGCGTCATAAGGGGCAAATCACCCATAAATACTTCGGATTCGGTAACCAAGCCCGTTTCCTTGTTTACGAGTTGCACTCTTACCTTAAGCGGAACGGCGTAAGTAGCGTCACGGTCCTTACATTCCTTCTCGGAATATTTGGGCGTCATTTCGAGATGGTGGTCCAAAAACCAAAGCTCCATCTTGTTCGAAAAATCTCTGATAGGCGAGAAATCCTTGAACACTTCGCCTATACCGCTGTTAAGAAACTCGTAGTAAGAGTCCTTTTGTACTTCTACAAGGTAGGGCATCTCACATACTTCGCGTACCTGTGCAAAAGAACGTCTTTCCGTTTTTCCGTACTTGACCTTTCTGATAGTTCTCTCGGACATTAAACTTCTCCTTAAAACTAAAGTTTTACAAAATTATTTTTGTGCTTTTTATGCGTTTTTTCGAAATAAAAAGCCGATAACTCCGCATAATACAGCATTATATAATAATACATCACCCTACGGGCATTTGTCAAGCGTTTTAACGTAAATATTTTTTAAAAAATTTTTTCCAACTTTTTATTTGGGCTTTTCCGTTTTAGGACAATAAACGAAAAAGACGACCGAAATATCCTTTTCAGTCGCCTTCGTCTATCAGTTTTTGTGTTTTTCTATTCTGCTAAAGGCAGTCTTACGGTGAAGGTCGAGCCTACTCCAACCTCGCTTACCGCCTCGATAGTGCCGTTCATTTTTTCCACGATGGATTTTGCTATCGTAAGTCCAAGCCCACTACCCTTGCCGTTACGCTTTCTCGCCTTGTCGCAACGATAAAAGCGGTCGAACACGCGCGGAAGGTCGTCCTCACTTATTCCACAGCCCTCGTCGCTTACCTCGATTTTTACGTAGCCGTCCTCGTCGTAGCAAGATATT
This sequence comes from Clostridia bacterium, assembly GCA_017623435.1. Lineage (GTDB taxonomy): Bacteria > Bacillota > Clostridia > Christensenellales > Pumilibacteraceae > UBA10677. The sequence continues at coordinate 13,898 of JAGAPD010000044.1, forward strand.
TTAACCGTTTTGCCCTCGTCTGAATACTTGATTGCGTTATCAACGAGCGTGCGCAAGCATTCCGTTAGCATATTTTTGTCCGCATTCACGAGCGCTTTTTTTGCACTCACCTTGACCGTATGCGTTTTACAAACGAGCGCGTAAGAGTCGCTCAGCTCGTCAAGAATTTGACTGACGTCAAACCTCTCGCTCTTTACCATATACTGTCCCATTCGCGCAAGCGTGAGTAATTGCTCGACGATAATCTTCATATTATCCGCCTCGCGCGCAATACTTTCTACGCTCTCGTCCAGCACTTCCTTGTCCTCTTTACCCCAACGAAGTAGCATATTCGAATAGCCCTGAATTACCGCTATGGGCGTTTTGAGCTCGTGACTCGCGTCGGACACGAACTTCTTTTGGCGGTCGAAGGATTCCTCTAAGTTGTCCAGCATCGCGTTTATTCTTTCAGTAAGCTCGCGAAGCTCGTCCTGTGCGTCCACGTTGTCAATTCTAGCCGAAAGATCGTCCGCGCTGATGCTGTCTATTTGCTTGATGATTTTCCTAACGGGGCTAAGCATTGCCGTGCTCGCTAACGCACCAAGCGCCGCCACCACGATTACCGAAATGATTATCAGCAATGCGCTGGTCAACGTCAGCGAGATAATATACCCCTCGTCGTCCACGCCCAGCATTTGAAGATGATTACTAACCGACGAAACGATAAACGCGTCCAAAATTATAAGCGCAACCGTAAAAAGCAAAGTAAAAATTATGGTCGTTTTCGCCGTGATAGGTACGGGAATTTTGCTCGCTACGAATTTGACGAATCTTTTTATCTGTCTAAACGGCCAGCAAATAACGCTCCAAACCTTTTTCCAAAATCCTTTTTGGTTATTTTTAGCGTCTTGTTCGGCACGAATTTCTTTTAGCGTGTATTCCACCTCTTCGGGATTAACAGGCTTTTTTTCGTCCATAAATAACTCCTTATTTTTGCAAAACGGCAGGTAACGTACCCTGCCGTTTATCATTTTATCTTATTACGTATCCAAAACCGCGAACGGTTTCGATAAGGTTAATTCCGTATTTGTCGTCGATTTTTGCGCGAAGGTATCTGATGTAAACGTCCACGACGTTAGTACTGCCCACGAAGTCGTAGCCCCACACCGTCACGAGCGCTTGTTCACGCGAAATAACCTTGTTGCGATTTTCAATAAGGTACACGAGCAAATCAAATTCTTTTTTAGTAAGCACTAACATTTCCCCGTCGTAAGTAGCAATATGCGAGCTGGTGTCAATGCGCAATTTTCCTATCTCGTAAACGTGCGTTTTTTTGCGAATATTCGCTCTTATTCTCGCCAAAAGCTCTTCGATAGCGAACGGCTTTGTTATATAGTCGTTAGCGCCGATATCAAGACCAGCGACCTTGTCAACGATTTGGTCGCGCGCAGTCAGAATAATGACGGGCGTATCCTTTACCTGACGCAAACGGCGAAGTATTTCTATGCCGTTAAGCGAGGGGAGCATTACGTCCAAAATAATAAGGTCGTAGTCGTAAGCAACCGCACTTTCGTACGCCTCTCTTCCGTCGCCGATAACCGTCGTTTTGTACCCTTCGTGTTCAAGCTCAAGCGACACGAAACGGGCAATCTTTTGTTCGTCCTCAACGATAAGTACGTGGTGCATTTTTGCCTCCTTAGTAATGAAGGTATTCTATTCTCATAGTATTGGAAAATCCTGCTTTGTTTACTTCCGATCCGCCAGTCAGCACCGCAAGGTCACCCTCTTTCACCGCACCCGTGTTAAGCGCGCAGATGATAGCGTGACGGTAAAGCTCGTCAGGCGTTTTTTGTAGCGCCGCCATCGTGGGCAAAACGCCCCAGTTAAGCGCAAGCTGGTTAAATACTTTCTCGCTCGTGCAGGTCGCGATAATCACGCATTCAGGACGGAAACGAGAAACCTTTCTTGCCGTATAGCCCGACTGCGAAACGGCGATAATCGCCTTTGCGTTTAGATCAAACGCCGCCGCAACGGTCGAATGCGATACCGCGTCGGTAACGTTTTGGATTTTATATTCGTGGTTGTGGAAGCGCTTTTTAAAATCGATACTGCCTTCCGTCTTTTCAGCGATCTTCGCCATAACCTTAACGCTTTCCACGGGATATTTGCCTGCGGCAGTTTCACCGCTCAGCATAATCGCGCTCGTGCCGTCGTAAATAGCGTTAGCTACGTCGCTGATTTCAGCACGGGTAGGACGGGAATTGTTTATCATAGATTCAAGCATCTGCGTTGCCGTAATAACCTTTTTACCCGAACGATAACAAGTTTTAATAAGCTCTTTCTGTATGTAAGGCAGTTCTTCAAAGGGAATTTCCACGCCCATATCGCCACGGGCAACCATAATTCCGTCGCTTAAATCAAGGATTGCTTGCGCGTTGTTTACGCCCTGACGGTTTTCAATCTTGGATATAAGCTGAATGCCCTCGCCTCCGCAAAGTGCAATCAAGCTTTTTACCTGACGAACGTCGTCCGCACTACGAACGAAGGAAAGCGCAAGATAATCCGCGTCAATTTCCACGGCAAACTTGATATCCGCTCTGTCCGCGTCGGATAGATAGGGCATATCAATATCAACGCCGGGAAGATTGATGCTCTTTCTGTCCGTAAGCACTCCTCCCGTAACTACTCTACAAAGCACGTCCTCGTTAAACACTTCCTCAACCTTTAGCTCGATAAGTCCGTCGTTAAGAAGTACGCTATCGCCCTTTTTAACGTGCTTTACAAACTCAGGATAAGTTACCGAAACGCGGGTAACGTCCCCCTCTATTTCCTTGACGGTGAGCGTAAAGGTCTCATCCTCGACAAGTTCAACCTTGCCACTTTTGAAGGTCTTAATTCTGATTTCAGGGCCACGGGTATCCAGCAAGATTGCAACGGGCATACCAAGCTCCGCTCTTGCTTTTTTTACCATTTCCACGCGTCGCATATGCTCCTCACGGTTACCGTGCGAGAGGTTAAGTCTTGCAACGTTCATACCTGCGCGAATAAGCTTTTTTAAGGTAGTATAGTTGTCCGTAGCAGGTCCTAGCGTACAAACGATTTTAGTCTTTCTCATAAGTAATTCTCCTTAAAATCCGTCAAAACGGACGGGTACGTTATGCTCCGTTTACTTATTTCCGATCTTTCTGATATCGTACGGAGTCGCCTGATATACGCAGTAGTTAAGCCAGTTAGATACCAGCAAGGATTCGTGCGCGCGCCAAACGAGCGGATGGGGCTTGGTAGGATCGTCGTTCTCGTAATAATGAAGCGGAAGATCGGGATTAAGTCCTTTGTTTTTGTCACGAATATACTCGCCCTCTAACGTTTCGCTATCGTACTCGCCGTGGCCGAAAACGAAAACCTTTCGTCCGTCCTTGGACGCCGCTAAGTACACTCCTGCCTCCTCGCTATGAGCAAGCACGCTAACGTCCTTAACTGCTCTTATTTCGTCCATCGTAATGTCAGTAAAGCGCGAATGAGGTGCGTAAAAATATTCGTCAAAGCCACGCACGAGCGGATTCGTTCTGTGGCGGACGGTATGCTTAAACACACCGAAGATTTTCTTTTCCTGCAAGGTCTTGTTCACGCCGTAATAGTAATACATTGCCGCCTGCGCCGCCCAGCAAATGAACATTGACGAATAGACGTTTTTGCTCGCCCACTCCATAATCTCGCTAATCTCGCGCCAGTAAGCCACTTCCAAAAAGTCCATTTTCTCAACGGGCGCACCAGTTATAATCAGTCCGTCAAACTTCTCGCCCGACGCCACGATTTCGTCAAAGGTCTTATAAAACGAGCGAAGATGCTCCTCCGTCGTGTTCTTGCTGACGTAGCTTGCCGTGTTCAAAAACACCACTTCTACCTGAAGGGGCGTGTTACCGATAAGGCGAAGTAGTTGCGTTTCGGTGTCAATTTTATTGGGCATAAGATTAAGAATCGCTACTTTAAGCGGACGGATCTCCTGCTTTTGTGCGCGCTCGTTAGTCATTACGAAAATATTTTCCTTTTCAAGAAACTTTCTTGCTGGTAAATCCTTGGGAATTTTTACAGGCATTGTTCTTTCTCCTTTGCGCCTTCTTTCTCAATATATATTATAAACTTAATAAATAAAATAGTCAAGAAAAATAAATAATTACTTAGCGATTTACCGCAGTCACAATTTTTAAACAAAAAAAGGATAGGTTGCGATACGATAGTCACAGCCTATCCTTATAGAAAAGGAAGATGAAGAAAAGGCGATATTATTTGTTGCTTTCGATTTCCAAGTACGAAAGGGGATTAACGAGCTTGCCGTTTTCAAGCATTTCAAGATGAAGATGCACGCCGTCACTGCTTTCGGTGAGCATAGTACCTGCAACGCCGATTTGCGCACCTGCACTTACCTCGTCGCCCTCTTTTACGGACGCGGACGCAAGCGATTTATACACCGAAACGAGTCCGTTTTCGTGCGCGACGGTTACGACTACGCCTTCAAGCGTGGTTTGCTCAACCTTACTGATTTTACCGTTAGCAATAGACTTTACGGGTGCGTTTTCGCTTGCCGAAATATCAACGCCGTTGTGCGTGCGCCACATATTGAGCGAGGGCATATACACCAGCTTTTCAAGCGACGCCTCACGAATGACGGTAGCGCCGTCAACGGGCATTACGAACTCGATCGCCGTGTTTCCCGTGTTTACAGACGGCTCTTCAAGCTCGCCTCCGTCCGGCGTTTCCACTACGGGCGGAACGGACGTGGGATTAGCGAGCGCCACTCCCAAAATTACGGCAAGCGCCAAAATTACGAGTGAACAAATTGCGATTACTACGTACGAAAGACTTTGATTAGAATTTTTAGTCTCAGAATTAGAATAAGTTTTCATTACTTTTACCTCCGTGCAAATAATTGTTGACGGTTTTTTTAATTTTATACACTCTTGTAAAAAATAATTTCAGCCAAAGCCCGTTTCGTTTTGCGCCCCAGTCGTTTATCAAACCGCATAGGCGCAATCGCGCTAATTCTTTACTAACGCCACAGTCGCTTTAATAGCTTCCCTTAATAAGCGGACTGCCCACTACTATTTTTCGTCCGTCACACGCCACCATCATATTGACGGCGCGCCCGTGCACGTACACGATATTACTTATAAGGGGTGAATAGGCGTATATTATTTTTTGATTTTCGACGCTTTCACTAAACGAAACGGTGGCGAAATATTTATCCAAAAAACGCTCACAATCCTTTTCGTTGCCCAAAAAATCAACGCGCTCGTACGCGCCACGAAAATTGAAATAGGGCGGTTCGTTATAGGTAATTTGTTCGCCGTTTTGCAAAAACGCCGTATAACGTACCTGCTCGTTTTGATAGCACAGTCCGTTATCAAAGCACCGCGACGCCATACACAAGCACACGACGGCAACGAATAAAACCAATCTTTTATACAGTACGCTCACTTTTTTCTCCTAAATAAAAAATCCTCTGCCGTTACGCAAAGGATTTTCGTCAACTTTTTAATTGTTTATACCGTTTATTTTAAATTTTTTGCTATTAGGTCAATTGCGATAGCAGCGTAAGATGCAAAGCCGTGGTCTTGACTGCCTACGACCGTTTTGTATTCCCACAAGGTATTAGTTTTCTCAACCATACCGCCAAAGAATTTTTTGCAGTCGCGCGCAAGCACTTCCCACTCTTTTTTCTCTATAAGCGTACAAATTCGCAAATAAAAACCTATAAAGGCGTTTACTTCCACGAAGGGCTTTTTAGTCTTGTCAAAGCTTTCAAATCCGTCCTTAATATACGCCTTTAACGCAGAATAACGGGGTACGTCTATGTCGATTTTACAAAATAGCGTCATATAGTATTGACACGCCTCGGAGGAATTTCGTGTGTTTACCATCACTCCGTTTTGCTCGACGGCGTTATCAACGAATAGCTCACCGTCAAAGGCGCGCTCTTCAATAATACAGCGAAGTCTATTCGCTTTTTCCACCTTTTCTCTCTCGCCGTAAAGCGTACCAACACACTCTAAAATCTGACAATAAAGCGCGTTAGTAGGCCAGTTAATATCCTTAGTCCATTGATTTGCGGTCGACCACTCAACGAAATTCCAGGACGGAAGCCTACAAAGCAGCCCCTCCTCCGTCTCGTAGCGCGCCAACGCGTTCATAATAGTATACACGCTGTCACGGAAAAGCTCCTTGTCTACCGTCGTGTTTCTCTTCGTTAAATACTCGCAAACCTCGTAAACGTACCACATCGTCCATTGTGGAATAAACTTTCCGCCCACTTCAACGTCGGCAGGATAGCACATAGGCACGAACCCTTCTTCAATTTCGCCGTCCCACTCGTAAAGACGATAATTTTCCAAAAACGCGTCCTCTGTCTGCGTGTTTCCCATTAAAAAGTGCTCTACTCTACCCGTAAACCACGAGTCGCAAAGCCAACCTGCACGCTCGCGCGACGGACAGTCAAAGTACAGGTCAAGTGCGTTATGAGCAAAAGTGCGTTTTGCCGCCTCGTATACCGCCTGCAACTCGCGATCGTTTATCTTAACTTCCTTCGCGCCCGTCATATCACGCACGAAGGTGCGCACACCTAGCTTTTCAAGCGTAACGCTACCACTTTTAACGAATAACGCTAAATACCTACAAACGTACGGCTCAAACGAATAAAATTCCATCGGCTTGCCGTCGGTTATAATCTCGACGGTGTTGTGCGCGTTTATTTGAGTAAAAAATCCGTCCTCGCGCACTTCGGTAAAGGCTAAAATGATATCGCTACCCTCTTCGCTTTTTAGCGTGGCGGACAAAAATCCAGTCTCAATTTGTCCAAAATCGGCGACGACGTATTGCCCACTTTTTATCACTACGGGAAAATCCACGTCCGATTGCTCCACCGTCAATTTACTCGTATTAACCATTTTCGTGGGATCGCCCTGCACTTCATCAGGCTTGTAATAACCCCAGTAATCGCTTAAGAAAAAGGAATATCTTTCGCGGAAACTCTTGCTTTCATCCACTTCAAAAACGCCCTTTTCAACCGCCCTTTTCACCTCTATATCCTCGCAAACTGCGTACGGCGCAACGCGGTCAAGATACTTGGGCTGGGGCTGGGTGCAAAGCGTAACGGGCTTTTCGTCAAGGTTATAATCCCAAACCTCGCTAAAATGCCTTTGCACGGAATAGCGTTTTACTTTTTGAACGCGCTTGGTCGTAAAACCGTCAAAGTCGTAGCCCGTAGCGAGCAAAACTTCATCACCCTTACGCAATTCCGCCGTCACGAACGAAGACGCTTTTACCGTAGAAAGCGATCGGCAAGCGTATCCTGCCACCTCTATCGTGATTTCGCCCTCGCTAAACGCGGACAGGTCGATAATATCCACCCTTGCGTAGCCCTTCGCGGTGCGCGCAGGACCGAAAGAAACGAATTTTCCGTCCACGCACAAGCGGTAAAAATTGTTAGCCGTAATATAAAGCTTAGCGCCCGTAAAATCAGCGCGCGCTTTTAACGTCAAACTGCTATTAAGTTCGTTTTCTCTTCCTTCAATCCAAACGGGTTTCGCCTTAATAAAATAGTCCATAATTTCACCTCACGTCAATTATAACACACTCAAAAAACAAAAACAACCGCGTAGTTTTTACTTTTTACACGGTTGTTTTAATGCGGTTAAATAACATCTTCGTCGTCGTCAATCTCTATAGAAATATCAAACGGATCTTCGGACGGCGTGAAAACGTCCGCGTCGTCCTCCCTTTCAGCAGGGGGCTCGTAAGCGTCGACGGGCGCGTCAAAAATAGGCTCGGGTGACTGATCCCCCTCCTCCACTCCGCTGAAATGCGTTCTGAACGAAGGCTCGCTCATATTCATTTCGGGGCGAACGCTCTTTTCGTAAAGGTCGGTGAAGGTGGTGTACTCGCCGTGCCAACGCACCGTCACCGTTCCCGTGCTACCGTTACGGTGTTTTGCAACGATAAGGTCACACTTCGTTCTGGTATCCTCGTCCACCGTCATATCGTCCTTGTCGTGCTCGCGGTGGAGGAAAATAATGATATCTGCGTCCTGCTCGATTGCGCCCGATTCACGAAGGTCGGACATCTGAGGCTTTTTATCCGTTCTCTTTTCAATGTCACGGGACATCTGCGAGAGAAGAAGAATGGGCACGTTAAGCTCCTTTGCGGCAATCTTCATAGTTCTGGTGATGTCGCTGACTTCTTGCTGACGGCTCTCCACTCTCTTGCCCGACGTCATAAGCTGGAGGTAGTCGACCATTATAAGATCAAGTCCTTTGTCGCGCTTTAATCTACGGCACTTGGAAAGAATTTCCATAGGCGTGGTGAGTGCGTTGTCGTCGATATAAATTTTCGCCTCACTCAATCGCTTTTGCGCTTCCATAAGTCTAAGCGTTTCCTGCGCGGTGCGCGTACCGTCCTTAACGTTTTGCATGCTTACCTTTGCTACCGAGCACAAAAGTCTGGTTGCAATCTGCTCTGCACTCATCTCAAGCGAGAAAACTGCGCACTTAAAGGGATCAACCTTTCCCGACGGCGTGCGACGGGATTTGTCAAGCGCGGCGTGAGAAATGAGGTTCATGCCCAAACTGGTCTTACCTTGTGCAGGTCGCGCCGCGATAAGCACGAGGTCGGAATTGTGGAATCCGCCCAACAATTTATTAAGCTCCGTAAAAGGAATAGGCACGGTGTTTTGCTCGGTGGGATTAGCCTGCTTTGCATCCATAATCTCAACCGCTTTAGCAACCGCCTCGTTGATATCGACGAGGTCGTGACGGTCCTTTTTCTCGGCAAGAGTATAAACTTCACTCTCAGCAAGGGCGAGCGCGTCCTGATCCGTTTCTACTGAATACGCGCAGTCCATAATCTTTTGCGTGGACGCAATAAGCTGGCGGAGAAGTGAATTCTTCTTGACGATTTCCATATAGTGAACGTAGTTTTCACCACTCGGCACGAAAGAAGAAAGCGTAGATATGTAAGTTACGCCACCTACCGATTCGTAAACGCCCATTTCTTCCGTTTGCTGAACGATAGTCGCGATATCAATAGGCTTGTCCTTCCAGTAAAGCTCGAGCATTGCTTGGAAAATATCGCGGTGCGCCGGCTGATAAAAGTCGTCCGGTTTTACCTCGCTAAGCACCGTTACAGGCGCGTCCTCGTTAATAAACAAGCATCCTAAAAGCGCCTGTTCCGCCTCGTCGTTATGAGGCAAAATTCTTGCTTTTACGTTAGGATGATTTTGTACTTTGTCATTTCTTCTCTCAGCCATATTAGTCTCCTTTTTTGTATGGCAATAATTTCATTTTTTACAAAACGCGTAGGTACGTGGTTACGCGTTTAGCATTTTCTTCTTATATTCGGCCTTTGCGCGAAGTGACGAATCAAGAATCTTTTTTCTCACTCTTAAGCTCGTGGGAGTAACCTCAAGAAGCTCGTCGTCGGCAATAAATTCAAGGCATTGTTCAAGCGAAAGCGTAACGGGCGGAACTAACCTGAGCGAATCGTCAGAGCCGGATGCACGCATATTACTCATTTGTTTACGCTTACATACGTTTACTACGATATCACCGCCCTTGGGGTTTTCGCCCACGACCATTCCCTCGTAAACTTTAACGCCCGGGCCGATAAATAGCGGTCCGCGCTCCTGCGCGTTGAACAGTCCGTAAGTAATGGATTCACCTGCCTCGTACGCTACGAGCGAGCCACAACTACGGCGCTCGAAATCGCCACGATATTTGTCGTAGCAATCAAATACGGAAGTCAAAATTCCCTCGCCCTTAGTGTCCGTCAAAAATTCGGATTTATATCCAAACAAGCCACGGCTAGGCACGGAAAATTCAAGGCGCATACGGTTACCAAAAGGCGTCATCGTTTTAAGCTCGCCTGCTCGACTTCCCATCTTTTCCATAACCACGCCTACCGCCGTTTCGGGAACGTCCGCTACCAGCGTGTCGATAGGCTCGCACAATACGCCGTCAATTTCTTTAAGCAAAACCTTAGGCATAGACACCTGAAATTCGTAGCCCTCACGGCGCATGTTTTCAATCAAAATAGAAAGGTGCATCTCCCCTCTTCCGCACACGGTAAACGCCTCGGACGAGTCGGTATCGCTGACTTTAAGGGAAACGTCGCGAATTTGCTCTTTATACAGTCTTGCTCTTAAATGGCGCGAAGTGACGAACTTACCTTCCTTGCCTGCAAGCGGAGAGTCGTTTACCGAAAAGGTCATTTCAACGCTCGGCTCGGAAATTTTGGGAAATTCGATTGCGATAGGGTTAGTAGGATCGCAAAGCGTATCACCGATTGAAACGCCCTCAACGCCACTAACGCACACGATATCGCCTACCGTCGCGCTGTCGGTCGCTACCCTTGCAAGCCCCTCGAACTGATAAATGTTAGTAACCTTTGCCTTAATAGACTGCTCGGGCTTGTGATAGTTTACCAAAACTACCTGCTGATTTTGTTTAAGCGTGCCTTGCTCGATTCTACCGATACCGATAGATCCGACGTAATCAGAATAGTCAAGCGCGGATACGAGCATCTGCACGGGCGCGTCAGCGCTACCGCTGGGCGCAGGTATGTGGCGCACGATTTTTTCAAAAAGGGGAATAAGATTTTCGCCCAAGGTATTAGCATCAAGCGACGCAATGCCTTGACGGGCGGAGCAATAAACTACGGGGCTGTCAAGCTGATCTTCGGTCGCGTCAAGCTCCATAAAAAGCTCAAGCACTTCGTCCACGACTTCTTTTACTCTCGCGTCGGGGCGGTCAATTTTGTTTACCACCACGATAACGGGGTGACCAAGCGCGAGCGCGTGTTGGAGCACGAAACGCGTTTGGGGCATAGTGCCTTCGTACGCGTCAACGAGAAGTACAACGCCGTTTACCATTTTAAGTATTCGCTCTACCTCTCCGCCAAAGTCAGCGTGGCCGGGGGTATCAACGATATTTATTTTGTAATTGCCGTACTTTACCGAAGTGTTTTTCGCCAAAATAGTAATTCCGCGTTCACGCTCAATATCGTTGCTGTCCATAACTCGTTCAGCTACGACCTGATTTGATCTGAACGCACCGCCTTGCTTAAGCAAAGCGTCCACCAAAGTAGTTTTGCCGTGGTCAACGTGAGCGATAATCGCCACGTTACGGATATATTCGTTAGTCATAATATCTTCCTCACAGACGAAAAATCAATCCTCGTCGTCCGATTTTCCGTCAAAAATATCTTCAAGTTCTCGTCTTGCTTTCTCTTGTTCAGTTTCGGGACGAGCGTAAGGATTAAACTCACTAACGCTCTCGTCACCGTAAATATCGGGGTTTTGACGACGCTTAAACTGCTCTACGTCCTCGGGGCGAATATAAATTATTCTCGTGCCCGCGACGTATCTTTGTCTACCCTGCGTAGCGCTTTGCATACGCGGTTGCTTTTTACTCTTGCGCGTTGCAAGTAATACGATAACCACCGCCAAAATTCCCAAGCATCCTATTACGACGTACCAGCCAAGCGGATTAGGAACGTAATAGTAATACTCAACCGTTCTGTTTTCGTAATCAAACTTACCTTCCCACACAACGTAGCGCGAGTCCATATAGCTTATAGGCTCAACCTCCTTGCCGTTAATGGGCTGAACGCGGTCGCTCACCCAGCAAAAGTTAAGACTAATGTCGCTTAAATCCTTACCGATTGCATTAGGAAAAGCTCCGGCAAACGAAGGCAAAGTCACCTTTTCACCGTCAACCGTACCGCTACCACCGCTACGGATAACGCCCAAGGGCGAATCGGTAGGTGCGCTGGCGTAATCGTTGCGTAAGCCGTTAAAGGGATTATCTTGCTTGCAAATATACTTGTTTTGGAAAAATCCCCACTCCATAGTATATTCAAGCTCTTCTTCACTCTCGTTATCTTCGCTCTCGTCCTCGTAAACTTCCTTAACGATAATAAAAACTTGCTCGTTATTTTCCGTTTCCTGACCGTAGTAGCTTAAGCCCGTAAGCTTGCTAAAAGCGGAAAACCAGTCGGATAGCGTCCACTTTTGCGTGCTCGTACGCATAACTGCGTTGTTTTCAAGTTCGGTCACGAGCGCATCGTCAAGTCTGACGTAATAGGTATAGCGCGTACCCAAAGCGTCCGAATAATAATAACAATCTACCGTCGCTCCGCAAGCGCAAAAAGTAAAGCAAGTGAGCACGAGCAAAAACAAAACGATAATTTTTTTCAATGCTTTTTTCAAGCGTCCTCCTTCAAAAGGAAATTAGAATTCCTTTTTGAGTTGTTCAAGAGTTTCTCTAAATTCGCCCATTGCTTTTTCAAAAGGCGCTTTGGTCATAAGATCAACGTTTGCAATCTTCAAAAGCTCGTAAGGCGAGTTACTACCACCGCTTTGAAGGAACTTTTTGTATCTTTCTACCGCAGGCGCACCCTCTTTGAGAATGTCGGAGGCGATATTCACCGCGGAAGTAATACCCGTTGCGTACTTATACACGTAGAACGCGGTATAAAAGTGCGGAATTCTTGCCCATTCGTAGCGGATAAGATTGTCGTGAGTTACAGCTCTTCCGTAGTACTTTTTGTTGAGCTTGTAGTACTTGTCGGAAAGCGACTTGGGGGTAAGGGGCATACCCTTTGCTGCCATACTGTGCGAAATTTTCTCAAATTCAGCGAACATAGTTTGGCGGAAAAGCGTGGTACGGAACATATCGAGATAGTAAGTAAGAAGGTACTTCTTCTCTTCCTTGCTCTTAGCGTTAGCAATCATATATTTAAGGAGCAAAACTTCGTTAACGGTAGACGCAACTTCGGCTACGAAGATGGAATACTGCGCCGTCGAATAGGGCTGTGCGCCGTCGGAGTAATACGAGTGCATAGCGTGACCAAGCTCGTGCGCGATGGTGAAAGTGTCGTGCATCGTGTTGGAGTGATTGAGGAGAACGTAGGGATGCGTTCCGTACGAGCCCCAGCTATACGCGCCCGTTCTCTTGTTTTCCGTTTCGTAAACGTCCATCCATCTTTCCTCTTTGGCGCGGATAAGAAGGTCGTGGTACTCTTCGCCCAGCGGTTTAAGACCTTCTACGACCAGCTCGAACGCCTCGTCAAAGTCCATTTGTCTTTCAGCGTCGGGCACGATAGAAACGTACATATCGTACATATGGAGCTTTTCCTGACCGAGCGCTTTTTTGCGGAGCGCTACGTAATCGTGAACGGTAGAAAGGTTTTCAGATACCGCGTCCAAAAGGTTTTCGTAAACGCCCTCGGGAACGTTGTCCTCAAACAACGCCTTTTCAAGTGCGCTCTTGTATCCTCTCGTTTCCGCGTAGAAGTTATCCGCCTTTACGTGACCTGCGTAGGTAGCGGTAATGGTGTTAATAAGACCGTAGTACGCTTTGTAAAGCGCGTCGAAAGCGTGCTTACGAACGACGGGATCGGAGGACTGCAAGAAGTAGGAATAAAGTCCTTGCGTAAGCTGTACTTTTTTGCCGTTTTCGTCCTTAATTTTGGGCAAAGGAAGGTCGATATAATCAATTTTTTCAAAAACGTCTCTGTACGAGCCGGTAGCGTTGCCTGCTAAAGCAAGGATTTTTTCTTCCTTTTCGGAAAGAATGTGCTTTTTACTTCTCTTAACCTCGCTGAGCATATACGCGTAGGGCGCGAATTCCTGCTTTTTGATAAGCTCGTCAAGATATTCCTCGCTCGTTTTGGAAAGCTCGGGGTTTACGAAAGAGGTCGCCGTGAAAAGCGCGGTTGCGGTTGCGTCGATTCTGTCGCACATAGCAACGTACTTGTCAAGCACGGAGTTTTCGTCTCTGCGCATACGAGCGTAGCAGTATAATTTTTCGAACTTGATGCTTACGCCGTCAATATAAGTCAAGCACGCCAAAAGATTTTTTGCGTTTGCAAGTTTTCCCTTATACGAAAGGATTTGTTTTATTTCGCCCTGAACTTCCTTGTGAACCTTTTCCCACTCCTCGTCGGTGGCGAAAATGTCCTCTAATTTCCACTTGTAGTTTTCTTTAACTTCACTACGTTTCATTTTCTTGCTCCTTTTTTAGTCAGTTGTTTTATAGTTATGAGCGTGACCTTAGCCACGGTTTTTACCTTATTCGTCGTCCTCAATTTTTATCTCGGATTCGGGGAATCCCTTTCGCTCGTACGCCATCAAAATGTTTGCGTGAGTGACGATCTCCACCGTCTCGCCTATCGCAAACGGGGGTAACGTATGGTTGCGTTCTACCAAAACGTTACGCTGGGTAATGTCGCCACGGCGCAGAGGCGCACACTGCATTACCATCGTGTAAAAATAAACGCCTTCCTTTTCCACGATTTCGGGATCAATGCCCACGAACTTTCCGCTCGTCCTGTCTTTTAGTCCGCGCTTCATCTCGGTGAACATTTTGCAATACTTTGACGTGAGTCGGAATTTGATGGAGAAGAAAAACAAAGTTCCGCTCCAGTATAACACGGACAACAAAATCGATCCTATCATAAAGGGCATTTGGAATCTTCTATCGCGAGACGAAACGATGTCGACTACGTTCAGCGTTATCATCGTCGCCAAAATTGCCAAATATACGCCCAAAGTAACGAACCAAAGTATCCACATCTTTTTTTTGGTCGCGTACGATTCCTTTTTTTCTTTTTCAGTAAAAACTGCCGTCATTCGTATCTCCTTTTTTAGTCCGCACAGACCCACAGTATATATTATTATAACACACTTTCATATTTAGTCAAAATCTTTTTTGTGAAAATTTAATAAAAAACACACCTTTTTTTGTGAAAAGTGTGTTTCTTACCTTGTTTTTAGTTTTTTTGCGCTACTGATTTTATCAGTAGGTCACCTTACTGCCGTGCTCCTCGTCGGGCGCGCTTACCTTAACTACGGCAGGAATGCGCTCGATAAGCTCGTTACGGTGCGTTATTACGCCCACCATCGTGCCCGTTGCCAGCGTTTCGAGTGCGCTAACGACCATATCGATAGCGTCGGGGCTTAAAGTACCAAACCCCTCGTCGATAAAGAAGAAGTCGTAATCCTTACTTTTGCTGAGGTCTTGCGAGATTGCAATAGCAAGCGAAAGGGACGCGAGGAAGGTTTCTCCACCCGACAAGGTCTTTACGCTACGCTTTTCGTTGCCTGCCAAAAAGTCGCGCACGAAAAATTCGCCCTCCTCCTCGTCGTATTCAAGCGAATACTTTCCGCCCGTAAGCTCGCCAAGTCGCTCGGACGCGGACAAAGTGAAGTCCTTAATATACTCCGCCGCCACGAATTCGGCAAAGGCGTTTCTGTTAAATAATTTCGCAACGGCGGCATACGTGTTATACCGTTTTGATGCTGCGTTATAATCAGCGATATATTTTTTCTTCTGCAAAAGGCGTGCTTTTTCGTTAGCTAAATTAGCTTGTAAGGACGCCTGACGCGCGATAATTTCTTCTACCTTTCGTTGTGACTCCTCCGCCTTTTCTCTCGCCACGGTAGCCTGCTCACTCGTTATCACGGAACAGTCCTTTACGCTTGCGCGCAGTTGAACGAGAGTAGCCGTACAAGTGGTAAGCTCGCTTTGCAATTCCTTTTCTCGTTTCGCAAACTTCTCTTTAAGCTCGTCCACCTTTTCTCTTTCTTCCTTCATCTCGGCGAGTTTTTTAGAAATTTCTTGCTTTTGAGCAGTAACGTCCCCCGCCGTTTTCTTTTCAAGTGCCCGTTTTTCTTCCTCGTACTCTTTCTTCTTTTGCTCCAAGGTCTTTATTTTTTCTTCAAGCAAAATATTATTCTTTTCAAGCAAGGCGCGTTGTTTTTCTTCCTCTTCACGCTCGCGCTGGACGCATTCTGCGCATCTTTTTATTTCAGCAAGTTTAGCCGTAAGTGCGTCAACGTCAATTTTTTCCCACGAAAGCGCACTTTCTCTTTTTTGCTGTAAAACTTTTTCGTACTCTTTTGCTCGTTTTTGTACCTGCGCTAACGCTTCTTCCGTTCTCATTTTGATTGCAGTCGAATTATTATAACGCGCTAATTCCTCCTCGTACGCCTTTTTTGCCTGCTCAAAATCAGCTTTGGGTTTATCCAACGAGCATTGCTCAATTTGCGCCCTTTCATGCACTTTATTACCGCAAACGGGGCATACGTCCCCCTCGCTTAGCGACAGGCTTACGAGTGCAACGGCGTTTTGAGTCATCAATTCTTCATAAACTTTTTGCGCGTCGTCCTTTTCTTTTTGCACCAAAACGAGATTTTTTTCTATTGCCGCGTGAGCCAAGTTATAATTATCCCACTCAATTGATTTATTCTTCTTTTCCGTAATTATCGTATCGTACTCTTTTTGAGCGTTACCGTAATCCTCGATTGCAGTTTGCTTGCTCTTTTTGTCGTGCTCAAGTTTAGTGAGCGCAACCGCGCAATCGCTTAAATCCTCGCCCGTCCAAGCAAAATCGTACCCTTCTTTGAGCGTAGAAAGTTGCTTTTCACTCTCCTCGCGCCTCGTTTTACGCTCAAAAAGCGCGCTCTGTTGCGTTTTTACGCTCTCATTTAGTCTTTCTACCTCTTTTTCGTCGCTATCGATACCGCTTGCTTTTTTTTCAAGCTTTACCGTCGCGTCCTCCACTTCTTTTAATTCGCTAAGGCGAGTAATAAGACCGTCACGCTCCTTTTCTTTGTCAATTAGTCTACTTTCACGCTCGACGAGTTGCTTGTGATAATCTTGCTTAACTACTTCTTTTTCACGAATTTCAGCAAGCTTCTTTTCTTCCTCAATAATCTTACTTTTAATTTCTTGCTGAAGTGCGTATTCTTTCGCGCCGTTTTCGATCTCTAACGCAGTTTTTTGCTCGTTTTCGGCAAAACGACGGCATACGTCCACTTCCGTTTTGCATTTTTCGAGTTCTTTTTCAATCAAAGAAATACTCTCGTCGCTAACGTCCCCGTACCCTTCTAACGCCTTTTCGCACGCGTCCGCCTCGCCCTTACATACGCTTGCTTTACCGTTAAACTTGGTGTAAAGCCCGTCAAATCGACTAAGGTCAAACAGCTTACTTACGAGCAAAACTCGGTCGGATTTTTTTGCTTTAAGAAAGCGAGAGAATTCGCCTTGCTGTAAAACTACTACGTTAGTAAATTCCTTTACGTCCAGCCCTATTTTGTCGTGCAAAAAATCAAACGCCTTATTTCCCTCCGCTACTAATTCGCCCGTCGTGAGATTGCGAAGTAGCGTTGAATTTTTGCTCTTCTTTCGGCTGATAATTCGCGTCGTTTCGTAAATCTCGTCGTTAAGGTCAAAGGTAAAAACGATTTTACCCTGCTCGCAACGAAGATTGATATAGTCCTCTAAATTACCGCGCTCGGAATGTTTTTCGTACAGCGACAAAATTATGCAATCAAGTATCGTGGTCTTACCACTACCCGTCGTGCCCGATATGCAAAAAAGGTTGTCAACCCCCACGCGCTCGAAATCAACGGTTTGCTCTTCAACGAAACTGTTTATTCCTTCAATAGTTAGTCTAATCGGTTTCATCTCGCCCTCCGTTAAATCTCTTCGTTATTAACCGCGCGCAAAAACATCTCTACAATTTCCTCGCTCGGCTTTTCGTTGCGCTTTTGCTCGTAAAACATTTCAAAAAGCTCTTTGTCGCTCTTACCCTTTCGCTCTCGCTCGCTCGTTTCCCGTTTTTTAACGACGTTGATTCCGCAGTATGCCTCGCTTCTCTTCATCGTCGCCATATCCTTTGGCGTAATGGGTTGAACGCTATCGTAAACGATATAAACGTAATCGTTTGCGTTGTCATCAAGCGCCTGCAACGCCTCCGCTACGCTATTAACGGTAATTTTAAGCAGTTTTTTGCCCGACTTTAGCGGAATAGAAGTTACACTTTCCTTCTTTCCGTCGCTTTCAAACAATATAACGCGCTTATCCGAAGTATCGTCAAAACTATACCTAAGTAGCGAGCCACTATAATAGATATTATGCTCTTTTGACAGCGTTAAAGGCTTGTGCACGTGTCCCAATCCAATATATGAACATTTGTTCAACTGTAATATTTGGCGCGGAAGTAGCTTCGTTCCGCCCAATTCACGCTCGTCAGTAACGAAACTTTCGCCACCCATAACGAAAAGATGACTGATAAACATATTTATCTGTCCGTCAACGAACGCGGACGCACTCTTTTGTGCTTTTTGACTTACGTACTCGCAAAAATCTACTTCGCCTGCCATATCCAAAAGCTTTCCCGTGGTAGGAAAGGACAAAAGTCCAAGGTTAAGAGTCTCGCCGTTTTTACTAACGCGCACGAATCCGTCGCCCCCTTCTACGATAACGCCGTTTACGTTTGAGTAGTAACCAACGAGGTTTTCGTCACCGCAAAGAAGTATTCCGCTTGCTTTCGCAAGCCCGATAGGCGCGCTAAGACGGGTTGCGTCGTCGTGGTTGCCTGCAATCACGATTACGGTTGCGTATTTTGAAATTGCCAAAACGCTTTCGTAAAAAAGCTCCTCAGCCTCGGAAGGTGGCACGAACGTATCGAAGACGTCGCCGGCAACGAGCACGACGTCCACTTTTTCGTCTATTACGATGTCAGTTATTTCGGCAAGCACTTCTTTTTGCTCGCAAAGTCTATTTTTGTTTTGCAAGCGTTTTCCAAGGTGCCAGTCGGAAGTATGTAAAATTCTCATATCTCACCTATAACGAAATTGTGGCTGGGAAAAATTTACGCCACAATATATTGCCTTTAAAAATTTTTACCCAAAATTCGTTTGAAAAATATTCTTATTAGTGTTATTATATATTATCCTGACGGATTTAACAAGAAAAAATCCGCTATGCTCAAAAATTTTTTTAAATGTAGGTAGAAATAATGTTCACGAAACTCTCAAAACAAATAGCAGACGAATCCAAAATTCAGATTGATAACACTTTTATCAGTCAGTTTATGCCTTTTGCGCCAGAAAGCTACGTGAAAGTTTACCTTATGGGGCTCTCGCTCGCCTACACCGCGGACGACGCTCTTAACACGCCCGAGGAAATTGCAAAGCGACTAAGCGTGGACGTCGCGCTGGTTAGCGAGGCGTTTACCTACTGGGCTAACTGCGGAGTCGTAAACTTTATTGCAACCACTCCACCCGTCGTGGAATACTTGCCCGTGACGAGAAACACGCTTTCTCTTCGCAAGTTTTCAAAAACCAAGTACAAGGACTTTAACGACCAGCTACACGCAATGTTCCCCTCGCGCAATATTTTACCCAACGAGTACAACGAATACTACTCAATTATGGAGGCAATGCATATCGAGCCGAGTGCACTTTTGGCGGTGATCGCATATTCCATTCGTCAAAAGGGCGAAGACGTGGCTTTTCAGTACATACTTGCCGTGGCACGCAACCTCGCGCATCAAGGCTGTTTGACCTACGACAGAGTAAACGAGCAGCTTTGCGAATTCGACCTTTACGACAAGGACCTTCTCGCGATCTTGAAAAGTCTTGGCTCTAAAAAAGCGCCCACTATCGACGACAAGCGCATGTTCAAGAAGTGGACGAAGGAGCTTGGTTTCAATCTTGAAACGATCGTTAAAGTGGCGAAAACGGTCAAAAAAGGCACGGTAGATAAGCTTGATTCCACGCTTACCAAATACTACGAAAATCATTTGTTCTCGTTCGAGGAAATTACCGCGTTCGAGCAAAACCGCGACCGTCTTTACGAGCTTACCAAGTCCATTAATCGCATTATCGGCGTTTACTACGAACAGCTCGATTTCATTATCGAAACTTACGTTAGTAAATGGCTTGGACTGGGCTTTGACGACAACACTCTTCGCTCAATTGCCGAATACTGCTTTAAGCGTGGCGTGCGCACGTTAGAGGGAATGAACGAGTCGGTAAACAAGTTCTACCGTCAAGGTCTTCTCTCGCAAAACGATATCGGCGCGTTTATGTCCGAGGCGGTTAAGCGTGACGAGGAAATCCGCGAGATTTTGGACAAAGCCGGCGTGTCCCGCCCCATCACCTCGCGCGACAGGGACGCGTACCGCACCTGGACCTATTCGTGGCAAATGCCCAAGGACGTTATCCTCCATTCGGCTACTTTGGCTATGGGAAGCGGCAACCCCGTAAGCTATATGAACTCGCTCCTTGGCGCGTGGCACAACGCAGGAATCAGGGACATTGAAAAGGCAAAAGCGTACCGCCCAGCCGACAAAGAAAGCGCGTCTACGGCTACTACCGTCGTAAAGAGCTACACGAGCGAACAACTCAACGCGCTGTTCGACAATCTTGACTACGAGGACCTTTGATAAATGGATTACAAACAAGCGATAAAACGAATCATTGAGCGAAGAAATAGCGACTTAGCCGAAGCACACGCGCTATTCATCTCGCTTATGCGGAATAACGAAGTTTTCAGGACGGCAGAGCTTGCATTCAGGCGTGCCGAGCTCGACTTCCTTCACGGTAAAACGAGCCAAGAGGATTTAGACGAAAAACGCAAAACGCGCGATAACGTGGTAGCCCGTTTAGGACTTTACGACAAGCTCAATCCTCCCTTCAGATGCAAAATTTGCTCGGATACGGGCAGGACGAAAAACGGCATTTGCACCTGCGCAAAACAACTCGCGCACGAGAGCAAAAGCGATTTAAGTCAATTCCCCTTACTTACTTTCGACGACTTTGACATCACTCTTTATCCTGAAGAAGTGCATCAGTTAGTACTTAAAACGGCGGCGGAGCTTAAAACTATTGCTTTGAAAGGCAATACTTCAAAGCGCAAAAACATCAATCTTATCGGCGCACCCGGTACGGGAAAAACATTCCTTGCATCCTGTTTTGCAAGTGACTGCGCTGAAAAAGGCAAGTCCGTGATAATGCTTACCGCCTTTTCTTTCGTAGACCGCGCGCTAAAATATCACACCACTTTTGACGAAAACAAGGCTGAATACTTATCCCCCTTGCTTGAAACGGACGTACTTATTATAGACGATCTGGGCACGGAAAGCGTATTTAAGAACGTAACTCTTGAATACCTGTATCACGTTATTAACGAACGCCAACTCAAAGGACTTACGACGGTAATTACTTCTAATCTCTCGGTTGACGCAATCGCAAAACGCTACGGCGAGCGTATCGCAAGTCGCCTTTTCGACAAAAAACTTTGCTACACGCGCGAATTCACTTTCAGCGACATCAGAAAAATTAAAGTAAACGATTAATCAAAAACGGAGCGGTACGTACCACTCCGTTTTATATTTTTAGAAAAACTGTGAATAGGAATTTATCAACGCGTTTATGCCTTGTGCGTCAATAAGCCCTTTGCCTATTGCCACCTTTAAGTATTGTCCTTGTACGGCGTTAAAAATCTCTTCGGGTACGTCGTACTCTTGCGCGAACTCCTCGTAAGTATATAACCCGTACGTCGCTATATCCGCTAAATAGCTTTGCTCGTCTATACGCATCGTCGTTCCGTCAACCTCGAACGTGTTTACAAGCCCTCCAGTCGCTCCCGGCATTGACAGCATTCCGTTCACGTACAAGCACAAATGCCCGTAAGTTACCGGACTCCAAGCCGTCGTGTACTCCTTAGTCAGCGTAACGTTTATTAGTTGCACGCTGTCCCATGCAAGATTGCCGTCCTCGTCCGTGACTTGCTTGTTAAACCAATGCCCTACGTACTGCCCTGCGTTTGCGTCAAGATATACGTAACGGTTTAGATCAAAATCCCAAA
>JAGAPD010000008.1 GCA_017623435.1 Clostridia bacterium
GAGGTGGCAGCCGCAGGCTGACGGGGGGAGAGCCAGCCGAAGGCTGTTTAGTAGGCACGGAATAGGGCGTACGACCTGTAGACCTATGCGCAACCTTTTGACCACGCGGTAACGGCGGTAGCAAGCCACCGCCCTACGGGGTTATCGTACGGCAAGTGATGTAGTTGCCTCCATCTGACGAGGGAGGTGGCAGCCGCAGGCTGACGGAGGGAGAGCCAGCCGAAGGCTGTTTAGTAGGCACGGAATAGGGCGTACGGTTTTATGACCTACGCCAACGCCTTTGACCAAACGCAAACGGGCGACTAATAGTCGCCCCTACAAACGCTTGCGTGGTTGTCATATTTTGGTAGGGTTCGCCTTCGACAGCCTGTAGTCAAAGGCGGATTAACAGGCTCTGCCTGAAATTTTAAAAAAATATTTAAAAAATATTTAAAAAAAGTGTGCAAAAACGCTTGACTTAATTTTTTAGGTGTGATAAAATGTACCTGTAAATCGAGGGACAAAAACTCGTTTACTTAAAATCGCTCATCATTTTCCCCCTTATCATATAGCAAGTCGGTCGGTTGTAAAATCGGCCGATTTGCAATTTAAACGCAAAAAACGTATAAAAAACGAAAACTTATGACCGCAAGATCATAAGTTTTTTTCGTTTACCTTATTTTTTAACGAAAGTTAAGCAGTTTGCACTACTTTTTTCGGTGCTGACCGTAATTCCGTTAGCGTAGCACTTACCGTTTTTGTTAAACAAGCAATCCGCACCGCACGAAACGGAAGTATCCACCGAGTAATCAGCGCGTATAAACTCACGCGACGATTCAAAGGACGACGTGCGTTTTTTCTCGTCGGGGGAGTAGGTAACGCAGTCCGTTTTGCCGTTGACGGTGATTTGCTTGGCACAGCAACAGTAACCGCGATTGTATTTGCACTCTTTTAGCGCGCATTTAATATCTTTCATAAACGCCTCCTTGCATATAGTACTAATATTATGTCTAAATTTTTTCGTTAATATTCCAAAACGCCCATAATCCTTGACAAAATTTTAATATCAGTATACAATATAATAAACTAAATAAGGAGTAAATAAAAATGAAAGTAGTACTTCTTCAAGACGTGAAAGGTCAAGGAAAGAAAAACGACGTTATTAACGTTAGCGACGGATACGCGCGTAACTTTTTAATTAAAAATAAGTTGGCGGTTGAAGCGACTGCGACTATGATAAATAGCCTCAATATCAGTAAGGCTGCTGACGAGCATAGAAAGGCGGTTGAAAAAGCGGAGGCGTTGGCTCTTGCGAAAAAATTAGAGGGTACGACCGTCGTCGTTAAGATAAAAGTGGGCGAAACGGGTAAGCTTTTCGGCTCGCTTAATACCCAAGCCGTAGCGGATGCTTTGGCGGCTCAGGGCATTACGGTTGACCGCAAAAAAATCGTTATTGACGGAGTAATCAAGTCGGTTGGTACTTATACCGTGGTTGTTAAACCTTACGCTGAGGTCAGCGCGAAAATCAAGGTGCAGGTGGAGGCACTTTAACCTTAAATGAACAAGAAAACTACCTTTTATCTGGTGCTTATCGCACTTTTTAGCGCACTCGTCTTCGTCGTTACTTACCTTTTGCCCGTACCTATCGGCGTAGTTGGATACGTAAACTTCGGCGACGCGGTAATCTTTATCGCGTCAATGGTGCTTGGCCCTGTGGGCGGAATGGTCGCAGGCGCAGTAGGCTCTACTCTTGCGGACGTGTTTTTAGGTTACGTCACTTACGCACCCTTTACTTTTTTCGTTAAGGGAGCAGAGGGATTAGTTTGCGGACTGTTGTATGGAAAAGCGCTTTTTGGTAAAAAATCGTGGGTACGTAGGGCCGTTTCAATGACCGTAGCAGGCGTCGTAGCCACTTTGGGCTACTTTATAGCCGACCTCGTATTGTACGGAATTTACGCTGCGCTCGCTAACTGCGTGTTTATGGTTTTGCAGGTGGGAGTGTCAATGCTGATTGCTTTCGTTGCCCTTCCTCGCGTGCCTGCCCTTTACGAGCACGGCGCGTGGAAAACGGACGCTATCCAAAAGAAGAAAGAGGATATCGAAAAGGAAGAAAAGGACGAAAACGATACTTCGGAGAAATAAATGAAGTTATTCGAAAACTTAAAACGAAATAACGCGTTACGGCGTGAACAAAAGGAAAACGAGCGCAAGCTTAAGCACGCGCGCTCGCGCGCTACCCTGTCTGCTAAAAAGAACGGCAAGGTGGCGCTTTGTTTATCGGGCGGTGGAGCGCGTGGGTTTGCTCACGTGGGTGCGATTCAGGCGCTTATGGAAGAAAATATCCATTTTGATTTAGTGGCAGGCACTAGTGCAGGCGCGCTCGTAGGCTCGCTTTACGCAGGCGGAATTAAGCCAAAGGAAATTATGAACTACGCGCAAAATCTTGACCTAAAAGACGTAAAAAGCGGTTTTATCTTAAAGCCCGACAGCGCGGAAAACATAGCAAAGCTCGTTTCGAATTTTCTTGGAGAGAAAACCTTTGATCAGTTAGACAAGCCCTTTTACGCGGTGGCAACCGATCTCGTTACGGCGAGGCAAGTGGTTTTGGATAGCGGAAACGTCGCAACGGCGGTTTCGGCGTCGTGTGCAGTACCGCTCGCCTTTAAGCCCGTCGTGATGGGCGAGGCGCATTTGGTCGACGGAGGACTGCTTAATAATATTCCTGCCGACGTGTGCAGAATGATGGGCGCGGACTACGTTATCACCGTGGACGTAAACCCCGGGCGCGGTGAGGGCACTAACGAGCTGGGCATAGTGGAAGTGCTGAAAGCGACTTTTAGTATTATGGGCGTAAACGCTTCGGTTACGGGGCTGATGAATTCGGACGTGGTTATCAGCGCGGATACGAGCGGATACAGTTCGATGAAAAAAACGGGCTATCGCGAGATGTACGAGCTGGGCTACAAATCCGCGAAGAGTAAATGCGAAGAAATTATCAACCTAATCTATAAATAAGGAGAAAATTATGGCGAGAAAAAGCAGTTATAACGCGCATTGGCTTGCGCGCATAGTGGTCGTGCTGATCGTAGGCGTGGCGCTACTCGTTAGCGTATTGTTTTTTGAAAAGCAAATCAACACCGCGCTTGGACTTGAAAGAATTGAAGAGAGTACCTACGAGGGCGCGACGAGTGATAGCGTAATTTCGGGTAGCGTAGGTGAGGACCTCGTGGTGCATTTTATCGACGTAGGGCAGGGCGACGCGTGTATAATTCAGTTTCCCGACTACAAAACGATGCTTATCGACGGCGCGAACAACGGTTACGGTGACGTGATAAATAACTACATAGAAGAGAACATCAAGGATAAAAACGGCGACACTATTACCTACTTTGACTACGCAATGCTCACTCACTCCGACTCTGACCACTGCGCGTCGATGGACGAGGTGCTTAACGAGTACCCTGCAAAAACTTTTTACCGTCCTAACGTTTTAGCAAGTCGATCGGGCTATACTGATCCCAGCAAAAACGATCTTATCGGCAACTACACCTCCAAGGATACGGTTGCGTATAAAAACGCTATCGAGGCAGGCTGCAAAGGCGCTGAACAGGTTATTATCAACGACGTGGATATGTCCGCAATCACGGGCACGAGCAGTAGCGGTGACGAATATTCGCTGTCCTTCTACGGACCGAACAGCGACAGCTACAAGGACTGGAATAACTATTCGCCCATTATGATTTTGGAATATCAGGACGTAAGAATGGCGCTTACGGGCGACTGTGAAAAAGAGGGCGAAGAGGAGTTCGTTAACCTCGTAAACAAGGGCACGGGCAAGTTCGCGCAGTTTACCAGCACCTACCACGTGGACGTGATTAAGGCAGGTCACCACGGAAGTCGCACCAGTACGGGCACTAATTTTATCAACGCGATTACCACCGAAAGCGAAATTCAGAACACGCTGCTTATCGTTAGCTGTGGCTTTGACAACAGCTACGGTCATCCGCACGACGAGCTTTTAAGTAGAGTAAAAGAAGTGGGTATCGTGGACGACAATATTTTGCGAACGGACACCAACGGTACTATCGTTTTGTCCGTAAAAGCAGACGGAACGCTTATGCACGGCGCTAATCCTATCGTGAAAACTCCCAAAAAATTAGTTGACTGGCGCTATATTGCAATCACTTCCTTCGTGGCGATAGCAATGGTCGTTCTTATCCAGCCTGCCGTTAAAAAGGCAAAAAAACAAGTAAAACGCGCGACCAGAAGAAGATAAATGGCTACACAATCGCAAAAAATTAAGTTTTTGGTGTGGTCGAATTACGAAACGGGCTGTGCCTATAAAACGCGTGGTAAAAAATAATTAATGATAAGTTTACGGCGTGCATTTAATTTTCAGTGTGGTCGAATTACTTAACGGGCTGTGCCCGCAACTAATAGTTGCGTAAAAGTAAACAGATATGGGTGGCGCAAATCCACGGCTTTTGCTATAATAATGGCATAAGGAGTGTGAAAAAATGGACATTGCAAACAAACTAACACAATTAAGAAAAAATCACGGCTATTCGCAAGAGGATCTTGCCGAAAAATTGCTCGTTTCCCGTCAGGCGATTTCCAAGTGGGAGAGGGGCGAGGCTTTGCCCGATACCGAAAACCTTATTGCGCTGTCACGACTTTACGGCGTTTCGTTAGACGAGCTCGTGGGTAACGAAGTCAAAAACGAGGAAAAAGAAGAAACGCAAGAAGAGATAAAAGTCGTTGATGCGACCGAAGAAGAGGACGACGAGGAAGATTACGACGTCGATTTGGAAGAAAAAGAGGGCGAAAGTCCCGTGCTTACCGCGTTTAACAGATTTCCTTATCCTATCGTTACGCTGATTGCTTATTTGCTTTTAGGATTTTTGTGTAACGCTTGGTGGATAGCGTGGATCGTCTTTTTGACTATTCCTATTTATTATTCGGTAATATCGTGTGTCAGAAAAAGAAAATTGTCCGATTTTGCCTACCCCGTGCTTATAACTTGCGTGTACTTATTCATAGGCTTGTGGTGGGGCGTGTGGCATCCCGGTTGGATACTTTTCGTGTCCGTTCCCCTTTTCTACACCATATCGGAATTAATCGACAAAAGAAAGAAGTAAAATCAAAAACGGAGTGGTACGTCCTACTCCGTTTTTTTATGTGCTCTCTCACGACGCTTCGTTGCCTTTTACCACCGAAGGTGGTTTCGTAGGCACGGAATATGTTTTACAACTTTACGACCGTACCAACAGGTTTGACCACGCGGTATGGTCTTATTTAAAGCCTCCCTCCGAGAGGGAGGGGGACCGCGTTAGCGGTGGAAGGAGCCTACGACGACAAAATATGCTTCCGTAAAAAATATACGTCCTCACGGTAAGCGGGCGATTCGTGAATCGCCCCTACGATTTACTTTAAGGTGTGGGTATAGTAGCCTCCATCTGTCGAGGGAGGTGGCACGCGTAAGCGTGACGGAGGGAGAGCAGCCAAAGGCTGTTTCGTAGGCTTGGAATCGGGTGTGCGGGTTTATGACCTATACTAACCTATTTGACCGAGCGGTGTGGTCGTATTACTAATCAAGCTTTGCTTGTAGGCGTGGAATAAGGTGTACGGCTCGTTGACCTACGCCAACAGGTTTGACCGAGTGGTGTGGTCGTATTACTAATCAAGCTTTGCTTGTAGGCACGAAATAGACCGTTCAGTTTTATCAAAAATAAGTTAGCGCAAACTAACCCTTGACAATTTAGCGTTTTAGTCGTATAATATTACCAAGGTAATATTAACTATGAAAAAATTCGACGTAAAAGGTATGAGTTGCGCGGCGTGTTCAGCGCGCGTGGAAAAAGCGGTCTCCGAGGTGGAGGGCGTTGATTTTTGCGCGGTTAACCTTTTGACTAATTCAATGACGGTTGACGGAAACGCTAATGAAAGCGATATCATTCACGCCGTAGAAAAGGCAGGTTATTTCGCTAATTTAGCAGGCGCGAAAAAGCAAGCCGCAGAAAAGGAAACGGAGCAGAGTGAAACGAGAATTTTACTAAAAAGGCATTTCGTTTCGCTTGGCTTTTTGCTTGCGCTTATGTACGTATCTATGGGGTACGTTATGTGGGGTTTTCCTTTTTTCGCGTTCTTTGACGCTAACCCCGTAGCGACAGCGCTTTTAGAAATGCTACTTGCTACTTGCGTAATCGTTATCAATAAAAAATTCTTTATAAGCGGAACGAAAAGCCTTCTTCGTGGCGCGCCTAATATGGATACGCTCGTTGCCGTTGGCTCGGGCGCGGCGTATATCTACTCGCTCGTGGCGTTATTCATAATGACGGGTGAGACGGCGAGCGGAAATTTAGCGGGCGCAACGCACTATCTGCACGGGCTTTACTTCGAGTCTGCAGCAATGATTTTAGCACTCATCACGGTGGGCAAAACGTTAGAGTCGTACGCCAAAGGAAAAACGACGAAAGCAATTACTTCGCTACTTAACCTCGCGCCCAAAACGGCGACGGTTATTCGCGAAGGGAAAGAAACGACCGTGCCCGTTGGAGAAATTACGGTGGGTGAAATAATAGTAGTGCGCGCAGGCGGAGTGATGCCTTGTGACGGTGAAATTATCGAGGGTAATTGCTCGGTGGACGAGTCGGCGCTTACGGGCGAAAGTATTCCCGTGGATAAAACGATAGGCGACAAGGTAAGCTCGGCGACCGTAAACGCTTCGGGCTATATCAAAATTCGCGCAACGCGTGTGGGCGACGACACCACGCTTGCTGAAATAATCCGTATGGTTGAGGGCGCAAACGAAACGAAAGCGCCTATCGCGAAAGTGGCGGACAAGGTTTCGGGTGTGTTCGTGCCAGTCATTATGGCAATCGCGCTCGTCGTGACGGTGATTTGGCTGATTATAAACCAAGATTTTGGATACGCGCTCGCTCGCGGAATATCCGTGCTCGTAATCAGTTGCCCGTGTGCGCTGGGCTTGGCTACGCCCGTAGCAATTATGGTGGGTAGTGGAGTAGGCGCGAAAAAAGGCGTGCTGTTTAAGAGTGCAACCGCGCTTGAGATGGCAGGCAGGGTAAAAATCGTTGCGCTCGATAAAACGGGTACGATTACCGCTGGCGTTCCCGTCGTGACCGACGTACTCCCGATAAATACCGAAAAGGAAAAATTCATCTCGCTTATCCGCGCGCTTGAAAGCAAAAGCGAGCATCCGCTCGGTAAAGCAGTAGCATCTCTTGGCGAGGGTGAATATCTGACGGTAGAGGATTTTACTACGCTTGCAGGTAACGGCGTTAGTGCAATAATTGATAATAAAAAGATAGTCGGCGGTAGCGTCAAGTTTATTGAGTCAATCACTCAAATTGACAAAACGACTATGGACGTATGTGCCCGTTTTGCTAACGATGGCAAAACTCCTATGTTATTTACTGCGGACGGAAAACTTATAGGCGCGGTTGCCGTAGCGGACAAAGTAAAGGACGACGCTATGGAATCGGTATTGACTTTAATTAGTCACGGCGTACGAGTCGTAATGCTTACGGGCGACAACGAGCGCACGGCAAACGCCATAGCAAACAGCGTAGGTATTGAAGAGGTACGGGCAAACTTACTGCCGACGGACAAGGAAAAAGTTGTTCGCGCCCTTATGCAAGAGGGTAAAACGGCAATGGTGGGCGACGGAATTAACGACGCGCCCGCGCTTGCGACTGCGCACCTTGGTATCGCGATAGGCGCAGGTACGGACGTTGCGGTTGAATCGGCTGACGTCGTTATCAGCGGTAAGGGGCTTTCGGGCGTTGCGACGGCTATTTTGCTTGGTGAAAAAACGCTTAAAAATATCCGTGAAAACTTATTCTGGGCGTTCTTTTATAATCTTTTGGCAATTCCCGTTGCGGCAGGCGCGCTTGCTTTTATGGGAATTACGCTCAGTCCTATGATAGGCGCGGCGGCAATGAGTTTGAGCAGTTTCTGCGTGGTAAGTAACGCGCTCAGACTTAACTTTTTCGGCAAAAAAACGGTTAAAAAATCGGAGGTAAAAAATATGGAAATCACTCTTAAAATCGAAGGTATGATGTGTCCTCATTGTGAGGCTCGTGTCAAAAACACGCTTGAGGGAATTAGCGGCGTAAAGAGCGCCGTAGTTAGCCACAAGACGGGTACGGCGGTAGTAACTACTGATACCGTTACGCGCGAAACGCTCGTTTCCGCAGTTGAAAATCAAGGCTACAAAGTGGTAGGCTAATATGATAACCGTCGTAGGAATAGGAATCCAAAGGGGTGATTTAGGCGCTAAGGGAAAGCGTGCGATTAAAGAGGCAACGCGCGTTTTTTCGCGTGTCAAAGTTTGGTACAAAAGTGAGATTTTGTCGCAAAAGCACGACGACGTATGCTCGTTTGAACAGCTTGACGAGCTTATGGCTAATGAGATTATAAGCGCGGACGGGGAAAACGAGCGTGTCGTTTATTTGTCGGTAGGCGACGGATACACGGACACGGTGGTTGAAAAGCTTTGCAAAAAAACCGACGCCACTATTATCGCTGGCGTTAGCGAATATCGTGGTCGTACGCCCGGCTCGAAGGTCAATTTCGTTTCGGCTTACGACGTGAAGGAGGGTGACGTTTACGATACTTGCGTGCCTTTGGTCGTGTACGGAATCGACGACAAGTTTATTGCGGGTAACGTCAAAATTGCTCTTTCGGCTACTTACGGCGACGAGTGCGAAGTGACCTTTTCAACGGGCAAAAATAGCGTCAAGATTGCTCTATACGAGCTTGATAGACAAAAGTCGTATAACGGCTCTGCGCTCGTGCTTACGGGAAGTGATAATTTTATCAACAAAAATCGCTACGGAATAAGTGACCTTATTGCCGTTATGACTCGTCTTACCGCGCCCGACGGATGTCCGTGGGATAAGGCGCAAACGCACGAAAGCATTCGCACGAATATGCTCGAAGAGGCGTACGAGGTGGTGGACGCTATCGACAAAAAAGATATTGATAATATGCGCGAGGAGCTTGGCGACGTGTTACTTCAGGTCGTTTTCCATTGCGATATGGCACAGCGCTCGGGCGAATTTACGCTTGCCGACGTCGTTAGTGAGCTTGTGCAAAAGCTCGTTTTCCGTCATACGCATATTTTTGGCGAAAACAAGGCGAGCGACGCCGAAAGCGCGCTTGGATTTTGGGAAGAGGCTAAGGCGAAAGAGAAGAAATATCATTCTCTTTCCGAACAGCTTGACCGATTCCCCGACACCTTCCCGTCCACTTTGCGCACGCAAAAAGCGTACAAAAAGGCGGTCAAGGCAGGCGCACAGTTTGATACGAACAAAATCGCGGACAAGCTTAAAAGTATGATTGACGGCGGACTTAATCAGCAAAACGCAGGCGAGTTTTTGATGCTTGCCGATATTTTAGCGTCCACGACGGGCGCGGACTGTGAAACGGAGCTTAACAAGAGCGCGGCGCAGTTTATTGAAAAAATCAAGAGCGCGGACGAGAGAAAAACGCTCGATCGCATAACGGACGAATTATGAACGAAAAACTTATTACGCCCTTTTATATAGGCAACGTAAAAGTGAATAACAGACTCGTGCTTGCGCCCATGGCAGGATATACGGACTGCGCTATGCGTACGCTTTGCGCGCGCTTTGGCGCAGGGCTTACCGTGACGGAAATGGTCAGCGCAAAAGGGTTGCTGTACTTAGGAGATAAAAGTGCAGAACTGCTATATACGTCCCCTGCCGAAAGAGTGAAATGCGCCCAAATTTTTGGTCACGAACCGAGCGATTTTTACAAGGTTTTGACGGAGAGAGAATACCTTAATTCGTTTGATATTATTGATATAAATATGGGTTGTCCCGTGCCTAAAATCGTCAAAAACGGTGAGGGTAGTTCGCTGATAAAAGACGAAGTCAGGGCAAAAGAAATCGTATCGGCGTGCGTTGAGGGCGCTAAAAATAGGCCCGTTACGGTAAAGACGCGTATGGGCTTTAACGAGGGCGAGGACTGCGCGATTGAGTTTTGTAAGAAGATCGAAAGCACAGGTGCAAGCGCAATATCGCTTCACACGCGCACGAAAGCGCAGGGCTACGCTGGGAAAGCGGACTGGTCGGTTATTGAAAAGGTCAAAAGCGAGCTTTCCGTGCCCCTTATAGGAAGTGGCGACGTAAACGAGCAAAACGCCGACGAGCTTATCGAAAAGTGCGACGCGCTGATGATAGGGCGATCGGCCGTGGGTAATCCGCAAATTTTTGCGCAAATTTTAGGGGATAAAACGGACTACGATATCACGAGTATTTTGCTTGAGCATATAGATCTTATGAACGAGTTTTACGGCGAAAGATACACCTACGTCAATATGCGCAAATTCATAGGCGGGTATTACGGCGGACTGCGCGGAAACAAGGAAATTAAGCAAAAATGTTTTTCCGCTCAATCGGTGCAAGAGCTTAAAAAAATCGTGCAAGAAATTAAAGTGAATTTATAAGCGAAAATCGCTTTATTTAATAAAAAAATAGCTTACAAGGAGAAAACGATGGAAAAGTACTACAATCAATCGCGCGCTATAAACGTGCTGGACACTCACGCTTATTATATCCCGTTTGAGAGCGCAAAAAAAGCGTTTTTGCCCCGAAGAGAGAGTGCAAAATATCTTGATCTTAACGGCAAGTGGGGTATCACCGAATACGAAACGGTGATGGACGTACCCGACGATTTTTACAAAAACGACACTAAAGGTGTAATTGACGTGCCCGGTTGCGTGCAAATTTTCGGCTACGATCAGCTCCAATATTTAAATACGCATTTTCCCTTCCCGTACAATCCTCCGTACACGTCTTCGCATAACCCTGCTTACCACTATAAGCGCAATTTTACGGTAAAGGCTGACGGCGAGAAAAAGTATATTTGCTTTGAGGGCGTGGATAGCTGTTTTTATCTTTATATCAACGGCAAGTTCGTGGGCTTTTCGCAAATTGCGCACCGACTAAGCGAGTTTGATATTACCGACTTCGTCGTGGACGGCGAAAACGCCTTGGACGTGCTAGTGCTTAAATGGTGTATGGGCTCGTACCTTGAATGTCAGGACAAGCTTCGCTACACGGGTATTTTCCGCGACGTTTATATCCTTTCGCGCCCCGAAGGTCATATTACTGACTACCGTATTGACACCGCGCTTGACGGCAGGGTGGGCTTTACGCTTGAAAAGGGCGAGAGCGCGACCGTTACGCTTTGCGGACAAAAAAAGGAAGTTAAAGAGAACGAAAGAATTGAGTTTAAAATTGAAAACGTTCAGCTTTGGAGTGCGGAAAACCCGTACCTATACGATATGATTATCGAGAGCAAGGGCGAGTATATCGGCGAGAAGGTGGGAGTTAGAACGACCGAGGTTAAGGGCAGATACTTCCTCGTCAATAACAAGCCCGTACGCATTATGGGCGTAAACCGCCACGACATTAATTATCTTACGGGCGCGACGGTTACGGTCGAGGATATCGAGCGCGACCTTACTTTAATGAAACAGCTCAACGTCAACGCAATCCGTACCTCGCACTATCCTAATATGCCCGAATTTTATCAGCTTTGCGATAAATATGGCTTTTACGTTATGGACGAGAGCGACGTGGAATCGCACGGCGTTTGCGGTCACTTCCCGTACTGCTCGTATACGGGCGAGTACGATAAGATCGCTAACGATCCGCAGTTTGCCGAGGCGATTTTAGAGCGTCAGATTTGTAACGTAATGCGCGACAAGAACCGCCCGTGCGTAGTATTTTGGAGTATGGGCAACGAGGCAGGCTACGGCAAAAACTTTGAAGAGGCGTCCGCGTGGATTAAGTCCTACGACTCCCGCCCCGTTCACTACGAGCGCGCAGTGGGCATTAACAACTACACCTACACGGGCAGAGAGTATTACGAGTCCGCCGTGGATATCGTGAGCAGTATGTATCCTAATCCCTCTTGGATAGAAGAGCGCCTCGCGGATAGCAAAGAAACGCGCCCCATTATTTTGTGCGAATACTGTCACTCAATGGGTAACGGCCCGGGCGACTTTAAGCCGTACTGGGACATTGCAAACCGCGATGACCGCTATGTAGGCGGATTCGTTTGGGAGTGGGCTGACCACGGCTTGCTCGTGGGCGGTAAGGGCTTAACTTACGGTGGCGACTACGGGGAGTGGCAACACGACGGCAACTTCTGTATGGACGGAATCGTTACCGCCGACCGCCGTCTTACTCAAAAATCTATGGAAATGAAAAAGGCTTACGAGCCCGTTTTCTTCACCTTTGAGGAAGGAAAACTGACCGTAAAATCCCGTCAATATTTTGAAAACGTCGTGGGCACGCTTACCGTGACGTACAAAAATACGGGCGAAATTTTGGGCGAAGAGAAATTTGCGATTGACCTTGCACCCCAGCAAGAAATTACCTTTGATATCAAGTCCGCGCACGTTACTATCGCGTCGCTTACCTTAAATAACGACACGGTTGCACTTAAAAAAGGTCACGAAATTGCCCGCGCAGGTTACACGAAAACTGACAAATCTTACGTTACGAAATTAGCAAGAGGAAACGTTCAATTTAGCGAAACGGGCAGGTACGTTACCGTCCGTTCTGGCGAAACGACCTTCGTAATTGACAAAGTTTCCGCGTCCATCACCTCTATAAATAAGGAGGGCGAATTGCTTAAAGCTCCGCTCGCGCTCAATATTTGGCGCGCGCCTACTGATAACGATATGTACGCGTCTAAAATTTGGCGCGACTCGTATTACGATAAATGCAGGGGAGAAGTAAGAAACGTTGAAATTCAAAACGACAGCGTTATTATTAAGGGCTATATCGCGTCACCCAGGTATATTCCGCCCGTAAGCTTTACGCTTAATTATACCTTCTCAGCTAACGCGGTAACCGCATATATCGACTACGACAGCGCGGACTACGTGCAGTTCGTTCCGCGAATCGGATTTAAGACTGCGCTTTGTTCGTGCTACGAGTCCGTGCGCTACTACGGCTACGGTCCTAACGAAAGCTATATCGACCGTCGCCTTTCCTCAATTAAGGACGTTTACGACGATACCGTCACTAATTTAGAGGTAAGCTACGTTATGCCTCAGGAGAACGGCTCGCACTACGGAAGTGAGTGGCTTGAGCTTACTAACGGCAAAACGACGGTACGCGTGGAGGGTGATTTTTCGTTCTCGGCACTTCCGCATTCGGTAGAAGAGTACACGAATTATAAACATAACTGGGAATTACCCGAAAGAGAATACACGCACCTTTGTATTGACTATTTTATGTCTGGCATAGGCTCGAACTCGTGCGGTCCTTCGTTGGCGGACGAGTGGAAAACGCCTAAAAAAGGCAACGGCAAATTTACTATAATCATTAAATAAGGAGAGAAAATTATGTCTAAAAAGTACGACGTAGCAGCGTTCATTTGGCCCTCTTATACTGGCGACGAAACGCGTTCGCGAATGTTTTGGGACGAGGGCTACGGCGAGTGGCAAACGGTAAAGAACGTAAGCAAGAATTGCTATAAAAAGCGTGACTGGTACGAAAATCATTGGCAGGGCCGTCAACCCGTTTGGGGGTACGTGAACGAGGCAAACGCCGACGTTATGCAAATGCAAATTGATTGTGCCGTCTCGCACGGAGTAAACGTTTTCATTTACGACTGGTACTGGTACGATAACCGTCCGTACCTTGAAAACTGTCTTAACGACGGATTTTTGAAGGCAAAAAACAACGACGAGATGAAGTTCTATCTTATGTGGGCTAACCACGACGTGACTCATCTTTGGGATATTCGTAATTCCAGCTACGTCGACGAGGTAATATGGGCAGGCGCGGTCACGCCTGAAATTTACAAGGGCATCGTTGATCGTTGGATTAACAAATATTTTTCGCACCCCTCGTATTACAAAATCGACGGCAAGCCCGTTTTGATGATTTACGATCCCAGCAACTTCGTTAAAACCTTCGGCAACGTTGAAAACGCCAAAAAAGGGGTAGAATACCTTCGTGAGCAAGCCGTAAAAGCCGGACATAAAGGCGTTTATCTTCAAATGGTGGCGTACGCTGAGTCCGCTCAGCATTATGCAGGCGAGGGTAAAACGCTGGGCAACTGGGAAACGTGTCAGGCGCTTGGGCTTGACGCGCTGACGCATTATCAATGGGTAGCCTTTGCCGATCCTGACCGCGATTATAGTGAGTGGGCAGAAGCAGCGAAAAAGCAATACGCAAAAATGGATGAAAAGGGAGCAGTTTATTTCCCCAACGTCTCGCTTGGCTGGGATAATAATCCCCGTTTTGAGGATTATACCTACGGCGTAATTAAGAACGCAACGCCCGACAAGATCGAGAGCGCGTTCAGAACGGCGAAGGAATACGTCGATACGCACGACCTTCCCGCACCTCTTATTACGGTAAATAGCTGGAACGAGTGGACGGAAACGAGTTACCTTCAGCCCGACAGAAAATACGGTTACGGTTATCTCAACGCCGTAAAAAAAGTTTTCGTAGATAAAGAATAAATAAACGAATCCCGACGCTTAAGTGCGACGGGATTTTTCACCAAATTAACACCAAAAAAGTGTTGACAAGCACGAAATATTGAGTTATAATATTTTAGCAGTCACGAGGTGTGAGTGCTAATACTAAAATGCGGAGGCAAACTATGAAACAGTTTAAGACGGAATCAAAGCGTATACTTGACCTTATGATAAATTCCATCTACACTAACAAAGAGATTTTTTTGCGTGAGCTTATATCTAACGCGAGCGACGCGATTGACAAGCTTCACTTCATTTCGCTTACGGACGCAAGCGTAAACCAAAATTTTGAGATAGAGATTAAAGCGGATAAGGAAAAACGCACGCTTACTATATCCGATAACGGTATCGGTATGACGGCGGAGGAATTAGAGAAAAACCTTGGCACGATTGCCGAGTCGGGCACGCTCGCGTTTAAGAGCAAGCAAGAAGAAAAAAGCGAGCTTATCGGACAATTCGGCGTAGGATTTTATTCGGCGTTTATGGTTGCAAACAAAATCGAAGTCGTTTCGCGCGCTTACGGAGCAGACACCGCGAATAAGTGGGAAAGCACGGGTGCGGAGGGTTACACTATTACTCAAACCGAGAAAGAGGGCAACGGTACGACCATCACGCTTTATCTTCGCGACAAGGACGACGACTTTGACTACGACCAGTTTTTAGAGGAATATTTCTTGCGCGGACTGGTCAGAAAGTATTCTGACTATATCCGCTATCCTATCGTAATGGACGTGACCAAGTCGCGCGTTAAGGAAAATCCCGATAAGAAAGAGGGCGAGCAGGACGAGTACGAAACTTACACCGAAAAGACGACGCTCAATAGTCGCGTGCCCGTTTGGAAACAGAAAAAGAGCGAGGTCACGGAAGAGCAGTACGCTGATTTTTACCGTAATAAATTCCACGATTACACCGCGCCTAGCAAGGTTTTCCACTTCAATATCGAAGGGGGCGTCAACTACACCGCGTTGTTGTTTATCCCCTCGTCCGCGCCTATGGATTACTACCAAAAAAGCTATCAAAAGGGACTTCAGCTGTACTCTAACGGCGTGCTTATTATGGACAAGTGCGAGGACCTTTTGCCCGACTGCTTTGGCTTTATTAAGGGTGTAGTAGATAGTAGCGACCTTTCTCTTAACATCTCGCGCGAAACGTTACAGCAGGACCGCCAGCTCCGTGCGATTGCGACCTCGCTTGAAAAGAAAATCATCAGCGAGCTTAAAAAGTTTATGGAGTCCGACCGCGAAAGCTACGACAAATTCTTTAAGGAGCTTGGTTTGTCTATTAAGTTTGGCGTGTATAACAACTTCGGCGTTAAAAAAGAGCAACTTAAAGAGCTTATTCTTTTCCATTCGTCTACCGAAAACAAGCTCGTCACTCTCCACGAATACGTCAGCCGTATGAAAATCGACCAAAAGTATATCTACTACGCGTGTGGCGACACCGTTGAAAAGATTGACAGCTTGCCCCAGACCGAGCTTCTCAAGGACAAGGGCTACGAGATTTTGTATATGCCCGACAGCGTGGACGAATTCGTCGTAAAGACCTTGCAAACCTACGAGGAAAAAGAATTTAAGTCCGCTGGCGCAAAGGACCTTGGACTTGAAAGCGAGCTTGAAAAGGAAGAGAACAAGAATAAGAGCGAAGAAAATAAAGAAATGTTCGACTTTATCCGTGACGCGCTTGACGGTGAGGTAAAGGAAGTGCGCCTTTCTTCGCGCCTTAAAAACAACGCGGCTTGCCTTACTGCTGACGGCGAGGTTTCGCTTGAAATGGAGAAGGTGTTTAAGGCTATGAAAACCGCGTCCGCTTTCCCCGTGAAAGCAGAAAAGGTGCTTGAGCTTAACCCCGATCATAAGTTGTTTGCAAAGCTCGTTGCGCTTTATAAGGACGATCAGGAAACGCTTAAAAAATACGCAAAACTTCTCTACGTTCAGTCGCTTATAACCGAAGGTATGGAGATTGAAAACCCTGCCGAATTCGTAAAGCTTATGAGTGAAGTAATGGCTGACTAAAACAAAACGGGCTACCACGTCGTAGCCCGTTTTTAATATTCTCATAATTTTTCCCAAAATTTACTAACCTTTTTCTATTTCGCGTGTCTATATTAGCGAAAAGGCTTTTCAACAGAGGAAGATAAATGAACAAAACTGACGCCGAAAAAGCAATAAAAAGCTATATAAAGCCCATTTTGGGCTTTGCGTTAAAGCGCTGTAAAAGCGTATCCGACGCTGAAGATTTAGCGCAGGAAATAGCGTTAAAGGTTTTCCGTGCGCTTATTTTGCGTGACGATATCAGCGATTTACGCGGTTATATATGGACGGTTGCGCATAACGCTTTGGCTAACTATTATCGCAAATGCGGGGGTACGTATACCGTCGTTTCGCTTGAAACGGTACAAAACAGTTTGTTTGGCGATAGTGATTTACTGCAAAACGCGCAAAAACGCGAGGATAGTAAATTGCTCCGTGGTGAGATTGCAAAGCTTACTGAAATTCAGCGCAAGATTTTGACGGCGTATTATTACGAAAATAAAACGCAGGCGCAAATTGCAAAAGAGCTTAAAATTACGCTTTCGACAGTTAAGTGGCATTTATTCGACTCGAAAAAGAATTTAAAGCGAGGTATTGAGAATATGAAAGAAGAACAACTTGCATTTAACCCCGTGTCTTTTTCGCTGATGGGGTTTAACGGTAGCGCAGGCACGATGGGTGGCACGCAGGCGTTTTTTAGGAGCGCGCTTGCGCAAAACGTGGCGTATTGCGTTTACCGTGAGCAAAAGAGCGTAGA
This sequence comes from Clostridia bacterium, assembly GCA_017623435.1. Classification (GTDB taxonomy): domain Bacteria; phylum Bacillota; class Clostridia; order Christensenellales; family Pumilibacteraceae; genus UBA10677. The sequence goes on from JAGAPD010000008.1 coordinate 17,321, forward strand.
GGAAATTGCCGACTGCTTGGGCGTGTCCGCCGTTTACGTGCGTAGCGAGGTTGAGTTTTTGCGCGAATACGGGTATCTGATTGAAAACAAGGGTAAATATATCGCGAATATGCTTATTGACGAGGGCGATGAAAGTTTAGTAAAATTGCACGACGAAATTTATTCTGCAGTTGCAAAATTATTCGGCGACGACCTTTATAGCGAGATTATAACGAGCGGACTGCTAAACGACGAGCGCATAATTTGCAAGTGGCGCGAGGATAAAAACTATCTGCTTTGGGCGATTTTGCCTTTCGTCGGCGCCAACAGCGACGATAGCGAGGAGAAAATCAAGTTCGAAGAAGTGGCGACTATGCGCCCCGACGGAGCGTTTGATATCGCTAACGTTTCACTTAAATGTGACCGCTCGCCCTTGGCAAAATCAATGGAAAAGTGGTGCGGTCCGAGCTGGTCGGGCACAAGCGAGCGTAGCTTGTGGTGCTGTCGTTCGGAGTGGAGTAAGGAAAAGAGTATGCAACAGCTTTGGGATTACGTTTCTCCGCGCAGTATAAAGCTTTTGTGTAGATTTATGGATGGCGATTCGCTTTCGGTGGACGAGTACGCGTATTTGTCCGAACAAGGCTTTATCCGTCAAACGCAGGGGGAGTGGGAAATTTGCGCGGTGTGGTTTGCCGATAAAAATATCAGCGACGAATTGCTTTCTATCGGCAAGCGCGTGCGCCAAAAACATAAAAAAGTAATGGATAAAATAAAGAAGGATTATTCTGACGCCGTGCTTTCCGTTACGCCAAAACACCTTCACAAAACGCAAGCGTACGGACTTCAATATATGTTCCGCGCGGACGGATGGTTTTTGTTGTATCTACTTAAATATTTGGTTGCAGTAGGCAAACTGTCACTTCCCACAGACGAGCAAAAAAGTTCGCTCACGACAATAGTTCATAAGCTCTAAAAAACAAAACGCGTACCCACGTGGGTGCGCGTTTTAATTATTTACGGCGGTAGCAAGCCACCGCCCTACGGGGTTATCGTACGACAAGTGATGTGGGGGCCTCCATCTGTCGAGGGAGGTGGCACGCATCAGCGTGACGGAGGGAGAGCCACCAAAGGTGGTTTCGTAAGTGTGGAATAGGGTGTACGGGTTTAGTATAAGGCAAATGATGTAATAGCCTCCCTCCGAGAGGGAGGGGGACCGCTTGCGGTGGAAGGAGCTTGCGACGAAAGAAGGTGTTTTCGTGCAAAAAATTACGACCAAATAAAAACGGGCGACTAATAGTCGCCCCTACAAAAATGAACGATAAATGTGGTCTTATTATAAATCAGGCTTTTTTGTCAGTATACCATACAAAAGAGGACAACCCTGTTATGTTAAATATAGTATGAAAGAATTTAACAAAAAATAAACCCCCTTTGGTTTGACCGAAGGGGGTGTAGTAGTGGGTTATCTGATGTCGTAAACGGATTTTACGGTGAGAGCATTAGGCTTGCCCGAGATGATTTTAACCGTCTTTTTGCCGGCGCACAGGTCGAAGAAGTTATCCGACAAAACGAGGTCGTCGTTTTCGTTGCTGATATAAACGTATTTAGCAAAAGCGCTTGCCGTAATGGTGATTTCGCCGCCGTTTACCGTAACTTCGAGGTTGGGGTTGAGGAAGTTAAAGTGCTTGGGCTTGGTGAAAAGTACCGTGCCTGCGGACACCATTTTGCCGTCCACGACGAACGCAAAACTCAAATAATTGTTGCGAGGATTAGTTTTGTTAAAGTCAATTTCGGGTATGCTCGCGTACGAAAGGGCACTAACGTTAAGGGGCGTTTCGCCGTTTTTGAGGATTTCGCCCTTGTTGTTACGAAGTTCCCACTTAACGATACCAGCTACTTCGCTCATAGTATCGTTGGTGACGAAAATATGCGCTTTGGTCGCGTAATCGTAGTAGCGCTCGGCGGTGATATCAAATCTCGTCGAGTATTCGCCCGTTTCGGCGCAGGAAATATGTACGGGCTCGAAGAATCTTCTTGCCTCGTAGTGTAGCGCCTTGTATCTGCCGTTGCTGTCAATGCTCGACCAGCTCGCAACCGGCCAGCAGTCGTTAAGTTGCCAGTAAAGCGCGCCCATACATCTACCGCGATTTCTGCGCAAATGCTCAACGCCGTACTTGATTGCCTCGGCTTGCAAAAGCTGTGACGCGTAAGTTAGCTTTTCCATGCTCGTCGGGTAAAGGTAGGTTTGCGAGAGGTAGTTAAGGATTTTGCCGTTAGCAGATCCGTTTCTTTGGTGAAGCTCCATCACGGGCGAGAACGGGTTTCTGTCCTCGGGCAGAGCGAACTGCTCAATGGTCTTGTACGAGGGGAAGGACTGGAATCCGAACTCGCTCAAAAATCTAAAGTAGTGATTTCTGTATTCGGTGAAGGGCAAATTGCCGTGCCATACCATCCAGTAATGACTGTCGCCGATATTCTCGTCGGTGGGCGTAACCAAGCCACCGCGCGCAGAGGGAGAGGAGGGCACGAAGGAAACCTCGGGCCATTCCTTTTTCATAATCTCGGGGATAATATTTTCAAAAAGCTCCAAATAATCGGCTTTTTCTTGCTCTTTCCACCAGTTAGGAACGCTCGCCTGTTCCTCAATTTCGTTGTTGCCCGAAATTACACCGATACAAGCGTGGTGACGCATTCTGCGCACGTTTTGCGTAACTTCAACCTTGACGTTGTCGTAAAATTCCTGCGAGCCGGGTATCGCCGTGCAGGCAAACGCTAAGTCCATAAATACGATTATGCCCATCTCGTCGCACAGCTCGAAGAAATAGTCGTGCGGATAGAATCCACCGCCCCAAACGCGGATAGCGTTGAAGTTAGCAAACAAGCAGTCCTCAAGCAGTTTTTTAGTGCGCTCGCGACTTAATCGGCTTAAAATATTGTCCTCGGGGATATAGTCTGCGCCCATTGCAAAGATTTTTACGCCGTTCACTTTGTAGCAAAATTCTTCGCCCCATTGATCTTGCTCTCGGCTAACCACGAGCGTGCGCAGTCCTATCTTTTTAACGCTCTCGTCCACCACTTTTTCGCCGCTCAAGCACTTCGTCGTCACGGTGTAAAGAGGCTGTGCACCGTAGCCGTTAGGCCACCAAAGCCGTGCGTTTTCTATCTCAACCTCTTCGCCGTTTTTAGCGGAAATGGTCTTTCCGTCGGGCGTCGTGATTGTTACGGAAATATCCGCTTTGTCAGAAGTCTGGGCATACGTTGTCACGAAAACTTGACCGTCTTCGTGTCTTTGTGTGATTTTTACGTCGGTAATACGGGGGAGTGAGCCGTCAATAAGGTAAATATCTTTCCAAATTCCTGCGTCAGTAAGCATCGGGCCCCAGTCCCATCCGCTCATATAAAAAGCCTTTCTCACGTACGCAAAACCTATCATCGTTGCGATCGTGCCCGAAGTGATTTCCTTTTCCTTCGACTTTTCTTTTATGTAAGCGTCGTAGGGCGGAAAAACTGCTTTTATCGTGTTTTCGCCGTTCACTAAAAATTTGGTCACGTCGAATTCGTACGCGCGGTGCATATTTTCCGTGTGCGCTACGAACTTGTCGTTGATATAAAGGTCGCAAAGCGTGTCAATGCCTTCGCAAACTAAAATAACGCAATCGGACGGCTTTTCGTAGTTGAAAGTTTTGGTGAAAACGAACTTCTCGTCCATAATAGCCACCGCCTTCGCCTCGTTGTCGCGGTAGAACGGATCGTCCATCAATCCGTTTTCAAGCAAAGCCGAAAATACCGAGCCGGGCACTTGTCCAACCGTAGCGTAAGTGTTGCTACTTATAAGCCACTGACCGTTAAGAGAAAATTTTTCCATAATCCACCCTGAAATGAAGATTTTTTCGTTGAAATTATTATACCAAAACGCACGAAGTTTTGTCAATGGATTAGATAATAATTAAAAGGAAAAGAAAAACGACAACCTTATGGTTGCCGTTTTTGTATTAGTTTAATTCTAATTCGTGAAATTGTTTTTTGACTTGTTCAGCGTTTTTGATATAGGAAAAAGATACGTTGTTGTGGTTTGCGCCTTGGAAGCAAATCGTAGCGTAATTGAAAATTTTACCCCAGAAAGTATAAGTAACGGTTACGTTTTCAACTTTATTTAAGGGCATTTCATCTGTGTGGGTGGATATCCAACCGTATTTTTCCATAACCCTTTTATCGGTAACTAGATATTCGCTCGTGTGATATTTTACCGTAGCGATTATCGCTTGAATGGTAGGTATGAAAATTAGCCAACAACCAAGCACGCCCCAAATCCATTTTAACACCAAAAATATAGGATTTTTCGTCGGCTCGATTTTTATGATTTCATTGCTACCAACTACGTTCTTTTTTAAATAATTACCCATTTTTCGTTCCTCCATTATTAAGTTATGCATATATTATACGGAACATTTTGTTCCAAGTCAAGTATTTTGGAACATTTTGTTCTAAAATAATAATATGAAGAACAATTTTGCAGAACAACTTAACGCTTTGAGAACGGAAAACGATCTTTCTCGCAGTCAGCTTGCCGAAAGGCTTAACGTGTCGGTGCGGCTTATTTCGTACTGGGAAAACGGTAAACGCGAGTGCGATTTTGATATGCTTATTAAAATTGCTGATATGTTTTCAGTAAGCGTAGATTATTTGCTAGGCAGAAAAGATTACTAAATTTACGAGCAGAGGAATTTATTTAAGTAAGAAAATACGCAAAGAAAAGCCCCACAACGAAAGTCGTGGGGCTTTTAGTGAGTTTTTTAACCTATTTAATTTCTAATTCCGCGCAAATACCGTAATGATCTGAGGGGAATTTGTTTTCAACGAGTTCGTCTATGATTTTAAAGGTAACGGGATTGATTTTTTCATTTATAAAACAGTAATCAATATGCTCGTCAAAATCGTTTTGCTGATTGTATCCGTGATAGGTCGAGCGCCTATCTTTTACGGTAAGGGCGTTGACGTCCGCAACTTTTTTAATCATTTCAGCATAAGGTAGAGAAGAGGGCGTCATATTAAAATCTCCCGTAATAAAGGTGGGGTAGGCGGAAAATTTTTCCATATATTTATGGATTAAGCGTACGCTTTTTACCTGATTTTGCTCGCCGAAACCTAAATGTGTATTCATAAATACAAAGGTTTTGCCGTCGTTTTTGTTTTTCAATACGGCGTACAAACAGATGCGGTTGTGTTGATAATCGTCCCAGCCCCCCGACATAATTTCAGGAGTATCGGAAAACCAAAAATAACCGCGCTTTAAGCAATCGAATTTTTCTTTTTTCCAAAGTATCGGCGCAGACTCAATCCAACCCGTATCGGTGCGATATTTATTGAAAAATTCATACTTATCGCAAAAATATTCGTTTATAAAATGCTCCCATGCCGGTGTGTATTCTTGAAAACCGATTACGTCAGCATCGTAGGGCGCAGTTACCGTTGAAAGTCGTGGCGCTCTTTCTTGAACGCTGTTACCGTTTTTATCGTCTGCGCATCTGATATTAAAACTTATTACTTTTAAACGCATAGCGGACTCCTTTTTTAAGGTAATAATTATTTATTAAATCCGTTTTAATTATAGCACGGAAAAGTTAATGACGCAAGAATAATATCACGGTTGGAATGAAAAATATATGACGAGTGAAGTCGGCTATGGTAAGGTGGGGAAGAGAAGAAACCACAACGTAAGCTAGAGTCAGCGGGAATACTCGCTGCGCTCCGAACTCTTGCGTTGCAAGAGTGAATATCGTCAGAAAAATACAATTGCAAGCAAGTATTTTTCCTCGATATATGAGTGCGTTCGCACCTGCGGTGCTCGGCTAGCGAACCTCAACTGCGTTGAGGTCGCGATTCCCGTGGAGGCATAAAAAAATAACGACAACTAATGGTTGTCGTTATTTTTTGGTGACTCCAGCGGGAATCGAACCCGCGTTACCGCCGTGAAAGGGCGATGTCTTAACCGCTTGACCATGGAGCCAAAGTGTGGTGGCGGCGAATAGATTCGAACTATCGACCTGTCGGGTATGAACCGAATGCTCTAGCCAGCTGAGCTACGCCGCCGCAAAATCAGCCTTAATATAATAACATAAAAAAAAGAATATTGCAACAAAAAAGAGGGTATTTGCAAAAAAAATTTTTTAAAAAGGGCAAAAGCTGACAAAAATCCCGTAAAGCCAAGAAAAATGAATAATTCGTAGCAAAAAATAGCCCCGAAGAAATAGTCGGGGCTAAAAAACTATTTAATTTTTTTACCGCAAACGGAGCAAACGGTCTTAAAGCCAAACAGCGCTTTTACCTGCTGACCGGTAAAATATTTACCGCAATGCGGACATTTATTCTTTTCGTAATTATCCATTTCGCGTTTTGCCGCGTCCTTGTACGAGTAAGTTTTTCCGTTCGTATTCGCGGATACGTACCAGTCGACAGCTTTGCGTAAATAAGTAGCGATTTTTTCAAAATCACGGGGTACGTTACCATCCGTTACGTATAATCTTGACGCTAAATAGTAGTTGTCGCCGTTGTGTTTTCCTGCGATTTCGAAGTAAGAATCAGCCTTCGTTTCGTCCTTTTCGCACCCCAAACCTTTTAGGTAGCATACGCCGAGGTGGTAATACGCGTCAGGGAATTTTTGGCTGGCGCCGTTTAGCAAATCAAAGCCTTTTTTAGCATCCACGTCAAGTAGCAGCGCGCCAAGCTTAACCGCGCTTTCCTCGTCGCCGAGAGCATGCGCCTTTTCGTAATAGGTAATTGCTTGCGTTATATCCGTTTTTTCGTAGTAGTGGGCGAGTAGAAGTGCGGAAGGCAAATGGTCTTGCTCGCTTGCCATTTTCAAAAATTCCACGCCCTCGTCCGCGCTGGGCAGAGGATAAAGGCGAATTCCCGAGCCGTCAGGGACGGGCTGATAGCTGAGCGCGTGATAGCCCACCTCGTACTGCGCCTGCGTGTAGCCAAGCTTTGCGGAATTGATTAGCGTTTGCGTAGCCTCAGTAGAGGAGTTACAGCGTTTTGCATACTCGTACGCGCCCTCGCCGTCCTTGTCCTTTATGAAAGATAGAATATATAAAACGTCTTCGTTTTCAGTCGTTTGGTTTGCTAAATCAAGAATTTCTTCAACGCTTGATTTTTCGCAAAAACTTTTCATATCAAGCTTATAAATCTCGTCTACTATTTTTTCGCAAACGCTTTTATCCATATTGTTTACGACTTTAGCCGCGTCCTCGTCGCCTTGAAGATACGCCCAGTAAACTATGTGGTTTGCTAAATCTTCGCTGCGTTCGAAATAAATGCCTCTTCGTATAAATTCAGAGCATACGTACACGGCTTTTGGGAACGCTTGATCCATCGCGAGCGAAAAATATTTGACGCTGGTGGCGTAGCTGGGGTTATTTTTGCGGTAAGCGTAGCCGTCCGCATTCATAAACGAATACACGCCGTAAGCGAACTGTGCAGGCGCGTAACCCTCGTCAGCGGCTTGGCGGATGTAGTCGTAGTTTTTAGGATATTCGCTACCGTTTTCGTGTTTTTCCCTGAAAAAGCAAATGGCGTAAGCGTATTTCACGTACGCGCTACTATTTTCGGGGTTAGGGTAGTCGGCGCAAGTGCCTAAAACGTAATCGTCCTTTAAGTAATGCTCGCGCAAATACAAGTAGAGCGGATCTTTTTGCTTGTCAATTTTAGTAAGCTCGGGGTTGCCGCAAGGCGTAAAACCGTAATAAATTTCGTCAGGAGTGGGCTTATGCTGTGCCTTTTCTTGCTCGATTAGCAAAGGAATACGCGCTTGCGCTTTTTCGTTGCCTTTTTGAGCGGCAAGTCTGCACCATTTAAGCGCCGTGTGCGCACTCGTGGGTACGCCCTGACCGAATTCGTAGCAAAGCGCAAGGTTATACATACCCACGGGGTTTAACTGCTCGGCTGATTTTTTGTAGTATTCGACGGCTTTTGCTTGGTTTTTTGGCGTTCCAGCACCTTCTTCGTACATAACGCCTAGCCAACATTGGGCGTCGCTGACGTTCATTTCAGCCGCTTCGCTCATAAGCGTAAAAGCTTTGTTTAAGTCTTTCGTAACGCCGTTACCGTTATAGTAGCAAATTGCGAGATTGCATTTTGCAGTCGCATTGCCTAATGCGGCTGCGCGCTCGTAATATTCGATCGCTTTTATGATGTTTTTCTCAACGATTTCGCCTTGTTCGTATAAAAAACCTAATTCTGCAAGCGCAAATGGATAGTCGGCGGTTGCTGATAACTGAAGGTAACGTAGTGCTTCGTTTGGATCTTTTTCACGCTTTTTGAGGTAAACTAACGCTAGTTTGTATTGTGCAGCAGGGTGACCCGTGTCAGCCGCTTTTTTAAGCCAATTAATAGCGTCTTTTACGTATGGTATCGTGCCGTAGCGGTTTGCGTAGCACAAACCGACCTTGTAACAAGCTTCAATATTGCCTTGCGTAGCAGCACGACCGTACCACGAAAGTGATTGAGTGTAATCTTTGTAGACGTATTTTCCTTCAAAATAAAAATCGCCTAGTTTTAGTTGAGCGTCGGCATCACCGTTTTGAGCACGGCAACAAATATCGTAAAACTCTTTATTGTAGGGGGATAGTATGTCAAGATTAATGTTGTTCATATATCGTCCTTTATTGCTTAAAATGATGGTTTGTTGATTCGTTGTAATTAAACAACAGGGTACGTATACGCTCGTTTTGTTAAAGAGACTTCAAAAAACCCGTAAGTCGCGAGCAAATAATCTCGTGACCAAGGTCGTTTGGATGCAAGCCGTCGGGCATATAAAGATTGCGCTGAACTTCAACGTGCGGTTGCATACCGCCTACTGCGTAAAGGTCAAGCACGGGAATGGAGTAGTATTCGCAAACTTCTTTAATCGCGTTTCTATATTCGCGTAAGCACGGTTTTCCGTCGTGCGCAGCCTCTTCAAGACGGTGAAGGGGAGTCATAAACACGATAGTAGCGCTGGGGTTATGCTCCATAAGGTTTTGGATAAGCGTGTGAGTCGCGCCGTAGAAGGTATAAACGTCGCGATCGCTCATAGTGCCAAAGCGTACGTTGCCGTGGCCGTAGTCGTTAGTACCGCCGAAAACGACGATAATATCCGCGTCGCGTTCCATTTCTTCCTCGCGCATTACGAAATCGCGTTCTCCGCCGATAAATTCGCTAACGCCTAATTGGCGAGCAATACGCGATCCGCCTACGCCGTAGTTGCGCACGGTAGCGCCCTCGTTTTTGCCCAGAAGCGCAAGAAAGGTTTTGTTTTCCCAGTCGCTCGTGCCACTACCTGCCGTGATTGAATCCCCCAAAAAGTTGATAGTAAGTCCTTTAAGTTCCATAATTCTCTCCCAAAAAAGATTGTTACTAAAATTATAACGCGATTTTACGATATAGTCAAACATTTTAAAATGTTTGGGTGCAATAACTTGATTTTCCTTACTCAAAGTGCTATACTTAAACGCGAACTTGATTTTGGAGCGTAGAAATGGAAAAGAGCAAACGACAAAGTTTACTTATCGCGCTGTGCTGGGCGGTTTACGTTCTGTCTTACGTAGCGCGGTATAGTTATAACGCAAACATCAATCCCATTATTTCCGACTACGGAATAGGACAAAAAAGCGTAGTAAGTACGCCTCAGACCTTATTCTTCTTCGCCTACGGCATAGGGCAGGTCGTAAACGGATTTATGTGCCGAAGATATAATAAGAGGGTGGTCATTCCCATCGCACTTGCCGTGTCGGGCGTATGCAACTTCGTTCCCTTCGTAGCAAACGATTTTAGCATTCTGAACGCGATATGGTTACTTAACGGAGTAGCACAATCGTTTTTGTGGACTTCGATCATATTCTCGCTTTCTAACTCGCTGGATAAAGAACGACTTCCGCAGGCGACCTTTATAATGAGCTCGACCGTAGCGCTCGGAACTTTTTTGGCGTACGGACTAAGCGCGCTTTTCACCACGATGGGCGCGTACAGAGTAATCTTCCTGTTCGCAAGCATCGGTATGGCGGTTATGGCGATATTGTGGTTCTTGTCGTACAACAAGCTTGCTATCCCGCGTGAGCTTGCCGAAAACGAGAAAGAGGCGCAAACGAGTAAAAGTCAGAGAAAAACGAATATAACTACGGGCGTGTTCATCACGGTGGCGATGCTTGCCGTGTTCGCCGTGCTCAATAACCTTATTAAAGACGGTCTTAGTGGCTGGAACGCAACCATCTTTAAGGAATGCTTCGGCTTTGGCGATAACTTCGCGCAAATTACTACCATCGTTCTTCCCGTCGTCGGCTTTATCGGTCAGGGAATTAACGTAAAACTGCAAAAGAAAATCACCAATTTCGTAACGCTTTCAGGACTTTGGTACACGCTCACGGCAGTTTGCTTACTGGGCGGAACGATTGCAACGTATTACGGATTGTGGCTGATCGTACTGATTTGTTTCGCACTTGCGTTTATGTTTATGCTCAACGTAAACAACGTAATCACCTCGATGGCACCCCTTTATATGCGCGACAGTATTCCCTCGGGATTTATGGCAGGACTTATGGACGGATTCTGCTACGTTGGTAGCACGATTAGTATGATCGGTCTTGGCTCGATTGCGGACGCTTTCTCCGTGCAGTACGCCGGCTCGCCTACGACTATCTGGAGTAGCGTGCTTGCCGTGCTAGTCGTTCTTTCCGCCGTTGCCGTGGTTATTGCGATAGCGTATATCGTAATCAGTTATCTTGCAAAAAAGAACAAACGCAAGGTATCGTCCCCCGTCGTTTGTCAAAAATCAAAGGTAAAAGCAATCATTTTTGACCTTGACGGAACGCTACTTAATACGCTTGACGACCTTCATATCAGCGTAAATATTATGCTCGAGCGCAACGGCTTTGCTACGCGCACGTACGAAGAAATAAGACGCTTCGTGGGTAACGGAGTTGCAAAGCTCGTTGAACGCGCACTTCCTAACGGTAAGGACGAAAAGTTTGACGAGTACTTAGCGCAGTTCAAGAGCATTTACGACGAGCATAAAAACGATAATACCGCACCTTACGAAGGTATTATCGATTTACTTAAACGAGTTAAAAAGGAAGGATACAAAAGCGCGATCGTTTCTAATAAGTACGACGCTGCCGTTCAACAGTTAAAGAACGAAACCTTCGAGGGCTTAATCGACTTTGCGGTGGGCGAGGGTAACGGAATCGCGACCAAGCCTGCACCCGACGGAGTGTGGCTTGCGCTTGAAAAATTAGGCGTTAGCAAAGAGCAAAGCGTGTACGTGGGCGATAGCGAGGTGGACGTGCTTACCGCTAAAAATTCCGGGCTTGATTGCATTGCCGTAACCTGGGGATTTAGAGACAGAGAAATACTTGAAAGCGAGGGCGCAAGGTATATAATTTCTGCTCCCGACCAGCTTTTGCCCCTTCTTTTAAGTAAAGATTTTTTGGAGAAAAAACAATCGTAATTTCACAAAAACGCGGATACGTATCCGTCAAATTATGACAAAAGAGGTCGTTTTATTTTGTAAGACGACCTTTTAAATTCTAAAAATAAAATTTATGCAACAAAAATAGATTTCGTTTCGTTTAATAATCGGAGGGCGAGAGAGTAGAAATGAAAAAGGCGGAAGTTGACAAACTTCTTTGTCGGGTTGCCGACGGGGACAATAACGCTTTTGAGCAGTTATATATAAGTACGGGACGCTGAGTTTACGCGTTCGTCTTGTCGTACCTGCATTCTCGTCAGGACGCCGAGGACGTCGTGCAAAACGTCTATCTTAAAATAAAGACGAGCGTGAGCGGATATCGGCGTGGAAGTAACGCAAGCGCGTGGATTTTGCAAATCGCTAAAAATACCGCACTCGACTTCTTGCGAAAAAGAAAGCAAGAAATTTACCTCGACGAGATTGAGCATATTGGAAAGATAGACGAGGTAGATAGCGGCGAGGTTATGACAGCCATTGAAAAATATTTAAGCGAAGAGGAGCAAAGAATCGTGATTTTGCACGTTTTGTGGGGTTACAAGCACCGCGAAATAGGTCAGATTTTATCGCTCCCGACGGGAACGGTTACTTCAAAATACAAGCGTTCAATTGAGAAACTGCAAAAAGTCTTAAAGGAGGTATGAGCGAATGAAAAACTTAAAAAACCGTTGGAACGAAGAGCTTGGTAACGCTCTGCCTGTACTGAATGAAAAGGTTAAAAACGCCCCTATCGTTACGGGCGAAAAGAAAAAGGAAAGGGGCTTTACGGCGTGGATAAAGCAAGCGAAAAACGTGGCGCTAACTGCGTGTGCGCTCGTAGCCGTTTTGTGCTGTTGCATAATTATTCCGCTATTAAATCAGTCCACCCAGCCACAAGGTCAAGCGTACGCTTTTTCGCTTGAAATCAATCCAAAAGTTATGTTTTCGGTGGACGAATACGGCAAGATTGATAGCGTAGTGGCGCTTAACGAGGACGCGGACGTCGTGCTTTCGGGCGAGGGCGTTTTGACGAGTATTAAAGGAAAAAGCGCGGACGAGGGCGCAAAAATTTTCGTAGATTACTGTGCGCAACTTGGTTATTTGGATATCACGGCGCAGGGTGCGGTAAAGCTTACGAGCGTGGGCGAAACGAATATTAAAAGCTCGCTTGAAAGCTACTTTAAGCAAAAGGGTGTGCTTTTTGCGGTGGTGGAAGAGCAAACGAGCGAGCAGAGCTTTAAGCAGAAGTGGGATCTTGGTGATGCGTCTTTAAGCGACGCAATAGGGCAAATGGATACGTTGTTCGTTCAGCGTGATATTGACGGAAAGAATGAAGAACAACTCAAAACGCACTTTAAGGATAAGCTAAACGATAACGAAGTAAGTGAATTTTTGTACGATAGTTTAGACAAGGCAATAGACGTCGTAAGTGAAAAATCAAGCGATACGTTAGCGCTCGTTTTGCAAAATTACTTGATAATGACCAGCCCGTACAATCCCCTATTGATGCTTGATTACTGGACGGTAAAGAATAGCGACGTTAACTGTTATTACGACGAGTTTAACGACCTTATGAAAGAAATGGAAAGCTTGCTTAGTCGTTACGAGAATAAGTATAACGAAAGCATAAATTCTTTAGACGAGCTTACGGCTTTATCGCTACGCTATTCGCAAGATAACGTTGATAAGCTTACTGCCATATTTAACGGTTTCAGTATTGACAATTTTATTAGAGAGGTTGACGCGCTTAGCGACGTTTTAGAAGGGATAGGAGTTGATTTTTCGTTCGCGACTTCGTTACCTGAAAACGAAGAAGAATATATCCAAAAAACCAGCGAAAGACTTAACGGACAGTTCCACTCCAAGAAGGATAAAAACAAGCAAAAATACGAAACGGATAGGAACGTGGTATCGCAAAACGATTACGACGACTTCATTTCGTCCATAATAAGCGAATACGGATCGCTGGAAAAATATTGGGAAAATTTTCAATCTTAACGCAACAAAACGCAAAGCCCAGTCGTTTAATAAGTGCAAGATAAATCGGAGGCAAAAAAATGAAAAAAAGAATTTTAGCATCAATTTGCGCGCTTATTATCGCGCTCACGTGCGCAGTCTTTACAGGCTGTCAGACACCCGACCAGTCGCGTGCAGTAGTTAACGTGGACGTCAACCCGTCCATTCAGTTCGTCGTTGACGCGCAAAACAAAGTGGTCAGCGTAAACGCGCTTAACGAGGACGCTCAAGTGCTCCTCTACGGCGAAGCAAGCTTTGAAGGTAAGGATATCGAGCAGGCAATTGAAACGATTACTTCGCTTGCCGTTGAGTACGGATACCTTGACGAACAAAACAAGGTCGTTCAGACTTCCGTTTCCTCGGATAACGAGGATTTAAAGAACAAGCTTACGACGAAAGTGAACGCGTCCGTTACCGCAGGTGCGCAAAAATTAGGATTTAGCGTAACGGTGGACGACGAGGTTGCTTATTCGCTTATGCGTAAATACGAAGATTACAAGCTGGAGCACTTAGACGACGAGCAAATTCAAGCGCTCACCGTTGAAAAATTCAGACTTGCGCTTAACCTTTCGCAGTCTGGCAAGGTTAGTCTTGACGTAGCCGTTAAGATGGATGAAAAGCAGTTGATTGACAAGATCAGCGAAGTGGATAAAAAGGTTAAAAACTTCGCGACTAAGGCGTACGAGAAAGCAAAGGCTTTGGCGCAAAACGCTTACGACGAGGCAGTAGGAGTGCTCGTTGACAACGTGTACAACGAATATTACCTTACGCACCTTCTCGCTCACCCCACGACCTTCTATTACGGCTCGGCTTATCAGTCTTACAAGCTCGCGTCGCGCGGTTTCGGGGCAGTAGCGAAAGTTATGACGATTGCTGAAAATATCTACGTTTGTCCGCTTGATAGCGCGGTAGTGGAAAACGCTGCGCAGTCGTTCGGAATTGCTGACCAGCTTGACCAGCTCAAAGACAACGACGGCAATTATACGCTCGAAAGCATTTGTGCTTACGCCGACAAGGTTATTAAGAACAGCGAAGAGGGCGTTGAGCTTGAACAGCTCAAAACGCAAATCGACGCTCAGATCAATACGCTCGTTAACGAGGCAAAGGACGAGGTGGCTGAACTTTTGGCACAGTACGAGCCTCAGATCCGCGAGATCATCAGCAAAGTAAACGACGTAGTAAAATCGGTTGAAAACGTTATGCCCGCAACGCTTAAAGCTTCTTTTGAAGAAAGCATGAGCACCTTTAACGAGGTAGTGACCGAATTTGAAGAGGCGATTGAGAGCGGTACGTTTAACAGCGCAAAGGTTTACGAATTTCAGGCAAAAATGGTAGATAAGGCGAACAAGATGCTCGCGCTTATCAAAGCAGATATCGGTGATGAGGCGTTTAACGAATGCCAAAACGTAATTTCCAGTCGTCAGCAAAGCCTTGACCAGTTGAAAACTACGATGGAAAACGCAATCGCTCAGGCTGAAGAGCAAGCGAAAAACTTCCTTTCCTCGCTTAAAGAGAGCAGAAAGGAAAATTAAATAGTCTATTCTCTCATTTCTTTAACGAACGGTAACGCGTCCTCCCCCATAAGCGTTGCCGTTCATTTTTTTTGATTAAAACGCATTTTAATCGTAACGTTTATAATAAATTATGTAAAATAAAAATTTCCAAAGTTTTTTTGCGTAAACTATTGTGTTTTGCGTAAAAGTATGTTATAATGAATTGACTGAAAATGATACACCTGCCCGTTGTGGCGGAAAAAGTAAAATGATGAGTAGAAAGGAGAAATATGGTTAGCTACGTTTTTAAGCGCTACGAGAATAAATACATACTTACTCCCGAGCAATACGAAACCATTTTGCGTGAAGTTGAAAAGCGTATGGACCCAGACGAATTCGGCGAAACGACGATACAAAGTTTGTATTATGATACGCCCACCTGCTTGCTTGTAAGAAATTCTATCTTAAAGCCCAAGTACAAGGAAAAGATTCGCGTGCGCAGTTACGGTCTTGCAACGCCGGATAGCAAAGTTTATCTTGAACTGAAACGCAAAAGCAAGGGTATCGTATACAAGCGCCGTATCTCGCTAAAAGAAACGAAGTGCAACGATTTCTTTGAAAAGGGCGAGTCGCTTGGTACGGATCAGATTTCACGCGAAATTGATTATTTTAAGAATTTTTACGGAACTCTCCGTCCGCTTATATTAATACTTTACGATCGCATCGCTTTTAAGAAAAAAGAGATTGACCTTCGTATCACGTTTGACCGAAACACGAGGTACCGTAGTACGCGGTTATCGCTTTGCGACGGGCTGGACGGCATTCATTTGCTCGAGCAGGGACACGTGCTTATGGAGATAAAATCATCGCTGGGATTCCCTATGTGGCTTACTAAGCTTCTTAGCGAAAATAAAGTGTACAAAAGGTCTTTTTCCAAGGTGGGAGAGGCTTACAAAAGAGAATTGACATTATCAAGACAGGAGGCAAAAAAAATTGTTTGACACTATCTTTACTGACGGCGTAATGACGCCAGCTACGTTTTTTATAAGCATCGGTTCGGCGATCGTTACGGGCATAATTCTTTCGTTTATGTGCTTTTTCCGTACCCGTTCGTCGAAGTCGTTTTTGATCGCGTCCGCGCTTATGCCCGCGGCAGTAGCTATCGTTATAGCAATCGTTAACGGTAACCTCGGCGCAGGTATCGCGATTGCAGGTGCGTTCAGCTTGGTTCGTTTCCGTTCCGCACCCGGTACTGCAAAAGAAATTTGCATTATCTTTATTTCGATGTCGTCCGGACTTGCTTTCGGTATGGGCTATATCGCGTACGGCGTGCTTTTCTCGGTAGGTTGCGGTGCAATCTTAATGCTTTTCGAGGCGTTGAAGATTTGGGAGAAAAAGCCCGATCAAAGAGAGAAGAATATCCGTATCACGCTCCCTGAGGATCTTGACTACACGGGCGTATTTGACGACATCTTCGAAAAGTACACCGAAAGAGCAGAGCTTATGCGCGTTAAGACCATCAATATGGGAAGTATGTTCCGCGTTTACTATAACGTAAAACTTAAAGTAGGCGTTAAGGAAAAAGAATTTATCGATGAAATCCGCATTAGAAACGGTAACCTCGAGGTTTCCGCTGAACGCGTAGATTATCGTAAAAACGAACTTTAAAAATACGAAACGGAGTGGCACGTACCGCTCCGTTTTATCATTTTTTACAGAAAAACCGCCTCAAAACGAGACGGTTTTTTATTATTTTTTTACGGCTTTTACTATTAAAAACGAAGGCTTTATAAATTCCTTGCGTAAGGAGGGGCGAATGGAAAGCGCGCGTTCGTCAGGCGTAGGCTCGACGACTTGCGTTACGGTTAGTCCTGCCTGCGCGACTGCGTTTATAACTTGCGCAAAAGTGCGATGATATTTTTGTACGCCCTTTACGAACCATTCAACCGTGCGTTTTCCGCTTTTATTGTAGTGTGAGAAAGTATAGGAAACGGGCTCGTCACCGTCGTAGTTATAGTGACCGTTACCGTCTATCGTTGCCGTAGCAATAGGGTGTTCTTGCGAAAATAGTAAGGTTGCGCCCTCGTTCATAACGGCGTAAATTTTTTTCATCAGCACGTCAAATTCGTCCGTATAATGAAAAGCGAGTGAGCTGTAAACGAGGTCAAATTTTTCGTTGAGAGTGTCAATATTTTCAAAACGGCTGTGGACGTACTGCACCGTTTCGTGAGAATTTTCTTTTTTGGCTACGGAAAGCATCTTTTCTGAAATATCAATTCCAACCACGCGTTTAGCGCCCATGCGAGCAAATTGTGCGCAGTTATCGCCAAAACCGCAGCCAAGATCAAGCACGCACTTGTCCTTTACTGCGCATATCAGCTTTGACATAGCAGGTTGTTCAATAAGAACGTTATAGTTGTCTTTCGTTTGGCGCAAAGCGAAATAGCCGTTAAAAAATTTTTCGTCGTCGTAAACGTTTTGATCGTACATAACCGCCTCCTTGTAAAAATGGAAACACATTATATCAAAAATTTTGCAATAAAGCAACCGTTTTTTAGCGTTTTTGAGGTGAATAACGTATATTTTGCGTTGACAAAAACTGATGGCGGTGTTATAATTGTAAAGTATATTATATATTTATATTAAACAATTTACCAAAAAATCGTTATTTGGAGGCAAAAATGGACGATAAGAAAAAGAGCGGATTAAACGCTTTTGCAGGCAGAAAGGTAGGCGGTAGCGACAAGTACCGCGAGCATCACCTTGAAACGCTCCGTCACGAGCGCGCAGTTGAAACGACGGATAGAATCAATCAGTTCTACGCGCAAAACAAGACGCTTGAGTGGGCAAGACGTGCGTTTGATTTTTGTGATCGCGAGCAAGAAAACGGCGTGGATATAGCGGACATTTGCGAAGGACTTAAAAAGCTTCCGCTTATCAGAAGTGAGGCGCAGAGCATTATTGACGACGACGCGCGCCAAAAGCAGAAGAAAATTGACGATGAAAACGCGAAAATCCGCGCGCGAGAAGTTGCGGACGCGCAAAGAAAACGTCAGCTTGAGCTTTTGCAGAAAGAGCAGGATCTTAAAAATCAGGCGGACGAGGCGGCGTACGTTGCTAACGTTGAAAAGCTTATTTCTTCGCTTTCGGGCGACGACAGAACGCGCGCGTGGGTAGAGTCGGTAAAAAACGCGTACGCTATCGCGAGTGGACTTCCCCAAGCGTCGTACAATAAGATTAAAAACCGTCACCTTCTCGAAGATTTCGTAAAAGAGACGGCGCTGGTAGAAAAGGCGCTTGATCTTGACGCGGAAATTATCGACCTTCAAAATTCCAGAACGAAGAGTAAGGCGTGGGCGGATAAGGTATTTAAGCTGGAAAAACAGCTTGACGGCGCTCACGAAAAATATCTTACTAAGAAAGAAAACTATTACGAAGTTTTGTCGCTTGCTGGCAAGGTTTTCTACGCGCCTCAGCTTGCTACTATCGAGGGCTTTTTGAAAAAGATTGAGCGTGGCGATAGCCGTTTGGCGCTTGAGGATTACCCCAAGACCACGACGACGGTAGAAAAACTGCGCGAGGCAATTTATATCGACGAGTATATCGACAACTTCGAAATTCGCTGGACGGACGCGCAGGACGTTATGAGCACGCTCAAAGCAAAGGACAAGAAGGCTGCTGATGCTGAAAGGGCGCGTTTGATTGAAGAAGAAAAGGCGCGTAAGAAGGAGCAAGAGCGTTTAGCGGAAATCGATCGTCAAAACGAAATTAAAAGAAAGCAAGAGATTGCAAGAAAGAAAGAGCTTGAAAGGAAAAAAGCGCTTGCAAGAAGAAGAAATTCCTACATAATTATGGCGGTTAGTGCGCTCGTAGTTTTGGCAGGATCTATTATCGGCGGTATATTTACGGAAGGAATCGTTCGTTCCATTTTGTTCGGCGGTGGCTGTTCGGTAGGCGCGCTTGTAATCTACGCTATCATTGCTCGACTTTTGGGTAGCAAGGGCGCGGACGAGGCGAGAGGCGTCGTTTATATCGTGTTCAGCTTGCTCCACATTGCAGCAGGAATCGCGTGTATTTTCCTGGATGCAAGTGGAATAATGACGCTTTGCGTATCTGTGGGCGTGTTCGCAGGAATGATTCTTAATCTTGTGATGTCCATTGATTGTAGAGACGACTTTGAAAACGATATGATGTTCGTCGTGCTGTTTGTTAATAGCATACTTTTGTCTGCGGCGCTTTATATGGTGATTCCCTCTATTTGGGGCGGAGTAATCGGTGCGGTTATTATCTTGACGATGGCTATCGTTTGCGGTTGCATCGTTAACGCTAACAACCCCTACGACACGGGTATCGTAGTTTTGATGGGCGTGTTCGTGGCGACCATTTTGGGTGCGCTCGTTGCAATGTTCTTCAGTTGGGGATTGTTTATTATGGGCGTTGCGGCAGTAATCGGCTGCGTTATTCCCCTTTGCGTTATGGCGAGCAACGACGTTGACGGATCGATGGTTATCGCTATGGGCGCAATTATTATCGGAATTATCGTAGCGTTTATTGCAGTAGCCGTGCATTGTGGCTGGTTCGCATAATATTTTTGCATCTCAAAAACTTTACACAAAACCTTATTAAACGTTTAGGAAACAGATAAATGATATCTACTTTTGACAAATTAAAAAAGCTACGCGTTACGTACGAAACGGAGCTTAAACAAAGAAAAGAAGAGTACTCACAAGCGGTTGCGGAGGCGAAGGACGACTATAACCGTTCGCTTTCTATTGACTTCGTGGACGAGGAAAAGTTGCGTTTTGAAGTGTCGCTTGACTCGCTTGAAGAGCTTTATCAGGACATCGTCGACATTTACGCGCGCACGAAAGGTTTGACCTTTTCGGTTACGCGCCATATGGCTGGCGTTAGCGCACGCCCCGTGCCTCACGGCGGAGTAAACGAGTATTTTGACCGTCTCGTAGAGGACTGTAACGGTGCGCTTGACGCTATTGAGAGAAGTCGCTCGCCCGAGCAGGATATCGTGCCTATCAAGGCGTTTTGTCAGGGACTTGCCGACCTTCGCTACGTGGTTAAAAACGCGCGTAGACTGGTGGAGGAAACGGGCGATACCCAGCGCAAAAAACAGGAGCTTTTGCAACGCAAAAAGGAGCGAATTTCTGAAGCTGAGCGCGAGTACGCCGAGCAAACGAGGGTAGAAAACTTCGATTGCTACGGTGAACTGGAAAAGTTCAGCCAAAAGATTATTGAAGAGTATAAAATCACCGGCGACAGTATGCTTTCAAACAAGCCAATTAGGTGCAGAAACGATCATAAATATTTGATGGGATTTTATACTGCTGACGTGCCTACGGCGGATTTGAATTTTGCCGAGCGCGTACTTCATATTCCCTCCGCGGCGTTTGCGACTAACCCTATCTATTTTAACCTCAACGCCGACCACACGACCTTGCTTATCAACGCGCCCAAGATGTTCTACGAAAAGTCGCATATTTTATTCCACGACGAGCGTAGAAAACTGGAATTTCACAAGCTTCTGACTAATATTTACCTGTCGCTTATCAGCAATATGCCTGCAAAACAGTTACTCTTTACGGGCGTAGAGCCGGACGGGGCAGGCGACTCCGTTTTGGGCGGAATCGAGATGTCCATTAACGAGAAGCTCAAAACGGGAGTTTTCAAAAAGGTGAGCAAAAAGGTGGATATGGCTACCGAGTCTATCCCCGAGCTTTTTGAGGAAATCAGATCGCTTTGCGACGAGCGTTCAGCAGTCTATACCAACCGCGGAATAAGCGATATTTTCGCGTACAACGAGAAGAATACTTCCAGTAGCAATTATTTTTTGGCGTTTTTTGCAAACCGCTACCCGTACGGATTTGACAGTACGCGTTACGACGGTCGTCAAGAACTCGTTAATATGGCTACGCGCAACGGCAGTAAGGGTGTAATTTCCATTATTTGTCAGGAAACCGACGCTAAATTTACGCCTAACGCTCAGCCTCTTACGGCGGAAGAGCTTAACGCTGACGTAATTGATATTTCCGCTGACGGAACGATTACTTACAACGGAAAACGCGCAACGCTTGATATCCGCTCGCTTGACTTTGACTACGATAACTATATGAAAGAATTGTCCAGTTACTTGGTCAAAGCGTCCAGCATTTGGCTTTACGATATTTTGGACAAGGAGGACGCTAAGCCTGCCATAGTTAAAACGGCGGACAAATCGGGCGACAACGTGTTCTACAAGCGTATCACCGTACCTATGGGCGAGAGCGCAGGCAAGCAGTTTAATTTCTCTATGAAGGCGTGTTCGACCGAAAGCTTTGCGCTTTTGGTGGGAGCGGCTGAATCGGGTAAATCTTCTTTCCTTCATACCTTTATTCTTAGCGCGGCGGCTAAATATTCGCCCGACGAGCTTCAATTTGGTTTAGTTGACTTTAAGGCGAAAAAGGATTCTCCCGAGTTTTCGCAATATATTAAGATCCCGGGCAAAGATAATTTATACGTTCCGCACGTTAAATACCTTATGGTTAACGGAAAGGCGGAGTGCGCGATTGACCTATTTAATATGCTCGTCGATATCAAAAACGAGCGAAGTGCACTCTTTACGCAGGCAGGAGTTACCGAGCTTTCCGCGTATAACGACAGCGAGCTGGTAAAGAGCGGTAAGCTTCCGCGCCTACCCATTTATATGTTCATTATCGACGAATATAACGTTATGCTTGAAGGTGACGGAAAGCGCGATAGAAACGTTAACCGTATGATAGTTACCGCGCTTACGACCACGATTAAGGCGGTGCGCGCTTACGGTATCGGCATTATGCTTTCCGGTCAGTCGGTAGCCAGCGGACTTACGGGCGAGGAAGGTGCGCTCGCGCAAATGAAAACGAGAATTTCGCTGTACACCAACAGTATCGAGGGCTACGGCACGCTTATGGGTGCGAGCAACGTAGCGGGAAAAGACGCGAAAAACGAAGTAGGATATTTGCGTGATAAGGGCTATTCAATATTCACCTCCGACGCCGGCAGAACGCGTACGCAGGTGCGCCACGCTTACGCAGGACAGACGGGCTGTAAGCGTCAGCTTGAGCTTGCAAAGCGTATCCGTCAGCAATGGGGCGAGGGCGATCAGCTTATCGCGGGCGACGTAACGAAGTACCCCGTATCCCACGATTCGAAAAATAAGTTTACCGTGGGAAGAGTGGAAAAGAAGAAATTCCAAATTCCGCTGGGCATTTCCTCCGCGTCTATGAAAGCGCAAGGACTTGAATATTCGTCCGAGCAAGACGGAATGGGATACTTCGCGTTTGCCGCTACAGATCAAATCGTGGATATTGAAAGAAACGCTATGTTTTCTTTCCTTTCTACCACGCGCCGTCAAAACCTTTCTATAAACCAGATTCAGTATCTGAGTACTTTTGAGTCGTATAACGGCTATTTTGACGAGTACTTTAACGCTTATCCGCAACTGAATAATTATATCAACCTCGTTTTGGGCGAGGAGCTTACCGCTAAAAAGTTCATTGAGATTTACGACGCGTACGAATCGCGCCGTGCAAAAGCGGCGAAGGAGAGATGCGAATTCGAGCCGTTATTCGTTATAATGCACGATATCGAGTGGCTGACGGACGATAGAGTTTCTTGGCTGGACGCCGTCAACGGCAATCAAGAATCAGAGCAGGAAGAGGGCGAAGTGGTTAAGTACGAGGGCGCTAAGGTTTCGGTAGAGGACCTTCAGAAAAACGAACGACTTGCCGCGGCTCTTCCGCCTGAGCTTATGGCTGCGATTGCTAAAAAGGCGCAAAGCGGTGGTCAATTCGTGCGTAAAATGGACGCGCCTCAAACTAAGAGTAAAAGAACGCGACTGAGCTTAGAGGACGTAAGAACTATGTTCCGCACGCTTTACACCCGTGGTAACAGATACAAGATTTTCTTGCTCGTGACTAGCGCCACGATGGACACTATCAACAAGGCTATCGTTGACAAGCTTGACGCGTCGGGTAAGACCATCGCAAAGGAAAGCTACGCGGTGTACGGCTCGCAAAAAGAGCGCGAGGGAAATGGAAAACGCGACAAGGAAAGCAATCACGAGTGTATCTACGTTTGCCCCGAGGAAAGCAACACCAGACTTTTTGACTACTCACTTGCAAACAACGGTAAGTGGTGGGACGAGTTTATAAAAATTTTGAAGGACTAAACGAGTATGATTATTTATGAAAGAGTAAAAAGCTTGAGTGACGAGATGATCGTTGAACTTGCGGAAATGAAAGCTTGCGCTACGAAGTTTAAGAGTAAAACTTCTGATTTCAGCGACACTTTGGGTGATAAGATTTCAAACAGCGCGTTCTCGATTAGTGAGGATATCACGCGAATTATCGGCGAAACGGAAAGCATTATCCGTCAAAAGACCACTAACGTGGGCGATTTCGCGCAGGAGCTTAAAAGAGTAGAAGATATGATTAAATCAAAGGTGGATAATATATGAGCGTTAACGACCAGATTGCAGCGGCAACCGAGGAGTTGCTTGGCATCGTAAGAGATTATTACAAAGACCTCAACGGTTTTATTGAGGATATGCTCCGCGAGATTGAATCGCTCAACGACAAAATGAATCAGATTAACCAAAACTGGAACGACGCTAACTTCGACGATTTCAGAAATAGCGTTAACGTCAAAATCAGGGAGCTTGAAAGCCAGATTAATCGCGCAAAGGACCTTTTGTCTATGGTAAAAGAGACCGAAAATTCCTTTGCGTCTGCGCTTGCTATTTTAAGGGGTTAGTCCGTTATGGGAAAAATTTACGACGACGGCAACTTCTTTTCGGGCGTAAGCTATTCGGTTGACGAGATTAGTTTTACCTATACTTCGTGGAACGATAGCGTAGGTAGTGCGCTTACGAAGGTGGCGAAAACCGTTCCCTCTTCCTTTAACTACGCGCAGGGTGAGCTGTGGGAAAAGATTGCGCCCCTTCTTAAAGTGGAGGAAAACGAAATCAAATACTGTGGCTACGAGGGCGAAATTGGAGGGCTGAAAGTAGATGAGTAGCGTACACGTATCCCCCGAAAACATAGGAAGATTTGCCGACCACGCGCGCGATTGCGCCAGCGAGGTCAATAACGAGCTTGCTAAAGGGCGTAGTGCCGTTATTGACGTAGAAAACAAGGTAAACGTTGCTATCTCTAACACGAACGCGCTTATTGAGGAAATGGTACGCGATTTTGAACACGCGCAAAAGGTTTACGAGGAAAACTGTGAACTTTTAGAAAAAAAGGAGGCGGAATATAACGCGGTAGAAAAGCAGTTATCCGCCGCGCGTGATAGTTTAGAGGCAGCGCAGGAAGAGCAAACGCGTGCGAAAAATTCCTCGTCAGGCTCGACTCCCGAGGAAAAGAAAGCGCACGACAGCGCAGTTTCCGCTGCTAATAGCGCCGTTTCTTCGGCAAGTAGTGCAGTTTCCTCGCTTAAAAGCGAGCTTACCAAAATAGGCAAGGTTATCGAGCGTATCAACCGCGCAAACAGTAGGCTTAGAGATATAATGTATATCGTCAAAAATCAAATGCGCGAGGCGAGAGAGTATATTGCAGGGCTTCAGAAACAGCTTCGCGCCGTTATGGGCAAAAAGGAAAGGTTTGAATCGGAAGGTAAACGCGCGGTAGACAGCTTTAACACGCTTGCAATCGTTGCGACTAACGCGAAAAGCTATATTGATTCGGCTTGTAAGTCCCTTGCCGACGCGGCCGATAAGGATTATTCCTCGTACGATAACAGGGTAAGTATGAATTCCATTCACGCGCTTATCGACGCTGCTGAAATTATGGAAAATATGAAGGAAAGCGTGCAAAATTTCACGCACGACCAAAAGGAGCGAGTGCAGGAATTTAGCGACACTTTGGGCGATAGTATTTCTTACCATATGGCGCAGGTGGGAGCGGATATAGGTGAAAAGATGGTGCACGCTACCGCTACCTTTGACGAAAAAGCGCAAAAATTACGCCAGGCGTACAAGCAGTTAGTCGCCTACACTAATATTCATTATACGAGATATTGATTAAAGGAAACGGTATAAGTGAGTTCCTATAAGGGAAATTTAATTTAAGATAAAAGTATAGCCCACTATACTTCGCAAAAAGCGAAATATGGTGGGCTTTATCTTTACCACAAAAGATTAAAGATTTTAGTTTTATTTTTAGGCTTGTGGCTAAAAGTTATAAGCAAATAAGTTTTGCGTTATGATAGCAAACAAGTTTGCTAACTATGATAAATAAATCCTTTAACTTGCCGTTAGGCAATCATAACGATACGCAGTATCTCATAACTCATAACAAATCCGTTTACGGATTTATTTAGTTGCCGAATCCCTTGTAGGGACTCGGCTAACGCCGTTTCTTTTTTTGTTCGTGATAAAAAGGCGTTAACTATCAAATTTTGATACTACGGCACTTGAAAAAAGTCGAAAAGTGTTGTATAATGTAATAAAGGATGAAAAAATGCAATTTTACGAAAGATTAAAACAACTCCGAAAAAATGCGAATTTAACGCAAAACGAGTTTTCAGAAAGGGTGGGCGTGCATTTTCAGACCGTTTCAAAATGGGAGCGTGGTGCGTCTGAGCCGGATATTTCTCTACTTGGGATAATATCGGGCGTTTTGTCCGTATCGGTAGAAACGCTTTTGGGAGTAGATCAGGGCGAGCAAGTTTTTACGGGCGATTTTAACGCCGAGAAAATGGGCATATCCATTGCCGAGCAACGCAAAAAGCAAGGACTAAATCAAAACGAGCTTGCCGAAAAATTAAGCGTTTCAGCGGACATAATATCCAAGTGGGAGAGAGGCGTTACCAGTCCTGACCGAGCGTCGCTTACTTCTCTTTCCTCGCTTTTATCCGTCCCCTTATCCAAGCTTTACTTTGGCGTTTTGGACGACGCGGAGGTGATAAACTACGCCACGGAAAAGAAACGCAAAAATCCGTTTTGGCAGATTTTGGCGGTAACGTGTGCCTGCGTTTTGGTCGTTTGTTTGTCCGTTTTTATTCCGATCATAACTAATTTAACTCAAAATAATAGCGTTGAAACGGTCGAGCCTGTCGTTTACACGGTGGACTTCTGGGTGAACGGTGGACAAATCGAGGGCGAGTACGAAAGCGAGTTTACCGGTGTTGGCGACGAGATTTCGTTGCCTACGCCACGAAAAGAGGAGGACGTTTTCGTTGGGTGGTACTTAAATAGCGACTACTCAGGCGACAGCGTAAGTAGCGTTACCTGTGACGGAAAAAGCGTAAGCGTTTATGCGAAGTGGCAGTCGGGTGAGTGCGGAATCAGATACGAGCTGGGCGGCGGTACTTGTGACGGCAATCCTACGGTCACTAACGGTAGCGACGTAATTACGCTTAACGACGCGAAAAGAAACAGCCATATTTTCCTTGGTTGGTACACCGAGAAAAACGGTGGCGAAAAGTACGAATACGTGGGTGGTGATCATTCTAAAAATATCACGCTTTACGCGCGCTGGCAAAAGGTCGAACAGACTTTTTCCGTAACCTACACTTATAACGGTGGTAACCTTGAAAAAAGCAATCCTTCGTCGCTTTCTTACGGCGAAGTTTATATCCTCAATCCCGCGCAAAAAGTCGGTCACAAGTTTTTGGGCTGGTACGACGACGCTAACGGCGAAGGCAAGGCTTACGAATGGATTGAGGGAAATGCCGACTTGCACCTTTACGCGCTTTTCGAGCCTATTTGCTACGTCATCTCTTACGAGTACGACGGCGTTTATAAAAACGAAAGCAACCCCTCGTTCGTGACCTACGGCGAGGAAGTGGAGCTGAGTGACGTGATTTTTGAAGGTCATAACTTCGTTGGTTGGTTTACGAGCGAAGAGGGAGGCCAAAAAATTGAACGCATTACACCCGAAAACGTAACCTCGTTAACTACGCTTTACGCGCGTTACGAGCCAAAAACTTACACCGTCACGCTGTTTGCAAACGGCGGAATAGTGGACGAAAAGGAGGTGGAAACGTGCTATCTAACTTATACTTACGGCACGGTTTTGCCCCTTCCCGTTGCACTCAAAGACGAGTACACTTTTGAATGCTGGGTGGACGAGGACGGACGCGAATTTAGCGAAATGACGGTATACGCATACGGCGATTTGGTTTTGACGGCACGTTATTATCGCACGGACGGTACGAAAATTATTTACGAAAAAGAGGGCGGAGAGCCGACTGCGGATCTCCCTGAAAAGATTATTCACGGCACGCGTCAATCGCTTTGCTCGCTGACTAAAGAGGGATTTATTTTCCTTGGCTGGAACGATAAAAAAGACGGCTCGGGCGAGTTTTATACGCTTACGCCCGTAAGTGATGCGGAGCAGTTTACGCTTTACGCCATTTGGCAAGAAATTCTGACCAACGGCAGTAGCGAGCATTTTGACTTCGTTAAGGGCGCAACGACCGTGACGGTGACCAAATACAAGGGGCAAACGGGCGAGCATATCGACGTCGTTATTCCCTCGTATATAGAGGAATTGCCCGTCTCAAAAATAGGTGACGGACAAAGCGCGTATTCCATTTTTGGCGAAGAAAACGTCAAACTCAATTCGCTCACCCTTCCGCTTACCTTGCGCACGATAGAGTGCAACGCGCTATCCAATATTGAACTTACGCAAACGCTGATTATCCCTGCAACTACGATTGAGATAAAAGCGAACGCGTTTGCTAACTCCTTTTTGGCGGTAGAGTTTGCGGAAAATAGCGAGCTTAAAGCTTTAACGAAGAACGCTTTTTATAGCGCGAAGATTAAAAACGTTTTCGTTATTCCCGATAGCGTTGACGTGATAGAGGGCTTTTCACTTTCAACGTCTTGTATGGGCGTAAAACTTCCAAACAAGCCTATACGTATAGCGTCGTTTGCCTTTTATGATGAAGATAATGGTGCGCATACCGTTTACTTTCCCGATAATATTGACTTCGATTTGATTGAAGAAAATGCCTTTTATAAAAATGGCAGTAATTCAGTTAATTATTGTGTGTATTCAAAGAAAGTTATTTCCGAAGAGTTGAAGAGAAAATGGGGTGCGTACGAAACGCACATCGTAGCAAGCGGCGTGACGCTCGTGGACGGCGATTCCGTAACTACGCTTGACGGCAACGAATTTATTTTACCTACGCCTCAAAAGGAAGGCTACCGTTTCCTTGGCTGGCAAAAGCCTAACGGGGCAATAGCAGGTCAGTATTACGTCGCAAAAGAGAATAATCTTACCCTGACTGCATTGTACGAAAGTAATAACGACTTCTTGGGAAGTGATAAAACTTCGCCTATCACGTTAAACGTAGGGGATAGCGTTGAAATTGATTTAGTGCTTGCGCAAAACGTGCATTTCTTTATTCCGGATCAAGGAATGGCGTATCAGGTAAAAGTTATTCCGCTAAACGATTATACTAACGTTGACGGTTCGTGTAGCGGTTGTTTTAGTTATCCAGTTGACACCGCTCTTAGTCTAATAGATTTTGCAACGCAAGTTACGAATTGGTATACTGATTTCACACCAACGCTATTTTGTATAGAGGAAGGTGACCAAAATTTTGCAATAAGACGCGTGAGAAACACGTGTGGAATTGCTTATTCGCTCCGCTATAAGGTTTCCGTAACCCCCTATACGCAGTAAGATTAGTAGCGAAAGTAAACTAACGTTTTTTGAATAAAAAAGAGCCGTTTTTGATACTCAAGACGGCTTTTTTATTGACAAAATTTAAAATTAAGCGTTTTTTTCCATAAACTAAGCGGAATTTTCCAGCGATTGGAAATACAGGCTAACAACAAAACGCACAAAATATGATATACTTGTATTGTCGAAAGGGAAACCCTTTTCGATAGGTTGGCCACCAAAAATAAATAAAGGAGTTTATAAAAGCGCTTTTCAAACAGAAAAACAAATGTCAAAATCTTACGTTGTATTGCACCTGTACGACGCCTTTACAAAAGGCGAGCCCGTCACGGTAGAGAAGTGTTGCGAAGCTTACGACATCTCTATCCCCACCTTCCGTCGCTATATCGCCCTTCTTCGCGATTATTTTATGGAAGAGTATAGCTACGAAATCGTGTACAGTAAGACCAGAAACACCTATTACCTGCGTAAAGACAAACTACCAACTGATTTAAGTTAAAACGCTCGCTTATTTAAGTGGGTGCTTTGACGCGCTCGTAATAGGAAGAAACGTGTGATAGCAAAACCACCGTGTAATATTACGCGGTGGTTTTGCTTTGTGAATTATAGTTAGAGGGCGGATTTGCGCGATATGCAAATCCTTTGGGACATCATATAACAAGTAAAAATATTTGCTTGCAAGGATATTTTTACGCCGTTATTTACGAGCTTGCGAGTTATGCTTGCGCATTGATAAAAAGAAAGCGAGATAGCAGGAAACTGAGTTTCCCTTGGTCGCAATGCGACCGCGAACTACAACATCGCTGACGCTCGTTGAAGTTCTCGTCAAGCATTGTCTACGAAAAAAAGACCCGAAAAGGGTATGGCTAATGCTTTTTATAAGCGAGAGAGCGGATTTGCGCGATATGCAAATCCTTTGGGACATCATATAACAAGTAAAAATATTTGCTTGCAAGGATATTTTTACGCCGTTATTTACGAGCTTGCGAGTTATGCTACGCATTGGTCCGCGAACGAAATTGCAAGCAATTTCAGTTCAGAATCGATGCTTTCTACGAAAAAATCCATACCCGAAATGGGTATGGATTTTTTGGCGGAGAAAGCGAGATTCGAACTCGCGCTTCAGTTTATCACCGAACTAACCCCTTAGCAGGGGGTCCCCTTATAGCCTCTTGGGTATTTCTCCGTGCAAAAGGCTACGTGCAATATTGATAGCCTAATTATTTTAGCATAATAAAAATACTTTGTCAAGGAATAGAGCCATAATTCCCAAATATATTTTGGGAAAATTTTATTAAGAGCAATAAAGCGTTTTTGCTTTTATCCCCGTTGATTTTGGTGGAAAGAAAATTTACTACAAAAGTGCGTGCAAAAAAGAACGCAAACAAAAAACGGACGTATACGTGTACGCCCGTTTCCGTTATTTAACCAAAATTATTGAGCAGTAGGGGGAGTGAACTGAGTGTTGAGTCCGTAGTTGCCCTTGCCCATTTTGTTCATGCCAAGCGCGATACCGTTTGAGGTGAACGTAGCGGTATAAGCAACGCTACCCACGGTCATAGTGTAAGTTTTGTTTGCCTCAAACGCGGACAAAGCAACGATAACCGACTGGTAGCTTTGCAAGGGTGTGAAGGTGTAAAGCACGCCGTTGTCGTCGTAAACGGTAATTGCCGTTCCGCCCGTTACTGCAACGGGAAGAGCGAGCGAGAGGTAGCGCACGGAGGAGTTTGACGCAGGTAATTGAACCATACCTTTTCCACCCACGGCGCACACGTTACCACCGCTGAAAAGGATACCGCTTTCAGAATTTAACGCGCTGTTAGATGCGTCGCTAGGACCGCAAACGTTAACGTTACCGCCCTTGATCTGAATATTGTCGTTGCTGTCGATAGCGTCGCCCAAAGCGTTGACCGTAACGACACCGCCGTCGATATACACGTAGAAGTCGTAGCCCGTGAAGTTATCGTTGTTAGCGTTGATTCCGTCGTTTGTAACGTTAAGATTTACGTCCGCATTTTTCAAAACGACGTTAGCGCTTTCCATGCCCTCGTATGCACGGGGAACGCTGATTTTAGCGCCCGAAACGTAGATGAAGCGGTCAGCAGAGAATGCGTCGTTTCCGCTCGTTGCGGTTATTTCGCCACCCGTAATAATAATATGGTCGCGTGAGGAAATAGCGTCGCTGTTTGAGTTAAGCGAGAATTTACCGCCCTTAATAACGATCGCGTATCCGCGCGGGTAAGTAGCGTTGACGTCCGTTTCGACTGTTCCGTTAATAAACTTAATGCCCGAAATGTTGAGCGTTTTACCGTCAACCGTATCGCTGGTTGCCTTGTCAATCGTGGTGGGCGTGCCGTTGTTGGTCTTAACTTTAATAAGGTTAGAGTTGGTGTTGTCGATAAACAAACAAGCGTTTGCGCTAAGTCCGTTATCTTTGGAAGTAACGTTGAGCGAAGTGTTTTTGACGTATACGTACCCCGCCGTTTTGTCCTGAGCGTACGCCATAGCGTCTGCGTAAACGTCACTTTGCGTGGTCGTCTTAACGCCGTCGTTAAGCGCGTTGACGATAACGTTCGCATCAAAAAGGGCAATGCGCTCGTCCGAAGTGATACCGTTGTTAGTAGCGTTTACGTTGATATTCGTGTTGAAAACGTTAAGCGTTTTCTTAACCTTAATGCCCGTACTGCTTGCGCCGTTAGCGGTTACGTTGAGCGTGCCACTTCCGTTGATGGAAAGTGCGCAACGCTTTGCCTGAATAACCGCGCCGTCACCGCTCAAAATATCGTTGCCGGTAGAATCGCTTACGTTATTTACCGTGCCTTGAGCAACGGTAAGAATACGCTTTGCCGAAGTCTCTTTGAAAACGAGAGCAGCGATAGGAAGAGCAGGCGTTGTGCTTATGGTCGCGCCGTTTAGAATAACGTGAACGTCTTCCTCGATTTTAGCAACCTCAACTGCGCCGTTAAGCGTTCCGCTGAGGACGTACGTGCCGCCTGCGGTAATGGTCAAAACGCCGTTTGCAAATTCCGTGCCGTCGGGCGCGGTGCTTGCGCTGAGCGTAGAGAGGTCAATATTGACGGGATCAGCGCCCGTAACCGCTTTAAGCGATTCGTCGGGGTTTGCTACCGTCGTTTCGAAGTAATCGGAATCGTTGAAAGATTGCGCCGTAATTTCGTTTGCGCTTCTGCCCCCGTCCAGCTCGTCCCAAGGAGCAAAGGGTGCGCTTTGCGGTCCTTGCGGAGTGATGGGGTTAGCCATTTCGGGCTGGCAAGCCGTCAGCGCAAAAACTAAACTCATCATCAGGATTGCGAAAAGGGTAAAGAGTTTTTTCATTTTATCCTCCCGTATTTTTAGGATTTTCCACGGCGAAAGTGATCGCCGATTTTTTAGTCTATATATTATAACATATAAGTGAGTAGTTTGTAAAGCACCTTTCTTTTTTTATTTAAAAAATATTCTAAAAGTGAAAATGTATTAATATACAACGCAAAAAAAGTATGTTTTATTGCAAATATGGAAAAAAATAAAAAATTTTTAAAATTTTTTTGTCTATTATCAAAAATTGATACACCCAATTAGTATAATATTATATATAATTGCATTTTATTGCAAACGCGCTTATTTTACTTAAAGAAGAGAGAGGAAATGGAAAAAACTTACGTAATTTTAAAAATGTACGACTCGTTGATGGCGGGAGAAGAAATTAAGCTGGTGGATACCATGGCTAACTACGGTATCTCGATAGCTACTTTCCGTAGGTACGTATCCTTTTTAAGGTATTACTTTTTGTCGGTGTACGGCAGGGAACTCGTTTACGACGCCGGTGAAAACATTTACAAATTGGCAGAGGCAAATCAGTAACCACCGTTAAACTGCTTTCATATATTAAAAGTATGAAGGTGCATTTCGTTGGTTGTGAAGGAATAAGCATGCGCAGATTGCGCGAATTAACAAGCAAATTTGGTCACGAAACGAGTGGGTCTGACGTCGCAAGTGGTGGTCACGACCAAAAAAACGTTTACGGAGCGGAGTTGGTTGTCTTTTCTAGTGCCGTTAATTTAGACAACGAAGAGCTCGTTTACGCGCGCGAGAAAAGCTTGCCCGTCGTTAGTCGAGCGCAGTATTTGGCTAAAATAAGCGAGAGATTTAATTCTACGGTAGCCGTATCGGGTACGCACGGTAAAACGACGGCTACGGCAATGACGGCTACGGCGATGAGGAGCTTGCGTCCTACGTTGCACGTCGGAGCGAATTTTTCGCTCGATCAAAACGAAAGAGAAGACGTTTTTATTACGGAGGCTTGCGAATACCGTCGCAACTTCCTTTTTCTTTGTCCTGACGTTGCCGTGATTTTAAACTGCGAGTGGGAGCATACCGACTGTTACCGTGACGAGGAGGAAGTGAAGTCCGCCTTTCTTGAATTTGCTAAACGCTCTAAAAAAGTGGTGGTAAACGGCGACGAGGAAAACTTAAAAAATATCCGTGGCGAAAACGTA
Source organism: Clostridia bacterium (assembly GCA_017623435.1). Lineage (GTDB taxonomy): Bacteria > Bacillota > Clostridia > Christensenellales > Pumilibacteraceae > UBA10677. Next base: position 50,445 of record JAGAPD010000008.1, read on the forward strand.
ATTACTTTTGGTAAGGGCGAGGGTAACGATATCTGGGCAAGTCAAGTGCGAAAAAACGCGCGTGGCGGATACGATTTTACCGTGACGGCTTACGGACTTATTTTGGGTGAAATCAGCTTGTCCGTTTTGGGTGAGCATAACGTTTATAACGCGCTATCCGCCGTGGCAGTTGCGCTTGATTACGGTATCAGCTTTACACAGATAAAGCAAGAATTAGAGCAGTTTAAGGGAGTGGGGAGAAGGTTAGAGCGAGTAGGCGCAAAAAGGGGCGTAGAGGTGTATTGCGACTACGCGCATCACCCTACGGAAATACGTGCGTGCGTCCGTTCGTTAAAAGGCGAAAAAAGGCTGATCGTTGTGTACGAGGCGCATACGTACTCGCGTACTTACGACCTTTTTGATAAATTTACGCGTTGCTTTGAGGGCGCTGACGAGGTAATTTTTGCGCCCGTGTTTGGCGCGAGAGAGAAAGGAGACGACACGGTCATAAACAAACTTATGCGCGAGGTAAGCGTAAAAACACCTGCAAAATACTTTTCTTCTTACGATAAAATAAAGGAATATTTAGTATCCTCGCTAAAGAAAGGCGAGCGAGTGGTTTTCGTGGGCGCTGGAAATATCGATAGGCTTTGTAAGACGTTCGTAAGTGAAGTTTAAGTAAAAAATAAATCATTTTTCGTCGACGAAAAGAAGTGGATTTTATTAGCGAAATAGTCGTCAATTTTTCAAAACGGACGGGTACGTTACCCTCCGTTTTACTATTTTTACCGTAATTTTATTGAATAGCGGAATAAGTCGCGCGAAATAATAGGGTAAAAGGGTTGACAAAAACGCGTCTTAAATATATAATATTTAATCGAACGGAGGTATTTATTATGAACGATATAACCAAAGATATGACCATTTACGAAGTATTGCAGATCAACCCCCAGATTGCACCCGTTTTCTTTGAATTCGGTATGCATTGCTTGGGATGCCCTATCTCCCGTGGCGAAACGGTAGAACAGGCTGCTCGTGCGCACGAAGTTGACGTTGACGTAATGCTTAAACGTCTTAACGAGTTTAACGACGCAACCTAATGAAAATCGTAGTAGGATTAGGTAACTACGGCGACAAATACGCGTACACTTTTCACAATATGGGATTTTTGACCGTAGAGTGTCTTGCGGACAAGCTGGGGCTGAAATTCAACAAAAAGGAATGTGACGCGCTCATTGCCGTGGGCTATCGCGGTGGCGAAAAGATTATCCTTGCAAAGCCCTGGACGTATATGAATCTTTCGGGCGTGGCAGTAAAACAGCTTATGCGAAAGTATAAAGCTCAGCCTAGTGATCTCGTGGTAATCTTCGACGATATTGATATCCCAAAAGCAAGCGTTCGCGTTAGAATGAAAGGTAGCGCAGGCACGCACAACGGCATGCGCAACATCATTGCTGAAATCGGCACGCAGGACTTTGCGCGCGTAAGGGTGGGCATAGGTCCGCGCCCCGAACGAGTACCGCTCGTTGACTACGTTTTGGCGGAAGTACCCAAAGCGGAACGACAAATTTTCTTCGACGCGTTTTCCGTTGCGGCTGACGAGGCGATAAAACTCATTGACGGCGAAACTACGGACGGCAAAACCGTTCAGTAAAGGGCTTGTCACTATAAAAAGGAGGAGCGCGAGTAGCGCGTTTTCCGATTGCTCGACTTAAAACAAATTTTCAATAGCGAAGAGAGTGACGCGTTAAAACTTGCTCAAGCATACCGGGACGGAAAAAAAGTCTCGGCTTTTGGGCTGTGCTCTTTTGCAAAATCCGTCGTTACGGCGCTTGCGAGCGAGGGGCAAAAAACTCTGATAGTTACGGGCGATTTTTATCTTGCCCGTTCTTTTTACGATAAGCTTCGCTCGGTAACGGAGGGCGTTACGCTACTACCGGCGCGCGACGACACGCTTATGTACCGCGACGCGCTTTCGGGTGAAAACGTGAGCGCAAGACTGAGAGCGCTTTACGAGATAGCGACGGGCAAAGCAAGCTACGTCGTCTGTCCTGCGGAGGCGCTGACTCAGATTTACCCCGTGCGTGAAAGATACCTCGACGCGTGTTTGTCCTTAAAAAAAGGGGAGGAGTACGCGCTTGACGAGGTAGTAAAAAAGCTGACGAGGGCAGGGTACAAGCGTGAGGCGCAAATTTCAGACGTGGGTAGGTTTGCTCTTCGCGGTGACATTCTCGACGTGTGGTCGGTGGCGGAAAGCCAGCCTGCAAGAATTGAATTTTTCGGCGACGAGGTGGAAAGCATACGCTACGTGGATAGCGAAACTCATCGCTCGGGTGAGCACGCGGACTGCTACGACGTCGCACCCGTGACCGAATTTTTCGCGACACAGGACGAGTGCGAAAAAATGGTAGAGGTTCTCAACGCCGAGGCGAGCGGAAGCAAGCTTTCGCCCGACTATATAAGTAAAATGCGCGAGACGGCAAGTCAGCTTATTACGCGCCTTACCGCAGGGGATAGGGGCGTAGCGATGAGTTACCTGTTGCCCTTATGCGCTCACGAAACGCTATATTCGTTTGGTGCGTTTGAGGGCGTGGTGTACGACGAAACTAAGCAGGTTTACGACAATATCCACATTCACGCGACCGAGCATAACAATAGATTTACGTCCTTGCTTGCACGCGGTGAAACGCTTTCTTTTACCGTCAAGCAGTTCGTTGGCGACGACCAGATTTATAACTTTGAGGGCAAAAAATTAGCCTTCCATAACGTTATGACCGCCAACAGAATTTTTGCACCAGACGCGGTATTTTCCTTCAAAAGCACGGAAAATCCGCCCTACTATAAGGACTATCGCGCGCTCGTTACCGATATGCTTTCGCTCGATCAAAAAGGGTACACGATTTACCTTTTTGCCGACGACGAAACGCTGGTTAAGTCTATCCGTAGCGTGCTGGGAGAATACGAAATCGGATACCACGTGGGTTACGGTTTTGGCGGAATTAGACTAATTAAGCAGTTTTGCGAACGCGGTTGCGTGTTCCATAGCGAGAAGGTCGCGTTAGTCGGAACTTACGACTTAAAACACAAAAACGACAAGAAAAAATTGCGCCGCCACAAGAGCGAAATTTTCGGCGCGCCTGAAAAGGGCGATTACGTCGTGCACGAGCTTCACGGCATAGGTCGCTTTGACGGAATAGTAAAGCTTGACGTGAGTGGCGCTCGTCACGACTACCTGCTTATCTCGTACGCAGGCACGGACAAATTGTACGTCCCTATCGAGAATATGGATTCGCTGTCAAAGTACGTTGCCGACGGCGGTCAGCCAAAGCTAAACAAGATAGGCGGAGCGGACTTTGCCAAGGTTAAGGACAAGGTAAAAAAATCAGTTAAGGAGCTTGCAATTAACCTCGTCGACCTTTACGGCGAAAGAATGAATAGCAAGGGCCACGTTTATAGCGAAGACGACTCTATCGTGGACGAGTTTGGCGCAAGCTTTGAATTCAGCGAAACGGAAGATCAGATTACCGCCATTGAAGACGGACTAAAAGATTTAAAAACGGGCAAAATTATGGACAGACTGCTATGCGGTGACGTGGGCTACGGCAAAACGGAAGTTGCGTTACGCATAGCGTTCAAGGTTATTGCCGAGGGTAAGCAAGTCGCGTTTATGTCGCCCACCACCATTTTAGCGAAACAGCATTACGAAACTGTGGTAAAGCGAATGGAGCAGTTTGGAGTAATCGTAGGCAGACTCACGCGCTTTGATAGCGAGCAAAGCCAAGCAAAAACTATCGCCGCGCTAAAAGCTGGCAAAATGGATATAGTCGTGGGCACGCACAGGCTTTTGTCAAAGGACGTGGACTTTGCCGACCTTGGATTATTGATATTAGACGAAGAACAGCGCTTTGGCGTGGCAGACAAGGAAAAAATTAAGGACCTTAAACGCGGAGTAAACGTTTTGACGCTATCCGCAACGCCCATTCCGCGTACTCTCCATATGTCGCTGGTGGGAATCAGGGATATAAGCGTGCTTGATACTCCGCCCGTCGAGAGAATCCCCGTGCAAACTTACGTTATGGAGTACGGCGAAACCTTGCTCGTCGACGCTTGCACGCGTGAGATAAACCGTGGCGGTCAGGTATTTATAGTTTATAACAGGGTAAGCGATATCGACAGGTTTGCTGGGCGCGTTCAGGACCTTATGCCGTCGGCGAAAGTTATTTACGCGCACGGGCAGATGCGTGAGGACGCGCTTGAAAAGAGAATAGAGCAGTTCGTTTCGGGGAAAGCGGACATTTTGGTGTCAAGTACTATCGTGGAAAATGGTATCGATATCGCGCGCGCTAACACTATGATAGTAACGGACGCGGACAGACTGGGACTTAGTCAACTTTATCAGCTTCGCGGACGCGTGGGCAGAAGTAATAGACTGGCGTACGTGTTCTTTACTTACGACGGACGAAAAACGCTGACCAGCACCGCTTATCAGCGACTGGACGCGATAACGCAGTTTACCGAGTTTGGTAGCGGATTTAAGATCGCTATGCGCGACCTCGAAATCCGTGGTGCAGGATCGGTTTTGGGCGCACAACAGCACGGGCATATGGAAAAGGTAGGCTACGATATGTACTGCAGGCTTTTGTCCGAGGCGGTGGGCGAGCTGCGTGGCGAAAGCGTAAAGAAAAAGAGCGAAGTACGCGCCGTCGTGGACTACCCCGTATTTATTCCCGAGGGGTATATCACGGACAAGGAATGGAGACTGCGTGTGTACTCACGAATTTCCAAGGTTTCGTCCGTAAAAGAACGCGAAAATCTGCTCGTGGATATGAAAGATATTTACGGCGAAGTGCCTGACTCGGTTAAGAATCTTATTGACGTTGCGCTCATTAAAAATTTGGCGTCGACGCAGGGCGCGAGCGGTATTACTTTAAAAAGAAAAGAGACGGCGCTCGTTTTTGACAAGGTGGCAGACATTGACAGCCGTATAATTTCCATCGTCAACAAACACGACGGAAAGGTGGTTGCGGACGCAAAACCGTACGTAAAATTCCCTTCTGGAGCAAAACTCCTTAAATTTTTACTGAATTGTCAAAAAATGCAAGCGTAAAACGATTGATTTTTTTCGAAAATAATAGTATAATAAATGATAGCTATGTGTATAATGCGATATTTGCTTATAATCGCACTACAAAATAAAGAGGACAAAAATGCGTAAGAAACTAATTTCAATCATTTTAACGGTAATTATGTGCTTTACCCTTTTCACGGGTTGCACGCTCTTCCAGTACGACGCTGAAAGAGATTACAAACAGGTTATTGCTACCATCAAGCCCGTAACCATCACCGACGGCTCGGGCGAGAGCAAGAAGACCTTTACTTCCAAAGAAAAGTACATTTACAAGTACGACCTTGTAAACAGTATGAACAACTCTTTGGCGTTGCTCGTAAACAACTACGGCATGACGTTGGAGGCTGCGGTAGATTATCTTTACGAACAGCTTATCGTTCGTGAACTCGTTCTCAACGAGGCTGACGCTCAGATCGCGTTCGGCAACATCATTTGGGGACAGAACGAAAAGAATCAGGTTCAGCAAGGCATCTACGCTACGATCGACAACCAGCTTGCTACGATCAGAGGCGAAATCCTTACCGAGCACGGCGATCCCGTTCCCTCAGGATCAAGTAGCGAAACTACCGAGACGGAAACGGAGACCACCTATCCTACGGAAGAAGTGGAAGAGCCCGGTCTTTACGACGAGCTTAGCCGTAACGAGCTTATTAACGCAGTAGTTGACGCTGGCCTTGCAGTTCGTGACAGAGCAGAAGAGTACTCTAACTCCAAGCTCATCGCGATTTTGGAAAAGGCTGACCTTGATAACGTTGAGCCCTGGACTCCCGACACCGTTCGCTATCCCGGTCTTTACGGTAGCGACGACGTTAAGTCGCTTGAAATCGAGGCAATGACTCGTTTCATGGCAATTCTTCGTGAAAACGTTACTGAAAACTACCGCTTGACGGACGAGCAAAAGTCTACGTTCAGCGCTGAAATCAGAGATCTTACTACGATTGCTAACACGCAAGGCGTTCCTTACGTTTACCCCGAGCTTGGTAAAACCGAGCTTATGCACTACCTCGTAGGCAGAGATTACGAGAATAATATCAAGCTTACTCTTTTGCAGGACACCATCGTATCTGGCGTTGACGTAACCGAAACGGAAGTTTTGGAAGAGTACAACAACATGCTCAAAGCTCAGCAAAACAAGTACGCTAACGTTGACTCTTTCTATTCGGACGTTAAGGGCGGCAGCGTTGATCCCCTCCTTTACTATCCCAACGGAAGTTACTACTACGTAAAGCATATCCTTATTCCTTTCACGGATGCTCAGACCAAAGAGCTTGAAGCCTTCAAGACCAACTACGGTACGATCCTTGGCAACGAGGCTATCGTAGAAAAGAAAGAAGCGCTTGGTAAAGCAGTCGTAGGCTTTGAACACCGCAACGGTGAGGATTACGGCAAGCCCCTTTCTATCGACACCATTTACGCTGATATCGTTGCTACGATGGAGGCGGCGAAGGCTAATAAGAAAGCAAGCGACCGCGCGTTCGATTCCCTTATCTATAAATATAATACCGACCCCGGTATCTTCGGTAAGGAGCTTGGTTACGCAGTAAACGCTAACCTTGGCGACGCAGAGTACGATTCCTCTTATATGGAAGAGTTCTCCAGAGCAGCAAAAGAGCTTTTCGAGGCAGGTGTTGAGGGTGCTATTTCTCAGCCCGCAGTTACCGATTACGGCGTGCATATTCTTTACCTTAGCCGTATCATTCCTTCTAACGGTCTTACCGTAGGTCTTAACGACTACGTTTCCTACGGCGAGAGAGAAACGGTTTACGAAAAGATTGAAGAAACCGTTCGCACCGAGAAGGTAAATAACGTATTTAACGTATGGCAGAACAACAAGATCGGTTACTATCAGACCGAGGCAAAGGTTATCGTTAGAAACGAGAGCGCGTTTGCTGACCTTAAAGAAAGCGACTAATTATTAAAAACGAGAGGACGGACCAAAAGGGTTCGTCCTTTTTTCGTGTTAAAAAACGAAACTTCGACAAAAGTCCTCATAATCTTACGCGTGCGTTTTGGTATAATGCATTCGGAGGATAGGTATGAGCGATAATTTTACTTGTATTTCTGACGCTATCGAGGGCGAAAGCACGCTTGAATTTTTGGGCGAAGAGATGGGCAAAATCGCGCCCGAGGGGAGCGAGGTTCTGTTTCTTTACGACGAACGCGAAAAATGTCAAACGGTTAGGGACGTAGTGGGGCGTTTTTGCAAAATTGATAGCGTAAAAATAAGCGATTGCACCCTTGTTAAGTGCCAAAAAATTATCCCGAGCGAGCAATGTAGGGCGGTGGTTGGAGCGGGCGGACGTGAGTGCGTAAACGTAGCAAAGTACGTATGCACGAAATATTCGCTTCCGCTTATTTTCGTGGCGTTGGAGCAAAGCTGTCACGACTATTTAACGGGCGCAAGTACCCTGTTTTTTAACGGTTACCCCGAAATTTATAGCGTAAAACCGCCCGTAAAAGTTATTGCGGACGCGACTTTATTAGAAGGCGGTGACGAAAACGCAAGAGGATACGGCGCTACTTGTGCTCGGCTCGTTACGCTTTTCGACGAGGACGTAAAGCGCGCGATGGGCGAGAGCGTAGACGATCAGACCTACGCGTATTTGCTTGCGGAAATTTGCGACCTGATTGAGTGTGAAAAGAACGGTCTTACTGCGCGTCGCGTGATGCAAAGTGCGTTAAGGGTATCGTACGCGCTTGAAAAAATGCGCGCCTACACGGACGGGTGTCGCCAAAGCGCGCAAGTGCTTTCGCTTATTAAAAACAAGGCGAACGAGAAGAGTAAAACGCAGGCGGAAAACGAGAGTATTTTAGCGCCGTTCGTTATGGCGTGTTACTTGCTTTCGATATGCGTAGATAACGGAACGGGCGTATACGTACCCGACAATAACGCGCAAATTGATATAATGTACAGGCTTTTGGGTATCAGTCCGCTTACGGCAATCAAGGTGGTGAACAGACACGAAAGCTTAAACGGAATTCTTCAAAAAATTCATTGCTTAAAAGTTTATAAAAGCGAGCTTATACGGCGAGGCGAAATTTATCGCAAAGTATTGGAATTTGCGCAAAACCGAGTTAAAAGACTTTACAAAGACCGCGGTTTTTCGTATAATAAATACTTGGACGGACGAACGGTCAAGCGGTGTTTTGCCCTCGCTCCCGAAATGCGCGGGAAGCAGACTTTGTTTTCACTTATGAAACAAACGGGAATTGCAAAAGCCTTTCTGTCCAAATAAACTTGAAGGATAAAAAAATGAGAGAGATTTTACAGCAGGTCAAGTGTTTTTTGCTTGATATGGACGGCACGATTTACCTTGATAACGAAGTCATTGACGGTGCAATCGACGCGGTTAACCGTATGCGTGAAAAAGGTAGAGTAATCTTTTTGACCAACAACAGCTCTTCTTCTCGCGACGCTTACGTGACCAGACTTAACAAGCTTGGCTTTAACGCTACGGACGACGAGGTTTTCACTTCGGGTAACGCCACGGTAGAGTACTTGAAGGCGCACTACGAGGGTAAGCGTATTTACCTTTTCGGCACGAAAAGCTTGCATCGCGAGTTTATCGCGTCGGGAATTACCCCCGTTGACGATAACCCCGACCTTATCGTTTTGGGATTCCATACCGAGTTTGATTATAACGAGCTGGAAAAATTATGTAATTTCATTCGCGAGGGAGTGCCCTATATTGCAACGCACCCCGATATCAACTGTCCTACGGCGCGCGGATACAAGCCCGACGTAGGTGCGTTTATTGCGCTTATTGAAAAGTCGACGGGCGTTTTGCCTACGCTCGTGTGCGGAAAGCCCAACCGTCCTATCGGCGAGAGCGTAGAAAGATTGCTCGGCTTAAAGTCGCACGAAATTGCTATGGTGGGCGACAGATTATCCACCGATATCCGCTTTGCCTACAACAACGGATTTGTGTCTATCTTCGTTTTGTCGGGTGAAGGCACGCTTGCCGAGGCGCAAAAAATGGAAAGAATGCCCGACGTCGTACTTCCTACGATAGCGCATTGGGACGAATAAAAAACAAACGGTTGACGAAAAGTCAGCCGTTTTTTTATAGCCGTATCAATTTTAATCTAATTTTAATGTTTGCTTAATAGGTTTGTTAATATTATTTGGTATTATGATACCGTAGAAATAATTTTGCGCTCTGAAAAGGCTAAACTTACACCGCCGTGTATCGTTTTCGCGATAGTAAGCGCGTGCTGGTAAATAAAACCCAGTCGGACTTTTCCCAGCGGATTTTCCTCGCGAGAGGACGCGACGGTCAGCGTTACGGACAAATCACCCGCGTCGGGTAAAACCTTTCCCGTCGCAAGACCGGGCTTGATACTGCCCTTATAAAAGCGCGTTTTGCCCACTTCGCAAAGTGGACCTACGGACGAATCCACGGCAATAACCGTGCTGCTGGGGTGACGGACGGAGATAAAGCGCAAAGCGTCTTTTAGGTTAAGCGCGGTCACGGGAGTTGTCAAAGTGCCGTATACGTATGCAGGGATTTTGCTATTTACCAGCATTTCGCCCACGATAGGACCTAACGCGTCGCCGATTACTTTGTCCGTGCCGATACAAAGTATTACGGGAAGGCAGGTATTATTTTCAAGCAAGGTGGCAATGCTTTTTGGAGTAAAAGTTATTTCGTTCATAATTTGATTATGGACAAATGAAAGCGGATTAAACCGCAAAAATGCACGAATATTTTGGAGGACTTATGAGTTACGTAGATATTGCCATTATAGCAATCGTCGCTTTGTTTGCGCTTATCGGAATGTGGAAGGGCGTTGGCAAGACGGCAATTAAAATTATTTGCTTTGCAGGCGCTATCGTCATTACTTATTTAGTGGCGGAGTACGTCATAAATTGGCTACTTGGCGTAGAATTCTTGCGCGGATTTATCGTGGGTGACGGGCTTTCGCTCCGTACGCTTTACTATAACGCTATCGGAGGCGAGGCGTTCGTCGGCGCAGAATCGCTTACGGGTGCAATGAACTTGTACGTTCAGCCTATGATTGACAGATATACCGCGCTTGGAATAGAGGATTTGTACGCAATGAGCGTTGCCGAATTTACTGCAATTAGCCTTACGCTTAATACGCTCAGCATTCTTATTTGCGTGATCGTTTATTCGCTTGCTCGCGTCGTTTGCGCAATCGTTGGTTGGATTTTGGGCAAGATTTTCCTTCACGGCGATACCAAAGTTTTAAGCAGACTTCTCGGGTTCGTTTTCGGTAGCGTAAGAGGCGCGATTTGGGTTATGGTGGCGCTGATTATTTCCACGGTGATTATGCCTTTTGGATGGGCGCTTCCGTACAGTCAGACTGTAAAGGACAGCGTGATCGGAAACACTGCCGCTACCTATACCTATCAGTTTTATGATACCGCGTTGTTTGGAACGACTGAGGCGGACAAAACCATCACGCTTTTAGAATCCGCAGGGTACGTACCCCTTAGCTTTGAACAAAAACAGGCAAAAGCGGAAAGCGATCTCGTCAATTACAGAGTGATGCTTGAAACGAATAGCGTTTATTCGGACAAGGGTAAGGCGGAGCTTGATTCCGTGCTTAATTCCGCAAAAACGACCGTTCAGCTTGCAACTGATAGCGCGTCGCTCAAGCTTGCGCTTGCTAACGGAAAAAAGATGCTTGACGACGTTGCGACGAGCGAGCAGGAAAATAAAATTGAGTCGCTTAAAAGTTATTACGAAGGACTGTGCGTAGGAAAAGATCTGGGCACGGTTGCTCAGCTTACGGGCGTGTATAGCGAAGGCGTTACCGCCATTAAAAATGCTAACGACAGCGAGTCAATCGAGCTTGCTTTTGATAACTGTAAGCTCGCAATGAACGCCCTCGTCGGCGCGTAGATCCGTAAAAAGAAAATCTTCCCTAACAAATGGGTGGGGTTCTTAACGGAAAAATTCCACTTTGAATAAAGCGCAAACATCGCATTTTGCTAGTCAAACACAAATATGGGCTAAGCCCAAACCCATATAACGACAGAAGAGAGAACAAATCGGTTTGTAGCCGAAATGTTCTCTCTTTTTCCGTTTGCTTTAGTTTAGAGTTATGAGGCGCGCTTTGCCCACGTTATGAATTTACTGCGCAAACGTTATGATATGATTGCCCATTTAATCTAAAACTTGGCGAAGCCAATTATAACTATGCGAAGCATATTATAACTCATAACTTGCCCGTAAGGGCAATCATAGTTTAGCGTGATTTGTCCGCTAAGGACTTCACGCTAAACGGTAGGGAGTTTTTTTGTAATATTTTTCACGCGTTGACATATATATTAGGGTAACGGAGGCCGTTATGGTTTTTGAAAAGAAAATGATAATATTAACGGGCGAGGGCAAGGGCGTGCTGAAAACGGAAAATAACGCGTTCGGTAGCGAAGGCGCGCTTACCTTGTTTGGCGTACCCAGCGAAAGGAATAGGTTTCTTATCGTAAAAAGCGGTGAAAATTTGCGCGAGTACGAATTAGGTAAAGCGGATAAAATTACGCTTAAATTCGAGCGCAAAATCGTGGGCGACGAGCATTTTATCGTCAGCGATCACGACCGTGCGCTTTTGTACGGTACGCTGTCGAAAAACAGGCTTTGGAAAGCAAATTTGCCCGTTGGCGTGGAGAATAGGAGTGAGAAGAAGATTATTAAGACGCCGAAGGAGTCGGGCGCTGAATATTCGACGCGTAAAAGCATCGACGACATCTTTCCGTCGTCGAACGGGTACGCCGACAACGCGGTAGAAACGGAAAATTATTACGAGGGTTTGCTGGGAGGCGGTGAGGAAAGCGTGAGCGAAATTGAAAGAAAAATAGAGGACGAGAAGGAAACGAAGGGGCTGAGCTTGCGCGAGCGTGCAAATCGGAAAAGGGCGCAGGAGTGTGAGCGCGAACTGCGAAAAAAGCTTGAAAGCGTAAGCGAGGGCGCGTCAATTTTAGTGCCTGCCACGCAAAGCGAGGAAATTTTTACCGTGCCCACGCGCGAGATGACCTATTACGAAAGGGTGAGCAACCAAATAGAAAAGCTGTTTTCCCTTGGCGAGCGTGACAAGAATTTAGAAGAGCTTTTGCCCTTTACCAAGTGGGTTAAGATTGATTACGACGGCAGGGGCAAAAAGTTCGTAGTAGGGCTTATCGGCGAAAAGCCCGATTATATTTGCTACGGTCTTCCCGGTAAATATTCGCCCATTCCGCCTGCCGAGCTTGACGGTTACTGTCAATGGTTACCCCTCGAAGTGACTAATCCTCACGGGCGCGGATACTGGCTTATTTATCAAAGCGCGGACACGGGCGAAAGCGTGACGCGTTCACTTTGAGTAAAATACCCACGCCTAATTTAAAAAGTTGTAAAATAAGCGATTTTATTTGCCGTTAGATTAGTTAAACGGTTGACTTATGCTCCGATTTTGTCTATAATATATAGTGATTAGTAAATTGGAGTAATATGGTAAATGACTAAAAAGATTATCACTTTCGTGACACTTCTTCTTTGCGCTTTGCTTGCACTTACGGGTTGCGCAGGAGACCAGTACAACAAAATTAACATTAGCGGTGCGCAAGACACCGGCTATATCGTAACCGGCAACGGCGGTAGTGCAGTAACGTACGGAAATTACGTTTACTTCCTTAACGGTACGCGCGGTTATGCGGACAGCGACGGAACGAATAACGTTTTCGGCGAAGTAGTTAAGGGTGGCGTTTACAGAGCAGAGCTTCTTGGTAGCAAGGTAGAGGGCGCTGATTACGACACTTTCGCAATCGAGCGCGACGCTGAAACGCTTTTGACGCTTAAATCTCACAAAGAGACCAACTACAAGCGCGACGAAGTAGACGTCGTTGACGTTCAGCTTATTGCACCTAAGACCGTTGGTACGAGCGGATATTCGCAGGGCGGTATTTACATTCTTGGAAACAATATGTATTACGCCTCCCCCAACAACCTTAAAAACAAGTCGGGTGTAGTTCAGGATAACAAAACGGACTTCTTCCGTATGACGCTTGACGGCGCAACGACGCAAAAGCTTTATACGACCACTTCGGATAGCGCGTCTTCCCCCTATACCTTTATGGAGAAGGGCGGATACGTTTACGTAGTAGTGCTTGACGGCACCGACCTTATTTCCGTAAAGACCAACAAGGCGACGGGTAAGGTTGAAGACACCATCAAGATTGCTGAAAACGTTACCAGCGCAGTTCTTCCCACCAAGCCCGTTTATTACGACGGCATCAGCGAAAACACGATTTACGATTTCATCTACTTCGAGCGTCAGGCTGACGAAAACGACCGTACGCAAACGGGTGAAGTTTTGGAATTCGTTCGTCCCGACGGCTCGGCTCGTTACGTTTTCGCCGCTGACGGAAGTAGCGACTACACGCTCGAGGGCGTACGCGACGGATACCTTTTCTATCGCAAGCCCGTTAGATATTCTGACGACAGACTTTACGCGACCAACCTTCACGACGCGCTTAAAGATAACGACGCAGCGTACGCGGCTGACGCGATTAACGCAAACACCACTAACGTTGACAAAGAAATTCTTACCGTAGAAGGACTTGACGGATTGAAGGTACACGCTTTCGTTTCGGGTTACGAGTTCGGTAAAAGCTACGCGTCCAACGCAATCAACGTTTTGACTTACACCTCCACCACCGATTCTTCCACCTCCGTAGTAGTGAATCACTACGTTGACGGCGACTTTAGAGGAAAGGTTGCAGAAAGCGCAGGCCTTGCAATCGTAGGCGTTCATAACGACACCGTTTATACCAACGTATCGGGCGCGCTCAGCGCAGTTAGTCTTAAAGCAGGTGCTAACTACGAGAAGAAAGAAATCGCTCAAAACACCAACGCAGGTACTTACGGCGTTGACGTAGCAGGCGGTCACCTCGTTTACTTCGGTTCGGTTGGCGACGCTAACGACTACACGCTTTTCCACGAGCTTGACGGCATTGAAGGTGCTGAGGATATCTTCGTAGGCGCACTCAAAGCAGACGACGTTCCCACGAAAATCGAGAAAATCACTATCGAGCAAAACCCCAACAAGACTTCTTATAAGATTGGCGAATCCATTGACCTTTCGGGTCTTGAGGTAAGCGCAACTTATTATAAGGACAGCGAAGGCAACCGTCCTGACGACGAGCTCATTTCCGTATCTAATAGCATGATCAGCGGATTTGACAGTTCTAAGGCAGGCGACGTTACCGTAACCGTAACGTACGAAAAGCGTAGCGCAACCTTCACCGTAACCATTGAAAACGCTACCGCAGATTCGTGCGCGGATGCAACGGGCTGGGTTATCGCAATCGTAGTAGTAGTTCTTCTTGCAGGCGCAGGCGCGTTCTGGTACTATAAGAAGAGAGCAAAACGCTCCTAAAAAAATCGCAAATCGCATTTACTAATAACTTTGACAACTATTAAATAAATACGGTTTGGGGAAAAGAAAAAAGTAAACGAAATCCCTTTATCAAACGATGAAGGGATTTTTTGTATAACGGAGGAAAAATTATGATTTTAGACGTAAAAACTATCAATTCGCTTGAAAAAGTATTTCCTTATATCGAGCCAAAGGGTGAGCAAAAAAGCGCAAGCATTTTCCGCAACGAGCGCTTTAACTTTCAGGTGGCTATCCTTTCGGAATTCCGTAGCTTTGAAACGAAGGTTAAGGTTACCGGGCATCTGGCAAAGTACTGCACGGTAAGAATGGTGGACTACGTGCCTGCCCGTCAGGCGCATTGGTTCGGCGTGGACGACTATTATCTTAAAGATATGGAAAGCTCGGCAACGCTTTATCCCGACGTGCTTCGCCCCATTCCTAAGCCGGGCTTTATTATTCCTATTAAGCAGTGGGCCAGCGTATGGGTTACCGTTCACGCTAAGGAGGGATTGCCCGCAGGTAAGCACAATATCGGGCTTATCGTGACCAACGCGGACGGCGAGAAGAAGAAGGTGAAGTTCGAGCTAACCGTTCTCGACGCTATGCTGGGCGAGAGCGATATTATCTATACCAACTGGATGCATTACGACGCCATCGCTAATTATTATAACGTAAAGCCTTGGTCGGAAAAATTCTATAAATACCTCGGCACGTTTATCGACAGCGCCGTAACGCACGGAATGAATATGCTTTACGTGCCTCTCTATACGCCACCCCTTGATACGCGCGTGGGCGGAGAAAGACTGGACGTTCAGCTTTTGGAGGTTTACGAAGAGGACGGCGAGTACAGAATTGATTATTCGCGCCTTGACGAGTTTATTGACTTCGCGCTTGCTCACGGCATTAAGTATTTTGAGATGTGCCACCTTACTACGCAATGGGGCGCAAAAGCCGTGCCCAAGATTATGGCGCACACTAAAAACGGCTACAAGCGTATTTTCGGTTGGGATACGTCCTCGCTTAGCGACGAGTATAAAAAATTCGTAACGCTTATGCTTACGGGGCTTGACGAATATCTTAAAAATAAGGGCGTTGACAAGCAAACTTACTTCCATATTTCCGACGAGCCCAGCCCCGAGCATTACGACCACTTTAAGCAGGTATTCGACTTTATCCGTCCGCTTATTAAGGATTATAAGGTTATGGACGCAACCAGCGCGACGGGTAGAGATATTCTTGATATTCCCATTATGGCGATTTCGCACCTTGATGGTCCTGTTGATCCCGAAAAGGACTGGGTATATTACTGCTGTAGTAACGACGCTGGTTACGTTACTAACCGCTTTATCGGTATGCCCTCGCAAAGAAATAGAATTCTCGGATTCCAGCTTTACGATTCGGGCGTAAAGGGATTCTTGCATTGGGGCTTTAACTTCTATAACAGCTGTTTGTCCTATTACCCAATCAATCCCTTCGTAACTACGGACGCCGACGGCGGTTTTCCTGCAGGCGACAGCTTCGTCGTTTACCCGGGCGAAAAGGGCG
This sequence comes from Clostridia bacterium, assembly GCA_017623435.1. Classification (GTDB taxonomy): domain Bacteria; phylum Bacillota; class Clostridia; order Christensenellales; family Pumilibacteraceae; genus UBA10677. Next base: position 66,478 of record JAGAPD010000008.1, read on the forward strand.
CTTGGGACTCGCTCCGTCTTGAAGTTTTCTTCGACGCATTCCAAGACCGTATGGCGCTTAAGCTCCTTGAATCGCTCACGAGTCGCGACTACGTTATCTCGCTTTTGAGACAAGAGGGTGTAGAGGGCTGGCGCACTTATCCTAGAAATGCGCAGTGGCATCTTGCTTTTAGAGAGAAGATTAACAAAGAAATAGCAGAAAGATTATAAGTTAAAGTAAAGGCAAATCGTCACGGTTTGCCTTTATTTAGTAGTATAACATACGCATTTTTTGAAGGAGCTTTGGTGTTGAAAAGTAATAAATTTTGGAGCTACGCTCCCTATACGCCCATTATGAGTGAAAAACGCGATATCTATATTTGCCGTATCGCGCCTGACGAATACGCAATTCGCTTTGACTGGCTTGGTCAGAACGGCGAGTATTCCGTTTTCGTGCGTGAAAGAGGAGCGGACGACTTCGTTTTAGCAGGCAAAACTACGCAAAAAAGCTTTGAAATTACCCACCTTAAAACGCAAACGGATTACGAATTTTTCGTGGCTTTGGGTGAGCAAAAAAGCGCGGTAAGATTAGCGAGAACGGGCAAAACGGTGGGGTACGTGGTCAACTATTTGCATCCTGACGATACTTATTACGACTTTTCGGGCAAGTATCTTTGCTCGCCGTCGCTCGTGCGTCACCCGGACGGATTTTGGCTTGCGTCAATGGATTTGTTTAAGGGCGGTTATCCGCAAAACCTCACGCTTATTTTCCGCTCGGACGACGACGGAAAAACCTGGAATTACGTTAGCGAGCTTTTCCCGTGCTTTTGGGGTAAAACGTTTATCCATAACGGCGAACTTTATATGCTGTCCGTAAGCACCGAATACGGAGACCTACTTATCGGCAAGTCAACCGACGGCGGTAAAACTTTTTCCCGTCCCGTAACGCTTTTCTACGGCAGTAACGGTAAAAACGGGGAGACGGGCGTACACAAAAATCCCACGCCCGTGGTAATTCACGACGGCAGGATTTGGAACACGATGGAATGGGGCTCGTGGGGCAGAGGCTATCACGCGGTTATGGTTATGAGCGCGCCAGTTGATAGCGACCTGCTTAACCCCGACAGTTGGGAATTTACCCCGCCCGTGCCCTTCGATAAAAACTGGGAGGGCGTACCTAAGGGCGAAACGCCCGGTAATCTTGAAGGCGTTTTGGTGGAAGTGGACGGGACGCTTCATAACTTCACGCGCTTTATGATGCACGGGCTTGAACGCAACTGGGGACTTATCACCGACTATATCGTGACTGCTCCCGACCAGCCCGTAAAGTATAACGGACTTATCGAGTTTCCCTGTAACCATACCAAATTTGATATTAAGTACGATAGCGTTAGTAAGACCTATTACGCGATAGGCTCGCGCATATACGACGGTAAGCTCCCCAGCGCGAGAAATCTTCTTTCCCTTCTTACTTCGCCTGATTGCAAAAACTGGACTGTGGCGGAAGATTTGCTTGATTACCGCCACGAAAGCGCGGACGAAGTGGGCTTTCAGTACGTCAATATGCAGTTCGACGGCGAGGATATAGTTTATCTGTGTCGCACGGCAATTAACGGTGCGCATAATTTCCACGATTCCAACTATTCAACTTTCCATAGAATAGTTAATTTCCGCAGATATAGCAAAAACGAGCAAAAATAGCCAAAAATCTTTTAAAATAAGGCAAAATTGTTGAAAAAAGCGTGAAATACGCTTGACATAAACGCGCCGTAGTGATAAAATATTAAAGCACCTTGGCGGGTGTCCTTTGTTATGTCCAAAAGTTAGCCCCTTTTGAACGTACGGGGACGGCGCAAAGGCGGTAGACGGTACGGCTTTCGGCGTGAAACGAAAGTGCGGAACGCAAAATAAAATAATTTTTTGAGGATATTACCGTGAAAACTTTTATGGCAAATGAACAGAATATCTCCAGAAAGTGGTACGTGGTAGACGCAACCGGTATGGTTATGGGTCGTCTTGCAAGCCAGGTGGCTGCAGTTCTTCGTGGCAAGAACAAGCCCACCTACACCCCCCACGCAGACTGCGGAGATTTCGTTATCGTAATCAATTCGGACAAAATCGTTGTTACCGGAAACAAACTTGAAGACAAGTATAAGTCACATCATACGCTTTATATGGGCGGACTTAAGCAGGTTCAGTACAAAAAGCTTATGGCTGAAAAGAGTGACGAAGCACTTTACCTTGCAATCAAGGGTATGCTTCCCAAGAACGCTCTTGGCAGAAAGATGCTTAAGAAGGTTCGTATCTACAAAGGCGCAGAGCACAACCACGAGGCACAACAGCCCGAAGTTCTTAATTTAGTAAAGAGGTATAACTAATATGGCAGCAAAAACGACCGCAAAGAAGAAATTGCAGTATTGGGGTACCGGCAGACGTAAAAAGGCTATTGCTCGCGTACGTCTTGTTCCCGGCAACGGCACCGTAAACGTAAACAAGCGTTCTCTTGACGACTACTTTGGTCTTGACACGCTTAAACTCATTGTAAATCAGCCCCTCGTTCTTACCGGAGCAGGTGAGAAGTTTGACGTTTTCGTAAACGTTAAGGGTGGTGGACTTTCCGGCCAGGCAGGCGCAATCCGTCACGGTATTGCACGTGCTCTCGTTATTGCTGACGAAAGCTACAAGAGTGAACTTAAGAAAGCAGGTTTCCTTACCCGCGATCCCAGAATGAAGGAGAGAAAGAAGTACGGTCTTAAAAAGGCACGTCGCGCTCCCCAGTTCTCCAAGAGATAATTTATTATCTTTATATTTGTTTATCACGAACGGAACGCAAATCAGCGTTCCGTTTGTTTTTTAAGTCTATCGTCTTTTACGAGTAATTATGTAGGAGTAATTATGAAAGAAATTAAAGTGTTAATGGTTGGCAATAGCTTTGCCGTGAATATGAAGGAATTCGTTCCTGCGATTATGCGCGATTTTGGCGTAGAAGTCAAAATCGGATGCTTGTATATCGGCGGATGCTCGCTCAAAATGCATCTTGACAACACCGATAGCAAGGCAAAAGACTATATTTACTACTATAACGAAGGGCTTGAGTGGAAAGAAAAGGCAGGCGTGGATATCGACTACGGCATTGACGCGTGCGAGTGGGACGTAATCACCTTCCAACAACAAAGCGGTCAAAGCGGACAGGGCGAAACGTACGCGGATATTCCTGCGCTGACTGCTTACGTGCGCGCAAAACAGCCTAAGGCGAAGTTCGTTTGGCACGCTACTTGGGCTTACCAAAACGACAGCACGCACCCTCAGTTTGCCGAGTACGCGTGCGACCAGTACGCTATGTACGGCGCGATAGTAAACGCGGTAAGCGAGCAGGTGGACGAGGAAATTTTCGAGGATATCATTCCTAATATGACGGCAATCCAGAACGCGCGCACCAGCGCTATGGGCGATACGCTCACTTGCGACGGATTCCACCTCACGAGTGACGGATGCTATATCGCAGGGCTCACGCTCGCAGGCGTGCTTACGGACGGAGATTTGTCGCCCGTCAAGTACGCGCCCGAGGGGATGAGTCAAAAAACCAAAGAAATTTGCATCGAGAGCGCCCAAAACGCGCTTGATTACCCCTTCACGATTACGCAATCGACCTATTTTGACTGATATGGATATTTTATCAACTTTAAAAAAACACGGATTTTCTTTTTCCAAGAAATACGGGCAAAACTTCATCACCGATACTAACCTTTTGGATGCGATAGCGGACGACGCGTCGGTCACGAGCGAGGACACGGTACTCGAAATCGGCGCAGGCGCAGGCACGCTTACGGGCGCGCTTGCAAAGAAAGCCAAACGCGTTATTGCCTTCGAAATCGACCGCTCGCTCGAAAGCGTTCTGGACGAAACGCTCGCTCCCTACGACAACGTCGAAGTGATTATGGACGACGTTACAAAGTGGACGGACGAGGAAATTGACGACCTCGTCGGTGGCGAATATAAGGTGGTCGCAAACCTCCCTTACTATATCACGACGCCCCTCCTTTTTATGTTCTTAGAACGAAAACGACGCCCCACGTCCATCACCGTTATGGTGCAAAAGGAGGTTGCCGAGCGTATTTGCGCTACCGAAAAAAAGGGCGATTACGGCGCGCTTTCGGTGTCCGTTGCACTTCGCGCGGACGCTCAAATTACGAGAGTGGTAAAGCGCGATATGTTCACGCCACCCCCTAACGTCGACAGCGCAGTCGTCAGAATTGATATGCTGGGCGGTATCGCGGTCAAGGACGAAAAAACTTTGTTCACGCTCGTAAAAAAAGCGTTTGCCATGAAAAGGAAAACGCTGGTAAATAACTTGTCGGCAGGGTACGGAATGAGCAAAGCGGATGCGGAAGAGATAATTACTTCCATCGGGCTTAAGCCTACCGCGCGCGCAGAGGAGCTGAGCAAAGAGCAGTTTATCACGCTCGCCGACGCGCTTTTTGAAAGAAAATAAATAGATAAAAAAATGAAAACGGACTACCACGTGGTAGCCCGTTTTTTAATATTCCTTTCTTCCGCACAAGATATCAATGCTCACGTCAAAGAAGTCCGCTAATCGCCAGCACTCCATAATGCTTGGCTCGTTTACCCCCTTTTCCCAACGCGAAACGTTCGCCTGACTAGTACCAACTTCCTTTGCAAGTTGGCGTTGTGACAGATTTTGACAGGCGCGAAGTTCGGCAATTCTATTGTGATTAAAATTAATTTCCATAAAATAATTATATATGTAACTACGCCAAATTGTTTGACATATACAAATTTGTATCATATAATATATACGTAATAGTATTAAGGAATTGTTGCGAAGTTCGGGAATTACCTGAAAATGGAAAAGCGCAAGCATAGGAGCGTGTTTATGAAAAATCCTAAAATCATATATCATATATCGTGGGTGTTTGCGCTCGTAAGTCTGGTGTGCATAGGCTTTTCCTCGTGGAATATCACCAACCAAATCGGCGGACAGTCGCTAACTGGCAGTATCAAGGCGGACAACGTAGTGCAAAGTACAGTATATATTAGCTTTGATAAAAGTGCTGACGTAAACGACGGCAATGCTGACGGATTAGAAGTGTTTGAGTATTACGAAGGTGGATTTATTGTCGATAACGTAATTCGTAAAGTAGCTACACTCAAAGCACATTACATAATCAACTTAAATCCTTGCATTGAAACTTTTGGGGCGGAGTATGATTCACTTCAAGCAATAATAACTCTTCGTGCAACTAGTGGTCAAAACTCGCTTAATATATTTACTGGGATTAGTGGAACTACTGTAAATGCCACGTTGTCGCAAGAGGGGGGAATTGGCACGACGGAAACACCCCAAGTATCAGCCCAACTTTATACGTATACAATCAATTTTAATAATATTTTGAAAAGCGATTTGGAAACGTACAAATTTACAATAACTTACACGTTTGACGTGCAGGATTTTGATGCATTCTATGCAGTAATAGGTAGTGAGCCAATTTTTCATACTAGTGCAAAAATTACAGGAGTGAACTAAACTGAAAATTTTTAAGAACAAATACCTTTTGGTTATAATAATGATTTTAGCTACCGTTATAATGACGGCAGGCGTTTCTACGTGGATTATTTTCGGCGAAATAAGTGCAGGTCCGAATTTTTTAGCAACAACGAAGAAAACTCCTAAAATTAATGGTGGAGGAGTATATTATTTAAATGAGGAATACAAACGGTTTGATACTGCTGAAAACAGAGCGTATGACGGAGGAACGGTAATTCTTGAGGCTGGATTTCTTAGCGTAACTGATGACGAGGGGAATACTGTTTCAGGCAGATTTGTTTTTGCTGATAATGGTGTTAATACAAAACAAATAGAATTTACTGATTGTGACGTTAGTGAGTTACATACAAAAAAGGCTGAAACGTCCACTTTGTTGGCTGATAAATTTCAAGCGTTTCCTAGTACTGTACTGTTAAGATTTATTCCTACGGATACTACTAATTATTTTTCGGTAGAATATACGGCTAACGTACTTAGTGACGTTCGTGATTCTGATGATGCTGTGGTTGTACCTATTTATCCAGTTGCGCGTATTGGCACGACTTTTTATGGTACTGTCGAAAAGGCTCTTACTTCAGTAAAGGCTAATGAAACGGTTTACGTGTTGCCTGGCGCAAACCCAACCATTAAAACTGATTGTGCTGTACCTAGCAATACAACGCTTACGTTGCATATTGACGATAATGATGGAACATATGGCGCTGAAAGTGGTCAAACCGAAAGAAACTATTCGCATAGAACTAAAGTTATGGACAAAGCGGAAGATATGGTAGGTTATACCTATTCTGATTTGCGTTCAGGAGCTACTGCTAAAACGAGTTTTGATTCTTTTTCTGATGTTGCTAATGCGAATAATATTTATGTAAACCTAAAAAATCAACTTACAATTGGAGAGGGTGTAACTCTTGCTATTGAAACTGGTGGTACGTTAAACGTTGGTGCTATTGTAGGCAATACTAGTTCTGGTATGACAGGTCATACTTCGGGGTATTATACCCAAATTTTAATGGATAACAATGCAAAGATCGTGTCAAATGGCACGGTTGACTGTCTTGGATATATTAAAGAAATTAATCCAAATAATGGTAGTCAAATTACGCTTACTTCAGGTAATTTATATGCTCCTTTCGTTATTTATGATTATAATTCAGCTCGTAGTACGATTGCTGTTGCAATGAATAGGTATCATAAAATTTATCCGTTTAACGTATTTGATATGCCAAACGTACAATCTAAAATTGTATGTAACAATACTGCAAGTATTTATGGTTATGCTGATATTTTCTCTAATGAAGTTGATTTGTCTGCCGCTCAAAATATAGCTGGAGGGTTAGGTGGGACTATGTTGAGGCTTATGGGTATTGATGGTGATAAAATACCTGCACAACATAACCTTATAACGTTAAAAGTAGTGGGAAAACAAGATAGTATTATTAATTCGAACGGTAGAGTTGAATTAAAATATAATATAGACAAAACTTTATATAATAGCAAAGCGGCTGGTATGTATAATACTGGTAGTACTATCGATATGGATTGTTATGAGGGTGGAAGTTTAGGGCAATTAAGTTTATCAATAAAAGTTTTGGCATTTGACGTATCAATGTCCACGTCAAACTATTTCTTTCCGGTATGTTGGAAATATAATATTAACTTGCGTAGTGGTAGTTTTAGTATACCGCATAAAACGAAATTTTTAAGTGGATCTACCGTTACGGTAAATAAAGGAGTTATACTTAATACTAGTGCAGACGTAATATTTTATCCAAAATCCACACGTACGGAAAGTGAAAATACTGCTGATAACGCTAACGTGTTTTTTGATCCCACCATTAGTAGTGGTAGTCCATATCCTGCGCGTGATATGGCAAAAATGATTGTAAATGGCGAGGCGACTATAAACGGTGGTTTTGGTGGTTATGTTCAGCCTGGACAAAAAGATGCAGTATTGGCTATCAATGCGTCTACCTTATCTATTACTGAGTGGGAAGGTAATGGAATGATAGAAACAATGAGCGAAAAAGACGATAGCCAAAAAGATGGTACATTAATTAGCGTTGCGTCGCCATATATGAGTAGTATTGTTTCAGGGCTTAAGTTATTAGGATATGTTGTTGACGGCGAAGGTGGATATTTCCTTACTACTGATGGTAAAGCTCGTGTTCCTAATGGTAGCGAAACTGAATACGTTACGCAAAGCGCAAAAGGAGACGTAAACACTAAAGGAAATATTATAAATTTAGGAAACAAAAAGTATACGTCTAATGGTAGTGCTTGGGAAGCAGAAGTCGCTATGCGTACAATAACAGCAAATTATAACACTAATCAAGTTAATACGCCTACTATAATAGATGGTGATGGTAACTCATATAGCATAGGTGCTACAGTTGCAGATGGAACGATATTAACAATCACGGTAACAGCAAAGAATAGATATAAAATTACGGCATTATCTGTAGGTGCTGATGTGGACAATGATGGCAATAGTGAGTGGAGTGTTACTCATACTGTAGATGGTAATGTCGTAATTACGGTTGAGTCGGAAAGCACTGGATCTTGTATCGCGGCTGGTACGCTTATAACTCTTGCGGACGGAACGCAAAAGGCGGTAGAGAACGTAACGGCTGACGACGTATTGCTCGTATTTAATCACTTCACGGGTGAGTACGAGCCTGCGCATATCTTGTTCCTTGAACGCGGAGAGTATGGCTACTATAACGTAATCAATCTTGAGTTTAGCGACGGAACTGCTACGAAACTTATTTTTGAGCATGCGTTGTTTGACCTTACGCTTAACAAGTACGTTTACGTTACCGAGCAGAATTACAGCGAGTTTGTCGGACACGAGTTTGCGCTTTCTGCTGAAAGTGGATATAAGCGCGTAACGCTAATTAAGGCAAGTCTTGACGAAGAATATACTGCGCCTTACAGTATCACGACGGTATATCACTTCAATTACTTCATTGACGGCTTATTCTCGTTGCCTGGTGCAATCGACGGCTTGTTTAACTACTTCGAGTATGCTGACAATTTGCAGTATGACGAAGAAAAGATGCTTGCGGATATCGAGAAGTACGGCTTGTATACTTACGAGGACTTTGCGGAACATTTCTCGTATGAAATCTTTGAATGCTGTATACCTGTAAAATACTTGAAGGTAGCGGTAGGAAAGAGTATGATTACTTACGAAGAGTTGATTGAATTGTTCAACAAATACGCGAGTGATCTTATAACCTAAAAATTACTCTAAAACGAAAAACCACCGAGGACGTACTCGGTGGTTTTTGTTATTTTGTGGTTTTTTGGTAGGGGTGTTATTGCGAGCGTTAGCGTGGCAATCTCGTAACTTGGGCTTGTTTTTTGAGATTGCTTCGTCGCCACGCGAGATTCTTCGCTTGCGCTCGAGAATGACAACGCGTGATGCTCCTCGCAATGACAAGTGAGTGTATAAGCCGTACGGTTTTGTAGGGGCGACTATTAGTCGCCCGTATACCACACGGTCAAAGGCGTTAGCATAGGTCTACAACCCGTGTACTTTATTCTGCGCCTACGAAACAGCCTATGGCTGTCTCTCCCTCCGTCACGCTAACGCGTGCCACCTCCCTTTACACAAGGGAGGCAACTGTATTACTTGTGTTTTTGTTTGGTCAAATAACGGTGTCATCCTGAGCGCAGTCGAAGGATCTAACGGGCTTATATGCGTAATCGGTTTATTTAAGCCCATTTCGTTTATATGCCGTACGGCATTCGTAGGGGCGATTCACGAATCGCCCGTATACCGTGAGGACGTATATTTTTTACGAAAGCATATTTTGTCGTCGTAGGCGCTCCTTCCACCGCTAACGCGGTCCCCCTCCCTCTCGGAGGGAGGCTTTTATGTAACCCGTACGGTTTATTGTAGGGGCGGATAGTATCCGCCCGTTTATAGTAAAGCACCTTCGGTGGTCTCTCCCTCCGTCACGCTAGCGCGTGCCACCTCCCTCGTCAGATGGAGGCTTTAAAAGAAATAAGACCATACCGTGTGGTCAAACTTGTCGGTATGGTCTTAAAGTTGTAAAACATATTCCGTGCCTACGAAACCGTCTTTGACGGCTACTAAACTACCTTCGGTAGTTGCAATATTTTTGAGAGTGTGGTATAATGTAGGGGTATGGAATATAGCGAGCTTAATTTAATACCGCAGGTGGCGAAAAGTGCGACGTGTGCGTTCACGGGCAACCGTCCTCACAGGCTTCCGTGGGGCAACGACGAGAGCGATAGCGAGTGCGTTTCCGTCAAGGCGATTTTGCGCGAAAAGGTGCGTTCGCTTATCGAGCAGGGCGTAGTGCTTTTCGTTTGCGGAATGGCTAACGGCGCTGACCTTTATTTCGCCGAAACGGTTATCGCGCTCAAAGCGGAGTATCCGAGCGTAATGCTTGAAGGGGCGGTACCGTACCACGGGCAAGAGCGGACTTGGCCGAGGAGCGAGCGCGAGCGTTACGAAAAAGCGATAAAGGGTTGCGATTTCGTGACGGTAGTTAGCGAGCACGGAAGCAAGTGGGCGCCCTTAAAACGCAATCGTTATATGGTGGACAAAGCGAGTATACTTTTGTCGCTGAACTACGCGGAAAGTGGCGGTAGTGCGTACACGGAGCGTTACGCGCGCGAAAACAAGGTAAAAATTATTAAAATTAACGATAATATTTAAAAAACAGCCCCAAAACAGTTTACAAAAAGGCGCAGTTTGCATATAATATTGCAGTAAAGCAAAAGGCGAAAACGCCAAACGATAAAAACACGGAGAACTTTTATGAGTGAGAATAAACCCAGGTTTGTATTATGCCCCCGTTGCGAGCTGAACTACATTGAAGAAGGTGAGGAGTTTTGCAAGGTTTGCAAGGCGAGTATGGGACTTATTGACGCGAGCATCCTTATCCCTGACGACGACGAAATGTCGGGCGAGAAAATTTGCCCTATCTGCAAGGTGAACTATATCGGCGAGGACGAGGATATGTGTATCGAGTGCCGTAAGGAGCGCGAGGCTAAAGAACAGCCCGAAGAGAACGAGGACGATTGGCACGAGTACGTTGACGACGACGATCCGGACGATAGCGACGAGATTTCCCTTTCCGAGCTTGCTGAAGAAGAGGAAATGGACGAAGAGGACGAGGAAGACGAGGATTCCTACGGCTACAAGGACGACTTCGATTACGACGATATGCCTAACGACGAGGACTTCGAGGACGAAGACGAAGAAGAGGACGAGGAAGACGAGGAAGACGACTTCTAATATTTGCGCAATTAAAACGGACTGGTTTTTCAGCCCGTTTTTTGTGTGCCCGTATACTTTTTGCGCGCTTGGGCAACAATTACCGTATGAGAAAATGCGCTGTTAGTATTGAAGAGGTTAAAAAGGACGTGCGCGCGCTCGTGGGTAAAAAACTGCGCGTCAGCGTCAATCGTGGCAGAAAAAAGGTGGACCGTTACGACGGCGAAATCACCGCGATTTATCCGTCCGTGTTCGTTTTGAGCGTGGTCGGGCTTAGTACGGGCAATTCGTTGTCCTGCTCGTACAGCGACGTCGTTTGTGGCGATATCAAGTTAAAACCGCTTGCGATAAAGTCGGACAAGCAAAATCAAGAGAAAACGGACGGTTGAGCCGTTTTTTCTTTTTCGTTCTATTTTAGAAAAGTGCGCCATACAATATAGTGATATTTGCATATTTGGAGGCGACTGATGTCATTTGAACCCGTTTATAAAGATTTGAGTTTTAACTGCAAGCAGAGGTTGTGTAAAGCGCAATCGGTAGTTGAAACGCGCGTTATTCCACCGCACGGAGTTAGCATTGCGCGCGTTTTGTGTATCGACGCCCGTTGCGTTATGAGTGGCGCGGAGGTTTTTGCCGGCGAGGTGCGCTACACGGGTAGGACGTGCTTTAAAGTTTTGTTCGTGGATAGCGAGGGCGAAAACCATTGCGTAGAAAATAACGTCGATTTTTCAGACAAAATCGAATGCTCCCTCGTGAAAAGCGATAGCTTCGTTTTTCTTCGCGGTAGCGTGCTTGATACCGACGTTACTAACGTTTCGCAGGGCGAAATTAAGCTTGCGTCCGTAATCGAAATTGCGCTTGACGGCGACGTTAAGGGCGCGCTTAATTACTTGTCGAGCGAGTGCGAGGGGCTGTATACCGAGGTTAAACAGGTTACTTGCTCCAACCTCGTGGCGCACGGAAACGGCGTGGCTACGGCGAGCAACACGGTGGAAAAGGTCAAGTTTAGCGATATCGTTTTTGCTGAGCACAAGGCGGTTGTAAAGTCGCGCGTGGCTGGCACGGACACCGTGCGCGTAGAGGGCGTTATTATCAGCGAAATTTGCGGTCGTACGGACGACGGGCTACTTTGCTCGGCTACGGTCGAAACGCCTTTTTCGGAGGAAATGGGCGCGATTGGTGCGCGTTTTGGCGACAGCGTAGTGGCGCGCGTAAAGGTGAGTGCTAACGCGAGGGTGGAGCAGGCGGACGAAGTTAACGCGCTCGTTGTGGACTACGACCTTTCTTTCTCGTACTGCGTGTACGCAAAGTCGAGCGTTGAAGTCGTGACCGACGCTTTTAGCGCTACGCACGAGCTTGTGTTAAAGCGCGAAGAACGCGAAATAGGCTACGAAAAACAGGGCGTAACGCTTTTTGACAGGGTGGAAGGCAATATTACTTTGGACGCGAATATGCCCGTAGTTGACAATATTTTGGCGGTTACGGCGGTTGGTCTTAGCGTGACTAACGCGCTCGCTGGCGACGGCGAAGTGCTTATTGAGGGTGTAGTGAGTGGCAACGTGATTTATTATAGTGCCGAGGCGAATTCTAAAAATTCCGTAGCAGTTGAACTGCCTCTCTCGCTTAAAATGGGCGCGAGCGACGTGTGCGAAGAGGATTTCGTGTGCGCTTGGGGAGAGGTTATTAGCGTTACTGCTAAAATCCGTCGCGGTAACGAGATTGATATTCGCGCGGATATTGCTATCGAAACGGAAGTAGGGCAAAAAACTTCGGTAAGCGTGATAAGTGGAGTTGAGCTGGGAGATAAGCGAGAAGAGAGAAGCTGCGCTTATTCAATGCACGTAGCCCACGCAGGCGAAACGCTGTGGGAAACGGCAAAAGCGCTCTCTTGCACGCCTGAGATTATTATGGAGCAAAATAGCGGTATCGTATTGCCTTTTAAGGGCGGAGAAAAGATTATAATTTACCGTCATCTTAATAAGTGAAAATAAAAATAAACGGGTACGTACGTGCCCGTTTTTGCATTTTTTGTAAGTAAAATATATTGTTGACAACTAAACGTCATAGTGTTATAATAATTATATGGATGAAATTAAGTTAAAAGTTTACGGAAAAATAAATTTGTGCTTGGCGGTGACGGGGCGAGAGGATAAACTGCACACTCTCGATACCGTAATGTCGTCTATTAGCATATACGATATTATTTACGCTAAAAAACGTGACGACGGCGTGGTTAACGTTTTTATTGACGGCGAGGAGAGTAAAAGCTCTAACGCTTATATTTCCGCGGTTATGATGCGCGACGTGTACGGCGCTGGCGGAGTGGATATCGATATATCTTGCGGTATTCCGTCGGGCGCGGGTATGGGTAGTTCAAGTGCGGACGGGGCAGGCGTTATTCGTGCTATGCAGCTATTGTACGAGATAAAAATTGACGAAAACGAACTGCGCGAGGTTGCGCTTGAGATAGGTAGCGACGTGCCCTATATGCTTTACGGTGGTACGGCGCGAATGCAAGGCACGGGCGCGGATTTGACTTTTATTGATTGTGACTGTGACGACGAGGTGCTTATTGCCGGCGAAGGAAACGTAAACACGGGCAAATGTTTTAGCGTTTTTGACGAGAATGAAAAATGCGTTCATACGAAAACGGACGTGGACGTGGTGGTCGATTCGCTACTTAAAAAGGGTGTTGGCGAAAGTCGGGAACTGCTTTTTAACGACCTTCAAAACAGCGCGCAAACGCTAAACGAGCATATATTAAAGATAAGCGAGATTATGCGCGAGTGCGGTCTTACGCCCGTGATGACGGGAAGTGGGGCTATGGTGGTGGGATACGGAGATAAAGAGCTTTTTGATTACGCGATAAGCAAACTTTTTTTGGGCCGTTACCGCGTTTACCAAGTCAAGTTTAAGAAAAAAGGATACGAATTGTTATAAAAAACTACATACTGGGTATAATTCTCTCTGCCGAAACACGGCAGGGAGTTTTTATTTATGAAAAAAATCGTTACTATTTTGATTTGTTTTTCGTTGTGTATAATATTTTGCGGTTGCGACGTACATAATAACGATACGCAAGCCTTGTTGCGCATACACATTCGCGCTAACAGTAACGCGAGCGCTGATCAGCAAGTAAAATTGAAGGTGCGTGACGCGGTAAACGACTATCTTGAGCGTGAGCTTGACGGAGTGAAAACTTTTGACGAGGCGTATAAAAAACTGTCGCAAAAATTAGCCGTAATTAACAAAACGGCAGAGGACGTACTGGCGAGAAACGGTTTTAAGTACGGCGTCAGGGTGAAGCTGAATAACGAGTTTTTTCCCACTCGCGCTTATGGGGATATCGTGATTGAATCTGGTTATTACGACGCGCTTATCATTGAGCTGGGCGAAGGCAAGGGCGATAACTGGTGGTGCGTAATTTATCCACCGCTTTGCTACGTAAAGCCGAGCGGAGAGGGAAATATCCAGTACAAATCGCTTATCAAGGAGTTGTGGGAAAAGTATTTCGGTAAAAATTAAGGAGGACGAATGATAAATCAGAAAAGAAGAGGACGAAGAATAATTTTGATTATGTTAGCCGTGTTGACGCTGATGGTCAGCGTTTTTGGCGTGGCAGACAGCGCGCAGGCGAAAAATATCGTTAAAGGCGACACGACGGCTAATATCAGAATGGTTCAAAGTAGGTTGTCTACGCTGGGGTATTATACTTACAAGGTGGACGGAATTTGGGGCAGTAGAACTCTGCGCGCTGTAAAAAATTTTCAGCGTGATTACGGCTTAGTCGTGGACGGAATCGTGGGAGCAAGAACGGAAAAGGCGCTTGGGATAAAGCTATCCTCGTCATCTTCGTCGCTCACCTCGACGGAGCTTAACTTGCTGGCAAGGTGCGTGTATTCCGAGGCGCGAGGCGAGCCGTACGCAGGTCAGGTTGCGGTTGCGGCGGTGGTGCTTAACAGAGTGCGCTCCTCCTCCTTTCCCAACACGATCGCGGGCGTAATTTACCAAAAGGGCGCGTTTACCGCCGTTAGCGACGGGCAAATAAACCTTACGCCCAATCAGACCGCTTATAACGCCGCGCGTGACGCGTTGAACGGCTGGGATCCGACGGGCGGATGCTTGTACTACTACAATCCTGCTACCGCGACGAGCAAGTGGATTTGGTCGCTTAAGGTGGAAATTAAAATAGGCAAACACGCGTTTGCAAGGGGGCAAAGATGATAAGAAGAGAGAGCGCATTTTTATATCCGATAATTTCAATTTTGCTGGGATTTATCGTGCTCGTAGCGGTGCTGATTACGGGCGTAATTACAATAAACGGCGAGGGCGTACGTAGCCGTTTTGCGTTAGAGGGCGTTTATAGACGCAGTTATTACGATATGTGCGACAGCGTAAATAATTTGGAAATCAACCTGTCAAAGCTGATGGTAACCAGCGCCAAAAGTGAGAGCGTTCCGCTTATAAGCGAAGTGAGCGCGCAGGCCTCCCTTGCGTCTGCCTCCCTTTCCTCGCTACCGTTAGAGCAAAGTGATATTATGGCGACCGAAAAGTACTTTAACCAAGTGGGTGACTGGTGTCGTAGCTACGCGAAAGCGGTAGTAAAAAAGAGCGACGTGACCACGTACAAGGAGCAGGCGAGAGAGCTTTATTTCACCATTCGCTCGCTTAACGCTAAGTTGCGCACTATGAACGTTGATAACGGTATGATAAGTATGCAAAAGGGCGAAAATTTACTCCTTCCAAAGGGCTATAATTTTACCTTTGAAAACGAGCAATCGCAGTCGATCGAGTACCCCGAGCTTATTTACGACGGTCCGTTTTCGGATGCGAAAAAGCATTCGTGGTACGCGCTTGACGGCAAAAAACCGATTAGCGTAGACGAGGCGAAAGCAGCCGTAAAAAAACTTAACGTGAGCGAAATCGACTATATCGGAATGAGTGAAGGCGAGGCTAACGTTTTTCAGTTTTTAGGCAAAACGGAGGGGGACGAGGTGTTCGCTTCGGTCACGGAGCAAGGTGGAATGGTGGTCGAATACGAGCGAAACAGAGCGGTAAACGAAGTAAATTTGACGGAGCGTGAGGCGCATAAAAAGGCGATTGAATACGCTAAAAACACGGGCTACGGAAAGTTAAGCGTGGTGTGGTACAACGCGATAGGCGGGGTGGGCTACGTCAACCTCGCGCCCGAAGTGGACGACGCGATTTACTACCCGGATCTTGTGAAGATAAAGGTTGCGCTTGACGACGGTGCTTTGCTCGGAGTTGAGGCGAGCGGATATTGTGCTAACCACCGTCCGCGCAATTTTAGTGCGCTTATCAGCAAAAAGACTGCGCGCTCGCTCGTTAGCGATAAGCTTGACGTAAAAAGCGTGCGCCTTGCCGTTATTCCCGACGACGTGGGACGAGAGTGGCTTTGCTACGAGGTAAACGGCGTTTACGAAGGACTTGACTATTTCGTGTACGTTGACGCGGTCGACGGCACGGAGCGTGATATCCTTCGAGTGGTAGACAACGAGCAAGGCTCGCTCGTGATGTAAAAAACTGCGGTGCGCTTCTTAGCGGAGAATTTGAAAGCTCTGCTAAATACGAGCATCGCATTTGTCTGGACAAATACAGAATGTGCTAAGTTCAAGCCCTTATTGCAAGTAGAAAGAGAGAATAAATCGGTTAAATCCGAAATGTTCTCTCTTTTTTTGTTGGTTTCAGTTTGGAGTTATGAGGTTCGCTTTCGCTCACCGTTATGAGCTTGCACGGCAAGCGTTATGATATGATTGCCCATCTAACCTAAAACTTGGCGAAGCCAATCATAACAATGCGAAGCATTTTATAACTCATAACTTGCCCATAAGGGCAATCATAACTTAGCGTGAATACTCCGTAAAGAGTATCACGCTAAAGCGTGCCGTATTTTTTTTGAGAAAAACCCGTTTAACGCTTTACATTTACGCGCATAAGTAGTAAAATGCTAAAAACAGAGTTTTTAGGTGAGTAAATGAACGGTAGTAATGACGTTTACAAAACGAGCAGATTTTTGTATATAATCGAGGCAGCTTTAGAATATTTTATCGCGCTGGGTGTGGGCGGAGTGTATTTGGCAAAACTTACTACTGCCGTGGGAATATCCGATTCGCTTACGGGAATTTTGACGTCGTTCGTATCGCTTGGATGCGGTTTCCAGCTCATTGCAATTTTTATCGCGCACAAAAAACCGGTAAAGCGTTGGGTAACGGTAGGGCATATCGTCAGTCAGTTTTTGTTCGTGGCTTTGTATTTCGTGCCCCTTTTTGAAGGCGTGGACACGGGAATAAAGATCGTACTTTTCTTTATCCTGATGCTGGGCGCGCAAATTATTCATAACGCCATCAACTCGCCCAAAACGGGTTGGTATATGGATCTGATCGACTACGACAAACGCGGAAGTTTTACGGCGACCAAGGAAATCGTTTCGCTCATAAGCGGTATAGTTTTTTCCTACTTTATGGGCTATATGATAGACTCGTTTGAGATGGCAGGCAATATGCAGGGCGCGTTTATAACGGGCGGAATAACGCTGTTCGTTATTGCAGTTTTACATACGCTTACGCTTATTTTCTCAAAGGAAAAGCCTGCGCCCGAAATGCAACAAAAAATCAACGTGAAAGTCGTTTTCAGCGGACTAATTAAGGACAAATCGCTGTATAAGGTTATGGTAATCGCTATCTTGTGGGCAGTTGCTAACTACGCGACCACTTCGTTTATGGGCACTTATCAGACCAAAGAACTTGGCTTTACGACTACTTTTGCGTCCGTCGTGGTAATCGTAAGCTCGATTGCGCGCGCGCTCGTTTCTCGTCCGATGGGCAAGTTTGCAGACAAAAAATCGTTTGCGTCCGCGCTCGTCATTTGTTTTTCAATTGAATTCGTAGGCTTCGCCGTCGCGTCGTGCACGACTCCTGAAAACGGTAAAATCCTTTATCCTATTTTCTTGTGCTTGCACGCTATCGGAATGTCCGTTATAAACAGCGCGACCATAAATTTAATCTACGATTACGTCGCTCCCGAAAGAAGAACGGTTGCTTACGCTTTTCAACAAACGGTGGCAGGCGTGGCTGGCTTTTTGATCGTGACGGTGCTCAGTCCGCTCGTAACGCTCGTGCAAAATAACGGAAATAATATCTTTGGAATGACCGTGTACGCTCAACAGCTTTGCGCGCTCTTTTCCGCGCTCGTGTGCGCAGTTGCGGTCGTTTACATAATTTTCGTGCTTAAAAAAATGAAACGCGCCAGCGCTGAAGAAGTGGGCGAAGAGAAAAGTGAATAGAAGGGGATAGAAAATGGATAAGTTTTCAGGTTTACTGATAAAAAGACAACACCTCGTAAAAAAGGCAAACGTTCAGCAGTATTTGCTTTTGTATAGGGATCTTCAGCCCGGTCAAAACGTGTACTGGAACGGCTTTGGTCAACCGCCTACGCTATCTTTCCGCGCGGACTTTGACGATATCGAGTTTAACCGCGAGCGCCAAAATAAGCGTGAACTTATAAAGGGCAGATTTGCAGGCGGAAACTTGGGGTGGATAGTACCTGAGGACTTAAATCTGTTTGGTGCGCTTTACCGTAAGCCCATAGATAAGTTTACGGACAGTCAGCAAATCGTGATGGACCTAATTGAAAAGAACGGTCCTATGAATATCCAGCAAATTAAAAAAGAAACGGGTATGCTCGTCAAAGAAATTACGCCCGCCCTTCACAAGCTTCAGGAGGCATTTTTGCTTTACGAGGATCAGTACGACGGCGAATGGGATAGATCGTGGTATCTGCTTAGCGAAAAATTTCCCGACGCTGATATGGAAAAATACACTAAAATCGACGCGCTTAAAGAGCTGATTATGCGCTTTGCGTACCGTATGGTAAAGTTTGACGAGCGTATGCTCAAAAACTTTTACAAAGTGCCGGACAAACTGATAAAACAAGCAATCGAGCAGTTGATTGCCGAGAAAAAACTCGTTTCAACCGTCGAAGGTTATATGCGCCCCGACGACGTGCAAATATTACAAACGGATGGGGACGTTAGTGCCCGTTTCGTGTATCCTATGCACAGAAACGATCCGCTTTACAAGGTCTTTGAGGACGAAATTAAGCAGGTCGTTGAGGAAAACGTTAAAGAAAAAGAATACGACCACGATATTTTGCAAGCGCTACTTATAGACGGAAAAATCGTGGGTGCGAGCGTAGGGCATTTCAGAAACGGCCCGTACGACCTTAACGACGTCGTTTGCGTAATGGAAAACGCTGACGAGAGAAAAGAAGAAATTATCGACGCAATATCCGCCGTAAACTTTGGCAAAAAGCCGATTAGGTTTAACGGTAAAGAAATATAATTATTATGCCCGTTCGCAAAGGACGGGCATTTTGCTACCGTAAGTTGCAATTTTTGCTATTAAAATAGGTTGATTTGTAAATAGTTGTATGCTAAACTATGGTTAGGAGGATGAAGTTATGGTTTTATCGGAAATGATTTATAAATTAAGAACGAAAGCTGGACTTTCGCAAGAAAAGTTAGCTGAACTTTGCGGAGTTTCTCGCCAGGCGGTACAAAAGTGGGAAACGGGTAACGCATTGCCTGAGCTTAATAATCTCGTAACGATAGCAAAGCGTTTTAACGTTTCGCTTGATAATCTCGTATTTGATCCGTCGTCGCGTATTCAGGACTCGCTTGCGTACGAAATAAGCTTAAAACCGCAATATTCGACGATGCACGTATGGGAAGTTTATTCCCGTCAGTTGGAGGTTGAATATTCTCAATGCTATACCGAGGGAAAGGATATCGAGCAGTACAAACAGCTTTTTGACGCTGTAATTGCATTGCCCGTTAGTGAGCATAAGGAAAAATTAGCGGACGTTTTGTTTAATATTCAGCATAGTTTGCC
Source organism: Clostridia bacterium (assembly GCA_017623435.1). Lineage (GTDB taxonomy): Bacteria > Bacillota > Clostridia > Christensenellales > Pumilibacteraceae > UBA10677. The sequence goes on from JAGAPD010000008.1 coordinate 86,179, forward strand.
CACGAGAGTAGGTTACGAGTATAACGAGCCAAATAATTACGACGAGATACGCACACTTTGCGAGGGGTGCGAAGTGACCGCTTACGACAAAAAAACTATCGCCGATAAAATCAAAGGCGCGTGGGTGGGTAGAATTTGCGGATGTTTGCTTGGAAAACCCGTTGAGGGAATAGGACTGAGCGATTTGACCGCGTTTTTGAAAGACACGGGCAATTACCCTATGACCAGATATATTCACCGTAGCGATTTTACCAAGGAAGTGGATGAAAAATATTCGTACCCTCGTCGTGACGGTTTCTATCCCGACAGTATCGTTAGTGCGCCCGTTGACGACGACACTAATTATACCGTGCTTGCCCAAGTTCTTATTGAAAAATACGGTCGTGATTTTACGCCCTACGACGTCAGTCGCGTGTGGTTGGATTTTCAACCCAAAAACGCCTATTGTACGGCTGAGCGAGTAGCGTTCAGGAACTTTATCGACGGGTACGTACCCCCGTATTCTGCACAATATAAGAATCCTTACCGTGAATGGATAGGTGCGCAAATACGTGCTGATTACTTTGGGTATATCAACCCAGGTAACCCTGAAAAGGCGGCGGAAATGGCGTATAGGGACGCATGTATAAGCCACGTCAAAAACGGTATTTACGGCGAAATGTGGGTGGCAGGAATGATCGCTCAAAGCGCAGTTGAAAACGATATAACCAAGATTATAAAAGCAGGTCTTCGTTGTATTCCACAAACGAGTAGGCTTTACAAAAACGTCGTTGCGGTAATAGATGCGTACGAGAAGGGCGTTAGCGAAAAAGAGATTATCGCAGATATTCACTCGCGCTGGGATGAAAAATCGGGCGATTGGTGTCATACCATTTCTAACGCTGAGATAGTAACCGCAGCGTTACTGTGGGGCAAGGGTGATTACGGTAAAAGCATTTGTATGGCGGTGCAGGCGTGTTTTGATACCGACTGTAACGGTGCTACGGTAGGCTCGATTTTGGGTATGCGCGGTGGAACGAAAACAATAAGCGCCGTGTGGAAGGACGCGATTCGCAACAAACTTAAAACGTCCATTTTCGGTGTGGACGAAGTAAACGTAGACGACGTGGTTGCCACGACGGTATCACATTTAGAAAAGTAGAAAAATTTGCCACCTGTTCCTTGACTTAATCGCGGATAGGTGGTAAAATTATATTGAGGTGAAAAAATGGCTTTTATCGAACTTATTTGCAAAAAGTGCGGTTACTCGTACGAAGAGTTAGTCAGCGGTGGTAATTACCCGACGTGCCCTAAGTGTGGCGGTCAGACCGAGCAAAAATATAGCGGTAAGGTATGGGTTAACGCCGTTAAAAAGGGCTCGTGTAGTGGAAATTGCGCGTCCTGTAAAGGTTGCGGAAAATAACGCATATAAAACATTATTTGATAAGGAGTGAATTATGGAAATTTACGACGCTTTACTTAATAGAAGAAGTGTGCGCGCATACTACGACAAACCCGTCGAGCGCGAAAAACTGGATATGATACTTAAAGCAGGCGCTTACGCTCCTTCCGCGCTCAATAATCAAAAGCGACAGTTTATCGCTATTACCGACAAAAAAGTGCTTTCTGCGCTTAATTATGCGGTGGAAAGTGCGGTGGACGAGGCGACGAGAGAGCGTGTTAAGTCGCGTAGTAGTAAGGACGAATTCAACTTTTTCTATAATGCGCCCGTGCTTATCGTGACGGCGTGCGACGAAAATGAAATCCGTCCGACCGAGGACTGCGCTTGTGCGCTTGAAAATATGTTCCTATGCGCATACGGGCTGGGCTTGGGTAGCTGCTGGATAAACCAGCTTTCGTCCATTTGCGAGCGCGAGCCTATCGCGAGCGTGCTTAAAGATTTAGGAATGAAAGAGGGTTACCGCGTTTACGGATGTGCCGCAATCGGCTACGGCGACGAGGGTAAGCTTTCTCGCCCAAAAACTAACGAAATTATAATTATTTAGGAGAAAAGGATATGGAAATCGTTACTATCAATCTTTCCGAGCTTTACGGAATCGAAGGAAACGCAACGCTCAAATGCTTTTTGCACAAAAACACGGGTGAAATGGCGCCTTATAACCAAAACCTGCCTGCAATGATCGTCGCGCCCGGCGGAGGCTACGGATTCGTGTCCGAGCGCGAGGGTGATCCTATCGCAGTAGACTTTTTTAATCGCCACTATAACGCTTACGTGCTTACTTACTCCATAGCGCCCGATTACCGCTATCCGACCGCGCTTACTCAGCTTGCCGCGGCGGTGGACTGGGTAAAGAAAAACGCGCAGGCGCATAGCACGGACGCAAGCAAAGTATACGCCGTTGGCTTTTCGGCAGGCGGACACCTCGTTGCGAGCCTTGCAAACTTCTGTGATAACTTGCCCGTGCCCGAGCTGAAAGGGCAAAAGCTTGACGCGCGCCCGGCAGCAGTCGTGCTTTCCTATCCCGTAATCTACGTCGACAGCCATACCGGTTCGTTCAAAAACTTGTTCGGCACGGAAGACCTTACCCGTCCTGAAGTGCAAGCGATGTCGCTCGAGCGTAGCGTTACGCCCAAAAATCCGCCTACCTTCCTTTGGACGACGGCAGGGGATACTTGCGTAAATCCTATGGCGACCGTGCTTTATACGGCTGAGCTTCTCAAAAACAAGGTCAAGGTCGAAAGCCATATCTTCGCTGACGGCGAACACGGCGCTGCGTGCTGTGACGAGCGCACGGGACTTTACGATTACCAGATTTTGCCCGAGGCAAAATCCTGGACGTACTTTGCCGATAAATTCCTTAAGGGCTTAAAATAACGGGTGCGTTACACGCCGTTTTTGGAAACGTACTTACTTGTGGAAAAAAATATAGAAAAATTCAAATAGATATATATTTTTTGTTGACAAGTGAGCGAAAATAGTGTAATATAATGCCAACTTAATAACCTAGCGAAACCGTAGGAACGTTTTTGGACCGACGGTGGAAGGAACTCTGGAGAATTCCGTAACCAATCGGATGCCGAAGGTGTAAGGCGAAATGCTGAATCTCTCAGGCAAAAGGACAGGGCAAAAATTATTCTTGTAATTTTTTAGTGTTCCGTTTTCGTTCGGGACACTTTTTTTGTTGTTTGTAAAAAATTAAAGGAGAGTAGTTTTATGGAAGTAGTATTGCAAGTGATTCAAACAATTAATTCGTATCTTACGGATTACGCCCTGCTTTTTATTTTAGTGGGCGTGGGTGTGTTTTTCACCATACGAACGCGATTTGTTCAAGTTCGTTGCTTTGGCGAAGGTATGAAAAACGTTTTTGGTAAGATAAAATTAAGAGATAAGAGTAAAAAGAGTGGTATGAGTTCGTTTCAGGCGCTTACTACTGCGATTGCCGCGCAGGTAGGTACGGGCAATATTATAGGCGCAAGCGGAGCAATTCTTATAGGTGGACCGGGCGCAATATTTTGGATGTGGGTAATAGCATTTTTTGGTATGGCTACTATTTACGCCGAGGCGGTGCTTGCGCAAAAAACGAAAGTGGTTAACGAAGACGGTAGCGTCGCAGGTGGACCTGTTTATTATATTAAAAAAGCATTTAAGGGCAAATTTGGTAAATTTTTGGCAGGCTTTTTCAGCGTGGCGATTGTACTTGCGCTTGGTTTTATGGGCAGTATGGTGCAGTCGAACTCCATTAGCGAGGCGGTTTCTAGCGCAACCACAATTCCCACTTGGGTTATAGGCGTGGTGGTAGCGGTATTATGCGCGCTTATCTTTATAGGCGGAATAAAGCGTTTGGCGTCCGTTACCGAAAAATTAGTGCCTATTATGGCAGTCGTGTATCTTTTGGGCGGACTTGTGATTGTTTTTGCAAATATAACCGTTTTGCCCGAGGCAATAGGTATGATTTTCAAATATGCCTTTATGCCTAACGCCATTATAGGTGGTAGCATAGGCTATGCGATAAAAACGGCGATTAGTCAGGGCGCAAAACGTGGACTATTTTCTAACGAGGCAGGTATGGGCTCAACTCCTCACGCTCACGCGCTTGCCGACGTAAAGAGCGCTCACGAGCAAGGAACGGTTGCTATGGTTGGTGTGTTTATTGATACGTTCGTCGTGCTTACGCTTACGGCGCTAATTGTAATTTCTACGCTCTATGCAGGTGGCGGAGTGCTTAGTGCAGGCGCGGTGGAAGGCGTTGATAAATCAAATATGTTGCGATTAGGTATTGCAACGTTATTTAATGGAAGTGACGTTGGTAATATGATTTCCGCGATTTTCGTCGCCGTTTGCCTTACCTTCTTTGCTTTTTCTACCATTATCAGTTGGAATATGTTCGGTAAAATCAATTTCAACTATTTGTTCGGCAAAAAAGCGACGATTGTATATTCGATATTGTCCATTGCGTTTATCTTCTTGGGTTCGATTTTGTCTAATGATATCGTTTGGGAACTTGCGGACCTGTTTAACTACCTTATGGTTATCCCCAACGTGCTAGCCCTCGTTGCTTTGTCTAACGTCGTTGTCAGCGAAGTCAAAGCAAGAAAAAAGAAGAAACTTGATAATAACGAAACGACCGAAAATCAAGAACAAAAGGATACCGAGCCGTTGGAAAATCAACAGTAATACTGTGTTGAAAACCAAAAAAATCTAAAAAGGACTTACCACGATGGTAAGTCTTTTTTACATATTTTGCAAAGAATTAGTATATTTTTTGCAAAAACTTATTGACAAGCATACATATACGCAGTATAATAATACTGTAAATACGTTTCAGTATCGCAAAATTTTGTAAAAGGAGAGAGAATATGACGGATAAGCCAAAAAACAAAAACCGAAAGAAATCTCTTGTAGTGTTGTCGATTGTGAAAGTGCTATTGATAATTGTTTTAATTGTTGCTTGCAATTCATTTGATTTTATAAAGTTTGACGTTTGGTATTGGACATCAGGAAGAAGAAATAATTTAATAATTATAGATTATCCAAATGAAGAAGCAACTTGTAAGCTTATTTGTAAATTTGGAGGTATTGCAGGAGAAAATGGACCTGTAGAAAAAGAAATCGACGTTAAAGTTGATGAAAAAAACAGGTGGTCTAGATATGGAAATGACGGATATTATGGTCATCACGGCACTTTAAATTATGATTATGTTACAGCGCTAGTTATAAAAGATGAAAAAGTAGTGTGGATAGCAATTATTCAAGTTGTAAGAGATAAAGTTTATCAAGGAGATTATCACCCTATAATTTTGCAACAAGGATATTTGATTATTCCGAGAGAAGAAAGTGAAGTAAGAAATTTAATAGATCAATATATAGAACAAAAAGAAAAAACGAGGATAAGTTTATGGGATCGAAATTTAAAAGAGTAAAAATATTAAACGTAGTATTGTTTAGTTTAGTGTCAATTTTAGTGTTGTCAGTTTTTTGTATTAGGACGGAAAGCAACGCAATATTTCAAGTTGGAGCAGAAGAAGTTAATGCAGAAGAAAGTGTTATTCTTTATACTACTACATCTATTCCTAGGGAAACTGAGGATAATAAGGTATATGGAGATTGGGATGATGATTATGTAAATTATAATTGTTATTCTTATGCAATAAATTGCAATGATATATTTAGAAGTCCTGGGTATATGTTTGGGGAGTGTGTTGATTACAGTAAACCAATTTCACGTACTGCTCAATTGGTTAAAAACGATTTGCTTGCGTTAGGTACGTATGGTGATGTGTACATTACTAATATAAGACCCACAATATTATTGAATAATGAACAGTTAATTTGTGTTAGACAAACAATGGATCCATATTTACAGGATTTTCATTTTATGAAATATCATAAAGAAGAAGGTTTTTGGACGCACAAGCCTGGAGATTCACGCCCACTACAATATAAGCACCAACCATCAAATGATTTAATATGGAATAATGAGGAAATTGGTGAATTAGGAGATTTAACGGTAGGTAATAAGGAGTATAATAGTGAGATATATTATATAGTATACAACTGGGAAGGATTTGTATTTGATAGTAATAATGTTATCGTGAGTTATACGCCACCATTAGGTTTTGATGGAGAAGTAATAATACCAGAAGGAGCAACGGGTATTGCGGAGAATGCATTTCAAAATTTAGCACAAGTTACTAATAATTTTGAGACTAAAGAAATAGAAATATCAAGTACTGTAACAAATATCGAAGAAGGAGCTTTTATTGGGTGCAATAATTTTGCTATTACAGTTGATGATACTAATCCATATTATAAGGCTGAAAACAATATAGTGTATAATAAGGCAGGCACAAAAGTTATAGCGACGGGAAAAATACCCAGTACCGTAACAATACCTAGTACGGTAACAGAAATAGAAGATTATGCTTTTTATGGAAATACTAACTTACGGAAGTTACGTATTGATGGCAATACTAGTATTGGAGCATATTCATTTGCGAACTGTGAGAATTTGGAAGAAATTTATTTCTATTCTTTTGTAGTGCCAGAAATTGAGGAAAATGCTTTTGCGGATAGTGATTTTATGGTATATGTACCATACGACAGAGTGGATGAATACAGCGAAAGTTTTTGGTATTATTCTAGCTATGTGCAGCAAATTTCAATACATATTACACTGTGTGTGCAGGGTGAACAATATAATACGTTTTTTGTGTATTATGGAGCGACGACAACTGAACTTATAGAGCCGACATTAAATGGAAATACCTTTGAAAATTGGATAGATAAGAATGGTAATATATATTATAATGGTTTAGTATGGAATGTAAAGCAGGACACGGTGCTTTACGCGAAATTTGAGGGGTTGGAGCCGATTTTTAAACATTCAATTATATTATACAGTTATGATGATGCTATAGAGCCATATAAAAATATAACTGCTTGGCTTGGTCGTCCAATGCCTTCTGGTACTGTACCACAAAGGACGGGTTATGAATTTTTAGGATATTATGACCAAGAAAATGGTAATGGCAAACAATATTATGACGAGAATATGGAAAGCACAAGGAACTGGGATAAAGAAGAAGACGATGTGATGTTGTTTGCGCATTGGGAAAAAGTACCTTATACTATAACGTTAAACTTGGGATACAATAATTTAACGGAAACGACGACTGTTTATTATGGTGAGCAAGTAGTGATTAACTATGCGCCTAGCAGGCAACACTATAAATTCGTGGGGTATTATTCACAGCCTAATGGTTATGGAACTTGTTACGTAAGGGGCGAATTAAAGTTTATGTACAACGTGTACTACAGCATGGAGGCTGTAAGTACGGATGAAACGTGGAATCAAGAAGGAGGCGGTATTTTATACGCACATTGGGAACGAATCGCTGGAGACGTGCAAAGACAAGCATTGAATTTCAACGATAGCACGTCAGTAGGTGTGGATACTGTATATATTCAAAGTGGAATAGGAATTACGATGACGGCACCGTCGTATAGTAATTATACGTTTAATAGCTGGTCAATAAACGGTGTATCTTATACGACGAGCACTATAACGGTAACGCTTGAACTTCATATTAGTAGTAGCACGGGACAAATAACGGTATATAATCCCAATTACATAGGCTCGGCGTCTGGAAGTGACGGAAGTATAGTTATATTTTACACCTATACGCCTCCGTCATCAGGAGAATGCGTAGCGGCAGGAACGCTGATAACGTTAGCGGACGGAAGTCAAGTGCCCGTTGAAACGCTGACGGGAAACGAAATGCTGTTGGTGTGGAATTTGCACACGGGAAGTTTTGATACAGCACCTATACTGTTTATAGACAGCGACGAGGCGAGAGAGTATCAAATAATCAATCTTTATTTCTCGGACGGAACGCACGTAAAGGTAATAAGCGAGCACGGATTTTGGGATTTTGATCTAAACCGTTACGTATATCTTGACGCAAACGCAGGGCAGTACGTAGGGCATTGGTTTAACAAGCAAGTCACGGACGAGGACGGCAATCTTGCTTGGGGCAGAGTGCAACTAATAAACGTTACGCTGACTAAGGAGTACACGACGGCTTGGAGTCCTGTAACATACGGGCATTTGTGCTTGTACGTGAACGGAATGCTGTCAATGCCGGGAGCGACTGGAGGGCTTGTAAATACGTTCGAGGTTGAGGGAACGACGATGCGTATAGACGAGCAAAGCTATTTAGCGGATATAGCGACGTACGGGTTATATACTTACGAGGAGTTCGCGCAAGAGTACGACGTACC
>JAGAPD010000045.1 GCA_017623435.1 Clostridia bacterium
TGCTTTACGATAACCTGTAGGGCGGTGGCTTGCTGCCGCCGTTTGTTGCTTGGTCGTATAATTTATGCAAAAAATATCTTCGTTATCGTTAGGCTCCTTCCACCGCTAACGCGGTCCCCCTCCCTCTCGGAGGGAGGCTACTATATTACCTGCCGTTTACTGTGGTCAAACTACGGTGTCATCCTGAGCGCAGTCGAAGGATCTAACGAGTTTATATGCGTAATCGGTTTATTTAAGCCCATTTCGTTTATCTGCCGTTTAGATTCTTCACTACGTTCAGAATGACAAGTGGGTGGGTATAAGGCGTACACTTCAACCCAAGACTGTTAGTTCACCTTTGGTAACAATCCCTCCGTCGCTAACGCGGTCCCCCTCCCTTTACACAAGGGAGGCTTTAAATTTTTATACAAGCCGCACGTTTATTGTAGGGGCGACTATTAGTCGCCCGTTTATCACTCGGTCAAACGGGTTGGCGTAGGTCACAAAACCGTAAACCCTAACCCAAGCCCACGAAACACCCTTTGGGTGCGCGCGAGATTCTTCGCTACGCTCGAGAATGACAGCGCGCGCAAAATTACGACCATACCGTACGGTCAAAAGGCGTTGACGTAGGTCTACTGTCCGTACACTCTATTCCGTGCCTACTAAACCACCTATGGTGGCTACGGAGCACCCTTTGGGTGCACAAAAAAACGGGGCGATACGTACCGCTCCGTTTTGCTTTTTAATATTAGTACTCGTAAACGATTTGCTCTTCTTCGTCGCTGTCGATTGAGCGTACGATAGCGTCCATCACGTACACGGGCGCGAAGAAATCCTCGTACGATTTTTTCTGCTCGCCACCGCGAAGAAGCTCACAGAACTCGTCCCACTCGCGCTTAAACAAGGGATTTGCCGCGTCAAGCACGCTGTTAAGCCCCTTTGATTTTTGCGCCGTAATGCGCGCGCTGTAATAGCAAGTGTAACCGCCCTCAACAAAAATTCCCGTAACGTCGTAGCCGTCGTAACGAAAAACGGCGGTATACGTACCCGGTTGTTTGTAAACCTTTACGCTTTTGGGGTATCTGCCGAAGATTTCAAGAACCATTTCGGTAAGGTGTTGCGCGTAGAAATAAAATCCACCGTAAGTGCTATTCGCCTGAATGGGCGCACACACCATTCCGCCCACGGTTTTACCGTAAGCGTCACTTTCTCTATCCGCTTTAAGCTCGATAACGGCGTCGTCGTGAATAAGGCTTGATCCACCGCTCACGCGCACGTTTTTGCTTACCAAGTCGCCCATAAACGCCTTGATTTCGCCTACGTCCGTCGTGATAGGCTTGTCAATAAACATCACCTTACACTCGTCCATATACGGACGGGCAAACTCGTAATGCTTAATTCCGTGGCGCGCGGTAACCACCACGCCGTCCACCTTGCCCACGCACTCGTCGTAGGAGTTAAGAACGGGCACGCCGTACTTTTCGCCAAGATTTACGGCGCTATCACGCTCGTCGCTATAAACGCCCAAAACTTCAATATCTTTATACTCGTCACTCTCGCTCATAAAGCGCAAAAAGCTGTCCGCGTGAGAGTTTTCACAACCTAAAAAAACTATCTTTTTCATAATTAGAACTTAATATCCAAGGGATTTTCAGCGTGCACCTGTTCGATAACGGAAATAACCTGCGCCGCCATTTCTGCCGTAATACGCATAGGCTTATTTTCTGTGATCGCGTAATAAATATCCTTATACATTTCTTGCGTACCAACGTCAAACGCCGTGCCGTCGTAAGTGCCCTCTTCCTCGTGCTTAACGAGGTTTTCGCTACAATAAACGGGCTCTTTCTTGTCGTTTTCCAAGAAGTAATACTTGGGCTCGCGTTCGGGATTTTCGCCGTCCACGACGTAAACGCACTTGTACTTTAAGGGCGTGCACTTAAACGTACCGCGCGTACCCTGAATTTTAACGTTATAGTCGGTGTAAGCGTCCATCGAGCTTACCTCAACGTCCACCACGGGCTTGCCGGGTGCGGTGAGAATAACCTTCGCGTAGTCGTCCGCGTCGCCTGCGGTAAGACCGCGACCAAGACGGCTGAAAACGACGGTAGCGTCCTTATCAAAATCAAGCACGCCAAGCGCAATGCCTACGGGGTGAGGGCCGGTGTTGTAAAGTCCGCCTGCGCAACGCTTTTGGAGCGTCTGCCAGTCCCATCTGCGCGAAAATCCGTTGTAACGAATGCTAACCTGCAAAATTTCGCCAAGTTTGCCGTCCTTCATAACCTTTGCGATATCCTCGTAGAAGGGGGCAAGGAAAGTCTGCTGGAAAACTGCAAGCATAACTCCGTTATCCTTTGCCGCTTTAATGAGAGTATCACACTCGTAGCGAGAGCGAGCGAAGGGCTTTTCAACGAGCACGTTGAATCCGTGCTGTAAAAGGTCCAAAGTTACGGGGTAATGGAAATCAGAATACGTCGAATTTACCACCAAATCTATATCTTTGCAGTTAAAAAGCTCGCGATAATCGGCAAAAACCTTGCATCCCGCGTAATCCTCTTTCGCTTTTTCGCGTCTGTATTCGTCCTCGTCAACGACGTAAGCGACGTTAAAATAAACGTTTTTCTCGTTAAGGAGGTTAACTCCGTGGATTTGCTTACCACTTCTGCCCTGACCGATAATAGCCACGTTAAGTTTTTTCATTATTCCACCTCTATATTAGAATAAATTATCGTCTATATTATATACCATTGAAAAATTTATGTCAATATCAAAAAATACACTCGTTGATTGCAAAAAATCAAGTGACTTCTTTGTGCTTTTTGCAATGTTTTTTATTTACGTGCAATTTTGTTGTCAAAAAATAAATATTGATGTATAATATTAGTGGAGTTTCTTATGTCTAATTTTATAATCCAAATACCCAATAAAGTTTTACACTTCAAGCACAACGTTACCGTCAGTCCGCCCTGCACGCTGGTAGTAAACCACATGCACCCCGGCTACGAGATTCTTTACTTCGTAAGCGGTGACGCTACGCTGATTATCGAGGACAAGCAATTTTACATTCGCCCGGGCGACCTGATTATCATTCCGCCCATGCATTACCATTACCTGCAAATCAACTCGCCCAGCAACTACGAGCGCTATAACGTAATTTTTACTCTTGAGGACCTCGGAATCGTTAACGACGCAATTATTCCCAAAATCCCTATCGTAAACATTACGTCCAACCATATCGCAGTCGAAATTTTCAAAAAAATGGATTACTACTACTCGACTCTAAATTTGGAAAACTTTATTGAAGTGAGCAAATTGCTGGTGCGCGAGCTTTTTTACGCGCTCTCTGCCGTCGGTCAATCAAACGAAAACGACTTCGCGTCCGTGCTCAATCCTCTTCTTTCCGACGCGCTTGCCTACATCAAGCAAAACCTGTATACTCTTTCGGGAATGAGCGAGATTGCGAATAAGCTGTTCGTTTCGGAAAGCTATCTTTTTTACCTTTTCAAAACGTACGTCAAAACCACGCCACAGCGCTATATTACCGAAAAGCGCCTACTCGCCGCAAAAGGGCTTATCGCTCAGGGCGTAAAGCCGACCAAGGCTTACGAGCAAGTTGGCTTTAACGACTACACCTCTTTTTATCGCAATTATACAAAATTTTTCGGTTATCCACCCTCGAGTGAGCACGACGAGGACAAGCAAGCAAAAATAGTCTTTTACAACAGCTAAAACAAAAACGGGCTACTACGTGGTAGTCCGTTTCGTATTTTTGCTAAACTAACTTTATACGCGTTTTTATTTTCTCGCCGTTTTTTTGCTCGATTTTATACGCCGTTCCGCCGGACGAAAGCGAGCCTATCACTTCGCCGTCGCGAATAACTATTGCGCTATTATCTTCAATTCCGTAGCCAAGCGCAACGTCCTCGCCGTCAAATTCTGCTCCGCGTGAATTATAGTGGGGCGCGCAAGTGCCCTCAAACCAACCAAGTCCGTCCTGAAGAGTGTATTTTTGTCCGTCCGCAATCTTTGCAGAGTCAGTAAACATCTGCTTAAACCAGCATATTGCGCCTGCACTCAGTCCCGAAATTACAACTCCGCGGTTATAAGCGTCCTCGATAAGAGGCAAAAGCCCGCTTTCGCGCCATTTTTCGAGCATAAAAAGCGTGTCGCCTCCGCCTACGTAAATCATATCCGCTTTTTCAAACTTACCTTTGATCTTTTCGTAGTCGATATCCTTAAACACCGTCAGCGCGACGTCCGTTTTGATATTGAAAACGCCCGTATAAACCTTGTGAAAAGTGTTATAGTACGGCATAAAATCGTGACTTGCCGTAGGAATAAAGAGCGCGTACGCGCGCTTATCCCCAGCTCGCTCTTTTGCAAGGTTAGCGATATACTCGTCAATTTTTAATGTTTCACGCTCGCGCAGTTCTCCACCGCCGATTGCAATAACTGTCTTCATTTCCACTCCATTTTGGATTATTTTGTCGTCGTTTGGGGCATACGTACCCTCACAATCGCGTCAAAGCACGATTACGGTAGCGTTTTTATCTCCCAACTTTTCTCGTATAACGTCGCTTGCGTTTTCATCAAAATCGATTATTTTGATATCGTCAAGCGAACTAAATTGTCCTAGTAAATAATTTTCGTTTTGGATATACACGTTACCGTTTAAAACGGGTAGGTGTTTTTCTTCTTTTGCAACTATATGCACCATTCTATACGCCGAACGGTCAAAAACGTTATTTTCGATCCTGTAATCGTACGCCACGTTCTGATAATCCCACCCTTTTATATGCGCAGGAGTGTCTTTATTATGACGCTGTTGTCCCCAACCATAACCACAACGGCGTAGTACGTTACCGCTCATTTGGATATTTTTCATATAACTTTGCTCGTCGCCGTCCGTCATATCCAAAAAATATTCGATTGAGTAAACGCACTCTTCAATAAGGTTGTTTGCGTAAACGACGTTTTCCATAACGAACGTTTGACCGCAAGTGGTTATTTGGTGCGTAACCGCAGCGTCGTACACCTGATAAATATAGCAGTTTTCTACTGCGTAATCCTTACATCCGCCGTAAATTTCCACGCCGTTACCAAACCGCGTTACGCTACCGCGCCTTCCTTTTGGAAAGTTAGGATCTGTTCCGTTATAGTGCTGAACGGTACCGCCAATCCAACCGATTTCACAGTTAGTAACCGTCAGTCCCTCTACGCTTTTTCCGCCTGCGGCGATTGCGTGGTGACCTATGTATTTTAGACAAATATTATCAATTCTGACGTCCTTTTTATCGCCCACCAAAAAGCCTGGACGACGCGTAAGCGCCTCGATACTGTCAAAAACTTCGCCAGGATTGCCTTCGTCACAGCGAAGATACAAATCGCCGTAACTATTCTCGTCCATTATAGGAACGGCAAAATTTTCACCCTTTGAATACGCAGTCGTAGTGCGCTCGTCGTAGCGACACCACAAATCAAGGTTTTGCGTCATTTCTGCTTTGAGATCGAATTTCTTTTCGGGGTTATCCCGACAAACGAATTCGCCGTGTACGAAGGAGGGAATAAGTTTTCTGCTGTGCTTTTCACCGTGGTTGAACACGAGCGTGCCTGCGTCCAAAATTTTATTTTTAAGCTTGTAAATATTGTCGCCCACGCACTCCCAAAGTAAAGGATGGGCGAGCGAATAGTCCCAGCCGTAAATACGCGGTTTTTCTCCACTTCCGTACGCGCCGTAACTTACGCCCTCTTTTGCGTAAACGCATCCGCGGAACAAATCTCCACGCTTGAAAAATACGCCGTCGCCACTTTCAAGCGGAGCGTCACTAACTTTTTTTAAGCTTTTCCACGGCGTACTTTCACTAAGTCCGTCGTTGTCGTCGTCGCCGTCAGCGGACACGAAATACTTCGTACCCGGCACACAAAGCGCATCTTCTGCACACAGAATACGCGCCTTTATCTCGTCGGCTTTTTGATCAATTTGCCGTAAAAAATTCTTGGTTTTATCGTCCATTTTTATAAAACAACGGGGTACGTGACCTTAGATTTTTTCAGGGGGATTAGGAACGTGAACGCTACGGATATTCTCGTCGAGCACTCTGTTGGGCTTTATATACTCAACTGCGTTAAGAAGTAACTTTTGCACTTTTTCGTATTTATAAGTAGGCAAGGTTTCGTGACCGGGGCGGAAGAAGAAAATCTTGCCGTAGCCACGGTTGAACACGCAACCCGAGCGCATAACCTCGCCACCACGGAACCAGCTTACAAGCACGAGCTCGTCGGGAGCAGGGATAGAGAACGGCTCGCCGTACATTTCCTCGTGCTCAATATCGATATAATTTCCCTCAATGCCTCTTACGATAGGGTGATTAGGCTCGATAAACCAAACGCGTTCGTTCTCGCCCATCTCGCGCCAAGAAAGCGCACCGCTCGTTCCCATAAGACGCTGGAAAACCTTACTTTCGTGCGCGGAGTGAAGCGCAAGTAAGCCCATACCGCGATTTACGTAGCTTACTACCAAATTCGCTACGCTGTCCGCAACGAGTCCGTGATACCAATGTCCCCACCAAACCAAAACGTCCGTATTTTGCAAAATTTCCTCAGTAAGCTCACTTCCGTCGTCGTCTTTGCTATGAACGATCATCTTAACCTCGTGATTGCTTGCAAAAAGGTCGTAAAGGCTTTTGTTCATTCCCTCGGGGTAGGACGCTTTCGCCTCTTCATTTACCATACTGGCGTTATATTCGGTAAAAATAGTAATTTTCATATCGTCTCCTTACGTAAAACGACAGGTTACGTCCCCTGCCGTTTTGTTTTTTAGTCAAAATAATAGGGTTTACCCGTCTTGTGCGATTCGTAAATACCTTCCAAAATTTTGGTTACGCAAGCCGCCTGCTCTGCCGTGACGAGAAGTTCGCCTTTGCCCAAAACGGCGTTAACGAAACAAGCCGCCTCCAAGTCGGACGGACTTCCACCCGACGCGCCTTCGTAGAACGCCACGCCACCTGCAGACAAGTCAGGCTCGAGCATATACTGTCTACCGTTCTTAATTCCGTTGATGCGAAGCTTTCCAGCAACGGGCATATCCGCACCAGCCTTATCACCGCAAATAGTGGTAACCGCCTCACGCGCGTCAGCGTAGTTAAGCGCCCAGCTTGAACGCAAATTGATTACCGCGCCGTTTTTCATAACGATAAAACCGAAGGCTGCGTCCTCCGCCGTAAAGCGTTCGGTATCCCAGTCGCCCCAAGCGTTACCCGTTTGAGTTTGCTTGTTGAGTTTGTGGAAGGTTCTGCCCACGCAGTAAGCAGGCTCGTAGTTGTTCATCATAAAAAGCGTGAGGTCAAGCGCGTGAGTTCCGATATCAATAAGCGGACCGCCACCCTGCTTTTCCTCGTCAATGAACACGCCCCAGGTGGGAACGGCTCTTCTTCTGATAGCAGTCGCCTCGGCGTAATAAATTTCACCAAACTCGTCCTGCTCGCAAAGCTGTTTAAGATACAAGCTATCCGTCCTGAATCTTCCCTGATAACCGATGGTCAAAATTTTGCCCGACTTATCGCGCGCCTCGATCATCTTTTTCGCCTCGGCGTAGTTCATAGCCATGGGCTTTTCGCAAACGACGTGCTTACCGGCATTTAGCGCGTCCACGGTAATACGACAATGCTCGCTGTTGTGCGTAAGCACGAGCACCGCGTCAATACTCTTATCTTTAAGAAGTTCTTCGTAGTTCTCGTAAACGGCGCAATTTTCGTTACCGAAATCCTTTTTCGCCTTCTCTGCGCGCTCTACGATTATATCGCAAAACGCAACCATTTCCGCATTCGCGTTGTTCTTGTACGCAGGCATGTGCTTGTTGTTAGCAATACCGCCACAACCGATAACGCCTATTTTTACTTTTTCCATAATCTCGTTAATCCTCAAACGCCTTTATGTTAACGCAGCTTTTCTTTAAGTATTCGTCGTACGGGCAGGGATAGTCCTCAACCTCCAAAATAAAGGTGGTAACGCCCAACTTTTTCGCCTCGTCGTACGCCTCTTTGCATCCGCATTGACCTTCGCCGATAATAGCGTTAGGATATTCCGTCGGGCGCAAGGGGTTTGCGCGTACGTCCATATCTTTAAGGTGGAGCGCGTTAAGCTTTTTGCCGTATTTTTGGATAAGCTCGCACGGCTCGTGTCCGCCGCCCTTTGCCCAGAAGATATCAAGCTCGGACTTAAATCCGTCGATATCGCTGATAAGCTCGTACACCTTATCGTCGCCGTTTTGATACTCGTGCGCGTGGTTGTGATAACCAAACGCCACACCACGTCTATCGAGGTTTTGCTTTTTCTCACGAACTCGCGCCACGAATTTCTGGTATTCCTCTCCACACAAAAGCTCGTACGGGTAGCCGGGGATATACACCTGTTTAATGCCCAGCTCGTCAATATACGGAATGCTGTCGTCAATGCCGTCGATGCCGATATGTGCGGCAAGCGGAATAAGGTTATACTCCGCTAATTTTGCTTTCATTTCCGTCGGAGTAAGCCCGTAAAAGCCTGCAAACTCCACGCTGTCAAATCCTGCGTCACGAATTACGCCCAGCACGGTGTCAAGACCGTACTTTTCTATTTCCTCACGCACCGAATAAAGTTGAATTCCTACGTTTATCATACCCACCACATTGCTCCCGGTTTTTCCACCACGATTTTGTCTTTAAGATAATTAACCGCTTTTTCAAGTCCTTCCTTGGGCGACATCAAGCTATCCTCGTGCTCAATGGAAATACTGTCGTCGTAGCCCACCACCAAAAGCGCGGAAAGAATTTTCTTCCAAGTGATATCGTCCGTGCCGTAACCCATAGTGCGGAATACCCACGATCTATTTTTAAGATCTGCGTACGGCTTTGCGTCCAAAACGCCGTTCTTTCTGGCGTTGTGCGCGTTAAGGAGCGTGTCTTTTGCGTGGAAATAGTAAATCGCGTCGCCAAGATAATTGATAACGTCCACGATATCCATACCCTGCCAGATAAGGTGCGAGGGATCAAGGTTAGCGCCTATCGTAGGACCAACCGCCTCGCGAAGCTTTAATAGCGTTTCGGGATTATACACGCAAAAACCGGGGTGCATTTCGAGCGCGATTTTCTTCACGCCGTTCTTTTTGGCAAACTTAACCGCCTCCTTCCAGTAGGGAATAAGCACCTCGTTCCATTGATAATCAAGAACGTCGAGGTATTCGTTAGGCCAAGCGCAAGTCACCCACGAGGGTTGCTGTGCCGTAGGATCAGAGCCGGGACAACCCGAAAAGGTTACTATTCTGTCCACTCCGATTTGTCCTGCCAAAATGCAAGCGCTCTTAAAATCCTCCTCAAAAGCAGCCGCTATTTGCTTGTTAGGATGCACGCAGTTGCCGTGTACCGAAAGCGCGGAAATGGTAATTCCGTACTTTTTAAAAGTCGCAACGAGCTCGTTCCTCTTTGCTTCGTCACGGCAAAGCACTTTCGCATCCGCGTGCGCCGTGCCGGGATATCCGCCTACGCCAAGCTCAAACTGCGGAACGCCCAAGCTCTTCAAATAAGCCAAGCTTTCGTCCAAGCTCATCGAGCCAAGTACTCCGCTTACAACGCTAAGTTGCATATCTATTTTCCTCCGTTTTTATAATTTTCGTCAATATTTCACGGGTACGTATGCCCGTAATCGTGTTAAATCGTTTCTTCAATTACCTTATTCGTCATAGCGGACAGGCGTGCGTTTTCCATAACTTTGAATACGCGCATAACCTGAGATTTTTGGACGGTCGTGGGTACGCCGCTAAGCATAGCGTCCATAAAGTTGCGATAAAATGCGTTCTTGTCGCCTCTGACAACCTCGAGGGGCAAAGTCTCTTGCGTTTCTTCTCTTCTTGCCGCCATAGTCTTGGTAAATCCGTTGCCTGCGTTTACGCCCTCGAGCTTATCGTCGTGGCGCTGTTTTACGCGGATAATCTTGCCCGTAACGGTGTCACGACGCCAGTCGTTGACCGTAGCCGTGCCGTCCGTGCCGTACACTTGCCAACGGGGAAGCTCGATAAAGGTATTAGTGTCAACGACGATACGGTAAATCACACCGCTTTCAAACTTGATTTCAAGATCAAATCCGTCGTCAACCTCCTCGCCTGCCTCAAACGAATAGTCGCAATAAACGGACTTAACGGGGCCGTCGAACATCAAAAGCGCTTGATCGATAAGGTGAACGCCCCAGTCGAGCATCATTCCTCCGCCCTGTCGTTCGATTTTTCTCCACGCGCCGGGAATTCCGTTACTGCCCATAACGCGCGATTCAATGCGGTAAACCCTGCCGATAGTACCGCTATCTACGATATTTTTTACGGTAAGATAGTCGTCGTCCCATCTGCGGTTTTGGTGGGGCGAGAAAACTACGCCTGCTTTTTTCGCCGCAGCGTACATTTCCTCAGTCTGCTCGCTGGAAAGCGACGCGGGCTTTTCAACGATAACGTTTTTGCCCATTTGCGTAGCCTTAACCACGTAAGGAAGATGCAAATCGTTGGGCGTTGCGATAAGAACGAGCTTTATGTCCTTATCGTTCCAAATCTCGTCCGCGCTAGAAAAAGTATGTAATCCAAGCGAACGAGCAAACTCGTTTCTCTCCTCGGAAATATCGTAAATACCTGCGATTTCCAGCTTTTCGGGGTAATCGCTGTCGTTAAGTCGTTGAATAATGTACTTCTTGTGGTTATTGCCCATTCCGCCGTAACCGATAATCGCCATTTTCATAGTTTTGCACCTTTTCCTTTCGTATTTTAAAAAATTGCACGCCAAAAACTTGACACGGTCGTGCCCTAATGATATAATAGCACCAAATATTGATTATTTCAATAGCATTATTACATAAAACATTTTCAAATATTGACTTTTATGGTTTTGGGGTGAATTTTATGGACGATATATTTTACGAATATTTCCACGACAAAGATACGAATATGACTATTTCTCGGGGAGAAAGCAACTGCGTGGGCAAGCATTTCCACCGCAGTATTGAGATTTTGTACCTTCTTTCAGGTGAAATGCGCACGGTCGTGGGCGATAAGGAATTCGTAGCGACGCCTGACGATATCATTTTCGTGCACAACTACTACGTGCATTCCTTCTTTCCCGAAAAGGATTATAAAAAATACTTTATCGTCGTGCCCGCAGATTACAGTAGCGACGTGGACAAAATTTTGCGCTCGTCTACTCTGCCTGCGCATATGACGGACAAAAAGTTTAATAAAACGCTACGCGCGCTGTTTGAGAAAATGTATAAACTGCAAAACGAAATGTCCTCACTCGTTAAGAGGGGCTATCTGAATATAATTATCGGTAACCTGCTCCAACACTACCACTCCACGCCCATCAAAACGCAAAGCAATATCGAATTTATCGTTGACGTGCTTCACTATATCGACCTTCACTACGACGAGGAGCTTTCGCTCGATAGCCTCGCGACCACCTTCGGCTACAACAAGTATTACTTCTCGCGACTGTTTAACCGCTATATCGGTGAAAGCCTGACTAACTACATCAACATCGTGCGCATTCAAAACTTTATAAGGCTGACCAAGGAAACGGAAAGCTACTCCGTATCAAAGCTCGCTTTTGACTGCGGTTTTGATTCGCTGACCACCTTTTATAGATACTTTAACAAAATGTACGGCGATACCCCAAAAAATAAACTCTCATCAAAATAAAATAAGACACTATAAAAAAATAAGTTGGATTTGCGGAGTTTTTCCATTAGTAATCAGTCAAATATTGTGATAGCGTCGTAAAAAAACGGATAGGTACGTGCCTATCCGTTTTTACATTTTACCACACTTTTGATTTTTCTTTTTAGTTCGCTTTTATCCACCTTTGGCAAACTTTTTTTACTTTGCTTACGACTTACATAGTCACCAAGTTTTATGGTAACCGTGTCGCCGTTTGGCAAAAATTTCTTCACCTTTTGTCCTGACGGAATAAAGCGATAATCGGTTACCGCCACGAAAACGGTAAAGAATTTTTTTAACGATTCAAGCAATTTTTGCAGTTTTTTGTTATTTCTTTTACTGAAAAGCAAGCCGTCAAAATTGACGTAAACTTGTCTTACGCTCCCGTTATAGCGCGATAAAAGTTGCGCTTTTCTATACGAAAACAGGTCGAGCGCACCCATCTTTTTACTAAATTTCAGCCCAAGCCCCAATACCTTGTTATACTGCTCAATTTCACTTAAAGAAGTGGGCGTTTCGCAAGTTGTGGCGCGCTGATACCTAATATATTCGCCCACGCGCATATTAGAAAAAGGGATTTTGCCCCTGATAAAAACCTTGTCGTCGCCACGACTTATAACGCGCAAAACTTCGTCGTTGTCCGCGTAAAGCGCCTCACTTTTAAGTCCACTTTTGGCGAATTGCTCTCTCTTTTTTAAACTACTTCCAACGCAATAAGTTACCATAATCACTCCAAAATATTTTTGAATAAATTATTGACCGTTTTTTCGTTTTTAAACGTTGACTTATTCGTTTTGATGATATATAATTTAGTTATTACTTCTCAGGAGGTCTATTATGAAACTCGTTACGCACAACGGTAATATTTTAGTTAAGCGCTTTGGCTACGAGCGATCCATTTCGTTACTTGCCGAGGCAGGATTCGACGCGTACGACTGCACGATGGACGGCGTTGCGGCATTTCCCAAGCAAGACGATTATATAGAAATTGCTAAAAAAATAAAACGCCACGCGGATAGCTTGGCTTTCCCTTGCGCACAGGCGCATTCCGACTTTTATAGATTAAAAGGAAAAGAGGATTTTGACGAAATAATCAAAACGCATTTACGCACGCTGGAGGTTTGTGAGATTTTGGAGTGCCCCATCCTCGTAGTGCACCCCGGCAACGATTTCTCCGCCCAGCAAAATCACGAATGGCTGTATAGCAAGCTTTTACCCACCGCTGAGCGCAGAGGCGTTAAAATCGCAACCGAAAATATGTGGAACTGGGATAGCGAGAAAAATCAGGCAACTTCGCTTAACGCTGCGTGCGGAACGATTGAAAGCTTTTGCGAGCAAGTCGACCTCGGCAATTCCCCCTATCTTACCGCATGCGTAGATATAGGTCACGCGGAAATGACGGACGCGCCCGGCGCGGCTAACCTTATTCGCGCGCTGGGCCACGACAGAGTGGGATGCTTACACGTGCACGACAACGACCTTATCGGCGACTATCATCAAGTACCCTTCACGGGCAAAATCAAGTGGGACGAGGTTATCAGCGCGTTGCGCGACATCAACTATCAAGGCGATTTCACCTACGAGTGTTTCACTTTCTATAGCTACCTCCCCGAAGAATTAATCCCCTCCGCCCTTTCCTATATGGAAAAATTAGGCAGATATTTCATACGACGCCTCACGAAATAACGATATATTTTCATAAAAATAAAGCAAAACGACAGGGTACGTGCCCTGCCGTTTTTATTTTATTCGTTTACATACAATTTATCGTAAATCCATTTTGACGGATTTTCATATACGTATTTTGATATTTCCTCATAATCGTATATGTCCCGAATAACGTGGTCGTGAAACGACCTTTGCCAAACGTCATAACCTATTTCTTTTGATATTACTCTTTTCATTTGTCCTATAACGGTTGACAATGTAGGGGCAGATATCATCTGCCCGTTTTCTCTATCAAAAAACAAAACCAAATGAACGTGATTAGGCATTATTGCATAACTATCAAGACTTATTCCCTCGTAATGATTTGGTATTTTTTCAATCGTTTCTTGCACAAATTTTCCACACTTTGTCAATCGTATTGCTTTTTGCGGGAGGATAATATCCTCCCCTACAAATTCTTGTTCTTTCTCCCAAAATAGATTTTTTCTATTCTTCGTACAAACCGTTATGAAATATGCTCCGTTATCACTATAATCATATTGTTTTAATCTATTTGGTTTTCTAATAGGTCTTTCTTTCATATTTATTCAACTTAAAAGCCCTGCTTTTGCAGGGCTTTTTCTTTATTTTCCGTCTACGTAGTCGCACGCGGCGAGCGCTGCGATTGCACCGTCAGATGCGGCGGTTGCTACCTGACGAATTTTTTTACTTCTGCAATCCCCTGCAACGAAAATACCTTTCGTTTGCGCCCTGCAGCTTTCGTCAACGTCCGCGTAGCCCCAAGCGTTGAGGTTAAGAACGTTGGAAAATGCGTCGTTTTGCGGAATAAGTCCGATTGCAACGAACAGTCCGTCAAGGTCGAATTTTTTCTCTTCGCCCTTTTCGTTTACCGTAACACCGTCAAGCTCGTCCTCGCCGTGCATTTTGGTCACGACGCAACCAAGATGAATTTCAACGTTTGCTTTTGCGGTAAGTTGCTCGACAAGTTTAGCCTCGCCCGTGAAGTAATCAAGGTTTTGGAAAACGTAAACTTTTTGAGCAAGGTCGCTAAGAAGTAGCGCCTCTTGAAGTGCAGAATTTCCTCCACCGACTACGCCTACGACCTTGTCCTTATAGAACGCGCCGTCGCATACCGCGCAAAAGGATACTCCGTTTCCTACGAACTGCTCTTCTCTATCAAGTCCAAGCATTCGGTGTTTTGCGCCCGTCGCGATAATTACCGCCTTTGCCGTAAACTCACCGCTATCGGTTACTACCGTCTTAACGTCGCCGTCAATAATGGAAGTCACTTCGCAAAACTCTGTGTCCGCGCCTTGCGCTAAAACCTGATCAACTAACTTTTCAGCGAACTCGTTACCCGAAAGCTCGATAAACCCGGGGATATTTTCCACCTTAGGCGAATAGGTAATCTGACCGCCGTAAACCGCCTTTTCAATTACCAAAACGCTCTTGTTCGCTCTACGCGCGTATAGCGCCGCGGTAAGCCCAGCTGGACCTCCGCCAACAATGATAATATCGTACATAATTAGCTCATCAAGTACTTCTTAATGTCCGAAACGCCAGTATACTTGGTTGCCTGTCCGTCAGAAACGACTACTAACGTGGGTGCTTGTTTAATACCAAACTCGCCTACGAGGTCCTTGTGATCATTTGCGAGCATCTTCTCGTACTTAACGCCTGCCTTGTCGAGAACGGAGCAAGCAATCTTGCAGTTAGGACAGGTTGCAGTCGTGAAAAGATAGGTCGCGTTAGTGCTTGCAGGCTTTACCACAGCAGGCTTTTCTTCGCAAGTGGTACAGCCGTTACGCTTAAGAACGGAAGAAGCGATATCGTAAACCTTTCTGTCTTTGTACTCTTGGCTCTTGCCGTCGTTCCAGTTCTGAACGGGACGGTAATATCCGGTAATACGGCTGTAAACTTCGGTCTTACCGCCACACTCGGGGCAAGTGAAATGCTCGCCTGCGATATAGCCGTGGTTACGGCATACCGAGTAAGTGGGAGAAAGCGTGTAGAAAGGAAGGGAGAAGTTTTCAGCGATCTTTCTAACGAGGTTAGCCGCTGCCTTCCAGTCGGGAAGCTTTTCGCCGATAAACGCGTGGAATACGGTACCCGAGGTGTAAAGCGTTTGGAGCTCGTCCTGAACTTCGAGCGCAGTAAAGATATCTTCGGTATAGCCTACGGGAAGGTGCGAGCTATTGGTGTAGTAAGGAGTTGCGCCCTCGTTAGCGGTAATAATGTCGGGGTAATGCTTTTTGTCGTGTTTAGCGAAGCGGTAGGAAGTCGATTCAGCAGGAGTAGCCTCGAGGTTATAGAGGTCACCGTACTTTTCCTGATAGTCGGAAAGGCGCTCACGCATGTGGTTAAGAACGTTTTTGGTGAATTCCTGTACCTTTGCGTCGGTAAGGTCTGCTCTGAGCCACTTAGCGTTAAGTCCTGCCTCGTTCATACCAACAAGACCGATAGTCGAGAAGTGGTTATTGAACGTGCCAAGGTATCTCTTGGTATAAGGATAAAGACCTGCGTCCAAAAGCTGGGTGATAACCGTACGCTTGGTTTTAAGCGAGCGAGCGGAAATATCCATAAGCTTGTCAAGACGGTTATAAAAGTCTTGCTCGTCCTTTGCAAGGTAAGCAATACGGGGCATATTGATGGTAACTACACCCACAGAACCCGTGCTTTCTCCGCTACCGAAGAAGCCACCCGTCTTTTTACGAAGCTCACGAAGGTCAAGACGAAGACGACAGCACATACTTCTTACGTCGCTGGGCTCCATATCGCTGTTGATATAGTTAGAGAAGTAAGGAGTACCGTACTTAGAGGTCATTTCGAACAAAAGCTTGTTGTTCTCGGTTTCGCTCCAGTCGAAATCCTTGGTAATCGAATAGGTAGGAATAGGATACTGGAAGCCTCTGCCGTGAGCGTCGCCCTCGATCATAACCTCGATAAACGCCTTGTTTACCATATCCATTTCCTTCTGGCAGTCCTTGTACTTAAAGTCCATTTGCTTTCCGCCAACGATACAGTTGAGTTCAGCAAGGTCGTTGGGCACTACCCAGTCAAGCGTGATGTTGCTGAAGGGCGCTTGCGTACCCCAACGAGAAGGCGTGTTTACGCCGTAGATAAAGGACTCGATGCACTTTTTAACCTGACCGTAAGAAAGGTTATCCACCTTAACGAAAGGAGCAAGGTAAGTATCGAACGACGAGAAAGCCTGCGCGCCTGCCCACTCGTTTTGCATAATACCAAGGAAGTTTACCATTTGGTTGCAAAGAGTTGCAAGGTGTTTTGCCGGTGCAGAAGTAATTTTTCCACTTACTCCGCCAAGTCCCTCTTCGATAAGCTGTTTAAGCGACCAGCCTGCGCAGTATCCGGTAAGCATAGAAAGGTCGTGAAGGTGGATATCTGCGTTTCTGTGCGCGTTAGCAATCTCTTCGTCGTAAACCTCGCTAAGCCAGTAGTTAGCCGTGATTGCGCCCGAGTTAGAAAGGATAAGACCGCCTACCGAATAAGTTACGGTAGAGTTTTCCTTAACGCGCCAGTCGTTGATTTTAAGGTAGTTGTCAACGATGGTCTTGTAGTCAACGAGCGTTCCACCTACGTTACGAAGTTTCTCTCTCTGCTTACGGTAAAGAATGTAAGCCTTCGCAACGTCGTCGTAGCCCGCCTTAATAAGCACGGACTCAACGCTGTCCTGAATAGACTCAACGGCTACTTTGCCGTCAACGATCTTGGATTCAAAGTCAGCCGTAACTTTAAGCGCAAGAAAGTCGATAATGTCGGTGTTGTATTGCTTTTCGCACGCGTCGAAAGCAAGCTTGATTGCCTGATTTATTTTGGACAGATTAAAGTCAACGACTTTTCCGTCTCTCTTAATAACGGTATACATAAAAATACTCCACTCCTTTATTTTGTTTTGGGAGTAGAGTATAGCACATATATTGTACCTTTGTCAACTAAAAAACACAAGATATTGTGATTTAAATTCCACGAATTTCAACTTTTTTTACGAACGGACGGACAAAATTCATACATTGCTCCATTTCCATTTTAGGAAGTGCGTTAAGCGACGTGCCTATCAGATCGCCCGAGTCCACGAAAGCCTGCAAATAGTACGCGTCCGCGCCCTCAATCCACTTGCCTATCTCTTCAAAGTCGGTGGGGGTATGAAATTCTTTTACCACGGTCGTGCGGAATTCGTAGGGGATAGCGCCCGAAAGAAGAAATTTAATGCTCTCGTCCACCTTCTCCACTACGCTTTCGCTCGCGTCGGCGGTAAGAGCGTACTTGCTTGGGCTGTTTTTGACGTCCATAGCCACGTAATCGATAAGATTTTGTGAAACGAGGCTTTTTAGCACGTCGGGAAACGAGCCGTTAGTATCAAGCTTTACGGCGTAGCCCAGCTCTTTTATCTTTATTATAAGGTCTTTGATGTCTTTTTGCAAAAGGGGCTCGCCACCCGTGATGCAAACGCCGTCCAGCATTCCTTTTCTTTTATTTAAATAAGACAATATCTCTTCCTGCGAAAACTCCTGCCCGTCGATATGCGTAACGAGGGGCGCGTTGTGGCAAAACGGGCAACGGAAATTACAACCTGCCGTAAAGATGGTGCAAGCAATTTTGCCCGGGAAGTCAAGCATAGTCATTTTTTGAAAGCCTAATATCTTCATATTTGCTCCTTAACTTTAATCTAACCGTATTATAACACATCTTTGCCAAAAAATAAAGCGATAACGGGTAATTCCATTATCGCTTTTATTTTAATCTAATTCGTCATCTTTTGAGTGCGCGTTTACAAGCTCGTAATACTTACCCTTTTTCTTCATAAGCTGTTCGTGCGTACCTGCCTCGGCAATGCCCTTATCTGCTATGTAGAAAATGCAGTCTGCTTTTCTGACGGTAGAAAGGCGATGCGCAATAACGAAACTCGTTCTGCCCTCAAGCACGACGTCAAGCGCCTGACGGATCATATCTTCCGTTCGGGTGTCGATAGACGAGGTTGCCTCGTCCAAAATCAAAATCTTAGGATCGGTGAGCATTACGCGCGCAAAGGAAATGAGTTGGCGCTCGCCCTTTGACAAGCGTTTACCCTGCTCGATCGTTTCGGTGTAATAGCCGTCGGGAAGACGCGAAATAAAGTTATGCGCGCATACCGTTTTTGCTGCCTCGATACACTCCTCGTCGGTTGCGTCAGGACGGGCGTAACGGATATTTTCTATAATCGTTCCCGAGAAGATGAACGAATCCTGCATCATAACGCCCACTTGCTTACGGAGCGAATGCAAGGTAACCTTGCTTATGTCCGTGCCGTCGATAGTTATCGTTCCGCTACTGAGATTATAAAAGCGCGACAACAGCGATACTATCGTAGTCTTGCCCGAGCCAGTAGGCCCAACGAGCGCAATCATCTTTCCTTTCGGCACGTCAAAGCTTACGTTTGCCAGAATAGGATGATTTTCTTCGTACTCAAAATATACGTTTTTGAAGGATACGTCCCCCTCGATTTGTGGCAACTCGGTTGCATTCTCGTCGTCTTTTACGGTAGGCTCGGTTTCCATAACCTCGAACACGCTTTCAAGGTTTGCCGTCGCCATACTAACCTGCTGGAGCACGGCTGCAATCTCGTTAAGAGGTCCTGAGAGTATGCTCATATAGGAAATAAAGCCGATTAGCTTACCTATCGTAAGCCCGTCAAAACCGTTGCCGTTTAGTGTGGTAAACACTACGATTACGTAAACGACGCACAGTCCTGCGTAGAAGAAAATATCCATCAGCGGAAAGAAAAGCTCGTTTACGTTAATAAACCTTCTCCACTTTCCAAGCGCCTCGGTATTTAGCGCGGTGTGCGCTTTCCTGCTCTTTTCAATATTGTTGAATACTTTCGTAACGTTGTTGCCCTGAATGCTTTCCGCCACGTACGCCGTACGGTTAGAACGCTTATCTCTAAATTCCCTTCTTCTTTTCGTAAGCACCTTGCGAAGTAGCATCAGCACGATAAACAGGGGGATTATGGTCACCGAGATTATAGCTGCCAAGCGGTAATCGATAACGAACAGCATTGCTATTATAACGATTATTTTCAGCGTGTCCACTAAAAGTAGCATTACCGAGTGGCTAAGCACGTCCGCAAGCTCGTCCAGATAGTTGGTAACGCGCACCAAGATTTTTCCCGCGGGGCGCGAATCGTAGTAGTCGAACGCGAGCTTTTGAAGTCGCTCAAACGTGACGTAACGCATATCGTGTACCATCGAATATCCTACTTTACTCATATACAGCGTTCTGAAATAATTGAACACGGCGGTGGATATTACGGCGAGCGCGTATCCTGCCACCAAAATCACCGCAAGCGTCAAATAGTCTATACCGTATATGCCCGTTTTGGATAAAACGTAGTCGATAATGTAGGTGTTGATAAGCGTGGGAAGGAGCGAAACGAAGCTGAATATCACCATCAACACTCCTACCACTATCAGCGTTTTTTTGTAAGGAACTGCGTACTTGATTGCTTTTTTCAGCGACGATTTATTGAACTTATAGGTCTGCTTTTCGTCCTCGTAATAACGGTTTCTTGCCATTATTCCGCCACCTCCTCACGCTGTGCGTTTTCCTGCTGAGCGTAGACGGTCGCGTATCTTCCGCCCATTTTCATAAGCTCACGGTGAGTACCACGCTCAACGATAACTCCGTTTTCAAAGTACAAAATCTCGTCACAATTTTTAACTGCGCCTGCGCGGTGCGAGCAAGTTATTATCGTTCTGTCGCCGTAATGCTCGTTAAGGTTTTTCTCAATCTGCTTTTCGGTCGCGTAGTCAAGTGCGCTCGTGCAGTCGTCAAGAAGTATTACGGGTGCGTCTTTAAGCAAAGCCCTCGCAATAGAAACGCGCTGTTTTTGTCCTCCGCTAAGTCCTAATCCTTTCTCGCCCACTACCGTTTCGTAGCCGTCGGAAAGAAGGGGGATGAACCTATCCACGCACGCAAGACGGGCACAACGCTCTACCTCCTCGCGCGGTACGCTCTCGTCGTAAAAGGCTATGTTGCCCGCTACCGTGTCAGAGAAAAGGAAAACGTCCTGCATAACGAAGGAAAAACGCTCGCGCACTTCCTCAAGCTTGTAATTTCTTAAATCCTCGCCGTCAATGAGAATTTGTCCGTCAGTAGCGTCGTAAAGACGGCACATAAGCTTCATAACTACCGATTTGCCCGAGCCAGTCTCGCCCATAATTCCCACTTTTTTGCCGTAGGGAATATCGATATCAACGTTGTCAAGCGCGAGGTTGTTAGGAAAGCGCATGCTTACGCCCTTAAAAGTAATGTGGGGCTTTTGCGGAACGGGTTTAGCGTCCTTAACTTCGCTGACGGGCTCGTCACGGTCGGCAAACTCAAAGTATCGGTTTGCACGGATAACGCCGTTTTGAATACCGCCCACGAAGGTCGCGATAGAAATAATTCTGCCGTTAATTTGCAAGCAGTACGACATATACGTGGCGAACTCGCCCACGCTTAACTCCCCGTAGAAAGCAATCAAGATTGCAACTATCATTGACAAAAGTCCGACCGCCTCACCCAAAAGCGTGAAAATCATTGAGTACTTTGAGGTCGTTTTTGCCATTTCCACGTACGCGTCACGGAAACCTACGTTCTTTTGCTCAAAACGCTCAATCTCCTCTTTTTCGGTAGAAAAGCTTCTTACCACGCGCACGCCGTTGATATTTTCCTGAACGGTGGTATTAAGCGCGACGTTAGCCTGACGGATTTTCTCGTACTTGTCTTTTAAAAGCTCGTGATATCCCCTCGCGATAAGCATCGTAATAAGTCCGGTCACAACGGGCACGATTACGAGCAAGGGGCTGATGCCTATCAAAAAGATAAGCGAAAAGATTATGGACACTATGCAATCGCATAAGTGCGGTACTTGCGACTGATATAATTCCTTTATATTAATAGCGTCGTACGCCGTGATGTTAAGTAGGTCTCCACTCGTGTAGTCGTTGAGCACCAACGGGCTTTGGCGGAGCATTTTGCCAAACGCGTACTCCGTAAGTCTGTTTTCGCCCTTGAACGTCGCAGGGTGCGTGACGTTCCAGCGGACGTAATGCGCGATATAACGAAGTACGTTCAGCCCAAGCAATACTGCAATAAGCAGAGTAAGCATTCCCACGTAGTCGTCACTCGCGTAGCCGTTAAGCAGGAAAGTAAACGCGTTACTTTCGCTATACACGGGATCTACTCCCATAACGGGGTTTAGCACGCGGTCGATTATAAGCTGCGGTACTTGCGGTATCAGCGCAGAAATAAACTGGAATAATAAAAGAAGAACCAAGCCCACACATATTGCCGGCATTGATTCTTTGAAATACGGATACGTTCGTCTTAAGACGCCTCTTTTGTCTTTCATAACTCTTTACCTCTCTCCACCACTTAGGAGTTCGTCTCTGAATTATAAATTTTTAACTTCGCAAACGCAAAAATCATTTATGTTGCGTGAAGTATAGCATACTTTTTTTCTATTGTCAATACTTTTTCGAAAAGTTTTTAAATTTTTTTTCGCTGGGGCGCAAAAACTAAAAACGGGGCATAACGCTATGCTCCGTTTCGTGCTTTATCTTTATATTTCATTATATATCAGGTGGCGAATTTTCTCAATCGCGCGTTCTTCGTCACTCTCAATAGTAACGGGTGGATGAATAACTACTTTTTGCTCGTTTATATACACGGGCACTATGGGAATATGCTTTTTATTTCGGCGATAATACATTTTATCCACCAGCTTAAAGCCCGTATAAATTTCTCCCGTATCGCTATCGCTTTTGTCCGCGTAATCGACGTCCGCGTAGATAAGCACGCTGTCGCCCTCTTCAAGCGCGCGCACGCTCTTTTTTATAGTAGAAAAGGACTGCGCTGATTTTTCACCGCGATACACGGGAATTCCGCGCGCCGACTTTACTATTGCCGAATATCCCCACCCAGCCAGCGGTGACACGAGCGCGCAAAACAGTTTGCCCTTTTTCAGCCGTTTGGAAAAGGTATATTCCTTAAACTGCTTGGTTGCGCTTTTGCGGTCGCAAAACACGTCCAGCACCCACGGGCGCATCACGGCGTTAATGCCCGTAAACGAGGCTATTACGCCACTATCGTCGAGGTGACGGCACAGATAAATACACGGATAATCGGGCGCGCTCCCTATCCTTTCGCGCTTTTTAGTAAAAATTCTTAACGTGGTTAGGCAAAACCTAAACAGCGGACGATACTTCTTTTTCTTCATTTTTTCTTTTAAATACCCAAGTTAACTGTAATCTATAGCTAAATAGTGACAACAGTAAATCCACGACGAGCTTTATCCAAAATTCCCCTCCGCCGAAAATGGAAGTGAACGCAAGCACCAGCCCGTACGACGCGCCCATTTGAAAAAGCCATAGGACGTAGTACTTGATTATGCTCCGCTTAGGCGTTTTCTTGCCACCGAAGGTAATGAACTTATTGACCAGAAAGTTGACTACGCTACTTACCGCGCGCGATACCGTCGTCGCTATCAACAAAGAAAGCGCAACCGCCATTTTGTCGCCTATTATTATATAGTCGATAAGGTAAAAAAGTCCCAAATCGAAAATCCCAGCACACAGCGCCGCGAAAACGAACTTTGCTATTCCGCCAAAAAGCACTTTCATAACCTTGAACGAATCGTTAAGCGAGCGAAAATGCGACTTGTGTTCTTTCTCGTATCTCGTTTCTATCTGATGCTCGTACACGTTAAGGTCAGCGTCCTTACTCTTTATCAGCACGTTCATTTCGTACTCAAACCGCTGCCCGTTCACCTCCGTCAGCCAGGGCACGATATCGTTAGAAAAAGCGCGCAATCCGCTTTGCGTGTCCTTGAGCTTTACACCGTACAAAAAGCGGAACAAAAACGCCGTCGCCTTGTTACCAAACTTGCTCCTTAACGGCATAACGGGGCTGTTTAAATCGCGGTGACCTATGTGTAATGCGCGCTCGTGTTTTTCGCCTAATTTTTCATCTAACGATTTGGCGTCCTCTACGCTATGCTGACCGTCGCTATCCATAGTTACCACGCCCAGATACTTCTTGCTTAAATCAGAGTGCAAATAATAATCAAAAGCCGTTTTGAGCGCGCACCCTTTACCTCTGTTTTGCTCGTGAATTAAAAGGTGAATCTTATCGCCGTGCGCTATTTTTATTTGCTCGAAAATGCCGTCGTACTCTTTTTTCGAGCCGTCGTTGATAACGATAATATCGCCGAAAACTTCGCTCGCCTCCTTCACGACGTCCACGAGTTTTTGGTCGGGGTTTAGCGACGGGATTATTAAAACTGCGTTGTTTTGAGACATAATCTTCCCTTTTGATAATACTTTAATATCATTATACTAATTATAAGTGTTATTATTAAGGCAAAAAAGAAAGATTTTTTGTTGTTTTTGTAATATTTGTTTCACTCTTCTTTACATAAATTCTTACGCTCTTTTCACAAAATCATAATAATTATATGGTAATATAAATGCGTAAAATATCTTCCTCCTTTTTTATAGCGAACTTGTTCGCACGAAAAAAAGACCGCCTTATTTGCGGTCCTTTTTAAGAGTCAGGCGTGGCGTGATGCCACGCCTTTTCTCGTGCTATTTAGTTTTCTTCTCTTAAATGCGCATCGAAGTCAGGTAAATCTAATCTCTTGAGTTTGTGTATTTTTTACTTTTATAACCGTAATATTATTCTATTCTCATCATTCTATATCCAACGCCGATATGCGTTTGAATATACTGTGGAGAATCTGGTTCTATTTCAATC
Source organism: Clostridia bacterium (assembly GCA_017623435.1). Lineage (GTDB taxonomy): Bacteria > Bacillota > Clostridia > Christensenellales > Pumilibacteraceae > UBA10677. The sequence goes on from JAGAPD010000045.1 coordinate 24,167, forward strand.
TTCTTTCGAAGCGTTGCCATAAATACACGCAAGGACGCAACGTTGCTTTCCCAAGCCGCGCCCCAAATCTTTTGCGTTATAAAGGTATGAGTGAGAACTTTCCCTACGTTTTGAGAAAGCAAACACAGCAATTTATATTCAATAGGTGTTAAATGCAATTCGTTGCCGTTGATATACGCGCAACCTGCGGCATAATCAATTATAAGATTACCGTTTGTAAATAGTGAGTCCGATTGCATTGCTGAATGCAAGACAGACAATCTTCGTGTGGTAACACGAATTCTCGCAAGCAATTCTTCCACAGAAAACGGTTTGGTTAAATAATCATCAGCGCCTGCATCCAACGCTTCTATTTTATCGTTATCTTCACTTCTGGCACTGATAACGATAATTGGCATTTCCGACCAAGTTCGTATCTTTTTTATTACCTCTATCCCGTCAATATCAGGAAGACCTAAATCAAGCAAAACAATTTCGGGATTGTGTGAAGATGCTTGCATTATTGCGTTTTCTCCGTTTTGAGCGGTTAAGTATTTGTATTCGTGCGCCTTTAACGTAGTCGTAATTAAATTACGGATAGGCGCGTCATCTTCAACTATCAATATCAATGGATTATTCATTTATTTTTATCTCCCCAATAGGTAAAGTAAAGGTAAATATAGCGCCACTCGGCACGTTGTCTTTTACAAAAATTTCTCCGCCGTGCACGCTAATTATAGATTTACAAAGAGCAAGACCTAACCCGATGCTCCTACGACTATCTGCCATCTTGTTTGCCCCTGTATAAAACATATCAAAAACACGCTCTTTTAATTCATCTGGAATACCTGCGCCGTTGTCGGCAATACTAATTATTGCTTTATCTTTTTGTTTTTCAGTGGTTATAGTTATCATTGAATCTTTCGGCGTATATTTTATAGCGTTATCAAGGATATTGATAATAACTTGAATAATTAAGCGTGAATCCATTTTTGCAAGCAAAAATTCATCTTTATGGATTACGGTTATTTTTTGTCCACCTTGACGCATATGAACGTGTTTAACGGCTTCAGCCACAACCTCGTCAATAAGTTCAGCCGTGAAGTTTAGATTCATTCTGCCTTCTTCAAGGCGAGTTATGGACAACAAGTTTTCAACAAGATTTATAAGCCACATTGAATCGTTGTAAATGTCGTTATAAATTGATAATTTAGTCTGTTCGTCAAAGGAAGATGCGTTTGAAATAAGATTGCTCGCATTTCCCGAAATAGCAGTCAACGGAGTACGCAAGTCGTGTGAAATTGCACGAAGTAGATTTGCACGCAATTGTTCATTTTCGGCAAGCACTGCGGCAAGTTCTTTTTCTTTTGCGTTAAAAAGATTTTCAAGAGCTAACGCACATTCGCCCACAAGTGATAATATAATACTATTTTCAAAAGAATCAATTTCTTTTTCGTTCTTATATACGGCAACTATACCATATGTTCGTAATTGCGTTTTAAGGGGATAGTAATCACATCTTAGTTGAGCATCTTTATAATCATAAGAATGGTTTATAAGTATGCTCGTAGCTATATTAAGTTCCTTTTCTCCCATCTGAAATGAATCATCTAACGCATAAACGAGAGTTTGCAAAGCATCTTTATTTTGCTTAAAAATAACAATTTCTCTATTTAATAACTTTTTTAATTGCTCCGCCGTTATTTTCAGAACTTCTTCGTCGTCGCTTGCTCGTTGTAATAACCGATTAGCATCAAAAAGAATTTTCGTTCGATATGCCGCTTGTGAAGATTGTTTCGTTTGGTTATGCATTTTAGACGCCAAACTACCCGTAATTAAAGAAGCGACAAACATAATTGCAAACGTAATAGGATATCCGTCACCGTAAGCCATTAATGAAAATCTTGGCTTTGTAAATAGAAAATTAAATATCAATACGCTTGCTACCGAAGAAAATCCCCACGCTAATTTACTGCTCGTAACTATAGACGTTATCAACACACCAAGAATGTAAAGCGTTATAATATTAGCTTCAGAAAAGCCAAGATGGGCAAAAAACAGTCCAATTAAAGAAGTAACTATAATTACTCCAAGACTTATTGCAAGGTCTTTGACAATAGACAAAGCATTTGTTTTCTTAAATAAAGTTTCTTTTTGTTCTTTTAAATCAGAATCAGCATCAGGAATAATATGAATATCTATATTCGTAGCAAGAGCAATCAATTTATCCGCAAGAGTAGGTTTTCGTATAATTCCCGCTCTTTTCGTTGTATTTCTACCGATAACGATTTTGGTAGCCCCTGACGTTTTTGCGTATTCAGCCATTTGAAGCGCTACGTCTTCACTATAAACGGTCACAATCGTTGCTCCCATTCGTTCTGCAAACTTTATATTATTTTGTAATCGCTTTGCATTTTCCTCTGATAAAACTTCACTTTGGGAAGTTTTTATATACAACGCAGTAAGATTAGCGTCAAACGCTTTTGCCATTTTCGATGCTGTTTCAACAATTTTTGAATTGGAAGGAGCAGAAGATAGCCCAACTAAAATATGCTCTTTTTTCTTGGATTGTTTTTCCGCATTTTGCACCATACTTCATCTCCTTTTTATTTTTTACATTTCTATTATAACATATCTTTTCAAAAAAATCTATTACAACTTATGCTCCTTAATATTTTATCCATCACAAAAGTCATCTTCGTTGGAAATAACTACTTTCATCTTGCCACCTTTTTCTCTAATCTTTTTTATGTCTGAAAGGATTTCTTCGTCCGATGCATCTTCGTTACGTATGATTCGTGTCGTTTTTTCTTCATCTTTTCTAAAATACGGTTTATAATTCTCGTTCAAAAATTTGTCAAGACGTTTCATAACGAAAAAGCCGAAAACAAAAACAGCCAACACAGTTATTACTAATAATATATCTCTTAATACTTCGTTTTCCATTATGTAACCTCCTTATAA
>JAGAPD010000046.1 GCA_017623435.1 Clostridia bacterium
ACACCGTCATACCAGTAACCAGGATTTACGCCACCAAAGAAGTCGCCCCATTCAAACGAAATCGTGTACTTAAACACAGCAACTTTCATACCAGACTGTTCGCCAGTACCGTCAATAACGTAATATCCTTCGCCACTATTGAAATTAGTCGTGCCGTCAGGAAGTTTATTGAGCTTGATTTCGCTGTTGTAATTAGCAGGCAATTTGATGTACTTAGGATTAGTGTCGTCACCAGCCGCAGTAATAATTGCGGAATCTAACTGCATTTTGATAGTGAGTTCAGAAAGATAAATAGCGTCGTAAATTTGTCCGCTGATTACGATATCAAGTTTCTCAAACTTCTCGCCGTCTTTTCTAATTCTACCACTAACGTCATCCTCATCACACTCAAAAAGAATGTTAGCAGCGGTAGTATCAAGTTTCATAGTCATACTCTTATCGGTTACAGCACCAATAGTAACGTTGTGATTAGCCTCACTCGTTGCGTTACCCGAAATTACCCACGCTGCAAAACCGGTCGCAACGAGCGCAATAGACATAAACGCCATAATACCAAAAAGGATTACTTTTCTCTTAAACGAATTTCTCGTCATTCTTTTCTTTTTCATAGTTTTATACTCCTATGTCCTATATAATTAAGCCGCTTTTTTATCGATGATAACCTTGTAACCAACACCATTAAGTTCATTAATCTTTTTTAATGCTTCATAAGCTTCTTGTGCTAATGTAGCATTATATTCATTTTTGTTATAATGATTATACGGGTTTATAGTTCCAAATTTATCACCCCATTCAAATTCAATGGTAATATAAACGTCTAAAACCATACCAGCGGTTAACCCATCAGAACTTATAACGAGTTCACAATATTGATTTCCGTGCTCATCAGGTTTATCAGGAACAAAATTGGTAGTAAGAGATTGCTCATTCTCACCATTATACGCTTTAACTGATAAATTAGGCGTAATATAATTTGAATAAGTAGAAAAATCATCAGTAATTGCATCAGTTTCAACATCATAAGTTTTGAAAGCAATCGAAATGTCCGTAGCAACGTTAACAGTTATTTGAACTTTTAAATATGCTTTCATTTTTTCAGTATCGCTTGAATTGTTAGTTAACCACGGATTTTCTACAATATCGTCTGCATAATCAGATTCAGCAGGTTTACCAAAATAAACTTTATTAAGATTTTCGCCTACTGCAGTAGCAGTCTTATCACCTGCGTTTACCCAAGTTGGCTCTCCAAAAACCAAACTGGGATCTTCCGGCTCTTCAACAGTATCAACTACGATAGCACCAGCTGTCTCTTTTTCAACCACAGGCGCGGTGATTACCCACGCTGCGAAACCGACAGATGCCATCGTGATTACGGTAAGAAGGGTAACGATCTTCATACCGAGACTAAACTTCGTCTTCTTTTTCATTTTTTTTTACTTCTCCTTGTAAAATTATTTTTTTATCTATATGTAAACGTTAGTTACCCTAACGATTGTTTTTTTAACAAGTGGGGATATAAGCCATACGGTTTATTCCGCGCCTACAAGCAAAGCTTGATTAGTAATACGACCACACCGCACGGTCAAACCTGTTGGCGTAGGTCTACAACCCGTACACTCTTTTCCGTGCCTACTGAACACCCTTTGGGTGTCATTGCGAGCGTCAGCGTGGCAATCTCTTAACTCACACTTATCTTTTGAGATTGCCGCGTCGCTTTCGCTCCTCGCAATGACAAGTAGGTGTATAAGCCGTACGGTTTATTCCGTAGGGCGGGGGCTTGCTCCCGCCGTGTTTCTGAAAACGTGAAACGAGATTTGCCTATACTCTTTCCTGAACGCTTGGCTACGGTTGGCGCCCTCTGTCGAGGGAGCTGGCGCCGTAGGCGTCTGAGGGAGAGTTAGCAGTGACACTTTTTTTATACGAAAAGCCTTCCGAAGTGGTGTCACTTCGGAGCCATATCACGAGTAAGAACTATATTACGCACGTATATACGCATGCGCGCACGCGCACGGCATACACGAAAACGTATACCTGCGAATGCAAATATCCCCCTCAACCTATATTCGTAATATGGAAATACGCTAAAATTATATACGAAAACCACGACGGTATACACCTATACCATCGATAATTCCCCTATATTCCGCGTATAAATATTTAAAATTATACCATAAAACCGATGACGCTGAATGCACCATCGCTAACGTATTAAAGTCTAAGTTTTCTCGTCATTAAGAAAATTTTGTGCTGTTGTCTCTCATTTCTAACGCTGACGGTTTCGGCAAGCAAAACCTTCTCAACGGTAAGTACTTTATTGAAAATTCTGTGCGTAGCAACAGCCACTACGAACGAGAATAAGGAAATTAAAATAAATGCAAACACGAGATAGCAAACGCTAAGCATTGCTTGTAATGCAAAGAACACGGACCTTGACCCGAATACAGTTTTTAACACTACTCTGAATTCGTCGATTTCCTCTTTCTTGAAAATCAGGTACAAGTGGTCGCTAATCGTTTCGAAATGGTCGATGACAAAAACAATGGCAAGCCCTACGGTCAAAACAACGATCGCAAGCTTAAGCATCGTATTTACCAAATAATGCACGCGCTCGTGACCTTGCTTTTTGTACGTCTGAACTACGACGTAAGCAAGCGTTATAACGAACGCAACGGTAAGCGCAATTAAAACACTTACAATGCCCATTGTTTATTCACCTCCCGAAAGATTTCATCGTAGCATATACCTATACACACTACTAATGATAATATCATTATATACCATATGAAAGTCTTTGTCAAGAGTCGAACGGAAAAAAATTAATTTTTTTGTAATGTTTTTTAGTTTTTTGTCATATTTTTACACTTCCATATCACTATTTGATACACAAGTAAAATCTGATTCGTATTGCATAAGCCGTACACTCTGTAGGGGCGACTAATAGTCGCCCGTTATTACCATTATACCAAGTGCAAAGAACAAAAGTATGGTTGTCATCTTGAGCGGAGTGAGTGTAGCGAACGCAGTCGAAACCCGAAGGGCAAACGGCGACGCCGTTTGGATCTAACGGGTTTATATATGCTATCGGTTTTTGTTAAGCCCATTTCGCTTATACACCGTTTAGATTCTTCACTTCGCTCAGAATGACATCAGGGGGCATAAGCCGTACACTCTTTTCCGCGCCTACGAAACAGGCTCTGCCTGTCATTGCGAGCGTTAGCGTGGCAATCTCGTAACTCACACTAATCTTTTGAGATTGCCGCGTCGCCGCGCGAGATTCTTCGCTCCGCTCGAGAATGACAGCGCGCGTTGCTCCTCGCAATGACATTAGGGCGTATAAGTCGTACACTCTTGTAGGGGCGACTATTAGTCGCCCGTTTATCGTTTGGTCAAATGGCTACGCGCAGGTACACAACCCGTACACTCTATTCAAGCCTACGAAACACCCTTTGGGTGCGCGCGAGATTCTTCGCTCCGCTCGAGAATGACAACGCGCGCAAAATTACGACCACACCGCACGTACACTCTTGTAGGGGCATTTCACGAATCGCCCGTTTCATTTTCATATCACGTATATTATATATAGAAAAAAGGACTATCACGAGGATAGTCCTTTTAATTTTAGTTGATTTACTTATTAGTTACGTCTTGCTGCTCTCTTGTTAAGAATGATAACTACGAGGAGCATCGAGATAAGCGTAATCGTGATAAGCATAAGCGTGAGTACCAAGTTAACCATATCAGCGCTACCCTGTACTTCTACGATTGCATATACGGAGAAGTCGGTTGCGGTGAATACCATGTTGTTACCGTCACGGGTTGCCTCAACAAGTTCCATCGTGCCGTCGTCCTTAATGTGAACAACGATAAGCTGAGCGTTGCTGGATGCCTGAGGAATTGCGAGTTTTACTTCGAATTCGCCAGTAAGAGCGCTTTCCGTGCCGTTCTGCTCGAAGTGGATATCGTAAGCAACTGCAAGCTTGGTGGTCTTGGTTTCGTCGTTAATTACGGGGTTGAAGTCGTGGTTGATATAGTCAGCCGTAACGTCAACACACTTGAAGTCGTGACCGTCTGCAACGCCGTTCTTATCCGTAACGGTTACGTTACCGTCAGCGCCCTCAAAAGGAGGATCAACGGGCTCGGGAGCGTTAATGGTCCAGTTAAGCGAGAACTGGTTGTAGGGAAGAACGTAGTTGCTCGTCGTGTTAAGAACTGCGGTTGCGAAGTAGTTGCCTGCCTCGGTTGCAACGTTACCTGCGTAGCTTACGGTTACGTATTCAGGTACGTTAGAAAGTGCAACGGTCTTCTGCGTTCCGTCGTAATCAAACGCGCCGGTGTAATCCCAAGTAATTGCGTCTACGTCAACAACGATAGCGTTAATCGTCCATTCAAGGGTGAGCATTTCGTTGGTGATGGTGTAGTTGTTAGCGTAATTCTTCTTAAGCGAGATGTTAGCAACTGCGGTGTAAGTACCAGCCTCGGTTGCTCTTGCGCCTGCGTAAGTTACGGTAACCTTATCGTCAACGTACTTAAGAGCAACGATCTTTTGGTCGCCGTCGTAAGTGAACGCGTCGGTGTAGTTCCAGTTGTAGTTGGTGTCAAGCGTGATAGTGTTAATCTTCCACTCAACGGTAAGAACGCTATCGGTTACTACGTAGTTGCCTGCGTAGTTGAGCTTAACTGCTACGTTAGCGTATGCAACGTAAGTACCAACGTCCGTAGCCTTAGCGCTGGTATAAGTTACGTCAACCTTGCTATCAACGTCCTTAAGAGCAACGCTCTTTTCAGTTCCGTCGTAAGTGAACGCGTCGGTGTAGTCCCACTCATACTTGGTATTAATTTCTACAGCCTTGATTTCCCAATCAATGGTGAAGGGTTCAACGTCTTTGAGAACGTATCCGCCAACGTACTGATTCTTAAGTACGGGAATTGCAACTGCGGTATAAGTGCCTGCGTTAGTAGCCTTGTTGTTTACAACCGTGAAGGTGTATTCAAGGTCGTCAGCGTACTGTGCGGTTACTTCGAACTGAGTTCCGTCGTAGGTGAACGCCTTCTTGTAATCCCACTTGGGAGCAACGGGCGTGATTTCGATACCGTTGATCTTCCACTCGATTTCAGCAACCGTAGTAGTAAGCTCGTAGTTCTTAACGAACTCGTCCTTGAGCGCGAAGTGTGCTCTAGATACGTAGTCGCCTGCGATAGTACCAAACGCTCCGTCGTACTGTACGGTGTATTTAGCGTCAGCAGGAACGTTAAGAGAAATTTCGTGCTTGTTTCCGTTGTAGTCAACTTCGCCGCTGAACGCTGCGCCGTTGTACTGCCACTCGGTTACGGGAGTAACTTGCTGTTTAGCAATGCTCCACTTGTATACCGAAGAGGTGGTTTCAAGCTCGTAGTCGGGGTTGTTAGCGTAGTTACCTTTAAGTGCGAAGTAAGCAACTGCGGTGTACTCGCCAGCGTCGGTAGCTGCGTTAGTTCCGTTAACGGTGTCGTAGGTTACCTCGATGATATCCCAGATGTCAGCAAGGTCTATGTCAACATTAGCGCTTTCGATCTTAACGGTGAATTCGCTACCGCTATATACGTACGCGCTGTCGTCCGTCCATACGATATCGGTAACGTGAAGCACGTTCTTAACGATTTCGTATTCGTGAAGTACGGTTGCGCCTACGCGGTTTTCAGTTTCAAGAAGCTGAACGCGAAGAACGTATTTACCGCTATGCGTGGGATGAGAATCACCGAACGTTGCGCCGTCGTCAACCGAGAAGGAAATCTTGTATTCAGCGTTGGGCTCGTAAGCCTTGAAGATCCAGTCAATAGACGTGATCTTGTCAGCGATATCCTGACCAGCCTCGATTTGAGCAGGAGCGTCAACGGTAAGTTGAACGTCGCCCGTGAACTTGTTAATCGTCCAAACGATTTCGTTGGAGAAGTTGTTGTTGATGGGTGCAAAGTTGTTAGAAATGCTAATCTTTGCGGTGTACTTGCCTGCGTTCGAAGCAACGTTACCGCTGTATACGAGTTCGAATCCGTACTGCGTATAAGCCGATGCGTCAAAGCCAACGAGCGTTACGGTCTTTTCAGTACCGTCGTAGGTATAGGGAGTTGCAGCGTCGTAGTTCCAGCTTACGTTAGCAAAGTCTACTTCGCGAGCAGCTACTTCTACGTCAACTTCAGCGCCGATAAGCGTGTAGTTGGTGTCAGCGTTAGTAGCCTCTACCGTGTAGATGCCAGCGTTAAGGATCTTCTCGCCGTTGATTTCAGCAACGGTAAGAGCGACGTCTGCGCCGTCGATATCAACGTATTTTGCGCTGATACCTGCCATGAAGTCGGTGTTGCTGTATACGAGGTTATCAATACCTGCCCATACAACGTCTACTTCCTTGGGCGCGATTTCAAAGTCAACGGGTTCAGCCTCAAAGCCGATGTAGTTGCCGTCTACGTCGTCAGCAACGACTGCTTTTACCCAGTAGTTGTTAGCGTTTTCGGGAACGACGTCGGTGTAAGTTCCGTTTTCTTCAGTCGAATATACGAAAGCAATAGTACCGAAGTTGGTCTTTGCACTTACTTTAACGTTTTCGCCAAATTCAATGTCTTCAGCGTCAAACTCGGTGATAACTACTTGCGCCTTAGCAACGGTAACGGTCTTGGTTTCCGTACCAGCTTTGAGCGTGTAGTTGGTGTCGCCGTTGGTAACTTCAAGCGTATAATCGCCTGCGTTAACGATTGCAACGGTCGTGATTGCAAGGTTTACAGTGCCGTTAACGCCCTCGTAAGATGCGCTGATGCCTGCAAACAAATCTTCGCCGGTGTAAACGAGCGCGGGAACGGTCCACTCTACTTCAACTTCTTTTGCGGTGATGTTCCAGTCAAAAGTAAGTTCGTATACAGAGAGAACGTAGTTAGCGTCGTTAGACTTAAGCGTGAACGTTACGCTGTAATCGTCAGCGTCGGTTGCTTTGTCACCCGTTACGGTGTCAACTTCAACCTGAGCGTCAGTCACGTCAAGCTCAACGGTCTTTTCCGTTCCGTCAAATTCAAACGTGTTAGCTACGAGCGTGTAGTTTACGGTAATAGTAGCTTGTGCAATGGTGAAATCAGCAGTAAGTTCAGCGGACAAGTAGTTTTCGGTTTCAGCAACGAAAGCCTTAACAACGTAATTACCTGCGTTTACGGGCTGAGCGTCAACGAAGTTGGTCTCGCCTGCTACAGCGTAGGTGTAAACGATAGTTCCGTCAATAGCCGTTGCGGTGGGCTGGTTAGCCGTTTCACCGTAGGTCCAACCGTCAAGAACGAGGTTGGTGATTGCGTTAGCAGCCTTTTCAATAGTGAAGGACTTTTCGGTCGTGGTAGCATCGAGCACGTAGTTAGCGTCGCCGTTGGTAGCTACGAAGGTGTAAGTACCAGCGTTTACAGCCGTCTTGCCGTCCTTTTCAGCAACGGTAAGAGTTACGTCTGCATCGTTAACGTCTTTGTAGATAGCGGAAATAGTCTTTTCATTTCCGTCGTAAACGAGGTTAGCGTCTACCGCCCATTCTACTTTAACTTCTTTAGCTACGATAGTGAAAGAAGTTTCAGTCGTGGTAGCATCGAGAACATAGTTAGCATCGTCGTCAGTAGCAACGAAGGTGTAAGTACCAACGTTTACTGCGGTCTTGCCGTCCTTTTCAGCAACGGTAAGGGTTACGTCTGCGCCGTTTACGTCTTTATAGATAGCAGATACTGCTTTTTCAGTTCCGGTATAGGTAAGGTTGGTGTCAACCGTCCACTCTACTTCAACCTCTTTAGCAACGATTGCGAAAGTCGTTTCGGTCGTGGTTGCTACGAGCGTGTAGTTGGTATCGTCGTCGGTTGCAACGAAGGTGTATTCACCAACGTTTACTGCGGTCTTGCCGTTCTTTTCTGCAACGGTAAGAGCAACGTCTGCGCCCTTTATATCTTTATATATAGCGGAAACGGATTTTTCAGTTCCGGTATAGGTAAGGTTGGTATCAACCGTCCACTCTACTTCAACTTCTTTTGCTGCGATTGCAACGACGATATCCTCAGAAGTTACGGTCATGGAGTCGCCTGCTTTGTCAACGCCCGTTACAACGCAGTAGTAAGTAGCGCTGTCGGTAACGTTTTCAACGTAGTAGGTTGCGGAGTTGGAGTTAGCAATTTCTACGCCGTTCTTGTACCAAACGTAGGTGTAATCGTAATCCATATCAGCATACGCGGTAGAAACGGTAAGCGCACTCTTTTCTCCGTCGTAGGTCTTGTTGATATCTTCGCTGGTAACGATATTGAAACCGGTTACTGCGTAAACGGTGATATCAGCGTCGGGCATAACGGTTACGGTGTTGCCGTCAGCATCAACCCACTTCGTGATCTCGCTACCCTTGTATTCGGTTACGTTAGCAAACGTTTCGATCGTAGCGCCTACGGGAAGAAGTCCCTGACGAACTACGTTACCGCCAACTACGTAAGAAATCTTGTTCACGTCGGTAAGGTTAAGTTCAACCTCGAACGTGGGCGAGAATTCAAGCGTGTCAAGATAAGTATTAAGGATAAGAAGGATGTCTTCTTTGTAAGAAGGAGCGATCTTATCAAGAACGGTTTCAATTCTATCTCTATTAATATAGATAGTGTCTCTGTACGAGAACTGGCCGTTTCCTCTGTAGAAATCAAGAATGGTGTTGTCCTTGAATCTATCGGGAACGAGGTCGTAAATCTTTCCTACGTACTCCATTGCTTTGTCGAAGTACTTTTCGTAGTCAAGAACTTTATCAATATACTTATAAATGACTTCGTTGGTGTATTCAGAGTTGGGATCTACGAACTCTCTGATGAGTTCGGAATCGATTCTGGAAAGGTCGAACTTTTCAATAAGCGCCATACCAGCCTCGATTGCGTGATTGAGCTTGTCACCGATTTTGGGGATGTAGCTCAAGATATAATCTTTGATTGCGTCGTACTGCTCAACCTTATCAAGTCCCTTAATAGCGATTGCAACGAACTTATCAATCATTTCGTCAATCTTTTCGTTGGTAAGACCGTCGAGATTGATATACGCGCCCAAGTACTTCTTGTAGTTGTCAGCGTTAAGAAGGTTGTTGAATACTTTCTTGTAATCAACTTTCTTCAAAAGTTCGGTGATATCCGAAAGGGTAAGATTTTCAATCATTGCGTAAGCGTAATCTGCGTCAACGCTAAGTCCGCTGAAAATCTTATTCTTAATAGAATCGGGAATATGAGACGTGTTGCAAAGCTTACGGATAAGTTTAGCGAATTCGTCGGGAACGTTAAACGTAACCTTATAAGCGCCGTCGTTCATTTCAACGTCAATAAATCTTGCAACGATATCAGCAACCTTTCTGATGGGAGCAACGTTACCGCGAAGACCGATAGTCAAATCAACGTCGATCGTACCGAAAAGCGATTCAACGACTACGTTCCAGGTAAGGCGCATCTCTTCGTCCGTGAAGTTTGCGATTTCGCCAGGCTTAGGAAGACCAGCAATAATGCTCTTCACAGCGCTCGAGTAAAGCGTACCTTTTTCGAACAACACGTTGCCGTCAATCTTAACGGTATCAACTGCACCGATGAAGTCCTTTACGTCGAAAGAAATGCCTTCGCCCGATTCGTGAGCGTCCTTAACTTCTTCAACCGATTCAGTAACGACGTTGTTGATAGCGGTTTTCTTTTCTTCCGCTACGACGGGATCGGTGTAAATCTTATCGATGATTTTGTCGATAGCCTGATTAGTTGCAGCCGTCAAATCATCGTAAGTGTAAGAATACTCCGTAACGTATTTATCAACGGCAAGCTTAATAAAGTTGTTGTACTTACCGCTAATAAGCGCGTCAACCTTCGCGTCAACGTCACCGCTGTTAAGCTGCTCGTCAAGGAATTTCTCAAGTTGCGAAATATCAATGTTAGATAAATCAGGCAATTCAAGCTCTTCGTAAGCATCAACAGTCGAAGACATAAATCCGATGTCAGCGCCGTTAAGCACTTGGTCGTAAACAAGCGCGTAAGCAACCTCGACAACCGAATTCAATAAGTCTTTAACGTCGTCACGAGTAATCTGCGTATACGCTTTGATATTCGTGTCGATTAAAACCGTAATCGCACCGTCGGTCGAATAGTTAATCTCGTACCAGGGAGTATCGTAAACGATATCCGAGGACGCGTTAGCCTCCGCCTTCGTGTAATCGTCGCCGTAAGCGTTATAGGTATTGCTCGTTGTGAAAAGAGCGCCAGCCATAACGACCAAAGCTACGATCATGGTTGCGATTAAACTTAACGATTTTCTAAGTTTTTTCATAATAACCTCTCCAATAACTTCCTTAAAGTCAAAAAATTTGTGCATACGTACACTTATACCTTAATATAATACCACACCAAGCACTTTGATGTCAACAAATATACCCTAAAAAATGAGTTTTTTTGAAAAATTATGACAAAAAAATGAACATTTATCGCTAAATGTCCATTCCTTGTATCAAAATATGATATTGCTAAGAAAAAAGTTACTTGTTTCTTCTCTTTTTTGCGCGTCGCACTAATAATATAATAAGAATAGGAACGCCGACCACGAGCACGACTCCAACGCCTATCACAATATATAGTGCTAACCTCAGCGTTGAGATACCTTCTTTTTGTGCTATGGGCGGTTCAACGGGCGGAGGCAAAAGTTCTGCCTCGTAAACGGCGTTATATTCAACGTCGCCAGTAACTGCGGTCACCGTTTTATCCCATCCTACGAATTTATAGCTGTAAATTTCGTCGTTAGGTTTTACGGGATTTGCAGGAGGAACAACCTCGTCACCGTATCTGTAAATTGACGAGAAGATAATTTTTCCGTCGGCAATAAATTTTACGGTATAATCGATATACGAGCAGTTTACGCCTACGGTAACGTCGTCGTGCGAAACTCTGAATTTTCCGTCGATAATTTCCAGTTCGTTACCCTTTGAGTCTACGACGTAATATCCGTCGAACAAAACTCCGGGCGGAATTTCACCAAATTGCACTTCTACCCATTCGTTGCTGTCCACTTCCGTTTTGCTTACCGTAATAGAAACGATATCCGATTTTACGACGTTAACGCTGTACTTGGGAACGAGACGGTATCCCGTGCCTATCGTCGCAATAAAGGAAATGTATACGTCGTCGATAGCGTATCTTACAGGATCACCAAACTGCTCGTCTTCATCAAGCGAGTAAAGCGTCGAGTGAATTTCGTCGTAAGGTCCGCTGATAATTTTTGCGTTAGTCGTGATAACGAAATCAGGTTCGTTGCCGTTTTCGTCGAGAATCGAAACTTTGTACTCAAACGAATAAGTATCTCTTTCCGCGTTATAAACTTCAACGACCGTAAATCCGCCGTCGCTAATATCTAGCACGTTTTTATACGACAGAACGAGTTCAAACTTGTTCATTAAAATCTTAATACCACGTCCCACGGCGTTTGAGTCACTACGGAGCGCACGCGTTACGATATTAGCGATATCAATTTTGTTCGTGAACGACGATTGACAGTCTATCGTGTAATAGTTTTCGTCTACGCTTACCGTTGCACCGCCACCGCTTTCGTAGGGCACGAGGTAATGAGCCTTAAAACGCGCGCGGTATTCTACGTTAGAGGTTACGACGCCAGGAGTCTTGTTCCAACCCGTGAAAACGTAGTAGTAGCTTCCACTATCCGCTTTAGTAGCGCCCTGATATTCGTAGTCAGCCGCATTCTCGCCCTTAAAGACGGGTACGACGTGTCTTACGTCTTCAACCACCCAAGTAACTAGACAGCTTTTTTCAAATCTTGCCGTATAAGTAACGTCACCCGTAACGGGTAAAATTTCTTTGTTCCAATGCGAGAAACGGAATTTGTAATTACCGTCGTCCGCTTTTTGCGGAACGCCGTCGTAAATGAAGTCTTCAGGTTGTGTTCCGTACTCAACCATTCTTACGTCGTCCACTCCCTCAATGCGCCAAGTGACCGTGTATTTTTTGAGCGTAGGAGCAAAATGAGGGTATACGTTCACGTCCGTTTGAATATTCGTCAGGTCAACCTTATTGCCAAATTCGTCTACCCAGTAGTCGAAAAGATAGGTTGCGCTTACGTCCTCAGCTTTTACGGGAATCTCGCCTACGTACTCGGCGTAAGTGCCCTTATCAACGGTCGCTACGTATAAAATTTTAGTATCTTCTTCGTCGTGGAAAGATACGGAAACGTCCGTACTTCCGATTATTTTTTTGTCCACGATAACGTCGCTAACGAAAACAAAATCCTCCGTTAAAGGCTGTCTTTCGGGGAATGCGCCGTTATTATAATTATTTACGAGATTTGCAATAAGCGTCGTAGGCTGATAAGGCTGCGGCTCTACGCCGGGCGCGCTGACCACCTCGGGCAAAACGGGTTGTTTTACTTCCGTAGGTGCGTCACCGGGATTAGTAACGAGCGCAGGCGCGGTAGGCTTTTGAACGACGGCAGGAAGTACGGGCTCTTTTACTTCGGTAGGTTTAATGGGCTCAACCACCACTACCGTCGGATAACCGCCGTCAACGGGCTTTGCGTTATTATCGTCTTCAAACCACTTCTGCCCCAAAATCTGAATTGCCGTTCTAAACTTTGCTCCCTTCTTATGACCTATCGTCCAAGTATCCTCGGACAATTCTTCGTTATAGAAGTTCACGACGGGCGTATCCTTTAACGCGTTAGCAAGAATGAATAACTGCGCAATAAGGATAATGAGTTTTTCCTCTTTCGAGCCGTTTTCGTACACGGAAATTGCAGCTGCGACGTTACCGCTACGGTAAAGCCTATCAAGCGCGCGGAACAAATCTTCACACGAGGACGCAATAGACGCGTAGTTAGCCGTGTAATAAGCGTACTTTTCAGTATCAGACGTAATTGCAAAATAATTTCTTATGTGCTGACGGAAAATTACCGTAGAATCCGCAGCCAAATCAATTGCTTTCGCATCCGCCCACAAAATATCAACGAAATCGTCTTTTCTTTCCAAAACGCTATCAATTACGTCACCAAGCACAGCCGAATAAATGGAACGGTTAAGCGAAGTCATCTGCGTTGCTATGAGGTGCATAGCCGCCAAATGCTTATCAGCGGCAGTCTTTTTCGTGATATATTCTAAGTAAACGGGATATTTTTTGTCGTATTCAGCTTTAAGCGCAGGATAAGCCTTAAACTCAGCAAGTTGCTTGTTGTAAGCGTCCATTTCAATTAAATACTTGTTATACGCCTCAGTTTTCTTTTCGTAATCGGCAAGCTCGACCAAATAATTGTCGTACTCGCTCTTTTTATCGCTCCAAAGCTTATATTCACGCATATAGTCGTTATACGCGATAGTATCTAATTCGTATTGAGCGCAGGCCTGCAAGTAATCTTCGTAATTTTTCTTTTCTTGCTCCCAAACGGCGTGGTTTTGATTGTATAATTCGTCTTGTTCTCTTATATACTCAATAGCCTCTTGCGCATCTATGCGTGCTTTATTTGCAATAGCGTTTACGCTATCTTTGTTTATCACGAACTCACGTGAAAAACGTACTTTTGCGGTGTCGGCTTCAGTAAGAGTTACCCCTTCAAAGCAAGCGTAGTACATTCCGTCAACGATTTCCAGATTTTTCTCGTCGCCGTTTAGCGTAACGGAAACGGGCTCGTATACCACTTTTTGTCCGTTAGTCGCCGTGTATTCGTACGCGCGCGCAAAAATTTCCAGCTTGTCGTTTTCGTAGACACGCGAAACGTACGCCGTGGAAATAATGTTTTCGTACGAAAACGTCACGTCGCTGGTAGCGTTAAGATATTCTCTCTCACCGTCCGTCACCGTTTGATCGTAAACTTTTTCCAAAACTTCAGCCGAGGACAAAATTTTACTATTAGACGACGAAGGGTTAGAATAATCGTTATTTATTTGTAAAGCGTTTGCATTTATCGCAGTAAGCGAAGTAAAAGAAATAATTACTGCAAGCAAAAAGCAAAGCGCTACGCTAATTTTTTTCATTTAGAGTCCTATATATTAAAGATTATTATATATATTATATCATTAAATAATGAAAAATCAAGTGTTTTCGCCTTTTTTCCTAATAAGAAATTTTTTCAAGCGCAATAATATCAATGATTGCTTCACTAATTACAAAAGAAAAACCCAAGCACATAGGCTTGGGCTTTCTTTTACTAATTTAGATTCTCTCGGTAATCTTAGCTGCCTTACCGGAAAGGTTACGAAGATAATAAAGCTTTGCTCTTCTAACTTTACCGTGACGAACAACTTCGATTCTGTCGATACGGGGGCTATGAAGGGGGAACGTTCTCTCAATACCTACGCCGAACGAAACACGACGAACGGTAAAGGTTTCACGAACGCTACCGTTTTTCTTGCTGATAACGATACCTTCGAATGCCTGAAGACGTTCTCTCGAACCCTCGACAACCTTAACGTACACTTTAACGCTGTCACCAACGCTGATAGCGGGGACTTCTTTTTTCATGTACTCTCTTTCAATTGCTTCAATAATGTTACTCATAATGACTTACCTCCTATATTTCCACGAGTTCTTATAAACCGTCTGTTTACATTGGAACGCGCGAGTCACCAGTAGATTATACTATAAAATAAATAATAAAGCAAGCGTTTTTACGCACTTTTTTAGCAAAATTTTACATATTCGTGTATTCTGGACTGTTTCTGAATTCGTTTACGAAATCAAGGAAACGGTCCTCCATAATAGCGTCGCGAATTCTCTGCATAAGGTTAATAAGATAGGTAATGTTGTGAAGTGACAACATTCTTCCACCCAAAATTTCCTCGACGTTAACGAGATGACGAAGGTACGCTTTCGTATAATTTTGACAGCAATAGCAATTACAGTTAGGATCAAGCGGAGTAAAATCTTCCTTATATTTACCGTTTCTTACCACTACTTTTCCCTGCGAAGTAAACGCCGTGCCGTTACGGGCAATTCTCGTAGGGAGAACGCAGTCAAACATATCAATTCCGCGAAGTACGCCCTCAACGAGGCAATCGGGACTGCCTACTCCCATCAAATAGCGTGGCATATTTTGCGGATAATAAGGCCTCATTTCGTCCATAAGCTTATACATAACGTCTTTGGGCTCGCCTACGCTAAGTCCACCTATCGCTATACCGCATTCAGCGTAAGGAACGGTTTCCTTTAAGGATTTAAGGCGCAAATCGCTATACATATTACCCTGAATTATGGGGAAAAGCATTTGGTCGTCGCGCGAATGGTACTTTTTACATCTGTCCAGCCAGTCAAGCGTGATACGCATAGCCTTTTCCGCCTGCGTATGGTCAGCGCCGTATTCGCTACAAACGTCAAACGCCATAATGATATCCGAGCCAAGCGAATTTTGAATTTCCATTGACTTTTCGGGCGTAATAAGGTGACGACTACCGTCGATATGCGAGTTAAAGGTTACGCCCTCGGGCGTGATTTTTCTAATGCCGGCAAGCGAGAAAACCTGAAATCCACCGCTATCGGTAAGGATAGGACGGTCCCAGTTCATAAACTTATGAAGTCCGCCTGCCTTTTCAACGAGCTTGTGACCGGGGCGCATATAAAGATGGTAAGTGTTAGACAAAATAATGCTCGCGCCTGCGTCCTTAACCTCGTAAGGAGTTAAAGTTTTTACGGTTGCTTGCGTGCCAACGGGCATAAACACGGGGGTACGGATAACGCCGTGTGGCGTAGTAAGTTCACCCACTCGTGCGCCTGACTGCTTGCAAACGTGTATGGTCTTGTATGAAAATTTATCACTCATTTTAACAGCGTTGCATCTCCAAAACTAAAAAATCTATATCTTTCTTTTACTGCAAGCTCGTACATTTTTAGCGCGTTTTCTCTGCCAATAAGCGCAGATACGAGCATAATAAGCGTTGATTCGGGCAAATGGAAATTAGTTATAAGCGCATCAACGACTTTGAACTGGTAGGACGGATAAATAAAAATATCCGTGTCACCGCACTCCGCCTTTACCTCGCCGTCGTGGAAAGAGCTTTCAAGCACTCTTACCGAAGTCGTGCCCACGGCAATTACGCGCCTGCCTTCTCTTTTTGCCTTGTTTATAATCTGAGCGGATTGCTCGCTCATACTGTAAAACTCGCTGTGCATCTTGTGGTCAAGAATATTATCCGCTTTTACGGGGCGGAAAGTGCCCAGTCCCACGTGCAACAAAACTTCAACGAATTCTACGCCTTTTTGCTTGATCTTTTCAATAAGCTCAGGCGTGAAATGTAGCCCTGCCGTAGGCGCTGCGCTTGATCCGTTTTCCTTAGCGTAAACGGTCTGATAACGCTCTTGCTCCTCTAATTTTTCGTGAATGTAATGCGGAAGGGGCATTTCGCCGATTTTTGCTAAAATATCCTCAAAAACGCCCTCAAAGTGGAATCTTACGATACGAAGTCCTTCCCCGATATAGTCGATAACCTCAGCTTCAAGCGCGTCCGAAAACAGAAAACGCACTCCTATCGACGCTTTTTTTGCAGGCTTAACTAAAACCTCCCAGTCGGTAAGGTTTATTCTGCGATGAAGAAGAAATTCAATCTTTGCTCCCGTACCTGCTTTTTTACCGTAA
The DNA here is from genome assembly GCA_017623435.1 of Clostridia bacterium. Taxonomy (GTDB): domain Bacteria; phylum Bacillota; class Clostridia; order Christensenellales; family Pumilibacteraceae; genus UBA10677. The sequence continues at coordinate 16,598 of JAGAPD010000046.1, forward strand.
ATACGAGCAGGCAAAACCTTGGTGTTGTTTACCACCAAAACGTCACCGGGATTGAGATAGTCGATAATATCGTAAAAATGCTTGTGTTCAATCTCACCGCTCTTACGGTCGTACACTAATAGCCTGGACGAATCGCGAGGTTCAACGGGCGTTTGCGCAATCAATTCTTCGGGCAATTCGTAAAAAAAGTCACTTCTATTCATCGTCAACGTCCTTAAGTTTATCAAACATACTTATTTGCGCCGCTTTTGCTTGCGGAATTTCGTAGCCCATATGCTTATAAGCGTCAGCCAAACAAATCCTTCCGCGCGGAGTACGGGCAATAAATCCGAGCTGAAGAAGATACGGTTCAACTACGTCCTCGATAGTGCCCGGATCTTCGTTGATAGCGGCTGCAACCGTATCAAGACCAACTGGGCCACCGCCAAACTTTGTAATCATAGTTTTGAGCGTACGTCTATCCATTACGTCAAGACCAAGCTCGTCAATTTCCAAAAATTCAAGCGCCTTATTTACCATTTTTTCGTCGATAACGCCCTCGCCTATAACGACTGCAAAGTCGCGTACGCGCTTAAGTAGTCTATTCGCAATACGGGGCGTACCACGCGAACGGCGCGCAAGTTCAAGCGCCGCTTTTGCGGAAATGTCAATATTAAGAATTTTCGCCGAACGGTTGATAATCTCGGCAAGGTTTTCGGGCGAATACATTTCAAGGCGACAAATTACTCCAAAACGGTCACGAAACGGGCCGGTAAGCATACCTACGCGCGTGGTTGCGCCGATAAGCGTAAACTTATTGAGAGTTATGCGCATAGTTTTTGCCGCAGGACCTTTTCCAAGCACGATATCAAAAGCAAAATCTTCCATAGCAGAATAAAGTTTTTCTTCTACGGAGCGATTAAGTGCGTGAATTTCGTCCACGAAAAGTACTTCGTTTTCCTCAAGGTTGGTCAAAATAGCCGCAAGGTCGCCTGCGTGCTCGATTGCAGGACCGCTCGTAATCTTGATAGGAACGCCCAGCTCGTTAGCGATAATGTGCGACATGGTCGTTTTACCTAATCCAGGAGGACCGTACAAAAGCACGTGGTCAAGCGCGTCCTTTCTCTTTTTACTTGCCTCGATAAACACGCGCAAGTTGGCTTTAACTTTATCTTGTCCAACGTAATCGTCAAAGTTTTTAGGGCGCAAAGAAGTCTCTACTTCTTCTTCCGCCGGATTCATTGAACTTGATATAAATCTTTCGTCGTCCATAATTTACCTCACGCGTTATACTTGATTGCAGAGAAAATAATCTGCTCAAGCGTCATACCCTCTTTTTGTACCCTTGCTACCGCATCAGACGCCTCAGCCCTGTTATAGCCAAGCGTCATAAGCGCCATAACAGCCTCTTCGTTTACCGAAACGGTGGGCGCAGTAACGACTACGCCGTCCGTAGCGCCACTCGCCTCCACTTTGTCTTTAAGCTCAAGTACGATTCTTTCAGCCGTCTTTTTGCCAACGCCTTTGATTTTAGATAAAAGCTTTACGTCCGCGCGCGCAACTGCTGCGGCTAAGCTTTCAACGCTCATTCCACTAAGCACCGTAAGCGCAAGCTTAGGGCCTACACCACTAATCTCAATGAGTTGAAGAAACATTTTTCTTTCGCTTTTGGAATAAAATCCAAACAAGCTCATATCGTCTTCGCGCACGCAAAGTTTACAGTACACCTTAACTTCGCCCGTCTTTTGACTAAGCTCCGCTATCGCCATAGTGCTTACGTTGAGTTCGTATCCAACGCCACAAGTCTCTACTACGACGGAATTTTCATATATTTCAGTAATTTTTCCTTTGATATAATCGTACATATTCTACACCTAATTTTCCATAATAGGACGATAAATCTTATTGTTAATTTAATACTCTTTGGTTAAAACCACAAGTGTTTGCGTGGCAAATTGCAATGGCTAACGCATCCGCAGCGTCGTCGGGACGCGGCTCGGTTTTGAGTTTAAGCATCATCTTTACCATGTACTGTACTTGCTTTTTATCTGCTCTGCCGTTGCCGGTAAGCGATTGCTTTACCATAAGCGGAGTATATTCGTACAGTCTACCACACTCACGTACGGCGCAAAGAAGAATAACGCCACGCGCCTGCGCAACCTTTATGCCCGTAGTGATATTAGTGTTAAAGAATAATTCCTCCACCGCAATCTCGTCGGGCTTATATTTTTTAATTAGGATATTGAGCGAATCGTATATCATCGCAAGGCGCGTCGCTATACTCTCGTCCTTAGGCGTTTGGATAACGCCGTAGTCAACGGGAGTAATTTTCGAGCCGTTTTTCTCGATTACGCCGTAGCCTATAGTACCGTATCCGGGGTCAATTCCTAAAATTATCAAAATATACTCCTATTTTCGTTGATATTTTTCTCAAAATATATTATTATATAAATAATACTATTTATTTGCAAATCTGTCAAGCGAACGGGCTTTTATAAGCTAAAATCGTCAATTTTTGCCCGCAGTATAGCGTGCAAGCTTTTATAAAGACAATTTGCGTTTTCTCTACTCGCTGTTACCGAAAAATTTAATGAGGGAAATTAACGAATGATAACAGTAAAAAACCTTTCGAAAGCTTATAAGAGCAAGAAAAATAGCCGACTCGTAAAGGCTCTACGGTCGGTTAGTTTTACTTTGCCTGACACGGGATTAGTGTTTATTACGGGTAAAAGCGGTAGCGGTA
>JAGAPD010000047.1 GCA_017623435.1 Clostridia bacterium
CGGGCGATTCGTGAATCGCCCCTACGAAATGACCAAAGCAAGTGGTAGCATAAACAACGGCGGGAGCAAGCCCCCGCCCTACGGTAAAACTGTACGGCTTATACCCCTCACTTGTCATTCTGAACGAAGTGAAGAATCTAAAAGGCGTATGAACGAAATGGGCTTAAATAAACCGATTACGCATATAAACCCGTTAGATCCTTCGACTACGCTCAGGATGACACCGTTGTTTGACCAAACGAAAACACAAGTAATACAGTTGCCTCCATCTGACGAGGGAGGTGGCAGCCGCAGGCTGACGGAGGGAGAGCCAGCCGAAGGTGCTTTACTATAAACGGGCGGATACTATCCGCCCCTACAAGAGTGTACTGCTTATACGCCCTAATGTCATTGCGAGGAGCAACACGCGCTGTCATTCTCGAGCGCAAGCGAAGAATCTCGCGTGGCGACGCGGCAATCTTAAAAAATAGGCGTGTGTTATGAGATTGCCACGCTAACGCTCGCAATGACGAGAAACGTTAAGAGATTGCTATGCTAACGTCATTTGACCAAATGCTAACGGGCGATTCGTGAATCGCCCCTACAAAAATAACCGCGCCGTAACAAATAAATCCCCCAGTCAATTTACTGACCGAGGGATTATTTTCTTAAATTTTCACTTGAAATTAAGGACGGCGGATGTATTTATTTTGCGTTTTTACCGTACTGATCGTGCGCATAATCGCCAAAATATCGTCCTGCGTTACAGGGAAAGGCGCGCCACTTACGAGCGAGTCGTACAAGAACTCCCAGAATTTCGCGCACATATAGTCGCCCTGCGGAGCAAGGTCGTATTCTTCCTCTACCCAGTCGATTTTGATAGCCGATTCGTAAGTACCCGACTTACCGAAAGCCGCGCCCGGCGTTTCGGGGCTGGACACAACCTCGGGAATAACGATATCGGGACGAATATACTTGACCTTAATTTTTCCGTTGTCGCAAATTGCAGCGCCACGGTCGCCGTACGCCTCGAAGTGTCTGCCCTGTTTGAGCGCCGTCGCGCCACTAATGCTCATATTGACTACGCGGTTGTTATCGCCGATAAAGCGGATACGCAAATGGTCCTCGCAGTCGCCACCGGCGGTAACCTGATGAAGATAGCTTTGGATATCGTAAGTTTTCGTGCCTAAAAACTGCAACGACTGATCGATAATGTGCGGTCCCCAGTTAAGGAGCTGTCCGCCACCGTACTGCGACAGCGTTTGCCAGTCGTCACGGTGCTGAAAGCCGTTTTGCTCGGTGTTGACCTCGTAAACCTTACCAAGCACGCCCGAATTAACGATCTCGTACATTTTTCTGAACGCCGTTTCAAACCTGCGTTGTTGATGCACGAAAAGTTTAAGTCCTTTTTGGTTAGCGTGCGCGAACAAATCCACCGCTTGCGCGTAAGAAATGGTGACGGGCTTTTCCAAAACGACGTTTTTGCCGGCGTTGAGCGCCATAATCGCGTGGTCGTAGTGGTCGCACGAGCGCGTCGCGATATAGATAAGCTCTGCGTCCGTTTCGCTAAGCAAATCTTCAATGCGCTCGTAAGTTTTGCAACCGAACTTTTCCTCAATTTTCGCGCGTCTGTCCGCAATGAGGTCGCACGCGCCTACGATTTCGTAAAGCTCGGTGTAGTATCCAAGCTCGCCAAACGAGACGGGCATACCTATTCTTCCAAGACCGATAACGGCAACCTTTATTTTTCTGCCCATAGCTTTACTCCTCTTTTTCAAATTTTACTAATCCGCTGTCGGCAAGCAGGGGCGCGAACAGTCCGCCCTGAACGGAGCGGTTTTGGAATCCGCGCATAAATCCGCTGTCGGTGAAATACCAGTCGGTAAAGGGTGCGCGCGAAAGCGATTCGCGAAGGAATTTTGCAATGGGCGCGATAAGCTTCTTTCTCTTTTCCGTGTCGCTGGTTAGCGTGGTCGCCCACAAAATCCAGTCCGATTTAGTGAAGGTGGAACGGCTGTCAAGGGGCACGCCGTACTGGTTGGATGCAGCGATATAGTAGTCGACCTCTCTTTCGCGAATGCTCTCATCGAAGAGGTTGCTACCGAACATAACGTCAAACGCCATATTGTATTTGAGCGCGAAGGTATTTTCGTCGCCGTCGAACACGAGCGGAGTTTGTTTATTAGGCTTTACGCAATTTTCCTTCCACTTCGCCGCGTAAATTTCGGCAAGGTCCTTCCACTTGATTGCCTCGCTGTTCTTGCCCAGCTTTTCGCAGATGTACGCGTAGGCGCGAATGCCCACGATAGCCTTTACGGAAAGGTTGATATTTTTGTCAAGGTGTCCTGCAAAGTCGTCCGTGCAAAGCTGGTTGCCCGGCATAAGTCCGTACTTTTTGAGGTACTTAACCCACGTCTTTAAGGAGTTGAAATATTTTCTCGCGAGCGTGGTGTCGCCGTCTACTGCGATAGTAGACGCAATCATCACGAGCATGTTACCGCATTCCTCGACGGGCATTTGGTAATTGAAGTTAAAAAGCTCGCCGTTTTCGTTGGGCATAGCGTAAACGTAGGGGTACGTATACGGCTGATTTGGTTGGTTCTCTACCGCGTGGTTTTGGCAGTTATAGAAAATATGCTCCGAGCCTTCCCACTTTCCGCCGGCAGGTCTACGAAGGTTGACTGCGTAGATTTGGCCTAAAACGTAGGGGTACGTACCCACGTCGTGCGGTGCAAAGTCGTAAGTCCACACGGGCATTTGCGCAAACTCAAGCACGGGGATAAGCATACCTTTTACAAGCTCGGGATTGTAGAGAAGATACAAGGGCGTGGACGGATAGCTTACGTCTACCGTTGCGATACAGCCGTTGCTGTGGTTTTCTTTTGAAAGGAAAACGATATCGCCCTTGCGCGTTTTCACGAGCTTATGCGCCGCAATGGACTGACGAAGTCCGGCGTAAAGCACGTGCAAATAGTCCTCGCCGTACTTGACTGCTCTGTTCTTTAAATCGTCGTCGTAAGCGTCCAAAAGAGAGATGATATAATCGTAGTTTTCGTACGAATAGCGTATAGCGTCATATATCGTTTTGCCATTTTCGAACCAGTAGCCCTTCAGCCAGTCGCCGAAATAGAAGATGGAAAGTCCGTCGTCAAAGGCCACGGTGAGTTTGCCCTCCACCTCGCTTTCAATATCAAAATATTCGTTGCAAGCGACGATATATTTATCGCCCCACTCTTCGCAGATAAAGTCGAGATTTCCCGTTGTGACGAAGTTGGTAAAGCCCGTGTAGTTGACGATCATTGCCTTTTCGCCCGTCACGTACCAGTCGCCCCACTCCGCCGCGCTACTGTCGGTAGACTGCGACATTATAAGCTGCTTTTTAAGACCGAACCAAGCGGACTGAATATCGCCAAGCTTATACACGCCGCCGCGTACGGGCATGCGCGTTTTGTCGTAGCAGTAGTCCTCGTGAAGGGCAATGGAAACGGAGAATTTCTCAATTTTTTGCTTGGGCGTAACCGCGTAAGTTACGTAGCACACGGGGCAAGCCATAACTTCTAATTCGCGCAACGGAAGTGGCGAAATGAAGGTCACTTTGAGGTCGAATTTGTCTGCCGAGAAAGTGTAGACGGTGCTAAAAGCCGTGATTTCTACGCTGGTCTGAGTGAGGCGTTTCGCGCGCTCGGGTACGCCCATAAACGCGTAAGTTTCGCCGTCGCAATATACTAAGCCGTAAGTTCTACGGCGCATTCCCGTCCAGAAGGTCGTGTCGCTTTCGTTAAGTTTGTCCGACGTCGACCAAACCGAGAAGAACGGGTCTTTCGTGAATAGTGGATATGCAGGCAGTAATTGTCCGTTCGATTTAATCTTTTCCATGTTTTCCTCCCAATAGGATTTTCATTTTTTCGCTATGCTCGGCGTGATTCCTAACCGCGTTTTACGAAACGGCTTGCGTTATCTCGTCGTATCGTAAAACTGCTTGACTTTCGTGACTTTGCCTATAATAAAAGGAAAAGTACTTTAGCGATTTAGACTTCGCGCGCTTGCGAGTATCAGTACTTAAAATTATACAATGATTTTGGCTAAAAGTCAATACCCTTTCGTCTTTTTATCAGGTCAAATTTTCCGCACCTTTGGTCAAAAATTCTCCGCGCGTGCTTTTTTGGTTACTTATAACGAAAGCGAGAGAAGTTTTTCCGTAGGGGGCTTGATTCTCCCGAGTTGACGGTATATTGACTTAATTTGCCTCGTCAAAGCTAAAAAACCGTATCAATTTAATTATAAATAATAAATTTTAGCGACTTATCCCCTATGCGCCCGGGTTAGGTCGCTTTTTTGTATACGGCGACGTCACAAAAGAATGGCGATTAGTTATTTTGCGATTTGATAAGAAAATAAGTTGGATTTCTTAGAATTTTTCCATCAAAAATCAGTTAGATCTTGCGACAGAGCCTTGCAATTAAAGTTTGATATCATAACGAAGTCTGCGCGTTACAAGAAATCGCTTGAAAAATGATGCAAGTAAGGCGACGAATAATTATCTATTTGAGTACCGCTATCCTTGAACATTAAAGTTATGAAAACATAATCAGCGCAATATAGTTATGAGAACATAATATAAATGCAAGCAAAATTGAGCAAAATACCCTTTTGCGCCCCCGTAATTTATCCTATAATCGTGTTTCACGCTTATCTTAATGGTGTTATTTGTAGGGGCGTTTTGCCTCCCGCTCTTTCATTCATATATCAAATGTTTTTGGGAGGGGTTGCCTCTCCCCTACTATACTACGCACGAAACGGACCGTTTAAGCCTCCCTCTGGGAGGGAAGTGGCACGAAGTGACGGATGAGACGGAATGCAAAGGTGTTGGTAGGGTTCGCCCTCGACAGCGCGCAATCAAAGGCTGTTTCGTAAGTTTGGAATAGGTGGCAAAGACGTAAATAAATGCCTCCCTCTGGGAGGGAGGTGGCACGCGCAAGCGTGACGGAAGGAGAATGCGTAACCGCACTCTGTTTCACGGACTTAGCATAGGCTATGCTGCTCATTGACGTATGCCAGACCATTTAAGCCTCCCTTGTGTAAAGGGAGGTGTCAGCCAGAAGCTGACGGAGGGATTGTCGTCAAAGACGGTTTCGTAGCACCCAAAGGGCGTTTTGTAGGCGCAGAATATGGTGTACGGGTTTAAGACCTGTACTAATCCTTTTGACCGTGCGGTAACGGCGGCAGCAAGCCACCGCCCTACGGGTTTAGCGTAAGGCAAATGATGTAGTAGCCTCCCTCTGGGAGGGAGGTGGCACGTAGCGAAGAATCTCGCGCGGTGACGCGTCAATCTCAAAAGATCAACCGTTTACTGTAAAGCTGCAACCGTTTCACGATAGTTCCACGACTAAAAACCGTTATAACTTCATAACAAATAAACTATAATAGTTATACTTCTATAACAATAAAGCCACTAAGCGCTTATCCTTTCATTACACATTAACCACGTAAAGTCTATCAAACACCATATATTGTTATCAAAACGCATTTGCTCCACTCCCCGTTGTCTTTAACGTAACGCAAAAAGCATTTCCCACCACCAAAAATATCTTTAATCTACTATCCCCCACGGAAAACAAATCTTCCCAGCAAAATTCTTTCACTAATTTCTAAAACCTTTCTTTTAAAACATTCCGTTGTGTTAAAATTCTTTCCAAAAGTACATTATATTGTGGTAGCATATTGCAAAATACCCCCTAAATATGGGTAAAAACTGGCAAAAAGGCTCAAAACCCACTAAAAACGGCAAGTTTCGAACTGAACCCCTTGAAAATGTTTCACGTGAAACATTTGTCCTACAGGAAAAAATTAGGTTGTTTCACGTGAAACACAATCTTAACGAAAACCAAATATACTTGTTCCACGTGGAACATAGAAAAATCCCGTCAGGCTTATGCCCAACGGGATTATCAATTATCAAAAATATTAGTTATTAGGCGTGTAATTCTTCTCAATTACTTCCAAAATCTCAATAATTCTGTCTAAATCGTCGCGATTGTAGTAATCAATATATATGCGCCCCTTTTTGTCGTTTCCTAGCGCCGATACTTTCGTGGCAAAAGTGCGTTGCATGCGCGATACCATATCCTTTAATTCAAGGCTTTGCTCCATCTTGGGTTTTGCGGGTTTGGGATTAAGGTAATTCTTAACCATTTTCTCAAAGTCACGCACCGTCACTTTGTTATCGCATCCCATTTGCGCTAATTTCAACTGCGCCTCTGCATCTTCAACTACGACAAGACAGCGCGCGTGACCTGCGGAAAGTCTGCCGTCGGATACGAGCGCAATAACTTTTTCGTTAAGAGTGAGTAGGCGCAAGGTGTTTGCAATGGCAGGACGGCTCTTGCCGATACGGTCTGCGACTTGTTCCTGCGTATAGCGATATTCGTCCATAAGCTGCTTGATAGCGACTGCCGTTTCAATGGGGTTGAGGTCTTCGCGCTGTAAGTTTTCAATAAGCGAAATTTCTTTAACTTGCTGGGGCGTATAGTTGCGTACTATAGCAGGAATGGTCAAAAGACCAGCCTTTTTTGATGCGCGCCAACGTCTTTCGCCGGCAATAATCATATATCTGCCGTTGGGCTGATTTACCAAAATGATAGGGGAAATAACGCCGTGAATGCGAATACTGTTAGCTAATTCGTTAAGCGCTACCTCGTCAAACGTCTTTCTGGGCTGATTAACGTTGGGATCGATCTGAGCAATAGGAATCTCGTGGGGAGTTTCCGCCGAAACGGTTTCGCTATTGGTAGAATCAGACGAACCATATTCCATTTCAACGTCGCTTAAAAGGGCACTTAAGCCACGTCCTAAACCTTTTTTGAAAGCCATAATTATCAAATTCTCCTTTTGTAAGAAAATTTTTATCTTTTAATAACGATTTGTTTCACTTATTATTATACCTCATTTAGCAAAAATAGTCAATCGTAATGGCGATATTGTCATAAAGATATGAAAACATAACTAAATATTGCACAAAATCTGAATTTTGGCGAAAAAATCGCTCCAAAAGCGCAAAAAAGTCCGATTTTAGCCCCGTTTTCGTCGTGATATATTTATGATATAAAAAACGAGGTAAAGACGACGGAATATTTTTATAAATACAGGTAAATGAGGAGATTAAAAGACCATTTAGCATATATTTGATATAGTAAAAACCGTAAAAACGCCCTCTAAATCGCGCTAAAATCAAAAACGGTAGGAAATTAACCCTTTTGGCGAAGAAAAAAGTGCTTAAAAGTCAAATATTTAAGTTATGAAAACATAATAAAGTGGCGTTTGAGCAGGAAAAACCGAATTTTTGATTTTTTCCGAACAGAGAAGAAACTTAAGTTTTTCTAAAAGTAATGATATCATAACAAAGCAGTTATAAATACATAACAAAATAATAATTATGATAACATAAGTAAAAATTTTTCAGCTTCTCACGTTCGTCTTCGATCCACTCGGATGTAGACGAGCAGGCTTAAAATTGATTTTCCGATAGCAATTTTGCTTTGCGAGGTGAAAAGAATCCCGTTTTTTAGGTCGCGAACGGGTGGAATTTTAGTGCTTAACGTTAAATTTCGTTGGAGTAAAACGTGCAAAGTGGCAAAACGCTTAATAATTACAAATCGAGAGGGTGCGTATAGGGGCGTTTTTAATAAATTCGTAGTGATTTTGTGCTCGTTTTTCGCATAAAAAGAGCGTTTTTAGAAGATAAATCGTTCACAAGGGTGAAGATATGCCGTAAAAGGCTCAAAATTGAGCTATAACGCGCGTTAGTTAATGGGTTGGAATCTTATTCGCACTAAAATTAAGCGAAAAATAGGGCTATTTTTGGCGCAAAAAAGCAAAACGAAGGGCGACGTAGTGCGTTATTTTGATAAAATGCGCTAAAAACGTCTATTTTTGCCCTTATAACGCGCTTTATTGAGCTTGATAATTTACCCGTTTGTACTCGTAAGCGCCGTAAAAACGCAAATTTGGGCGCAAAAACGGGAAAATTTGGTTAAGATTGCAACGCTGGCGTTCGCAATGACGAAAATTACTACTTCAGAGCGGTAAATTATGGCGAAAAACAGCAAAAAAACAATAGAGATTGCAACGCTGGCGTTCGTAATGACGTCAAAAGTGGGGTAGAGTGGCGTAAAACGGTGTATTTTGGTAGTTTTTGGGGGCTAAAATGCGTAAAATTTGGCGAAATACGGATAAAAAGTCGAACTGCGCCCATGGATTCTTCGCTACGCTCAAGAATGACAGGGGGATGCTCAAGAATGACAGGGGGGCTTGCGCTCGTAACGACGGGGTACGTAGGGCGTGATTTTGATTAAAAAGCAATGAAAACGGGCATTTTTTTGGTAAAAACGGTGCTTATTTACGCATAGTAGTTGTACAGGTGTGGTTTGGTGTAAAAATTTGTGATAATAGCATCTGATTCCAGAGATTAAAAGAGGGTGAAAAATTGAAACGAGGGGTAACGTAGGGCGTTGTTTGGCACATTTTTGGTAAAAAACGAGCATTTTTAACGTAAAAACGACGTAAAATAAGCTAATAACGTCAGAATAGAGGCAAAACCGATAATTTGGGTAAAGATTGCCACGCTGGTGCTCGCAATGACGAAAAAGTGGGGTAGAGTGGCGTAAAACGGTGTATTTTTGGTAGTTTTGGGGCTGAATGGGGCAAAAAGTAGTAATTTGGGGTGAATTTTGGCTTAAAAAGACTAAAAACGGATATAATTAACGGATTTTGGGTAAAAAACGGGTAAAAGAGAGGTAAAATAACGGATTATTGGTAAAAAACGAGCAAAAAATGGTTAAAATAGCTGATTTTTCTTGAAATCAGGGAAAAATAAGACAGTTGGGGGAGGACGGAAGGGAAATTTTGGTTAAAATGATGGTAAAAATGCAGTTTTTCCACAAAAAACGCGTATTTTTGGCTATTTTTGGGCTTTTTTGCGCAAAAATCGAAAAATTGGGGTAAAAACGAGGCAAAATATATTATAAATATACTTAAAGTGTGGATAAACGCGGCTTAAAACCGTGTCGAAAAATGTCAAATAAAAGTAGACGATTATCGTCGTTTTTGATTTTGATAATATCTTAAAAATATGCTTATAATAAAAATATCGCGTCAAAACGGTATTTCGGAGAAAAAGGCGGACGAAAAGGTGCGAACGAGTTTTTATCTGCTTAATAGAGCGTAAAAAGGGCGTAAAAGGCAAATTTACACAAAAAATTCACCTGATTTTAATGTTAAGCGCTTATTTTTGCTTGATAAAAACGGGTGTATTGTGTTATAATTATATAACGCTGTGATATGCACAGTCGTAACGCGCGTAGCAGCGCGAAAAACGGAGGCTTAATAATTGAAATCCAGCACTAAAGGCTTAATAACTGTAGTTGTCGTACTTGCGATATTTTCTATCGTAGGATTATTCTTTTTATTTTCAAATACGGCTACGGAAATTTCGCTCGACCAGTTCAAGCAAAAGATTGACGGCGGAACGATTCGTGAAATTTCCATTGAAAACGACATTGTAACGGCGAAGGACATCAGTTCGAGCACGAAGTATAAGGTTTACGTCCAGCAGAGCAACACCTCTTGGGTGTACGTAGAAGTGGACGAGGTTACCGGCGAGGTTACCGAGAAGTACTTTGACGATTTGTTCGCGTACGTTTCCTACTATAACGCGCTCAATCCCGACGCGACCATTAAAATTTCGCAAAACGACCGTAACGAAGGCTCGATTTGGGCGTCAATCATTCCCATCGTGGGCGCGGTTGCGCTGATCGTGTTCGCGATATTCATTTTCCGCTCGATGGGAGGCGCGAACAAGCAAGCGATGAACTTTGGAAAAAGTCGCGCGAGCGTTCAGGGCGGAATCAAAGTAAGATTTTCGGACGTTGCCGGCGCTGAGGAAGAAAAGGAAGAGCTTAAAGAAATCGTTGAATTCCTTAAATCCCCGCAAAAATTCACGGCGGTGGGCGCAAAGATCCCCCGTGGCGTGCTCTTAGTCGGCCCTCCCGGAACGGGTAAAACGCTTTTTGCCAAAGCCGTTGCAGGCGAGGCGAACGTGCCGTTTTTCTCAATCTCGGGTTCTGACTTCGTAGAAATGTACGTGGGCGTGGGCGCAAGCCGTGTGCGCGACTTGTTCGAAAACGCAAAACGCAATATGCCGTGTATCATCTTTATCGACGAAATCGACGCAGTTGGCCGTCAGCGTGGCGCAGGTCTTGGCGGTGGCCACGACGAAAGAGAGCAAACGCTTAACCAGTTACTCGTTCAAATGGACGGCTTTGCAACCAACGACGGAATTATCGTAATGGCGGCAACCAACCGCGCGGACATTCTCGACCCCGCACTTCTTCGTCCGGGCAGATTTGACCGTCAGGTTTACGTTGACGTTCCCGACGTGCGTGGCCGTGAGGCAATATTCAAGGTTCACGCGCGCAACAAACCTCTTGCAGCTGACGTAGACTTCCAGGTGCTTGCACGAATCACCAGCGGATTTTCGGGCGCGGACATTTCCAACGTGCTTAACGAGGCGGCAATCCTTTGCGCTCGCGATAACAGAAAGAAAATCACGATGGACGATATCAACGAGGCTATCAGCAAGGTTTCGATGGGCCCCGAGAAAAAATCGCGACTCGTTACCGAAGAGGACAAACGCATTACCGCTTATCACGAGGCAGGTCACGCAATCGTAACCAAAGCGCTCAAAACGAGCGATACGGTACACGCCGTTACTATCGTACCCCGTGGTCAGGCAGGCGGATATACGCAGTACCGTCCCGAACGCGATAGGACGTTCCGTGCGTTTTCCGACTTTCAGGCAGATATCGCGTCGGCAATGGGCGGACGCGCTGCCGAGAAAATCGTTATTCACGACGTAACGCAGGGCGCGGTAGGCGATATCCAGCAGGCGACTAAAATCGCTAAATATATGGTTACGCGCTTTGGTATGAGCGAGCTCGGTCCCGTATGCTACGGCGACTCGCAGGAAATTTTCGTGGGACGCGGTTATCAGCAAACGGTGGATTACTCTGAACAGACCGCTGCAAAGATTGACGCGGAAGTAAGCAGACTCATCAACGAGGGCTACGAGAAAGCGATAGCGATTTTGACCGAAAACAGAGACAAACTGGACACGATGGCGCGCGTTCTTATCGAATGTGAGACTATCGGTACGGAAGAGGTTGATATGATTATGGCAGGCGCGACGCCCAGCGAAGTTAAGGACGCGCTTGAAAAAAGACTTTCGGAAAAGTACGAAAGAAAGAAAAACTCGGCAAACGAGAATTAAAGTCGTTCAAAAAAATCTAAAATATAATTTTCACTAGTTAGGAGAAGAATATGGAAAAGAAAGTTTCTAAAGTAATGATTGGCATCGTAGCCGTACTCGCATTGATCGTAATTGCAATCGTAGTGCTTGCGCTCGTTCAACAGCAACCCCTCAACGCGCTTGACGGTTACAGCAGCGTAGTAGTTTACGACCTCAACTCGACCGAAAGAGAGCCCGACCTCAACGCTGATAATACCGCAAAGATCGACAAGGCGCTTGATTCTGCGTCGTTCTCGGTTATGCAAGGCATTTTGGAAGGCAAGCCCGGTGCGGATTTGCTCTTCAAAAAGGACGCTAACGGCGAACGCGTTGAAATCGAAGGCGCTAATATCGACAGCATTAAGGCTACTTCGTCCGCGTACAAGCTCGTTTTCGTTTACGACGAGGACAAGACCGTTACCGTTGAAGGCGAGCAAATCACTTTCGACCGCGCAGTAGTTTTGGTAAGCGATTCCGTTAACCAGATTATTGACGTAGAAGTCGTTTTCTACGACTACGACAGCGTTGGTACTGAAAACGAAGATCACGAAGATTACTCGGTTAACACCGTTCTCGTTCGCGCTCGTACGACCGACCTTTTCAACGCAATCGCTGAAATCGTAGCGTAAGTAAATTTTTGAATCAAAAAACGCACGCCCCTGAAATAGTGGGGCGTTTTTGCGTTAATGCACTAAAAAAGCAAAAGCCCGATAAAACGGGCTATTTTCTTTATTATATATAGCGTAAAAATCCAAAGAGCGCTCGGATATTTCATCGAGCGCTCTTTGTTTATTAGCAAGAGGAATATAATTCCTTTGCTTAGCGAAGTAGAGAAAAGCTTTCTCTATATTGAACACATTATAACACCCGTTTTGGCGCTTGTCAAGACCTACGGCAAAAAAAGTACCAAAAAAATGCAAAAAAGAGCGAAAAATCGCTCTTTTGGTGATTTATCTACGTCAAGTCGTCTTCTATATAGAAAATTGCGCATGCGTAGTGCGTTATTTCTCCGTTATTTCGGTAAGCGACACGCCTAATGAGGCATTCTCCTTCGGTGATATCGTCTATCGTTAATTTCGTAAGTTTACCGTTTTTGATAGTGACGAAAGTGTCGTCTTCAAAAATGAGGCAGGTAAAATTTTCGCCGTTCGTATTTATGTAAAGGTTATACGTTAACTGTAAGTAGTCCGTATTAAGTTCTATTTTTTCGATAGTGGTCTTTTCCAAAGCGGAGTAACTGATAGGACCTCCACAGCAGGGATCTATGTGAACGTAATCGGTGAATTTTCTGTATAAAGCGTTACTTTCAATTTCTTGTTGCGTGGGGAAAGTGCCCGTTTCGTATACGTCGGTCAGAAAATCTACAAACTGGCTGTAATACGCGTCAAAATCTTCTTGTGAAATCTCGTTCTCTTTTCTTTCGCAAAAGGGCTCGGAAATGGTGGGCAGAGTCAGATCACTATATTGTGTTTTATTAGGATTGTGCGTTTGTAGGTAGGTTGACACGCATTGCAAAACCCATAATCCGATTACTGCAATGAATATTAGCAGAAGGATTATTTTGAACAGCGTTGCAAGAATTTTGTTTATTACTGAAGAAAAGCTTGTCATTCTTCGCTCCTTAATAGAAAATTGCGCCGAAATAGGTGACGGTGTCAGGGCCGTTGATATAGTTTAGGTTTGCTTTTTTAGCCAGAAGGGAAACGTTTACGCCGTACGCCTCAAGCGAGGAAATTGCTTGGCTTGGGTGACGGCAGGGCAGGTTTTCTTCCTTGGCACATTTTGCGCAAACTCCGCATCCGCCTGCGCCCAGGTGCAAATATTTTTCAGCGGATAAGGACGAAAGCTCTTTACCTACGCGCTTAGTGAGGGCGAAAAAGTCTTTTTTGGCGGCAACCATTCCTTCGAAGTCGAAACTGTCCTCAAGTGGACTGATCAGCTGATAGACGATAACGTTGCGGTAAGATTTCAGCGTCGCCATGAGCGTGTCGATATCGCCGATATCGGGCGGACAGGTCCAGCATTTGCCGTACTTTCCGCAGCTGTTTACGGCGCACGCATCTCTAAACGCGCGGTCGGTGGGCGCGTCGCCCGTAAAAAAGCCTACGCCACTCGCTCCGCAGTCAAGTATCGCCTTTTTTATCGTTTCCCCGTTCATTTTTTTCGTCTCCTTATATTATGATTATACTATAACCTTATTCATTTGTCAACCGTCAAAGACGGTTTCGTAGGCACGGAATGTGTTTTACAGCTTTAAGACCGTACCAACGCCTTTGACCACGCGGTATGGTCTTATTACTAATCAAGATTTGCTTGTAGGCTTGGAATAAGGTGTACGGGTTGTAGACCTCCGCCACCGCCTTTTGACCACGCGGTATGGTCGTACTATTAATCAAGATTTGCTTGTAGGCACGGAATATGCTTTACAACTTTACGACCGTACCAACAGGTTTGACCGTGTGGTGTGGTCGTAATTTTGCGCGCGCTGTCATTCTCGAGCGGAGCGAAGAATCTCGCGCGCAGGCACGGAATAGGGCATACGACCTGTAGACCTACGCCAACGCCTTTGACCAAGCGGTAATAACTCTCCCTCAGCCACTCGGCTCGCTACGCTTGCGCTCGTGACAGCTCCCTCGACAGATGGCGCCTTTCTTGCGGTTAAAATTTAATCACCCAAACAATACGAGAAAATAAAGCCTCCCTCCGAGAGGGAGGGGGACCGCGTTAGCGGTGGAAGGAGCATACTACTACAAAATATGCTTTCGCGCAAAATATACGACCACTCGCTAACGGGCGATTCGTGAATCGCCCCTACGAAATGAACGAATCGTCCGCCTACCTGCCATTGCGAGGAGTACGCGCGTTGTTATTGCGAGCGCAAGCGAAAAATCTCAATGTGGCGATATTAATCGTAAAAACGGAGGGGGACGTTATATGCGAAAAACAAAAAACGGAGCGATTTTGCTCCGTTTTTGATCGTTCTTTTCAGTTGATTAAGCGTTATTATCTTTATCTAAATAATATTCCACGGTATAGGGCGTTTCGGTCGCATTCTGTATGCGGAAAAGGGCGAGTTCGCCGGGGGCAAGGCGCACGGGAAGGACCGTTTCGCCCGTATAGATAAGGCGTTGTTCGCCGTCGTTTTTGCTCACCTCGTAGATATTTGATTTTTCCTTAAGCGTAAGAGAAAAATGCGAAGTGCGCTTGAAATCACGGTTAAGCACCATTAAATATTTGTTGCCATAATCGTCCTCGTGTTCGGACACGGAAATGCGCGCAAAAAGTCTGCCCGTAAGCAGTTCGCTTTCGCTCAATTTAGAGCGCAAGCCCACCATAGACTTATGGTCGGGAAGTAGCGTGTCGTCGTGAATAACGCGCTTGCACTTTAGTGCCATCAGCGTGTTGCCAAGGTTAGCGACCTCGCGATTGAACGCTTTTTGTTCGTCGAAGAAAGCGCCTTCTTTACCCGTATACGGATCAATAAAGCCGTCGAATTCCACGTACGCCTCAAGTCCTTTCGCGCCGTACAAAATTCCTGCGTTAGCCATAGCGCGCGCCATAGGGAAAGTGAAGTCGTAATCCCAGCCGTGGAAGTGGTAGTGGTGCTCCTGATAATAAAACCACAGGGGCATATTGCGTTTTTGCGCGGCTCTACGCGCGATTTCGAGGTCGCTCCACATAGTAGAGTTGTCCAGCTGAAGCTTTTCGTCGTATTCGCGCTTACCTACGGGATAGTAGTCGAAAGAAAGCACGCTCGGCTCAATCGTATCCAAAAATTTGTCGATATAGGGCGCAAAAGCGTCGTCCTCCCAGCGACAAAGGGGATGATAATCGGGCACGGCAACGGTGTAGGCGAGCTTTTCAGGGCAAATACGCTCCACTTCCTCCACCATTTTGCGCACGACGGTGAGATGCTCGTCCAAAATAGGCTCGTCCCACAAGCAGTAGCCCATTACGCTGTCGTAGTTAGCCGTTTTGTCTATCGCGCCAAGCAGGTCGTTTTTTTGGCAGAAAATATTGCTGTCGCCCATTCCGCCAAAGCCTTTAAGGTCCTGAAAAAGTACTTTCGCGCCGTAGCCTTCAGCACAGCGCACGATATCCATCGCCGAAGTAGAGTCCGCCCACAAGCATCCAAGCAAATTGAAGCCTGCGTCTATGCTCGTTTTGACAGATCGGCGCAATTTTTGACGGGTAAGCGCGTCCTTTTCTTTCAGCTTTTCCGTGCCAAACGGGGCAGGGGAAGAGAGTGAAAGAATAAAATAATCCTGTTTCCAAGTGCGCTTTTCGTATCCAAGCGGATAGCGTGCGAGAAGTTTATTTTCCATAGTTACTCCCTGTTTAGTATCAGTATTATAGAGTGGTATTTTAGCAAAAAACAAACTTCCGCCCAAAGAACAGGAAGTCTGTTTTTTTGTAAAATGCGAGTATGCGTATACGCCCGTTTTGATTATTCAGGCTTTTTTTCAAGCTTTAAGGGATAATCGCCAAGGTGTTCCATCTTAAAGCCGTTTGCTTTGTATTTTTCGTAGTCGAACGCCTCTAATTCGTCGATAGCGAGCTTGTGGAATTCGTAGAAATTGTACCACCACTCGTAGCCTGAGCCAAGCTCGGCGTTAAGATACGCGTCGGCAATATCGCAACCCATAGAAGGTGCTACGTAGAACGCGCCCATAGCCAAAACGTTTACGCCGTTGCCCGTGATTGCGCGGAGCGCCGCAGGTACGCTTTCAACTACGCCTGCGTGTACGTGCGGACACTTGCTTGCCGCGATATGGATACCCATACCCGTACCGCAGAAAAGGAGCGCGCGCTCAAAGTTACCCTCGGAAATTTGCGCACCAACTCTAAGACCAACTCTGTGGAACATATTTTCGGTGTCGTCGGGATCGCTGTCAGCCGTCACGCCAAGGTCGGTAATTTTCCAGCCCTTTTCTTTAAGGTGTGCCACGACCGCCTCTTTAAGCGGATATCCGGCGAAGTCCGCGCCTACTACTAAGTACTTGTCTTTAACGGTTTTCATTCTTTTTCCTCCATTGATTATATCATAAATTTTTTGCCATCTTTCGGGATAGTCGGGCTGAGAAGTTAAATCAGGTTGCCAGCCCGTCTTTAGATAAGTTTTCAGCGCAGGAATACGCCAGTCGTCCGTCGTGAGAAAAGCAGTTTGCATTCCTTCGCGCTTAAGCGTATTTATTGCGACGGCGAAAAGCAGTTTGCCCAGCCCTTTGCCACGACACTCGGGAAGGGAGGACAGCATATGCAAGTATCCGTTTTTCGTTTCGTAATCGCAAAGCACGGAAATGGTCGCAACAGGTTTTTTGTCCACGAGAAGAAAGAAGCATTTGTTCTCGTCGTAATCCTTATTCGCGGTCATAACCTTGTGATAATAGTCGTAATTGCCCGTAAAGTCGGTGTGCGTGCTTTCCATATATCCAACGATATCCAGCCACGCGTCTACGCCCCCTTCAATCTCGGGTAGAGTTTTAAGCTCTACGCCGTCGGGAAAGACTAATTCGCAAGGACGTACCCCGTCGTTTTTCCAAATCATTCTGAGTTGTGCCATAATTTTCCCACTTAAAAACAATTTTTATCTTATAAATATTATACACCTAAAACTATCCGTTGTCAATAGAAAAAAGCGAGCGTTTTGCGCGATAATTTTAGATAAACAGGCGGAGCTGGTCAACGGAATTAACCGTCGCTTTTAGCGTGTGCGTGTCCTCGCCGTAGCTTAGAGAGGGAAGGGAGGCTTTTTTAGTAGCTAAAACCTCGCTCGCAAATTCCATACGCGTGTATCTGATTTCAAAATCAACTGGATAAGTCAGTTTTACGGGTGCGATATCTTTTTTCATAGCCTCTTTTACGCCGTCGTAGATTTCTTGCAAAACCTCGCCTCTCTCGCGCAAAATAGCCTCGTTGCGTGACTTTGCCGTTTTGGTTAAAACGGTGACCGCGTCAGGGCAGGTTTGCTTGATTTGAGCAAGGCAAACGTCGTCGCTTGCCACGAAAAGCGAGGGCACGTTAAACTCGCCGAAAATCGTCGCGTCTATGTCGAATTCGCCCAGCTGTTTGCCGTTGATTTTTATGTACTGGTTAGCAACCGAATTATAAGAATGCGCCAAAACGCCACCAGTTCCCTCGCGTGCGTGGTAACCGATATAGATAGCGCCGTCAAATTTTTGCAATTTTAGACAGTCAAGGCGATAGGGCGTATATACCTCTTTCGTTTCGATTTTCTTGGCGCGAGCGTCAATTTTAGTAAAGTCCAAATTGCCACCGCCACCGTGACCGTCCCACACGAAAACCTCGTCTGCGCCACCGTCAAAAAGCGCTTTAACCGCGCTGTTAATTTCCGCAGTCGCGCTTTCAACCGCCACGGGATAATCGCTTACTTTTCGACTTAGTCCGCTATAAGGCTCGCCCACGACGCCGTGTACGCCCTCTAAGTCAACTGAGATAAAGTATCTTTTCATAACTCCTCCTTATTTCACACAGTCAACGACGTAGTCCCAAACGTAGAGGACGTTGTTGTTGCAATCGTATAACATTGCAATGAAGGGAACGCGACCTTCTTCGCTAGGAATTTCGTTGTATTTTTTTGAGTAAGTATTGTAAATTAAGTAATAGTAGTTGCCCTCGTTAGAAAAACGGGAAACGTTGGGCAAATAGCCTACTAAACGGGTAGGGAGAATTTTTTCCCATTTGGAAGACGAGGTTATTTCGTCATAAAGTTTCGTCGTGTTTTCGCGGTTGAAGGTAACCGTGCACTCGGCGTAAACCGTGCTTTTAAAGGTCGTGTAGCCCGTTTTGTACTCGTAGTAGTTGATATTTTCGCCCTCGGGGATAGCAACGCCCGTTTGCGTCGTAACCGTCTGCAAAAATTCGTTTGCGGCGGCAGGATTGCCAGACGAGGAGGGAATAAAACAAAGACAGCCGTAAATCAGCAAAAATGGGAGCACGACGAATCCGGCTATAAGGTTCTTTTTAGCTGAAATACCCTTTTTCTTTAGCATAAAACCGTAAATTATCGAGCCGATTGCAACGGGAGCAAAAAGAAAGAACACCCAAAAATTTTTCGCAAAATTGCCGTTAGATAAGGGCAAAAGAATAAGTGCCAGTATCAGCGCTATGAAAAAACTTGCGCACGACGAAATAAATAGCGTCAGCGATAGCGCCTTTTGCTTTCCGCTCATCCTTTTTACGGGCCTTTTGTTGTCGCTCAGTAGATCGTCAATGCCTACGCCAAGCGCACTTTTCAGCGCCAAAAGATGCACGGCGTTAGGAATTTCTCTGTCCTCTTCCCACGCGCGCAAAAGTTCAGCGTTTGCGCCCACCTTGTAGGCAAGCTCGTCTTGCGAAAAACCGCGGTTGTTACGGTAAATTGTAATCTTTTCCCCGATAGTCATTTGCGTTACTCCTAAAATTGATGTTTATATTATAGCATATAATTTTATATAATGCAATAGGATTGCAAAAATTTTTATTATACGTATAATAGAGCAAAAATTCGCCATTAAAAAAACGGAGCACTACGTTATGCGCCGTTTTATATGTTTTTAATAATTTTATTGAAAAAGTTCGTCAATATAGCGTTCTAATTTTTGCACGTCGCCGTCAAAAACGTAACCGTTTAATCCGCATTTTATTGCACCGTCAATGTTTTTTTGCGAATCGTCTATAAACAGCGTTTCATTAGGCAAAATATTACATTCGTTACACAAGTATTCGAAAATTTCTTTGTTAGGTTTCACCATTTTGCAAAGTGACGAAAAGATGCATTTGTCTATTAGTCGCAAAATAGGAACTTCGTGGGCGCAACTAACGAAATATTTTGAAATATTTGATAAAAGAAAGACGGATTTACCATACTTACCTTTTATTTTTTGAATAAGCGCGCTCATTCCTTCTATTTCGGGGATGTTATACGGCCAACTGTAATAAACCTTTTTTGCCGTTTCCCACAATCTTTCGGGTAAACGAGTTTTGCAGTCTTCAAAAACTTCCTCTTCCGTTACCATATCGCCGTCTAACGCATCAAAGTATTTTCGATCAAATAAAACGCGAGTAATTTCCATAGCGTCGTCTTGATTTTTCACAGTTTGTTGCGTTATGTAAAGTGGGTTAAAATGGACTAATACTTGCCCAAAATCAAAAATAACGTTTTTAATCATAATGTGTTACCTTTGGTGAATTTATTAAAACGGCGCACTACGTTATGCACCGTTTTAGCGTTTTAATAGGCTTTTTTATAAAATTACGCCCAACGCGCCTTTGCGATTTGGGGATACGCCTCGTCTAAAATGCTGATAACGCGCTTTAAGTAGAACATACACATTTCTCCGCACGCGTCGTCAAGATAGGAATCTTCGCCCAAAACGGCGTCAACGGAAACGACTACGTCGCAGTCGTCGTCCACGTAGAATCTAAGCCAACGGTATTCGCAGTTGAGCGAGTTGCAAATTTCAATACCCTTTTCCTTGTTGTTTTTGAAGTTCAAAACGTTCCAGCACTTGAACTGAACGACGGGATCGCCCTCGTCGTCAAAGAAAACGAAAACGGGAATAGAGTCCATATTTTCGCCGTCGTAAACGATTTTAAGCACGTTTTCCTTTTGCTCGGTGTACTTAATGTCGTTTTTGTCCATAAATTCGATAAAAGCTTGCGCGTAAATTTGCATATTTTCCCTCCATTAAATTAAAAACTTATACTATTATTATACCACAAACTACCCGAAAGTCAAGAAAAACGGACGGTAAAAGATAAGTAATCCTTTTTGCGCTTTTCAAAAGCACTATAAAACCGTCCAAAAAAATAAAAACGGCGCACTACGTTATGCGCCGTTTTGGTGGTGATTATCGTGACCAGAGCGTGATTTTTTCAAGTATTTCTTCTGCTTTTTCTTTTGAAGAGCAGCCGAAACTGATATAAAAGCCGGTAGGATCGAGCGATTTTATTAGTCGTTCAGCGCCCTCTAAATCATGTTCACTAATTCCCCCGAGAAGAACGATATTTTTCTTTTTGTCTTGAATTTTTTTGTAAAGGGGTAGCCATTTTTCATCCCACAAAGGGGCTTGGTTTGCTCCGCTCGTCCATTGAATACCCGTAAGAGAAGGAACGTCGAGTAGCATATCAACGTGCGGAAGTTCGCCCACGCCGTCAAGATGGTAGATAGAGCGCTCCATATAATTCATTTGGTCGGTCAGGTCTGGTAAAATAAATTCTTCGAACTGATTTGGCGAAATCATATAGCAAAAATCGCATTGAATAGGATACCACGGCTTTGATGAAGGGATATTCATCCAGTTGTTATAGGGCTGATTAGCGTCACGCACCGTGCTAAGCTGTTGATCGAACGCCTTAAACCATTGCGCTTTAACTTCTTTTGTAAACGCTTTTACTTCGTTAGGGTAGTCGTAAAGGTCGTAAAGCAAGTTTTCCGTGCCTCGGAGCGCCGCCACGACGTCCATAATTCCACCTATATCTGTGATGGAAAAATGAATTTCGGGATCGGACGCGTAAAGTCTTTGAGCCTCGATAATTTTACTCCATAGCTCGCTGTTGGGATTAAATGAAATAGTCGGCGGATTTTCCCAGTCGGTAATTATTTGTTTTGTGTCAAACCAAATGGTGCGATCGGACAAAACGAAATTTCCGCCTATCGCTGCCGCCAAGCAACCTGGGCCAAAGTTTGTAAAACACATAGGTACGCCCTCAGCCAAATATCCCGTGCTGGCAACCGTGTGCTTGAACTGATTATAGCGATACTCAACTCGTATATATTTTTCTTCTGGGTTTATCGGCGCACGGTAGGGTGTGGTGTTGGGCAACGGGTAAGTGATATTAAGAATAGGACGTGTAAAGTTTTTTCGCTCCCAAAACTTCTCGTATTCAGCCAAAACGGCTTGATATTTCTCCCTGAACATATTTAGCTCCTTTGTTGTGTTACCAAAATTATATCACATAATTTTACGCTTGTAAATATGGTAATAAAAAAAACTATGTGGTTCGTAGCGTTTTTTGTATCACATAGGAAAGAAAACCATACATATTTATTCTCTAAAAGAAAAACA
>JAGAPD010000048.1 GCA_017623435.1 Clostridia bacterium
CACCTATCGGTAAAGTAGTAAACTCAAAGAAAAAGAAATAAACAGAAGGGAAAAGGATTAAAAGTCCCGTTACAAGTAGAACGACTTTACTTTGAGTTCTATATTTCTTTACTCTCCATTTATGCTTGCAAACGTCTTCCCATACGAGAAAACCAATACCGCCTATTACAATTAACAGCATAACGGTTATACTAATTACGGGTTGTGCAGAAAAATTTGTTAGCGAACTGAAATCTCCACTTTTCGTCCCCATAATATCAAACCCCGCATTGCAAAATGCAGATACAGAGTGAAATATTGCCATCCAAATTCCTTCAACTCCGTAATCTTTACAAAAGATAGGAAGCATTATCAAAGCGCCGATTAGTTCTATAATAAATATTCCTTTTAATATAAAGCCGACCAAACGAACTATACCGCCTACGCTTGGAGCAGATATTGCTTCTTTCATCGTGTCACGACTAAAAAGACCAATTTTTTTACCTGAAAGTAGCGCAAACGATATTGCTACCGTTACAATCCCCATGCCACCGATTTGGATTAAAATCAATATTATTATTTGCCCAAAAATCGTCCAATGCGTTGCCGTATCAAAAACAACGAGTCCCGTCACGCATACGGCTGACGTTGAAGTGAACAAAGAATCAATAAAGGAAGTCCATTCCCCCGATTTACTTGATATAGGAAGGGAAAGCAAAAATGCCCCAATAAAAATTACTGCTGCAAAACCGAGTAAAATAATTTGAAAGGAAGATAATTTGAATTTTGTTTTAACTTCCATAAACACACCTCTAGAATATCTTTCTTCGCTAATCATTGTACTATATTTCTTATAAAGAATACGTTATGATTTTTCTCGTCGGCATTAAGATTGTATAAAGAAAACTCTCGCCATTTAATAACGAGAGTTAAACAAAAAAATCAGACCCCGTAATGGAATCCGATTTTTCTCCGCTTGAAAGTGCAATTATATGATGTTTATAAAAATCCCTATGGGACACGCACTTTGTTAGCGGTCCTTTTTTACGGATTTAAAAACAGAAAAAGGCTCTTCTCACAGAGAAAAGCCTTTTCGTTTATGCAAAATTATTCTGCTTTAGCGGGTTTTTTCTTAGCGCGCGCTTCGAAAGATACTTGGTTAGCAAGACGGAGCGTGTAAAGTGCGTCCTCCAAAACCTTGTCGTCCGTAATCTTGAAACGGATGGGCTTGTTCTTAATCTTAGAACCACTTTCCTTGCCGTACGCTTTAAGTTCAGCGTTTACGATCGTGCAGTCAAGCATAAGAACGCCCTTGGAATACTTCATCTTGCCGATGGTATCCTGACCTTGCATTACGGTGTAAGCGTACTGGGATTCTTTGCAACGAGCCTTTTCAAAAGTAGCTGCCTCGCCAACGATAGCGTCGAACCACTTCTTAGATTCAGCAGGCTGTGCCTCGTACTCTTCACGAAGAGTAAGACGTGCGTTGCTTACGCCGAAGGATACGGTCTGATCGTCCTCTTCAGCTACGGGAGCAACCTCTTCTTCAACAACGGGAGCCTCTTCTACAACGGGAGCTTCTTCTACAACGGGCTCGGGCTGAGCAACGGGCTGTACGGGTGCGGGCTCTTCAACCTGCTTGCAGCAAGTATGTACGGGCTCTGCCTTCTTTTCGCCACAACCTCTGATGAACTCCCAAATAGCAACGCCAAGCAATACGATTGCAACGAGAGCCATAACTGCCACTAAAACAACTAACAATACGTTCATTTCTGTCTCCTCCACAGGAAAATTAGTTTGCCGTCTTTTCAACGGATTTAGGAATCTCTCTTTGTAAAACAAAGTATACGAATTCACTATACGTATGTATTATAACACGAGTTTTTGCTTGTGTCAACGATTTTTTGCAAAATAAATGCATATTTTAGTCTTTTTTACGCATTTTTTTGCTTTTAGACCGCTTTTTCACGCTTTTTTTGCCCTCTGTATCAAAAACTGCTATGGGCGTACCCTGTCGTTACGAAACTACTTTTCTTTTAATATATGTCGAAAATACGCTTTTTGTTACGATAATAATCAGAAAACGGCGCTTTTTTACCAAAAAACCGCCCCTTTTTGAGCCTAAGGGACGGTTTTTATGCTACCAAATCATCAATTTTTTGCAAAACGGCGTGGTACGTACCTGCCCGTTTTTAATTTTTCTTCCTTACTTTACTTTTACGAAAGTATGCGTTTGAGCAGAAGTACGCGCGCGCAAGCACATCTTCGCGCTTAAAATTCCCTCAGCCAAAGAGGCAATAGAATTGTCCGTTCCTGCCATAACGTCGATAAAGTTTTTCGCAAGCAAGTAGTCGCCACCGCTATGAGCGCCTGCCTCGCTGACCTTAATATTCTCTACCTTTTCAGAGAAGTGATCAATATAGGTAATGGTTTCGGTGTTGAAATCAAACTCGATCGTGCCCTTAAAGCCGATGAAGCGCGCACCGCGTTTTCCTGCCGCGTGACGGGCAACGAAGTTTTGAGTGTAGACGACGTGCATACCGTTTTCGTACATCATCATTATAGTTGCGCTGTCGTGGTTGCCCGTGTCTACCGCAAACGAGCATCCTACGCTATCGTCCCAATAAAGTTTTTTATCTGCCTCGGACAAGTTGACGGGATTTTCCAAGCACTCCTTGTCGTCGCAGTCCTTACATTTAAGCCCAGCGGGCTTGTCGCCCTTGAAGATGACTTTGGACTCCATCGACGCGATGGTTTCAGGACCTTGACCGCCCAAAATAAAGTCGATATAGTTAAGGTCGTGCGTAGCTTTGGTCATATACAGTCCGCCCGTGAAAGAGTCGTTGCGGTACCAGTTGTGGTAGTAGCAACGCGCGTAATAAACGTTGTTGTACGCCTGCACCTGAGAAACCTTGCCGATAAGACCGCTATCAATCATTTCCTTGATTTTAACGACGATTTTGCTCATACGCAAGGGGAAGGAAACGACCGTTTTGTCGTTCATTTGCTCCACTATCGTTTCGAGGTCGGCAAGCTGCTCGTCCGTAATAGCAACGGGCTTTTCGAGAAAAAGCGGAATAGTGTATTTTGCAACGAGCAAAGCGTACTTCGTGTGAAGGTCGTCGCGCGTGCCTATCATTACGCCGTCCAGCTTTTCGTTTTCAAGCATCTCCTCCGCCGTCGCGTAATAACGACAGTTAGGAAGCTCGTCGCCCTTTTCCTTCTTTATCTTTTCCCATTTTGGATCAGCAATCGCCGCAAGCTCTACTCCGCCGATAGGGCGCATCGTGCCCTGCCAAACGTAAGACGTTCTGACGCCGTAACCGATAATACCTAATTTAAGCATTTTCCTTTTCTCCTTATTTGATATGGTAACATTATAACAAATCCGCCGCAAAAGGTAAATACTTTTTTTTATAAAAAATAATATTTTATATTTTTATCATAAGATTACAGCCATAGCCTGTTTTAGTAGGCACGGAATAGGGTGTACGGGTTGTAGACCTATGCGTAATCTTTTGACCGAGCGGTATACGGGCGATTCGAGAATCGCCCCTACAAAAACAGCCAAAGTTAGCGGTAGCATAGACAACGGCGGGAGCAAGCCCCCGCCCTACGGTAAAACTGTACGGCTTATGCTCCCACTCGTCATTCTGAACGAAGTGAAGAATCTAAACGGCACATAAACGCAATCGGATTAACCAAAACGATTACCTACATAAACCCGTTAGATCCTTCGCAAGCTCAGGATGACACCGTTATTTGACCAAAGTAAAGCGTAAAGGTCGCAAAAGCCTCCATCTGTCGAGGGAGGTGGCACGCGTTAGCGTGACGGAGGGAGAGCCACCAAAGGTGGTTTCGTAGGCTTGGAATAGGGTGTACGGGTTGTAGACCTACGCTTTATTTTTAGACCGTGCGGTATGGTCGTATTGCTAATCAAGCTTTGCTTGTAGGCGCGGAATAGGGTGTACGGGTTGTAGACCTATACCGATAGATTTGACCGTGCAAAAAACGGGCGATTCACAGTTACCTAAACGCAAAAAGACCGCACCGTAGGTGTCCTGACGGTACGGTAAACCACAAAACGAACGACGTTATTACCGATTAAAACTTCACTACAAATACTAAAACGCCCGGGTACGTACCTGGGCGTTTTAGTTAGGACATAGACTTCCCTTTTAACTTTGTAGCAATCCTGCGGCACGCAAGGACGCGAGCAACGCGTTAAATTGCGTTAAAAGTTCGGTCTCTTCCGTGGCGTCCGCGACGGGAGCACCGGGCGTTACTACTCCGGCAGGGCCGGTAGGACCGATTTCACCCTGAGGGCCTTGAGGGCCGGTAGGACCGATTTCACCCTGAGGGCCTTGAGGGCCGGTAGGACCGATAGGTCCAGCTTCACCCGTTGCACCCTGAATACCTTGAACGCCTTGAGGGCCGGTAGGGCCAATAGGACCAGTTGCTCCCGTTGCACCAGTTGCACCCGTCAATCCGATAGGACCTTGAGGACCAGTAGGGCCAGTAGGACCAGTTGCGCCAGTCGCTCCCGTTGCTCCAGTTGCACCCGTCAATCCGATAGGACCTTGAGGACCGGTAGGACCGGTAGGGCCAATAGGACCAGTTGCTCCCGTTGCACCAGTTGCACCCGTCAATCCGATAGGACCTTGAGGGCCCGTAGGACCG
>JAGAPD010000049.1 GCA_017623435.1 Clostridia bacterium
GCGCACCCTAAGAGGCTCGAACTCCTAACCTTTGGTTCCGTAGACCAACGCTCTATCCAATTGAGCTAAGGGTGCACAACCCCGAAATCGGGGGGATTATTAAATTTTAACCTTTGGTTCCGTAGACCGACGCTCTATCCAGTTGAGTTAACGGTGCATAAGTGCTTTTCGTATTTAGCCCTACTATTATAGTAAAAAAGGGAGCAAATGTCAAGGAAAAAAGCGAGTTTTTAAAATTTTATTTGTAAGAAGTTTTGACGAAGTTATTTTTGTGTTATACGCTTGCATTTTATCTTATAAAGTAATATAATTAAAGAGTAAACGAAGTTGAAAAAGCTTTTTGGCGCGAATTTGCTAAAAAGCAGGTTAAACTTTTACGAAAGGAGAGCAAAAATGCGCGAAATTCTTGAAAAGAAAGGTTTTATTTGCGATATGGACGGCGTGATTTATCACGGCAACAAGATTTTGGACGGTGTGGCGGATTTCGTCAACTGGCTTATTGAAAACGACAAAAAATTCGTATTTTTAACTAACAGCGCCGAGCGCACTCCGCACGAGCTTAGTATGAAGCTTGAGCGAATGGGCTTGAACGTTTCGGCAAGTCACTTTTATACGAGCGCAATGGCGACGGCGGAATTTTTGAGCACTCAAGCGCCCGGCTGTACGGCGTACGTTATCGGCGAGGCGGCACTTACCAAAGCACTTTACGACAAGAAAATTTATATGAATGACATAAATCCTGATTACGTCGTGCTTGGAGAAACGCGTACTTATAGCTTTGAGAAAATAGAGAAGGCGATTGAGCTCGTAAACAAGGGTGCAAAGCTTATCGGCACGAATCCTGATATCGTGGGCGTGACCGAAAAGGGCATTATGCCGGCAACTGGTGCGCTCATTGCTCCTATTGAGATTGCGACTGACAAAAAGGCGTACTTTATCGGCAAGCCTAATCCGCTTATGCTCCGTCACGGGCTTAACCTTTTAGGTTGTCATAGCGCGGACATTGCCTTTATAGGGGATAGAATGGACACGGATATTATTGCCGGAATCGAGTCTAACGTGGATACCGTTTTGGTGCTTTCGGGCGTGACGAGCAAAGAAATGATTGCTGATTTCCCATACCGTCCTAAATACGTGCTTGGCGGTGTAGGCGACATTCTCAAAGATTAAGGAGCAATTCGTGGAATTTTATTTGGCGCAAGGCATAAGTATTATTACGGCAATTATCGCCGTGATTATGATGCAGTTCAAAAAGTTAAAATGGATATTGCTTGGTCAGCTGACGACTAACCTTCTTACTGCCGTAAGCTATATTCTTTTGGGCGGACTGTCGGGTGGCGGAATTTGCTTTATCGCGATTTTGCAGTCGCTCGTGATGTTTTTTTATAGTCAGAAAAACAAGAAACCGCACTTGTGGGTTTTGGGCTTGTTTATCGTAGCGTATATAGCTTGCTCGGTAATATACTTTAAATCGTTTATTGATATTTTCTCCGCGCTTGCCGCCGTTTGCTTTGCCGTAAGCATTGCAATGGAAACGCCCTTTCTTTCTAGAATTTGGTACGTTTTTAACCCCATTTTTTGGGCGGTGTACGACGTGTATACTTTGGCGTGGGGCAACCTTCTTATCCACACGGTAGTGTTCATTTCTACCGTCGTAGCGCTTATTCGCGTGGACGATATCTTCGGACTTACGAAGAGAAAAAGAGAAAAACAGCAGGCTGAAAACAGTCAAAACGAATAAAAATCGCATAAATTAAAGCCGATACGGTTTAGTTACCATATCGGCTTTTTTGCAGTCAAAAATCAAAACGGCACTATACGTTGGTGTCGATTTTTTGTAATCGGAGCAAAAGCTCGTCCTCCTCGTCGGGTAAATCTTGGGCGGATTCAATGCGTTTACGAAGGGATAGCATTTTCTCGTCCGTGGCGGTAATTACGTCCGCGCATTCTTTTAGCTGGGCGGAGATGACTTCTTGGTCGGGGATTTCGTGCTTGTACTTTATTTGATGCTCTAAGCTCGCCCAAAAGTCCATAGCGATCGTGCGAATTTGCACCTCCACCTTGGTGTCGCGTTTTTGGTCAGCAAAAAACACGGGAATGCTGATTATAAGGTGAAGCGAGCGGTAGCCGTTTTCCTTGGGGTTTTTGATGTAATCCTTTCGCGCAATCAGTGTGATATCGTCTTGGCGCAAAAGCGCGTCGGCAATCATATAAATGTCGTCTATGTACGAGCATATTACGCGAATTCCGGCTATGTCGTTTATCTCGTTTTCCATCGTCGAAAGGTTGACGGTCAGGTGCTTGCGTACCATTTTTTCCATAATGCTCTTCGAGCTTTTAAGGCGCGTCGAAACGGAGCTTATGGGGTTGCGCTTGTACTTTAAGTTAAATTCCGTGCTAAGCACGTCAAACTTGGTTTGGATTTCTTTTAGCGCGCACGAATAGACCATACGCAGTTCCTTGTATTTGACCATCGTCCACATCAGGTTTTTGCCTTCGTCCATAACCGCGTGGGCGTAGGGCGCTTTTTCAGCCAAAGTTCTCATCAATGATTCAGGAGTATCGTTATGCATTTTTGCCCTCTCGTAATTTATTCTATTTATATTATAGCATACTTTTATAGCAAAGTGGTGAAAAAATCAAAAAAAGTTTGCACAAATTTATGCAAACTTTTTTGCTCGGGCAGTCCCGATAGGGGAATGGGTGAAAATTATTCTGCTAAAAGCTCAGCGCAAAGCTGATTGATGCGCTCGCCGTACTTTTTTTTGCGAGAGACGAGAATTTTTTTGTAGAAAAAGTAGTTTACGCTAACCATTAAAATACCTACGACACCGATAATAATTCCCAAAATCATATCGCTACCGATAACTTGCATGGCTAAGCACATGCCCGTTCCAAGCACGAGCGAGCCGATTATACCGAACACGAGCGCGAAGATAAGCGCGGGATTTTTTACTTTTTCGTCCAGCGCACGAAGCTCGTCAAGCTTGTTCGTTTGCTTTTCAGCGTACTGCGATTGAATCTTTTTTGCGTAGTTCTTTTCGTAATTTGTCATATTGATATCTCCTTGATTTTTATTACGCTATTATTATAAAATAACGATATTTAAGTTTTGTTGCGCATCTTTTAATTAAAAGTAAATAGATTGTTAAACAAACGTAAAACCCCTTGCTTTTTGCAAGGGGTTTTGCGTTTATTCGTTCTGTTTTAGTATTGATTCTGAAAGCTCCAGTATTCGTTTTCCGTACTTTTTCTTCATTCTTTTTAGTGAAAATTTGTATACGGGGTAGGCAAGGGCTGTGGGAATAATTCCTATTGCCGAAATCAAAATGCCGTATAACGTTATATGCCATTCCAGCACCATTGCCATACCCAGCCCGAAAATCAGCGTTCCGATTACGCCAAGGGTAAGCGAAATAATCATAGGAATAGAGTGGACGCGTTTATCAAGTGCGCGCAAAGCTTGAATATCGCTTTTAGTATTGGAAGTGGGCGCGTATTGATTGCGGATTGCCGTGATTTCCTTGCGCTCTTTTTCGGTGGGCGCGGTGTAGGAATAGGAAAAATCTTCGTTGTTATTCATTAGGATTTTCAATCTCCTTAGTGGATTTAAGTGAGCGGTTAGCGTCGATAATCGACCAGACTCCGATAGCGACGATAACGATGCAAACTCCTGTGCCCGTGAGCGCGTTGTATAGTCCCGTATCCACTCCGCCACCAAAGGTTGAAAGGAGGGAGGTTTGTAATGAAAGAAGGGCTACGAGCGAGTCGGCAAAGCCTACGTGACGGAGTGCTTTTATCGTAGCGTCGTCGTGGCGTTTTGCCTTAATCGCGTTAATAATCGACATAGTAATGCGGTAAAAAGTATACGCTGCCGCAGCGTAAATGGTAAGCCCGGGGTGCGTAAAGCCTTTGCCGTCGCGCACCATCATAAGTATCGCGCCGGACAGGGCTAAAACGAGGCAGATTATTGCGATTCCGCACCCACGGTATATCTTGTTCGTTAAAATTTTGTGCTGTGTTTCGTCTAAATTTTTCTTTCTTCGTCTAAAAAGTATTACCGCGCGGAGTAGCACTAACGCCAGATAGTAAATAAACAACGCTCCGTTCCAAATGGATACCAGCCATATTGCTAAAACTTGGTGATAGATTGAGTAAAGCAAGGTCACGAATAGCGAAACGGTCGCAAAAATTACCGTCTTAAATCCGTAGTTTTGCATAAGCTTGCGCGTGAAATAAAAGGAATTGAGGATTTCTTTTATCTTGTTTTTAATCTTGGGCGCGACTAAGACGAAACGGTAGACGGAGTAGGCTAAGCTTAGCGCCGCAACGCCGTACAAAACATACGCCACGATAGGATGAACGGCGTCAGGAAAGACTGCCGACAGCACAGCAAGGGTGGCGGATACGACCGTCAAAAGAGCGTTAAGAATAACCGCGTAACGCTTTGGATAGCGCAGTTTATTTAGTAGGTTTTTCCAAAACGTCATACCACGTCCCCCAGCGTTATGCCAAATTCCGTGCCTTTTCCTACCGTGCTACTGACGGTAATTTCACCGCCCAGCACGTCAATAACCTTTTTAACGAGCGCGAGTCCTAAGCCGTTTCCCTCGCCCGAGTGAGAGGTGTCGACCTGATAGAATTTTTCAAAAATGCGTTCTCCGTCCTTTTGTGAAATACCCTCGCCCGTGTCGCGCACCTTCACGACTGCGCGTCCGTTTTCGTTTTTGAGTGTGATGCTTATTTTTCCACCGTCGGGCGTGAATTTAACGGCGTTTGAGATAAGATTGCTCCAAACGATATCAAGATAGTCCGCGGACGAGAGTAAAGTCACTTCGTCCATGTCGCACCAAAGCTCGATATTTTTCTTGTCCATTTGTTCTTCGTAGCGAAGGAGCACGAGCGCAATAGCCTCGTCAAGGCGAAAAGTCGTTTTTTCGGGCGAAAGCTTGCTGTTTTCCAGCTTGTTAAGTTGTAAAATATTGCTTATGAGCGTGCTGAGCTTTGAAGACGCTGCGCGCAAAGTGAGTAAATATTTTTGACGCGTTTGCTCGTCAAGCGTGGAAAGTGAAAGCGCCTCTGAATAATTTTTGATTACGGCAAGCGGTGTTTTTAGCTCGTGACTGACGTTGGAGATAAAGTCTTTTGATAAAGTTTCGTTCTTTTCCAGTGTTGCCACCATTGAATTCAAGTTTTCAATAATAAGGTCGAATTCGTCGTAGTGCTCGTAGTCGTGTAAGGGAACGAGACGGACTGAAAAATCTCCTTTGGTTATTCTTTCGGTCGCGGAAAGTATTTCGTTTACGGGGCGTTCGACCATAATTTTGCGTCTGAACATATCCACGACGGAGCAGGCAAGGGACAAAAATACTATCACTAAAAACATCACCATAATGGTTGAGCCGTTATCAAGATCAGCGTTTTTAGTCACGTCGTAGATGAGCACGGCAACCGTGATTACGGCAGATATCGTCGCGAAGAATATCAGAAAGCCGACGAAAGTCATTAGCGTTGAGTTCTTTTTTTTCACTTGAGCACCGCCTTGTAGCCAAGCCCGTGAACCGTCACGATTTCAAAGCCGTCGCACCTTGCAGTTTTTTCGCGCAGTTTTGCCATATACACGTCAACGGTACGCGAAGTAGCGGACGAATCGTAGTCCCAGAATTCGTCCATAAGTGCCGAACGCGTAAAGGTGCGCTTGGGGTAAGAGAGGAACTTAAACAGTAGGTCAAATTCGCGCACGGTGAGGGGCAATTCTTCATTATCAAGGTATGCGTTATGCTCCGTTTTGTCCATTTTGAGATTTCCCACCACCAAAAGATTGCTGTTTTCAATGCTCGTACGGCGCAAAATCGCGCTTACGCGTAACGCGAAAATGTCAAGGTCAAAAGGCTTTACGATATAGTCGTCAATGCCCAAAGTAAAACCAAGTTGCTGAGAGGGTTTATCGTCTTTTGCCGTCATAAAAAGAAGGGGGAGCGTTTTGTTTTGCTCGCGGATGCGCTTAGCCAGAGTAAAACCGTCCATAACGGGCATCATAATATCAGTAATAACCATAGCGTAGTCGCTTTTATTTAACTCGGTCAGCGCGTCAAGACCGTTACGGCAAAGCGTAACTTCGTAACCGCTCGCGTCAAGATAAGCCTTGACCAAAGTGCCCAAAGCGTCGTCGTCTTCAGCGAGTAGAATTTTAATCATAAGCGTAGCCCTCCATTTTATATAAGTGATTATACACGCATAGTGTTTGCGTATAGCCAAAAAATTGTTAAAAAATTGTAAATAGTTGGCTCAATTTTGACAAAATCGTGTTACTTTCGTTACTATTTTATCATAAAGCAAATAAAAAGGCAAAAAGATTTGATTATTTTTTTTGTTTATTGTATAATAAACAAGTATGAAAGTTTGTGTACTTGGGAGCGGTAGCTCGGGCAATTGCATATTTATAGGTGGACGAAAGACGAAAATTTTAGTTGACTTGGGGCTTTCTCCCTTGCGCGTAGAAAAAAGCTTGCGTGCGCTGGGTGAAAACGCGGAGGGCGTTTCGGTAATAGTAACTCACGCACATAGCGACCACGTCAGCGGAATTGAGAAATTTTGTCAAAAGCATACGGACGCAAAGGTTTACTGTCACGTCGATTGCTACGAGGGCGTTTTGAGTAGAATGGGTAGCGCGAAGGATAAGCTTTGCGCGGTGTCTGGCGACTTTTTCGTGGACGAGGTCACCGTTACGCCTATCAGGGTTAGTCACGACGTACCTTGCGTGGGATATTCCTTTCTTTGCGAGGGCAAGAAGGTGACGGTAGCGACGGATATCGGCAAAATGTCGAGTGAAATGTTCGAGAGTATGTCGGATAGCGACCTCGTGGTTATCGAGAGCAATCACGACGAAACGCTACTTCTTAACAACGACGCCTATTCTTATCCGCTTAAGCGCAGGATTTTGTCGGACAAGGGGCATTTGAGTAACGCCTCTTGCGCAGAGTGCGTTGCAAGGCTCGCTCGCTTGGGCGTTAAGCAGTTCGTTTTGGCGCATCTAAGCCGTGAGAATAATTATCCCGAGCTTGCTTTTGAAACGACGAAGGAAAAATTACTGTGCTGTGGGTTGTGCGAGGGCGAGCATTTTACGCTTGAGATTGCCGAGCAGGACAGAATGAGTTCGCTTTTTGAAATTTTGTAGGTGAGAGTATGAAAAGAAAAGTTTCGTTACTAAACGCCGGCAGAGTTTTTCTCGCTATCGTGCTGATGAATATAGCTATTCAGTTCTTAGCGTCCGTAATTTTGCTTTTAGCAGGCGTTGAAAACGGCACGCCTGAGTTTAGCGCGTTTAACTATATTTTTATGCTCGTACTTCAAATGGGCAACGCGGTAGTTTTGCTATTGTTTTTCAAAAAAGGCTTTGCCGTTTTCGAGGGCGTGAGAAAAGTCAAATGGTGGGCGTATCCGCTAAGCGCCGTGATTGCAGGACTGTGCGTTTACTTCTTCGTTTGGCCGGCTAACTTGTTTGCGCTGTGGTTACAAAATATCGGTTATAATTTTTCAGACGCGCTTACTTTTGATAATCCGTTCGCTATAATTTTCGGTGGAATTACGGTGTGCGTGATTGCGCCCGTGATGGAAGAGTTGGTTTTCAGAGGATTGATGTTGCCTGCCCTTACCAAAAAATTTAACGCATTTGTTAGCGTGCTACTGTGCGGACTTGCGTTTTCGCTTATGCACATGAACCCCGAGCAAACGGTTTATCAGTTTTTTATAGGTTGCGTTTGTTCTTATCTTACTATTCGTACGCGTTCGGTTTTGCCTGCAATAACGGTGCACGCAACGAGTAATATTATCGCTTTCGTCCTGTCCTTTTTTGAACAAGGCGAGGTGAGTGGGGAGCTTACGACCATAATTCTTCTCACCCTTCTTTTTACCGCGCTTGGCGTTTTGGTGGTTTACTTTTTGGGCAAGGTAATGGAGAAGGCGAAAGTGGAAAATAAAGAAGAAAATCAAGCTGAGCAAGACGAGGCGGACGTGGAGAGCAAGAAAAGCGTGCTCGTGTTTTACGGCGTAGCTACGCTCGTGTGCTTGTTTACTTGGATTAGTGTGTTTATAACGGCAATAACGGTCGTGGTCTGAATTTGGGCGTAACGTATGCGCGGTTTTGCGACGAAAACGCTTAAATTTAGCAAAATATAACGGAGAAAATCGTATGGATAATCTTTTAAGACAAAGACAAAAACAGTTTAGAGCAACGGGATTAGTGTTGTTTGAGGCGGCAATGGGACTGCTTATCGCGCGCATAATCGCCAACGTGATTTCGCCATATATGGACGAGCGCACGCTGGATTTAGTTTTCACGATTTTGATGCAAGTAGTCTTCCTCGTGATAGCGCCTTTCTTTACCTACAAGCTCGTTTTGGGCAAAAGTGTTAAGGACACGCTTACCTTTTCTAATATTAGAAAGCCCAACTGGAAAATTATGCTACTTTGCATACCGCTTGGAATGTGCGTAATTATGGCGACGGTGGGCGTTTCGCTCATTTGGCAAAGCATATTGATTATGTTTGGCTATATTCCGTCCTCTTCGCCTACTGATTTCCCTGAAAATTTTATGATCGGAATGCTACTGATGGATTTGTTTCTTACGGCGGTGCTTCCTGGACTATGCGAAGAATTTACCAACCGCGGTGGATTTTTGACCACTATGCGTGGCTCGTTCGGTCAGGCGCAAACGATAATTTTGTGCGGAATCGCGTTTGGACTTTTCCACCAAAACGTTACGCAGGTTTTCTACACCAGCCTGTTTGGTATGCTTATGGCGACGCTCACCATTAAAACTAAATCCATTTGGCCGGCAGCGCTCGTGCATTTTATGAATAACGGATTGTCCGTTTACAGTGATTATGCAATGCATTACAACTTGCCTTTTGGCAATATTATGAACTGGGCGGAGGGAATTTTGATTGATCACTTCGGACTCGCATCCGCTATCTATATGGTGGTAGTTGCGTGCGGAGTGTTTATCTTCTGGCTCATTCTCTCTATCGCGAAAAAGGATAACGACAAGAAAAGAGAGCTTTTGCAAAGTGAGGCAGGCGAGGGCGAAAGCGCAGTTTTGCCCCTTGAGGACAAAGTGCTCTATAAGCCCGTTGCATCCGACTGGGCGTTCTATATCGGCGCGTTAGTGGTGACTTGCATCACGACGCTTTGCACCTTTTACTGGGGGATTTTATGAAAAAAGTCAACCTGCTGTGCGTGGGTAAAATCAAGGAAAAATATTTGCGCGACGGCATCGAAGAATATGCAAAACGCCTATCACGTTACTGCTCGTTTTGCATAAACGAGCTTCCCGACGTAAGTGGCGTGGACGAGGTAAAGGCGGAGAGTGACGCCCTTTTAACAAAAATGAAAGGCTATGTTATTTTGTGCGATATCGGTGGAAAATTACTCACCAGCCCCGAGCTTAGCGAGGTAATGGACAAGGCGTACCTCACGCAGTCTGAAATTACCTTTGTAATAGGCGGAAGTG
Organism: Clostridia bacterium; assembly: GCA_017623435.1. Taxonomy (GTDB): domain Bacteria; phylum Bacillota; class Clostridia; order Christensenellales; family Pumilibacteraceae; genus UBA10677. The sequence continues at coordinate 9,512 of JAGAPD010000049.1, forward strand.
AGGGTGTGGACGAGCGAGTTAGAAACAAAGCAGATTTACGGCTGTCTTTTGGCAGAGTAACTTTTCCCCATCAGCTTATGAGGTTGATGCTAACCGAGCAAATTTATCGCGCGTTTAACATCACGGCAAACACTCCCTATCACAAATAAAAGCGCGCGGTCATAAATAAGAGTATGTATTCTTATTTTGACCTTTTACAAGATATTGAGCGATTTAAGCTTTTGGGCGCAGAGGTAGGCGCTGTTGGATATTCTGAAAGCGGATTGCTTATTCCGTTTATCCGCGTAGGCGAGGGCGAGAAAAAGATTATCGTAACCGGCGCAATTCACGCGCGTGAAAGCTTGACGGCAAAGCTTATCGTCCGCCAAATTGATTACGCGCTAAATAGACGAATCGACGGACGAATTTATTTCGTGCCTATGCTCAATCCCGACGGCGTTTTGCTTATTGAAAAGGGCGCGGATTATTTTCCGCAAAAAGCTGAATTTTTGAAAACAGCAGGGGACGTATACGGCGGTTTTTCGCTTTGGAAAGCGAATATAAACGGCGTTGACCTAAATACTAACTTTGACGCGAGGTGGGGAAAAGGGGCTAAAAATACTTTTACTCCGTCGGGCGAAAACTACGTTGGCGCATATCCGTTTTCGCAAAGCGAGAGCAGGGCAATACGCGATTTTACGCTAAAAATTTATCCCGACGCTACGGTTAGTTACCACGCGAAGGGTAGAGAAATTTACTGGTATTTTTACCAAAGCGAAAGCGATAAAAAGCGTGATTTTGCTATCGCTAAAAAGCTTAACGAAAGGCTAAAATACACTTTACGAAAGGACGAAACTGATAGCGCAGGCGGATACAAGGACTGGTGCGTAAGTGCGCTAAAAATCCCAGCCTTTACGATAGAAATAATTAGCGACGAATTTTCGCATCCGCTAAGCGATAGCGCGTTGACGGAAGAAGAGGTCGAGAGAAATTTACATTTACCGCTCACGCTTTTGGGCGAGATATAAGGAAGTAAAATGAAACTGACACAGGACGAAAAGTACATAAAAAAGTGCATTGCCCTTGCTGACAAGGCGGCTAAAAAAGGGGATATTCCCGTGGGCGCGCTGGTGGTATGCGACGGAAAAATCGTTGCTCGCTCGGGCAATCGTAGGGAAATCGACTTTGATCCTACCGCGCACGCTGAAATAATCGTTTTGCGTAGGGCAGGCAAAAAGCTGGGCAGACGAAATTTGTCGGGCTGTACGCTTTACGTCACGCTTGAGCCGTGCGTTATGTGCGCTGGTGCGATAGTCAATTCTCGCGTTGACAAGGTCGTGTTTGGCGCTTACGATCACCGTTTTGGGTGCTGTGGCAGTATTATGAATTTGGCGGAGGACAAGCGTTTTAATCACCGCGCTGAAGTGGTTGGCGGAGTGCTGATGGACGAGTGCGCGCATCAAATTAGCAGTTTTTTTAGAGTGGTGCGAGAGAAAAAGAAAAGCGCTACGGAAAGCAGTTTGACGGAAAAAGAGGATTAAACTTAAAAATATTGTTTTAAGCGTGGATTAAAGTTGACAAAAAACGACGATTATGTTTATAATATAATGAGTATGAGTAAAAAATTTTGCGGTTTAATATTAAAAACGGCGTACGACAAAATGGGTAGCACGTCCGACATTTCGGTTTTGGGTAAAAGCATGCTCGACTGGGTAAAGCTTTCCTTTGGCGATGCTCCCGTCGGGGTAGTGGACGAGGACAAGTCCATTGATTTGCCCCTTTTGTGCCGTCCGTTTGCGCTTGAAGGGTACGATTATATCGTCGTGCTCTATTCCGACACGCCCCTTATCACGCGCAAAACCGTTCAGTCCGCCGTCGAAGAGGCGTACAACAGCGGTAGAAACGTGCTTAAAATGACGAGAGGTTACGTTTTAAGTTGCGCTTTCGTACATAACTCCGACAAAATTTATACTAACGACACCTTCTATTTTGACGAAGAAGATTTCATCACGGCGTTCAGCTTTAAGCAAGTGGGCTTAATTACCGACATTCTTAAAAACAGGATTCTGGATTATCATATGGAGCAGGGCGTTTATTTTGAGGACCTTGCAGGCACGGTTATCGGCTGTGACGTAACTATTGATCCCGGCGTCGTGGTAGGGCATAACAACGTGATTTTAGGCAGAACGCGCGTTCGCGAGGGTGCGCGACTTGGTTGCGGAAATAATTTGACCGACTGCGTTATTGAAAAGGGTGCGTTCGTTGAGTATACTCACGCCGTTCGCAGTTACGTAGGTAAGAATTGTAAGGTCGGACCTTTCGTCCGTCTTTGCGAGGACAATATTATAGGCGAGGGAAGTGAAATCGGCTCGTTTATCGAACTGAAAGACAAGAAAATCCCTGCCGGTAGCGTGGTTAAAAGAATAACGCGCGAATAAAAGAGAGCACTATTTTTTGGAGGAAATACAATGATAGCACACGGAAACAAAATCAAACTTTTTGCAGGAAACGGCTCGCCAGAACTTGCACAGGCTATTGCAAAAGAACTCAATATGCCTTTGGGTAACATCTCGGTAAGCAAATTTTCCGACGGAGAAACGAGCGTTCAGATCGGTGAAACCGTTCGTGGTTGTGACGTATTCATTATTCAGTCTACGTCCACTCCCGTAAACGACAACCTTTTTGAGCTTTTCGTTATGATTGACGCTATGCGTCGTGCGTCCGCTGGTCGTATTACCGCAGTTATTCCTTATTTTGGTTACGCTCGTCAGGACCGCAAAGCAAGAGCACGCGATCCCATTACTGCAAAGCTTGTTGCCGATCTTCTTACTAGCGCAGGCGCTGACAGAGTACTTACTATGGACCTTCACGCTCCTCAAATTCAGGGATTCTTCGATATCCCCGTAGATAACCTTTTGGGCGCGTCCGTTCTTTGTAACTATATTAAGGACCTTCCCTTTGCAAAAAGCGAGGACCTTATCGTAGTATCTCCCGACGTAGGCTCGGTATCCCGTGCGCGTAGCATTGCTACTAAGCTTGAGGTTGGTCTTGCTATCGTGGACAAGCGTCGTCCCAAGGCTAACGTTATGGAGGTTATGAATATCGTTGGTGACGTTAAGGGTAAAACTTGCTTGCTCGTAGACGATATGATTGATACCGCCGGTACTATCACGCAGGGTGCAAAGGCGCTCATTGAAGTGGGCGGAGCAAAAGAAGTATTCGTTTGCTGTACGCACGCAGTTATGAGCGGTCCTGCTATCGAAAGACTTGAAAATTCGGTTATCAACAAGGTTTACCACCTTAACACCATTCAAATCCCTGAAGAAAAACGCCTTGATAAGTTCGAGGAAATTACGGTTGCACCCATCTTTGCTCGCGCAATCGAAAGCATTTTCGCAGAACTTCCCCTTTCTCGTCTTTACGAGTAATTAACGTTTTACTAAAGATAAAAACGCACCCCTTCGTTTAATGAAGGGGTGCGTTATTGATTGTGCTCATTCGCAATATCTTATTGATTTTTGACGGTTTAGTGCGCTGTCACCGTGAGCGCAAGTGAAGAATCTATCGCACGATGACGGGCGATTCGTGAATCGCCCCTACGAATTGACGATACCGTATGGTCGTATTACGAAACAGGCTTTGCCTGCGCCCTCGAAAGAATAAGTGTCTTTCTTGCTATTTTGCGACAAAAACGCAAAGAATTGCTAATAAATAATCTATTGCTCATTCGCAATATCTTATTGATTTTTGACGGTTTAGTGCGCTGTCACCGTGAGCGCAAGTGAAGAATCTATCGCACGATGACGGGCGATTCGTGAATCGCCCCTACGAATTGACCATACTGTATGGTCGTACTACGAAATAGGCTTTGCCTGTTTGTCGCGGATTAGTTCGATTATCATTACGTCGAAATCGACGTATTCTACGAAATCGTCGGGACGGAAACGAACGACGTTAAAGCTTTTCAGCTTTTTTGCGTGCACGGGCAACACCATAGGAGTGGGGATATCCATTTTATCAAGGTTTTCGCGTAAAACTTGCGATAGAGTGTTAGCAGTTAGTTGTCCGCTTACGGTTATAACGGCGTCGGCAGTAATTTTTTCGCCTGATTGAGTTTTAATCCACAGTTTCATAAGTATAATTATACAGTAAAAAAGCGTTTTTTACAAGCAAAACGGCTTGTTTTTTGAAAAATCGTGTATAAATTGCTTGATAGATTTGACAATCGCTTATAAAATATATAAAATATATACAAACATAACACAGGAGAAGTTGCGCTATGAATATAACCAGAAAAATTATCGCTAACCATCTCGTTACGGGTGAAATGATCGCAGGTCAGGAAATTTCTATCCGAATTGACCAAACGCTTACTCAGGACTCTACGGGAACTATGGCGTACTTGCAGTTCGAGTCGCTTGGAGTGGACAAAGTTAAGACCTACCGTTCAGTAGCGTACATTGACCACAACACCATTCAGTCGGGCTTTGAAAACGCGGACGACCACGCTTATATCCAGTCGGTCGCGCTCAAGCACGGCATTTACGTGTCAAAGCCGGGCAACGGCATTTGTCACCAGATAAACATCGAGCGTTTCGGTATCCCCGGTCAAACGCTTATCGGCTCGGATAGCCATACCCCCACGGCAGGCGGAATAGGAATGCTTGCGATCGGCTCTGGCGGGCTGGACGTAGCAGTCGCTATGGGCGGAGGTGCGCTTTATCTCACGATGCCCAAAGTGGTTAAAATCGAGCTCGTTGGTAAGCTTAAACCCAACGTTACCGCAAAGGATATAATTTTAGAGGTTTTGCGCCGTCTTACCGTAAAAGGAGGAGTAGGCAAGGTTATGGAATACTGTGGCGAGGGTGTAAAATACCTCACCGTGCCCGAGCGCGCAACCATTACTAATATGGGCGCGGAGCTGGGCGCAACTACTTCCGTTTTCCCCTCCGACGAGCAAACCTTGGCGTTTTTGAAAGCGCAGGGCAGAGAGGACGACTTTACGCCTCTTTCCGCTGACGAGAACGCGACTTACGACGAAGAGGTCGTTATTGATTTAAGTGAGCTTTCTCCCCTCGTGGCTTGTCCGCATTCGCCCGACGCCGTTAAAAAGGCGAGCGAGCTGACGGATATCAAGGTGGATCAGGTGTGTATCGGCAGTTGCACTAACTCGTCTTATCGCGACCTGATGAAAGTGGCGAGAATTTTGAAAGGAAAGAAGGTCGATCCCACGGTTAGTCTTACCATCAGCCCCGGCTCTCGTCAAGTTTTCGCAATGCTTGCCCGTAACGGTGCGCTTGCAGATATGATTGAAGCGGGCGCAAGAATTCTCGAATGCGCTTGCGGTCCGTGTATCGGTATGGGCCAGTCGCCCAAAAATAACGCAGTCAGCGTGCGTACCTTTAACCGCAATTTTTACGCGCGTAGTGGAACGGCGTCGGCAAGCGTTTACCTCGTTAGCCCCGAAACGGCAGCGTACACCGCGCTTTACGGAAAAATCGTGGATGCAAGCACGCTCCCGTGCTACGACGTGGATATGCCCGAGCGTTTTGATATTAACGACAACCTTATCCTTGATCCTAAGGACTTTACGGATATTACGGTAGAGCGCGGACCTAACATTAAGCCCTTCCCCCTCAATACCGCGCTTGGCGAAAAGGTGAGCGGAAAGGTATTGTTGGTAGCGGAGGATAATATTACGACCGACCACATAATGCCCTCTAACTCAAAGCTTTTGCCGTATAGATCGAATATTCCTTACTTGTCTAACTACTGTATGCAACCCGTTGATCCCGAGTTTTCGCAAAGGGCGAAGGACAACGGCGGTGGCTTTATCGTGGCAGGTGATAATTACGGACAGGGCTCGTCGCGTGAGCACGCTGCGCTCGTTCCGCTTTATTTGGGAATTAAGGGCGTTATTGCAAAATCTTTTGCGCGAATTCACCGCGACAACCTTATAAACAGCGGAATTTTGCCGTTGACCTTCGCTTACGAGAGCGACTACGAAAAATTGAGCGTTTACGACGAAATCACTATTGAAAACGCGGTTGAGCAAGTCAACGCAGGCGAAATAATCACGCTCAAAAACTTAACCAAGGGTTACGAGTTTGAGTGTAAGTTGACTCTTACCGCCCGTCAAAAAACTTTCATTTTGGCAGGTGGCGTTCTTAACAGTATCAAGAAATAATCAAAGGAGTACGATATGGAAAAATTGCATCAGGATATTTTGGCGCTTCTCAAAGAGGACGCGCGCATGCCCGCAGGTGATATTGCAACCATGCTTGGCGTGGAGGAAAAGCAGGTAAAAGAGGCGGTTTCCTCGCTTGAAAAGCAGGGCGTTATCGCAAAATACACCATTATCGTCAACGACGAAAAGTGCGAAAAAGAGGGCGTTGAGGCGCTTATCGAGGTAAAAGTTTCGCCCGTCAGAGAAAAGGGCTTTGACGAAATCGCGCAGTACGTTTATCAGTTTGACGAGGTGAAAAGCGTTTATCTTATGAGTGGCGCGTACGACCTTGTCGTGTTCGTTGAGGGTAGAACTTTGCGCGACGCGGCGCGTTTCGTCAGCGAAAAATTATCGGGCATTGACAAGGTTTTGTCCACCGCAACTCACTTCATTTTGAAAAAATATAAGGTGGAGGGAATCGTTTTAGATAAGAGTAAAGAACAAAGGTTGGTGGTTCAGCCGTGAACTACGAGAAGCTGTTAAATCCACGGGTTACGAGTATTCCGCCCAGTGGCATAAGAAGGTTTTTTGACCTTGCGAGTGAGATGGAGGATTGCATTTCTTTAGGAGTAGGCGAGCCTGATTTCGTCACGCCTTGGGATATACGCGACGCAGCTATAAAATCGCTCCAAGCGGGTAAAACGCAGTACACCTCTAACGCAGGTCTTATTAGCCTTCGTGAGCAAATCGCGGGGTACGTATACCGTCGTTTTGCACTTTCTTATCAGCCAAAGAGCGAAATTATCGTTACGGTCGGTGCGAGTGAGGCGATTGATTTGGCGCTACGAACGCTCGTTAGCGAAGGCGAAGAGGTGCTTATTCCTGCGCCCTCGTACGTAAGTTATCGGCCTAACGTAACGCTCGTTGGCGGAGTGGCGGTAGAAGTTAATTTAAGTGGCGAAAACGGTTTTAAATTGACAGCGGACGCGCTTAAAAAGGCAATTACGCCCAAGAGTAAAGCGCTTATTTTCCCTTATCCTAACAACCCCACGGGCGCGATTATGACCAAAGAGGAAATGCAAGAAATCGTGGAAGTTATCGTCAAAAATAACCTTCTCGTTATCTCGGACGAAATTTACGCGGAGCTGACTTACGTAAAGGAAGGTCACGTTTCTATTGCCTCGCTCGAAGGAATGAAGGAGCGCACGGTGGTTATCAACGGCTTTTCAAAAGCGTTTGCTATGACGGGCTGGAGGCTTGGGTATATGTGTGCGCCTCACGAAATTATTGAGCAAGCGTACAAAATTCATCAGTACACGATAATGTGCGCTAACACTTTTGCTCAGTACGGTGCGGAAATTGCGCTAGCTAGCGGCGCGGAGGACGAGTACGAAACGGTACGAAAAATGCGCGAGTCGTACGATATGCGTCGTAGGTATTTGTACAACGAGCTAAACAAAATGGGACTGACTTGCTATATGCCACAGGGCGCGTTTTATATTTTCCCGTGCGTCAAAGTAACGGGACTGACGGGCGAACGGTTTGCGCAAAAGCTTCTTGTGGAAAAGCACGTGGCGGTAGTGCCGGGTAACGCGTTTGGTAGCGCAGGCGAATATTACGTAAGATGCTGTTACGCTACCTCGCTTGCGGACCTCAAAACGGCGGTATCTCGCATACGCGAATTTATGGAAGAGAACGGTTGGCTTAAATAAAATACTGATTTTTTCTCGGCGACTGACCGTAATCAAACGTAGTACCGTAATAACGGGCGATTCGTGAATCGCCCCTACGGTTTGGTTGTTTTGCGTTAAATTGTTAAAAATTGACGAAAATTCGTTTAAAATCCTGCTAAATGAGTGGGATTTGGCATAAACGGGTTGACAAAAGCATAAAAAAAGTATATACTTACTATTACATAGTAAAGTTATCGCTCGACGCCGTCCGATTTCGGACGGCATTAACAACGTAAAAAGACGAAAAGCGTGAAAAACGCTTTTTGCAGGCGTGGAAATTATTTTCCACGTTTACTATTATAAAGGTAGGTTTTGTTATAATGGCAGCAAAAATCACGGCAGGTAAAAAACAGGCGTTTGAAGAGGAGCTTCGTTATCTTAAAAACGAAGGCAGACAAGACGCGGTTAAGAAAATCCAGGAGGCACGCGCTTTTGGTGACCTTTCCGAAAACTACGAGTACAAGATTGCACGCGAAGAGCAAGGCAAGCTTGAAACGCGTATCGTTGAGCTTGAAAGCATTCTTGCGTCCTGCGAAGTTTACGAGCCGGCAAAAGGAAGTAAAGTGGTTGCGCTTGGTAGCGTAGTAACGGTTGAGGATATCGACACCGAAAAGAGAAGCGTTTTCGAAATCGTAGGCGTATACGAGTCCGATCCTAACACCACGCCCAAGAAGATAAGTGACGAATCCCCCATCGGTAAGGTTTTGATGGGACACGAAAAGGACGACGAGGTTGATTTCGTGCATAAGGGAAGAACGGTTACTTACTGCATCGTGGATATTAAATAATTTAGAGAGTTTGAGGATAAACTAATGGAAAACAACGAGAATTTGCTAGTAGAAGACTACGGCGAGCAAGTGCGTATTCGCCGTGAAAAGCTTTCCGCGCTCACTCAGGAGGGTAAGAACCCTTACGAGCAGACTAAATTTATCGTAGACGCGACGTCTAACGGGATTTTGGGCGATTTTGCTAATTACGAGAACAAAAGCGTTCGTATCGCAGGCCGTATCCTTTCGCGTAGAATGATGGGCAAGGCAAGCTTTGCTCACCTTCTCGATAGCAAGGGTAAAATTCAGATTTACGTAAAGCGCGACAACGTAGGCGAGGAAGTTTACGCGGAGTGGAAAAAAGCGGATATCGGTGACATTTACGGTATTGAAGGTACGGTATTTATGACGCATTCGGGCGAAGTTTCCGTTTCCGTAACGGCAATGACGATGCTTTCGAAATCGCTTTTGCCTCTTCCTGAAAAGTTCCACGGACTTAAAGACAACGACCTTCGTTACCGTCAACGCTACGTTGACCTTATCGCTAACCCCGAGGTTAAGGAAAACTTCGTCGTTCGTAGCCGTATTATTAAGGCTATCCGTGACCTTCTCGACAGCAAGGGATTCGTTGAGGTGGAAACGCCCGTGCTTAACACCATCGCCGGTGGAGCAAGCGCGCGCCCCTTTATCACGCATCACAACACGCTTGACCTTAATATGTATATGCGTATCGCGCCCGAGCTTTACCTTAAACGCCTTATCGTAGGTGGCTTTGACAAGGTTTACGAGATCGGTAAAATGTTCAGAAACGAGGGTATGGACGTAAAGCACAATCCCGAGTTTACGATGATGGAGCTTTATCAGGCGTACGCTGACTATAACGATATGATGGACATCACCGAGGAAATTTATCACGCGGCGCTTACTGCTGCTGGTAAGGGTGATAAAATCACTTACGAGGGCGTTGAAATCGACCTTACTTCCCCGTGGGAAAGACTTACCATGCTTGACGCAATCAAGAGGTACGTGGGTATCGATTTTGATAAAATGAACGACGCTGAGGCGCTTGAGGCGGCAAAAAAGGCAGGCGTTGAAATCGACGATAAAAAGACCGCTTGGGGCAATATCGTTTACGCAACGTTTGACCAGAAGGTTGAGGAAAAACTCATTCAGCCCGTATTCATTACCGACTATCCTATCGAGGAAAGTCCGCTTACCAAGCAAAAGACTGAGGACCCCCGTCTTACGTATAGATTCGAGTTCTTTATTTTTGCGCGCGAAATGGGTAACGCGTATAGCGAGCTTAACGATCCTATCGACCAAAAGGAGCGTTTCCTCCGTCAGGTAGCACTTCGCGAGAAGGGTGACGACGAGGCGCAAATGATGGACGAGGATTTCGTAACGGCGCTTGAATACGGTATGCCTCCTACGGGTGGACTTGGTATCGGTATTGACAGACTTATTATGCTTTTGACGGACAGCTCGTCCATTCGTGACGTAATGCTGTTCCCCACTATGAAACCCAAAAAATAAAGTCACTAAAATTGCGCGTTGCTCAGGTGACGCGCAGTTTGTAGTTTTGAGGTACTATGGATAACAAAATCACAAAAAGACGCGTTGCAATTCATTTTGAATACGACTGGTTAAAGTATATCGCGATAATTATAGCATCCATTTTCGTGTGCTATATCACTTTTAGCGCAATCAACGCTACGCGCGAGTACGAAAAAATAGAAATTTTCGTGACCAGCTACGCCCAGAACGAGTATTCAATGGACGAGGATTTCCTTACTACCGTTAAGGCGGAAGGGGACGACTATATGCGTGAAGTGTTGGTGCATTGTAATTCCACGCTCAACCCCGAGTATACTACGCTTTTTCAAGGGCACGGACCGAGCTGTGATTTGCTGATTATCCCCAAAAGCATGATGGACAGGAGCGCAGGCGCGTACAAATGGCTGACCGACGAAATGATTGCTGATATTTTCACGCCTGAGGAGGGCGAGCAGTTTAACGTGGACGTTAGCGCGCTTGAGTATTACGAGTACGACGCGTCCGTCGTTCCCGACGGCAAGGGCGAACCGCTTGCTAACGGCAGAAAGTACGGCATTCGCGTAGACAACCTCAAAAAGATGAAGGTTCAGAACGCGCCCTTCGTGTTTGATTATTCAAAGCTTGACGACAAGTATAACCCCGACGAAGAGGAAGAACCGCTTGATACGCAGTTTTACCTCGTAATCAACCCCAAAAGCATCAAAATTGGCGAGTACGGTAAAAAAGCGGAATATCATCATCTCAAACAGACCTTCCGTTTCATTCGTTGGTTTTTGAACGAGTACGCGGTATGAACGATATCAAGGACAGTTTTATTTGCGCTGATAAAAAAAGCGCGTGCGCGGTGCGTGAATTTGAGCGTGGCATACTTAAAGGCGCGCTTGAGTTTAGCGACTACGAAACCTTCTGTACCCCCGGGCATAAGGGTACGCTTAATAAGGCGGACGTTACGGAGTACGACGGCGGAATTTTATTCCCCGGCGATAGCGTAGAAAAAGCACAGGAAAAAGCAAGAAAACATTACGGAGTAAAGCGACTTTACTTTAGCGTGGGCGGATCGTCAATCGCAATGAAATGGGCGATTTGGTCAATAAGTGGAGATATCGTTGCCCCCGTTTTTACACACAAGTGTGTTTTTGAGGGTGCGGTTTTGGCGAGAGTAGACCTGTTTACTTTCGATAACGGGCAAAGCGACGGACTACCAAATATCCCTACGCCCGACGACTACGAAAAGGCTTTTGACGAGCATCATAGCGCAAAGGTAGCGGTGGTGACTTCGCCCGATTACTTTGGTAGATGCGCAGACGTTGAGGGCATAGCGAAAGTATGTCGTAAGCGTAATAAACTGCTTATTTTGGACGGAGCGCACGGCGCGCATTTCGCGTCCAGTCCGCTTTTACCAAACGGCGGAGAACAAATAGCCGATTTTGCAGTTATGAGCGCGCATAAAACCTTGCAGGCTTATACGCAAAGCGCAATAGGCGTATGCAATAACGAAAAGTATTTTGACCGTTACGATAGCGCGGTAGAGCTTTTTGGTACGACCAGCCCGTCGTATTTACTTCTTGGCTCGATTGACAACGCGATTTGCTACGAGCAAGAAAACGGTAAAAAATACGAAACGCTGGTAGACGTATGCCGTCGTTTTAGAAAAGAAGTAACTTGTCTAAACAACGACGATCCTATGCGATTAGTCGTAAAGAGCAAGAATAGCAAAAGACTTTTTGACGAGCTTATAAACGCAAAAATCATTCCCGAAACGTACTTTGGCGACTGTGTCGTGTTTATCGTGACGCTTGCCGACGACGTGGAAAAGATAGAAAAACTCAAACGCGAGATTATTAGGATAGAGAAAGATGAAAGGTAAATTCGTTACGATTGAAGGGTGCGAGGGCGTTGGAAAAAGTACGCTGATTACGCTACTGAAAAAATACGTGCAGGACAATAATATCGACGCCGTTTTCACGCGTGAGCCGGGTGGTACGCCCGTAGCGGAAAAGATCCGCGCCGTTATTTTAGACGCTGATAACAAAGCAATGACTGACCGCGCAGAGCTTTTGTTGTACGCGGCGGCGCGCGCTCAGCATACTCAAGAAAAGATTATCCCTGCCGTAAGCGAAGGTAAAATCGTATTTTGCGACCGTTATTCCGACTCAACGCTTGCCTATCAGGGCTACGCTCGCGGTATTGATATACAGCTTTGTAAGTCGCTTAATAGCATTGCCGAGTGTGGAGTAAATATTGACCTTACTATTTTTCTTGACCTTAGTCCTGAGGACGGATTCCGCCGAAAAGGTGGCGCGGACAAGGGCGACAGACTGGAGAACGAATCGCTTGCTTTTCACAGAAAAGTGTACGAGGGATTTAAGGATATTTCTAAAAACAGCGGGGGACGTTATGCGTCGATTGACGCGTCGCGTAGCAAAGAAGATGTTTTTGAAAGCGTTATAGCTACGCTTAAAGAGAGAGGAATTTTTTAGTGGATTACCGCAAAGTGGTAAAAAATAGCGCGGCTTACGCGCTTATGAACCGTGACGCTACGGGCAAAAGAATTGCCCACGCGTACTTGGTCGTAGGCGAGGACGAGGAGCTTGCAAACGCGCTCATAGCTACTTTTTTGTCCGAGTGCATATTTGGTAGCGACGCACAGTACGAGCGTATGCGTAGGTTTGCCTGTGCGGACGTAATACGCCTTCCGCACGGCGACAGCGTATTGACTAGCGACGTTAAGGAAATAACGGACACCGTTTACTTCACGCCTACCGAACTTGACAGAAAGTTTTACGTGGTGGAAAAAGCGGAAACGATGAACGTATCCGCGCAAAATAAATTGCTTAAAGTTTTGGAAGAGCCACCTGCTACCGTCACCATAATTTTGCGGGCAAGCACGGTTAAAACGCTCCTTCCTACCGTGCTTTCGCGAGTAAAGCGCGTGGACGTTGACAAAGTCAGCGAAGAGGATATCGTGGATATGCTTACGACTCAGTACGGAGAGGAAAGCAAAGTGTATCTTGCCGCGGCGCTTTCGTCTGGATCGATATCTAAAGCGGAAACGGTAATGAAAGAGCGCCGTCACGAGGAGATGTTTTTCACCGTCGTATCAATGCTCAAGGGAATGAAAACGAGCCGTAACGTACTGCCTTATTCTGCAAAACTTATAGGGTATAAGGACAATCTTGGCGAGCTCGTTGACATAATTGAACTCGTGCTTGCGGACTGCTTATTAGCCTCTGCTGGCGTGAGGGACAGATTGCGTTTTAAGAGCGCGATTAAGGATATAATAGATATTTCGGCGCAATACACCGCGTCCGTGGTCGTACGACTTCGCGACGTGCTCGTGCGCGCGAGAAAGAGAATCGAGGGTAACGGCAACGCGCAATCGATTATTGATGAACTTTTATTTTCAATGCTGGAGGTTAAGGCAAAATGCCTAAAGTCGTAGGAATTAAATTCAAAAAGACCGCCAAGGTTTATTATTTTGAGGCAGGTAATCATAAATACACAATGGGTTGCGGAGTTATCGCAGAGACTGCGCGCGGTACAGAGTACGGCACGGTGGCTATGCTCCCTACCGACGTTAGCGACAGCGAGGTCGTTCAGCCCTTAAAGCCCATTCTTCGCGTGGCAACCGAAAAGGACGAGGCGAAGATTCGTGAATTCGAAGCAAAGCACGACGAAACTTTTAGAATTGCCGCTGAAAAAATCGAGCAAAGCAAGCTTGAGATGAAACTCGTGGACGTTGAATACACGTTTGACGGCTCAAAGCTGGTTATCTACTTTACTGCCGACGGCAGAGTGGATTTTCGCGAGCTTGTAAAAGAGCTTGCCTCCGCGTTTAAAAAGCGTATTGAGCTTCGCCAGATCGGCGCGCGTGACGAGTGCAAAATGCTGGGCGGAATTGCTCCGTGCGGAAGAGCGTGCTGCTGTTCTGACCATATGAGCGAGTACGCGCACGTTACTATCAAAATGGCTAAAAACCAAAATCTTTCGCTTAACCCCACTAAAATCAGCGGACTTTGTGGACGACTTATGTGCTGTTTGGCGTACGAAAACGCGCACTACGTCGAGACTAACAAGAAAATGCCCAAGGTGGGCGCGACCGTTACTACCGCCGACAAGCGTAGCGGTGTGGTTACGGCAATCAATCAGCTCAAAGAGACCGTTCGCGTTAAGTACGAGAGCGGCGAAAAGATTGAATTTTTGGACGTTCCGCTCTCTGACGTCGTATCAAAGGGCAAAGGCTCTGCACTTGACGACGTGAAAGACGACGCTATGACGGACGCTGAAATAAAAAAATTAATTGATTAGTCAAAAACTATGGACAAAACGCTTAAATGGTGTTATAATGTATATATATTCTTAAAAGGAGAGTAAACTATCATGGCACATCAAATTTCCGACGAATGTATTGCTTGTGGCGCTTGCGAGGCTGAATGCCCCGTTAACGCAATCTCCATGGGAGACGGCAAGTACGAAATTAATCCCGACGAGTGCATCGATTGTGGTGCTTGTGCAGCAGGCTGCCCTGTAAGCGCAATTTCCGAGAAGTAATTTCGACGAATTCATTAAAAAGAGAACGGACCTATAATTTTTAGGCCCGTTTTTCTTTGGACTTTGTCGCTCCATCGTCTTTAGCCACTAAAGGTGGTTTAGTAGGCTTGGGATGGAGTGAGTGGTTTTGTGACCTACGCCGACACATTTGACCATACTACGTGGTCGTAACTTGGAGTGGAATATGATAAAAATGAATTTTTGTTTTGTGGAAAATATTGAACAGTTTTTGCAAAAGCGCCGAGAAGGATACGGTATTCCTTATATAAGAATGGAGAACGACCTTAAAATAAAACTTTTCAATTACTTTAAATTAAGAAAAAATTACGGTGACGAAGAATCGCTTTGTTACGCCGTTTTTGCGTATCGCTATTACGCAATCGTGGACGAAGAGGAGGAGCAGTTTGCGAAAACGCTTAGCGCAAAATATTGGGACGCGCTCGCTCATTTTCACGAGGCGATAAAGATTTTGCACTCTCTTTATGCTAAAAATAACGTTGAGGCGTGTTCATATCTAGCGTGGTATTGGTTTGATTACGGACCGATTGAATCTAGAAACATGTATTATTTGACGCGCGATCGTGGTCACGCTATGTTTTACGCTAACGAGTGCATCAATAATGGCTACGCTTATGGATGGTGTATCCGTGCATATATTGAGTCGCAGGATATTACTGATGGCGAGCAAAAAAGCGCAATTAGTTACACGAAAGGTATTGAAAACGGCTGTGATATTTGCGCTGAAAACGCTTGGCTGTGCGCTCCCTCGTGTACTCATAACTGGGCTGCGTATTGTTCGGACGACTTTGATGCTTTTGACGCGCCCGATATGGACAAGTATTTTTCTATGCTTGACAAAGCAAACGCGCGCATAAGTGATCCGTACAATCAAGCGCTTGCAGGCGAAATGAGTTATTTGGGGATAGGTACGAGGTGTGATTACGAAAAAGCGTACGCGCTGTGCCAAAAAGATAAGTGGATATATGATTTTATGGACAGCGATTACGTTGCAGATAATAACGGTCGTACCATTTTGGCGTACTTTGGCTTGCACTTCCTTTATCCCGAAAAGTATAATAATCCTATCGGCGTTATGGAAAAGTTTTGCACGAATTTGCTTGGTCAAATGGAGTACTGCTTGCGCCTTGAAAACTACGACGAGTTCGCCAAACGCGCGATTAAGGCGTATAATAATAAGCGTAATTTTCCCGACTATCAATACGAAACGATCGACGTTGCTATGGGTAGATGTTATCTTGCAGGCTGGGGAGTGGCGCGCGATACGGAAAGGGCTAAAAAACTTTTGTGTCAGTATCCCTCTGGTAAAGCATATTTGGCGGATGCGCATTATAACGGTTGGCACGTACCCTATGATTTAGCCGAGGCGTATAGACTTTGCAAGGAAAGTGAGAGCGAGGCTTTGTCAAAATACGTTTTGGCGAATATGCATCTTAACGGTCAGTTTGTTAGTCAAGACGAGCAAAAGGGCATACAGTACCTTCTTGACGGTGGCTATAATTATAAATACGGCGCTAATCTTTTGGCGTACTATTACCACGTTGGCGCAATCGTTGACAAAGACGAGATGAAAGCAATCCGTTATTACACTTGTGCGCTTAATGACGGTAACGGTGGCGCAGGTAATAATATGGGGCTTATTTACGAGTATTCGCCCGTATATAAAAACCACCAAAAGGCGTTCAACTGCTATTACCGCTCGGCGCATTGCAAAGATTCGGGTGGCGCAATCAGCTTGGGTAGATGTTACGAAAACGGTATAGGCTGTCCGGTTGATAAAGGCAAAGCGCTCGAAATTTATAAGATAGCAAAACGCTGGGGTAACGGCGAGGCACAAAAGTTTATCGATAACCTAAATAACCAAGGAATTTATTAAAAAATAAAAAACGAACGGGTACGTACGTGCCCGTTTTTGTTTTTTGTGCGTATTTTGACCATATAAAACGAAGAAAACTCCCTCTAAAAAAGAGGGAGTTTTTATCTTTATGCTTGTTCGGCTTGTTGAGTATCAATGTTTTTAGATGCGTCGCAAGCTGGTTTGTCGTATTTTTTATATAGTAGCGTGGCTAAAACCAAGGCGCAAATTCCCGAGATAAGCTTGCCTACGATCAGGGGTAGAACGTAATTTGCGTTAAACGCCATCGTGAACGCTAAGTGTCCGCCAAAGGTGAACGCTGCGGAAACGGCAAAAGCAGAGTTTAGCACCGTACCCTTTTTGTCCATTTCGTTCATCACGCCAAAGGTCGTGGCGTTTGTTACTAAGTTGGAAATAAAAGCAAGCGCGCTGACTTGGTTTATTTGCAGTTTGTCGCCTAGCTTTTGCATAGGCTTATTTAGGATTTTGCCCACGACGTACATTAAGGGGAACGCGCCCGACAGCGTTACGCACGCGTTGACGCAGATGAGCGCCGCATTTTCAAGACTGTCAAAGGACTCGACTATCGTTATTTTGGTAAGGAAGGTGAAGATGCCTAATCCCAGTCCTATCATTATTAATATTTGAATAATTACGCCGAAAATCTTGAAGATTTTTATCGTGACCGTGGGTGCGAGTAATAGCCCTAGCGTTATAATTATGGCTAAAATGAAAAGGAGCAATAGGTCTATTATTATCTCTAAAAACGACAGTCCGCAAATAAATCCGGATATGATTGAGCCGATAGGGATTGTTACTATACCGCATAAAAATCCGAAAAGCATATCCTTGTGTTTTTCTTTGTTGACAAGTCCGAGCGCAAAAGGAATAGTGAAAGATATTACACAACCCATCATTGACGACACGATATAGGCGTTAAAGTTACCTACCGCCCCGTCCTTTGCTACGCTGAGTGAAAGCGCCGTTCCGCCCATATCGTTAGCAAAAAGTGAGGAGGGAATGATGGACGGATCAATATTGAAAATATCGTAAAAGCCCTCGAAAACGGGGGATAGCCATTCGCCGATTGCAGGCGCTAGGATAAGCATACCTATCATAGATAGCGCCATAGGACCGAATAGCTTGAATCCGCGCTCGAACTCCTTGCCTAACCCGAATTTATTGCCAAAAATTTTATCAAGCAGACCTAGTAGAGAAAATATTAAAATTATAACGGTCAAAACGTTCATAAGCTGATTTCCTCAAATTTTCCGTTAATCAACGCGCATTGCGACTTAAAACCTACTTCCTTCAATAGCTTAGCGCTCTCGTCGAAATAACAATCCACGAAGTTTTTGTCGTGGCAATCGGAAGAAATTACGGGCTTGAAGCCGTTAACTAAAAATTCCTTTAACAGTGCTTTGCTTGGGTACGGCGAAGTGCGATAACCGCGCGAGATTGCACCCGTGTTCACCTCGAAAATATCTATTTTACCTTTTAACGCAAGAATTGCATCTTTTGCAAAGCCGAGGTACTTCTCGTCGTCCGTATCCAAAAATCTTTTAAGCTCGTTGTTCTTGGTTAAAACGTCGAAATGTCCGATAATATCGAACTTTTGGATGGTGGGAAGAGAGGCAACGGTTTCGTAATAGGCTTTTGCAAAACTAAGCGAGTCGCCGTCAAAATGCGCGTCAATATAGTTAAGTGTGGACTGTAAGTTGTTGTCAAAGCCTTGAATTCCGTTTTTGGTATTTAGGTAGTGCACCGAGCCTATCGTATATTCGTAGCCGTCCTCAAAGCCCTCGGAGTAGAAGTCGTATTCAATGCCCAGATAGATATCGATAATTCCCTTGTATTTTTCCTTTAAGCGTCTGATTTCCGCTTTATACTGCTTAATTCTTTCAAGCGGAATTACGACGGTCTTTGAGTAGGGCACGAACGAATGAATAGAAAAGCCTACGGAATTGAAGTTTCTTTCCAAGCACTTTAAAACCATTTCCTCGGGTGTGTCTTTCCCGTCGCAAAAAACTGAATGCGTATGTAAGTTTTGTTTATAAACCATTTCTTCACCAGATTATAATAATTACTTATTAATCGTAACACTTTAATAAAACCTTGTCAATCGTTTGAGTTGACGAATGACGCGTTTTTTAGTAATAAATTTGCAAAAAAAGAAAATCCGTCGTGTGCTTTTTAAAGTGAAAACGGATAGAAAAAATTAAAACGAACGGGTACGTATGCGCCCGTTTTTGTTATTTTTGCGCATACTACCCGTATGAAGAAAAGAATAAAATCACTTTTTACGGGCGCAGGGGCGCTTGTCGCGTGCTCGTTTGTAGGTAAGCTACTTGGCGCGCTTTATCGCATACCGCTCACTAACGTTTTGGGTGGCGAGGGTATGGGCTTATATCAAATGGTGTTTCCACTATATACGCTTATTTTAACGCTTTCTAGCGGTGGATTACCCGTTGCGCTATCGCGCATAATTTCAGTGCGACTGTCGGGTGGCGATAGAGAGGGTGCAACGAGGGTACTTAAATTAAGCTTAGCTGTGTTTACTTTGCTTGGCGGAATATGCTCGCTGATTTTAGCGTGCTCGTCGCGTTTTATTGCCTCCGTGCAGGGTAACGAGGACGCTTACCTTGCTTATTTGGCGATTGCGCCTGCTATAACCTTTGTATCCGTGCTTGCGTGTATGCGAGGATACTGGCAGGGCAGGGAGAATATGCTGCCCTCCGCGCTTTCACAAATTATCGAGCAGGTCGTAAAACTGTCGCTTGGACTGTTACTTGCGAGAGTAATGCTGACTTACGGCGTTGAATGGTCGGTTTTTGGCGCACTTTTAGGCGTGTCGTGCGCGGAGCTTTTGTCGGCGCTTGCGCTAACTTTGCCCTTTTTGATTTTTAAGAAAAAGTGGGTAAAAAGTGAAAACGGTGGGGTGCGTTATGCGCCGTTTGAGCCACTTACTACCGAATTTGGCGAAGATAACGCTACCGTTTTCCCTTCTAAAAGCGTGAAAATTGACGCGAGAAAAGACAATATCGCGCTTATTAAAGAGATTTTGCGGTTAGCTATTCCCGTGACCTTCGGTTCGCTCGTATTACCGCTTACGCAGGTCGTTGACAGTTTTTTGGTGGTGAATATACTATCCGCGAGGGGAACGAAAGAGAGCGCAACTATGGCTTACGGCTTATTTACGGGTACGGTGTCAACGCTTATTAACCTCCCCGTCGTAATCATTTACGCGCTGTCCGTAGCCCTTCTTCCGCGCGTTGCAAAACTGCAAAAAAATCAAAACGAGGCAGGACGTGAGGCGCAGTTTTCATTAAAAACGGGCATAGCGTTAGGCGTACTTGCGACGCTATTTTTTATCGTAAGCGCACCCGATATCGTGGATCTATTGTATTCGGCAGGCTTAGGGCAAAGCCAAAGAAGCTTGTGTGTTTCGCTAATCAGGACAAGTGCAATTTCCGTGTTTTACGTTGCGGTCATTCAAAGCGCGACTTCCGTTTTGCAGGGGCTGGGCAAAGCAAAAATCCCTGCGCTCAATTTAGCAATAGGCGGAGTGGTGAAGGTGCTCGTGACCACGCTGTCGTTATTCTTTTTCGGCATATTCGGCGCGGCGATAGGTACGGCTTGTTGCTACGCGGTTACGGCAATACTTGACCTAAAAGCTATGCAAAAACGCCTGCCCGTTACTTTTCACAAAAAGGGCGTATGGGCAATACTGATTGCTACGGGCGGATACGCGGTTAGCGCGCTTTTACTCAAGTGGTTGTTTTTGCCGTGCGGACGAGTTTTGTCCTTTTTGTTGAGCGAAAGCGTAGCCTTTTTCCTCTTTTTTGCGTTGCTTTTGCCGTTTGGGTGGTTTGACGGGGCGGAAACTAAAAGAATATTGCCTTTTTTCAAGCAAAAACGTTGATTTTTTTTAAAAATAGTTATATAATTAATTTATTATATACAACGATATTTAGCGAAAAGAGGTTTTTACAATGTTAGACTTAAAATTCGTAGTAGAAAACGCGCAACTGGTAAAAGAGGCTATGGGCACGAGAAGTGGCGAGTACGACGTGGATATCGTCGTTGAGCTGGACAAAAAGCGTCGCGAAATCCTCAAAGAAGTGGAAATGCTTAAAGCGGAGAGAAACCGCGTTTCCGCAGAAGTTGCCGTGCTTAAAAAGAATAAACAGGACGCCAGCGAAATCATCGCTAAAATGAAAGAAGTGGGCGAAAAGATTAAGGAGCTTGACGGCGCTCTCGGTCCTATCGAAGCCGACCTTCGTATGGCGCTTTTGTCCATTCCTAATATTCCCGACAAGAGCGTACCCCTCGGCAAAGACGACGGGGATAACGTAGAGATAAGAAAGTACCTTACCCCCACGCAGTTTGATTTTACGCCCAAGCCCCATTGGGAGATTGGCGAAGGCATGGGACTGCTTGATCCTACGACTGCCGGTAAGATCACGGGTGCGCGCTTCACCATTTATCGCGGACTTGGTGCAAGACTTGAACGCGCAATCTACAACTTTATGCTTGACACGCACACGCAAAACGGCTACACGGAAATTTTCCCGCCCTTTATGGTCAACCGTGATTCTATGACGGGTACGGGTCAGCTTCCTAAGTTTGAAGAGGATGCTTACGCGGTTAAGAACACCGACTACTTCCTCGTTCCCACCGCAGAAGTACCCGTTACGAATATGCTCCGTGGCGACGTGGTTGACGCGGACAAGCTTCCCATTTGGTATACCGCTTACACCGCTTGCTTTAGAGGCGAGGCAGGTAGCGCGGGAAGAGATACGCGCGGACTTATCCGCCAGCACCAGTTCAATAAGGTCGAGCTCGTTAAGTTCTGTATGCCTGAAAACAGTTGGGACGAGCTTGAAAGCCTTACTGCGGAGGCGGAACTCATTTTGCAAAAACTGGGCATACCGTATAGAGTGGTTTGTCTCTCGTCGGGCGATCTTGGCTTTTCCAGCGCTAAGACTTACGATATCGAAGTGTGGATGCCTTCTTACGGCAGATACGTCGAAATTTCTTCGTGCTCGAACTTCGTGGACTATCAGGCGCGCCGTATGAACATTAAGTACCGTACGCGCGAAGGAAAGACGGGATTCGTGCATACGCTCAACGGTAGTGGACTTGCCGTTGGTAGAACTACCGCCGCTATCTTGGAAAACTTCCAAAACGCAGACGGCTCGGTTCGCGTTCCCGAAGTGCTTATCCCGTATATGGGAACGGATATCATTAAGTAATTTGTCAGTCGATACTGAAAACTAACGAAAAGGATAGGAGTAAACGTGTTTAAAGAATTCGGCGAATTTTTGGCATTTATATTTAAGGGGCTAGGAAAACTTCTCTTGTGGTTACTTGTCAGATTGGGATTGTGGGTTCCGCTCGCATTTTCCGTGCTGTTTTTCTTGGTGCTCGCTATCACGGGGACGGAGTACGCGTCCGTGAGTGGACTGTTCGTGTTCGGACTAATCGTTACGACCGTGCTTTCGCTCGTGGCAACTATTGCTTTTGCAGTAAAGCGCAAAATGAAAAAGTTGCCTGAAAACCGCAACACGCAAAAGCAAGTCGTTTCAAAGGATAAAGCGAAGTTCGTGGATAAAACGGAGGAAATGCCCGTCGTCGATAATAGCGATGGTGAAGTGAACGCTCAAGTTCAGTCTTACGCTCCACCCGTCCAGCCGTATCCTATCGTTCAGGGCGTCCCACCGCAAAGCGTAACGCCTACTCAATCGGCGTTTACCGTGGGTGGATATCCGTACGCAGGGCAGTATAACTTCCAGCCGTATAATGTGCCCCCTCAGCCCTATAACGCTCAGCCGTATAACGCGCCCCCTTACGTTCCGCCTCAACCTTACTCGCAGGCTCAATATCAGCAAACGGGCACTAACGTACCTAACGGTTTTACGTCTCAGTCTGCTAATAACGACGGTGGATTTAGCCGTGACGGTATGAGTGCAAGGGATAATTTCTCGCGTGATAACGGTGGATTTAGCCGTGATAACGGTGGATTTGGTCGTGATAATTTCTCACGCGATAGCTTTGGTAGAAACAGGGATTTGCCCTCGAGAGATAGTTTTAGTCGCGATGGCTTTAACAGAGAAGATTCTTCTCGTTCGCAGCTTAGAATTACTCCTGACGAGCAACCTAAAATTTACCGCACGAGAAAGGACGAAAGCGTACTCATTTACGAATATTCCGACCGAGTGGAATTTTATAGAAAGACGGCGTCAGGACTGACGTTCCTATACTCCGAAAAAAAGAGATAAAATCAAAACGGCGTACCACGTTGTATGCCGTTTTTACTATATTCTTCGTCAAAATTAGATAAAAAACGCTGTTGTTTTACAAATAGAGCGCAAGAAATTATGTTATACTCTATAAAAAACGGGAGCGTAAATATGGAAAATCTCAATAAAAACGTCAAAAAATTCACGTCAAGGCTATTTGAAGTCTTGGCGATTTTCTTTACGTTGTGTTTACTTTGGCTTGCACGGTCGGGGCAAGTTAATTCGTTCGCGGACGGATTTTTTATTGCGCTTGCAAGTAGTTCTAACGTGTTTTTGTCCTTTTTGCTATATCTTATTACTGCGTTAGTATTCGCAGATAGCGTAGTAGGACTTATCGGTTCGCTGTTGCTTGGCGTGTGCATAACGGGGTGCGTGGTCGTAAGTAGGCGCGTACGTTATCGCCGTATTTCGACAATTTGCTTAATCGTGGGTGGCGTCGTACGGCTTGGATGCGCATTTTTAGGGCAAATAAGCGCGCCCCTTATCATGATTGAAACGCTTAATTGCGCGTTTATGCTTATGACCGCTTACGTCGCGCAGGTGGCACTACAAGGAATGTACTTTAAGCCCCGTTCCTTTCGCCCTAACGATATTGAACTTGGCTGTTGCGCCGTGCTGATATCGCTTGTGTGCTGTGGCGCGACCGCCGTGAATATTTACGGATTTCGCCCCGTGTACGCGATAGGGCTTTTTGCCGTCATGCTGGTTACCTCGGCTTTGGGTAGGGGCGAAGGAATTTTTACGGCTATCGCGGTGGGAGTGGGAATTTCGCTTTACACCTACGATACGGTCAGCATTGCCTTTTTTGCGTTTATCGCGACGGTACACGCGCTTTTTTCGGGCGCGCTCAGACCTCTTGCTTTGTTGTCTGCGTTATTGTCAGCCGTATTGTTTGAGTTCTATTTTTCGTCGGGCGAAGGGGTTTTGCTGAAATTGTTCTCACTCGTCGTGGGCGGAGCGCTATTTTGCTTACTTCCAAAATCTTTTTTACAAAACGTCCAAACTAAATTCTCCCGTCCGTCCTCAAAAACTTGCGTGCGCCACTTGGTAAACGCAGGCAGGACGAGCGCGTCGAAACGAATGGAAAAGGTGAGTAATATTTTTGGTGAAATGGCGTCGGCGCTTGGTGCAATTAAAGGTCAAGGGGTTTTGACGGTTTCGCAAATGGCGAGCGTTTTGTGTGACGGCGTTTGTAAAAAATGCGGTAAATGTGACGAGAGATTAAGACACGACGAAATGGAAAAGCTCGTTTCCGTCACTTGTGAAAAGGGGCGAGCAAGCGTTGGAGATTTACCCTTTTTTCTGGAAAGCGACTGCACGCAAACGGCACGGCTCATTTCGGTTTCGGCGGAGATGGTGCGCGAGAGGGAAAACGCTAAAAAGCGAATGAGCGAGCGTGATAAACTGCGTAGCGACTTGTCCACTCAGATGGAGGGCGTAAAAACTATTCTTAAACGTGCGTCGGAGGATATGTCGTTGCCCGTGACGCACGACGGGGAGCGAGAAAAACTGCTCGTAGAAGAGCTGGCTTATCACGGCGTTATCGTGTGCGACGCGTTAGTCACGAAAGCGACGCTTGACAAAATCACGCTGGTCGTTAGTCGTGGTTGCGCGATAAACGAGGTAATAACGCAGGTGGCAGGCAAAGTATTTTCTTCCTCGTTTTCGGTGGAAAGCGTGAGTGAAAGCTCGGGCGAATTCGAGGTAGTAACGCTTACGGAAAACACGCCCTTCGACGCTTTGTTTGCCGTTGCAGGCGTGTCCAAAAACAAAAACGCTACGGGCGATACTCATTCCTTTATTAAGATCAGCGACACTAAATTTATGATGGCGCTGTGCGACGGAATGGGGAGTGGTAGCGAGGCCGGACGGGTGAGCGAGACGGCGATAGGGCTGGTGGAAAGTTTTTACAAGGCTGGGTTTGACAGTCCGTTCGTAATAGAAAGCGTGAATAGGTTTTTGTCTTTTGAGGAGGAAGAAAGCTTCGTAGCGTTCGATATTTTAGTGTGCGACCTATCAACGCTTGAGCGGACGGTGATAAAAATGGGCTCGCCTGCGTGTTACGTCTTATCATCCGAGGGCGTTGCGGTGCTTAACGGTGAGGCACTACCTATGGGCGCTTTGGGCGAAATAACGCCTAGCGTATACGCCGATTTTGCAAAAGAAGAGCAAACGGTGGTGTTCGTTTCGGACGGGATAAGCGATCTGTTTAAGGGTAACGAGCTGGCTACGTTTTTACAAAATCATAATAGCGTTAACGTTCAAACGCTCGTTGACGACGTGCTTGCGCAGGCGCAAAAACTAAATAAAGGGGCTACGGCGGACGATATGACGGTGACGGCAGTCAGACTAATTAGGCGAATTTAACGAAACCTATTGACATTTACAGTTTATAAATATATAATATAATATATGGTAGATTTTAGCGTACAATTTAATATCGTGGCGTTTGCGATAACGGCAGGTGTGCTTTTAGGCATGCTGACGGGCACGGTCATAACGCTATGCACGCTCAAGCATAAAGGCGTTACGGCTTGGCGCGTTATTTTCTACGTGATCTCGTGGATCGTGCTTCTGGCGTCATTTATCGTGGTAGGTCTTACCGTCGTGTACCGACTGGACGTCGTGGCGCTGGAGCAAAACGGTATAGTCAGTCAGGCGTTCGCGCAATATATGTCGCTCGTATTTGACGCCGTGATAATGGAAATTTTCGCGTATTGCATATTTGCGCTCAGTATAATTTCGCTAATGTTTATCCCTGCAGGATGGAGTAAGGACGTTGAATATTCTCTGTCCTCAGCGCCCGTTGACGGCGAGGGCTATATTATGGTTGACGACGATTACGACGACGAAACTTACTTGTTTGACAGGCGCGTTGAACCGGTAAAGCCTATTTTCGAAAACGAGAACACGAGCGAGGATGGTGGTGAACGCGCACCCACGCAAGCGGTGGAAATTTTGGAGCAAACGAGCGAAATCGTTGACGCTACTAAAATAGAAAACGAGGGCGAAGAGGCGGAAGAGGACGATCCCTTTATGCGCGTTATTGTCAGCAGAGCAGGGGGACGTAGGCGCAAAATCATTACCGACGGACGCGCATCCAGGCTTTTTGACGACTTTTTGAAAGGTAAAAGTGAAGAAGAAAAACGCAAGGCGGAGGCAACGATAAATCGCGTGCCGTCCGATCGCAAGTAGTTGAGTTACTATTAGGAGGATATTATGTACATTTTCGGAGTGGATATTGGTGGTACGGGCATTAAGTTGGGCATCGTGGACGAGACGGGAAAAATCGTTATAAAGTCGTCCATTCCCACTAACGCGGACGCTGGATACGAGGTTATCATTAAAAACTTAGCAAATCAGCTTAAAAAGCTTTGTGAGGACAGTGGTATTGCGCTGTCTGAGGTTTCGGCTATCGGTATAGGTTGTCCGGGCGCTATCAACAGCAAAAAAGGCATGGTGGATTACTCTAACAATCTGCGCTGGACGGACGTACCGCTCGTTGACGAACTGCATAAATACTTTGATTTACCCATAAAGGTAAGTAACGACGCGAACGTGGCGGCGCTAGGCGAACACGTTTTTGGCGCAGGCAAAAGATATAACGATACCGTTATGATTACGCTTGGAACGGGCGTAGGCGGTGGCGTGGTTATCGGCGATAAGCTGTTCGAAGGTAACGAGTCGAAGGGCACGGAGCTTGGTCATATCGTTATCGTGCACAACGGTGAGCTTTGCTCGTGCGGTAGACGCGGTTGCGTTGAGGCGTACGCGTCGGCAACTGCGCTTATTCGCGACACGAAGGTTGCGATGAAAAAGGACAAGGCAAGTAAAATGTGGGGGTACGTAGGTGGCGATATTAACAAAGTCGACGGCAAAACCGCATTTGAATGTGCTAAAACGGGCGACTATTCCGCACAAAGAGTGGTAGACGATTATATTGAATATTTGGGCGAAGGATTGTGTAACTACATCAATATTTTCCGTCCGCAAGCGCTCATTTTGGGTGGTGGCGTGTGCGCGCAAGGCGAAAACCTTTTAGCGCCTCTTCGTGAATACGTAAAAAGATACTGGTACGGCGGTGAAAAGTCTCCGCACGTAGAGCTTCTTATAGCCGAGCTTGGAAACGACGCAGGTCTTATCGGTGCAGCGTCCTTATTTTTAGGTCAGTAAAATAAAAACGGGCTACCACGTGGTAGCCCGTTTTATCGTATTTATTACTTTTCAATCGAACTTATTTCGTAAAGTCCGTTATTGTATTCGTAACGGATTTTTATTTTGTCGCCTGCTTTTTTGAAGGGGAGCGTCGGATCAAGCTCAATAGGCGCGGAGAAAACGAAGTTTTCCCAGTCGCTTGGCGTGGTTGCGGTTGCTTTTAGTTTTAGATAGTAAACCGTGTTACCGCCTATAATTACTTGGCGGATATCCGCAATTTCGTACTCTTCGGCAGGAGTTTGACTTTCGACCTGAATAAGCTTTTTATATTCGATAAGCGCGCTCGTTTTAGTTTCGGCTGTGGATACGAGGCGGTAGTCGGAAACGTTTACGTACGCGTAACGTTTAACTAAGCCCTCGTCGTCTTTGAGCATTATAAAGTAAGTGGGCACGCCGTCAAGGTTGATCATAATGGGATCGGAGGAGGCGTAGCGTTTTTCCTGATCTTTACCTATAGCCGACTGCGAGGCTGCGTATTCGGTAGCGCCACCTATGCGGTAGAAGAACGCCTCTTTCGTGCGCATATCGACCATCATAACGCCTACGATGGACTCGTCACCGCCTACGCTGGTCATACCCGTTTGAAGATACATATTGCCGTTTGAGTAAACGTAGTTTATGCCCGTGCTGACCTCCAAAACGTCCTTTTTAGCGAAGATAGAGTTGAAAAATCCGTTTACGTAAGTGCCCCAGTAGTTGAGCTGGTCAACGATAACCTCTTCGGTTATGACGTGGTTGATCCACGTGGGCGCTTGTAAATAATCGCAGTATTCGGACTCGCCCGTGTTGGGGTTGGTGATGATAATACCGGCTACGTCGTATCCGCCCGTAAGACCTATGCGGTTGACGTAAACTGTCTCGACGTAACGTGGCTCGCCAGTATCGGTAAGCTCGAGATGTGCCTCATCCGCGCGCCAAGCGGTCATATTTCCAAAATAGTTTTGGCGGTTGAGGTCTTCCCATAAGTACGACGAATCGGTGTAGTGGAGCTCGTACTTGACTATTTGAACGTCGGCAGGATCGTTAGCGTTGATCATGACGTAGCCGGGCGACGTGCGACGGTTAGTCCACGGAAAAAAACCGTTAAACTCAATGGGCGCAATCCAGTAAAGATTGTCGTTGTGGCATATCATATAATATTCGCCAACGTTGTATTGTGAGCCAAGATTGTCCTCACCCAGCTTTTTGTCGCCTAATTTTTGAGCGAGCGCCTTGTCAACGACGGGAATTTGCATAGTGTCGTAGTTTTCTACTTCGCTTGCAAAGCTTTGATTGTCGTGCACGCTAATTAAGTCGCGGTACGCTTCCGCGTTAAACAGGGGAGTAGCGCCGATAGTTAAAATCAGCATTACGCCGATATACGCTACCGCCGTGTAGAAGGGAATTTGCCACCAGCTTTTCTTAAAAGGCGTTTTGTCTTTTTTGTCCACGAAGAACAAAGGCGCACTCCAAATAAGCAGTAAAATCGCGACTATCGTTCTGAATCCTCCGTGATAAAAGTTGAAGGGAACGAGTCCGAAATAAATACTTATAAAAAGGATAAGCGCGGTTAAAACACCTAAAATTACGAATAGGACTGGGCGTTTTACGTACCGCCATTTGTCAAAGGTTTTGGTTATTTCCGACCAAGCGTTATTTTTCATAACAATGCTCCTTTTAGTTGATAACTATACTGTACCACACGTTTTTCAATTTGTCAAGAATTATAAAATTAAAGTATGATTAAAATAAAAACGGGATACCACGTGGTAGCCCGTTTCGTCATTTTTCGTCGTTAAATTTTACGTTTTAACACCCTTACGTCCGTAATTTTGTCGAACTTTTCGCCGTTACGGGTAAGGAATTCTTCAGCAAGTGCTTTGTACGCGATCGAGCCTACGCACTTTGGCTCGAAGAGCATAACGGGTAGTCCGTAGCTGGGCGCTTCGCCAAGACGGATATTTCTAGGAATTTTAGTGGAGAAAACTTTCTTACCGAAGAATTTATAAATTTCCTCGGTAACGTTTTGAACGAGGCGCGAGCGGTTGTCGTACATAGTTAAAACGACGCCTTCCACTTCAAGCTGAGGATTGAGAAATTTTTTAGCGAGCTTTATGGTGTTCATAAGCTGACTAAGTCCCTCAAGCGCGTAATATTCGCCCTGAATGGGAATAAGGATAGAGCTTGCCGCGGTGAGTGCGTTTACGGTAAGGAGCGCAAGCGAGGGCGGACAGTCGATAAGAATATAGTCGTACACGTTGCGCACGGGAGCAAGCACCTTTTTAAGTACTTTTTCTCTGTCCTCAACGCCTACGAGCTCAACTTCCGCGCCGGCAAGGTCGATGTTGGAAGGAAGAATGTCTAAATTCTTAACGCAAGTGGGTTGAACGGCAGTCTTAACGTCCACTTCGCCTGAAAGAACGCTGTAAGTGGAGTATTTTACTTTGGATTTGTCAATGCCAAATCCGCTCGAGCAGTTACCCTGAGGGTCGATATCCACCGCCAAAACCTTTTTGCCCATAAGAGCAAGATAACTGGCAAGGTTTACGCAAGTCGTAGTTTTGCCTACGCCACCTTTCTGGTTGGCTATTGCGATAATTTTTTGCATAGTGCCTCCGCGAAAACGTAGAAGATTTGAGAAACGCAATCTCTCATTATCATTTTACCACAAAAAATATCAATAATCAATCGTTTTTAAAGAATTTAATCGTAATATTATGCAATTATACTAAAAAATTCGCTATTTTGTCGAAAAAAGTGGGGAACGCGTGACAAAATAAGCAAAATTTATTTGATTATCTCTTAAATACTTGCCTTAAAATTAGCAAAGGAGTATAATATTTAGGATGAGTATTATCCAGTTACAAGACGTGTATTTCACGTATAATAGAGCAAGTGACAGCGAAGTGCGTGCCGTAAACGGCGTAACTTTGTCTATTAACGAGGGCGAATTCGTTGCAATCGTAGGTCATAACGGCTCGGGCAAAAGTACCTTGGCAAAGCTTATGAACGGACTTATTACGCCCGACAAAGGCAAGGTCACGGTGGCAGGGCTTGACACGGCGAACGAGAAGAATTTGTTCGATATTCGTCGTAACGTAGGCGTCGTTTTCCAAAATCCTGACAACCAGATGGTCGCAACGATTATCGAAGACGACGTGGCTTTCGGTCCTGAAAATATAGGTATGCCCTCTGATCAAATCCGCGAAAGGGTGTACGAATCGCTTAAAAGCGTGGGAATGTACGATTACCGCGAGGGGACTCCGCACCGACTCAGCGGAGGACAAAAACAACGCGTAGCCATTGCAGGCGTGCTTGCGCTCCGTCCGCGCGTTATGGTGCTGGACGAGTCGACGTCAATGCTCGATCCGCGCGGTAGAGCGGACGTTATGAAGGTCGTAAACGATCTCAATAAAAAAGAGAAAATGGCGGTAGTAATGATAACGCACTTTATGGAAGAGGCGGTTACTGCCGACCGCATTATCGTTATGAACGAGGGAAGAATTTATATGCAGGGTGGCAAGGAAATTTTCAAGCGCCAAGCCGAGCTTGAATCTATCGGTCTTACCGTTCCGCTTGCCAGCCGAGTTGCCAACCGTTTAAGAGAAAAGGGAGTGGTAATTGACGAGGATGTAACCACTTACGAGGAGTTAGTAAACAAGATATGCCCGTTAGAATAGAAAACCTTAATTTCGAATACAATCCCAAAACTCCGTTTGCCAAGCGCGCGCTTTTTGACGTTACGCTTGATATCAACGACGGGGATTTTTTTGGTGTAATCGGTCACACGGGTTCGGGCAAAAGTACGCTCATTTCTCACCTTAACGCGCTCACTCGCGTGCAGAGTGGAACGCTGTTCGTAAACGGTATGGATTTGAGCCCTAAAAAGATAGATTTTAAAAAACTGCGTAGTACGGTGGGTATGGTTTTTCAATATCCAGAGTATCAGCTCTTCGCCGAAACGGTAGAAGAGGACGTCGCTTTCGGCCCTAAAAACATAGGACTTAGCGCGGATGAAATTTCGCAAAGAGTACGCGAGGCGATAACGATGGTGGGGCTTGATTATCAAAGCATTCGTTCCCGTTCGCCCTTTGATCTTTCGGGCGGACAAATGCGCAGAGTTGCGCTTGCTGGAATTATTGCAATGCGCCCTGATATCTTGGTTTTAGACGAGCCTACAGCAGGACTTGATCCGCGCGGAAAGCAGGAAATTTTAACGCTTATTAAGAAAATCAAGCAGACTTGCTCCATCGTAATAATGATTTCGCACAATATGGACGAGGTTTCGGCGTGCTGTAACCGTATTGCGGTATTTAGCGAGGGAAAGGTACACGGCGTATACGAGCCACGTGAACTTTTTGCGCAAAAGGAATTGCTTGAAAAGCTGAATATCGATATGCCGGGCGTGACTAATATCGCGTCGATGCTCGCTGACAGAGGATTTAACGTTGACCGCTCGATTATTAGTGAGGACGAGCTCGTTGACGCTATCGTGGGTGAGTGTCAGAGGAGGGGATTATGCGCGAAATAACGTTAGGTCAATACTATCCCGTCCGCTCGGTTATTCACTCGCTTGATCCGAGGGCAAAGCTCGTGCTTATGATTGCGTATATCGTGATGATTTTCTTCGTCGATACCTTCGTGGGCTACGGGCTGGTGTTGCTTTTCTTGCTACTGGTTATATTTTTGAGCAAAGTTCCGCTTGGAAAAGTGCTTAAAAGCTTGAAAATGATACTGTTTTTAGTAATTTTCACGGTCGTTATGAGCGTTTTGTTCTATAACGGCAACGAAAACGACTTGCTTTGGGGATGGGGAATTATCCGCATTTATTCGCAAGGACTTATCAACGCAGGCAAAATGGCGCTCCGCCTTATTTTTCTGGTGCTTGGTCCTACGATTTTGACCTTCACGACTACGCCCGTACAGCTTACGGACGCACTTGAAAGCCTGCTCAAACCTCTTTCGTATATAAAAGTACCCGTGCATTCTCTTGCAATGGTTATGAGTATTGCGCTCCGTCTTATCCCCACTCTCGTGGAGGAAACGGACAAAATCCAAAACGCGCAAAAGGCAAGATGCGCCGACTTTGAAACGGGCAATATCTTTAAGCGCGCAAAGGCAATGCTCCCCGTGCTTATTCCTCTTTTCGTGTCCTCCTTCCGTCGCGCGGACGAGCTTGCCGACGCTATGGACTCGCGTTGCTATCGCGGAGCAAAGGGAAGAACGCGAATGAAGAAGATGCATTTTAGACTTCGTGACGCAGTTTCGCTACTGATTTTTGCGCTTTTCTTCTTCGTGATCTTGTGGCTTCGCTACAATTTCTTCCCCGCGTTTTTCGACCTGTCTTTGCTGACTTGGTTAGTATAGGAGGGGTACGTATGCGCAGAATCGTGTTAAAACTTGATTATATCGGTAGTGCCTACTGCGGTTGGCAACGCCAGATAGGCGTGGATAGTGTGCAAAGCAGAGTGGAGGAGGCGTTACTCCGCTTAACTGGTGAAAATATCACCGTCACGGCAAGCGGACGAACGGACGCAGGGGTGCACGCGCTTGGTCAGATAATCCATTTTGATACTAATAGTAATATCCCCGTAAAAAATTTTATGACGGGGCTTAATCACTTTTTGCCTAATGATATTCGCGTGCTTCAGACTAAAAAAGTAAGCGAAAAATTCCACGCGCGTTTTTCTGCGAAAGAAAAAACTTACTGTTACGTTATGTACGAGAGCGAAGTGGATAAATCCGTTTATTTTAACCGTGCGGTTAGAATTAAAGGCAAGCTGGACGTTAAGAAGATGAACGAGGCGGCGGTTGCTTTTTTAGGTGAGCACGACTTCACTTCTTATATGTCGACGGGTGCTGACACCGTGGGTGCGGTGCGCACGATAAAGGAGCTTAAAGTGGTGCGCCGTGACGGACTGGTTAAAATTTACGTGACAGCAAACGGATTTTTGTATAATATGGTGCGCCTAATTGCAGGCTCGCTTATTCGCGCAGGAAAGGGCGAGCTTTCGGCAAGCGATATAACCGCGCTTATCGAGAAAAAAAGCAAGGACGCCGTCCGCGAGGTTATGCCTGCGCACGGACTTTATCTCGTGAACGTTAAGTATAAATAAATTTATAGCGCAAACAGTTGTAAATTTACTGAAAATATGATATAATATTGTCAAGAATTAAAAGAAAGGAGAAATAATGAAAGCCTGGAAAGTGACAAACGAGCGTAGCGTCGAGCTCGTCGATATGGGTGCGCAACCCGTTGCCGAGAACTGTGTAAAACTCAAAATGCTCACGGCTTTGGTGGATACTCACGAATCCTCACTTTACAAAAAGGGTGGCAACTCTCTTCCGCTTATCGCCGGCCGTCAAGGCGTAGGTATGGTTACGGAAGTGGGCGCAAACGTCACCGCTTTTAAGCGAGGAGATAAGGTGTTTATCCGTCCCGTTTCCCCCTGCGGAAAGTGCAGTAATTGTAAAAACGGAAGAAAAAGCGAGTGCGAGCATAGCTACGTTTATGGCAAAACGGAGGATGGCGTACTACGCGATTTTATTACCGTTCCTCAAACCGACCTTATTTTACTCCCTCAGCAAGTTGACGAAACGGAAGGCGTGTTTATCGAGCAAGTTGCCCTTGCGGTAGAGACGCTTGATAGACTTAAAATTGAAAAAGGCGAGCATATCGTAATCCTTGGTGCGACGCTTGCCGGTCTTATTATCGCGCAGGCGGCAATCTATTATCAAGCCGTTCCTATTTTGGTTGATCTTCGCGAAGACAGACTTGCGCTTGCCGAAAAGTTGGGAATTTACTACACCATTAACGCAGTCGAAACTGATCCCGTCAAAAAAGTTTTTTCCATTACTTGCGGAAAGATGGCGGAAACTATGGTGTATACGCTTTTGTCCGGAATGACCGTTCGCCGTTCGTTCGAAAACTTGGTACGCGGTGGCAGAGTGGCGTTCGTGGGCTTTGACGATATGGAAGCTGATCTTAGCGCCGACCTTATGCCCGCGCTTGGTAAGGAACTGGTTATTTATATGGTGTCCAGCGCAGGCGATAATTACTATTCTGCCGTAAATATGCTCGTATCCAGCGCCGTCGACGTAAAGTCGCTTGTGTCCAGCCGTATTGAATTCGATAAAATCGGTCAGGCTATTGCCGAGGTTGCGGATAACGAGAAAAAGTATATAGCTTTGCTCGTCGATGCGACGAAAATATAACGGTTTTACTTAAAATAATATATAAAAGGATATTTAAAACGGGATTTTTGCAAAAAAGCCCCGTTTTTGCTTTAAAAACGGTTGCAAAAGTTTTTTATTCGTGCTATAATTAAATGCCCTTAAAAGTAGGGCAATCCTTTCTCCGTGGAAAAACGGGGACACAAAGACCACAAGGAGGTATAAAAAATGAACAAGTACGAGATCCTGTACATTTTGGACGCAAAGCTTGACGACGCAGAGAAGGAAACTCTTATCGAGAGATTCAAGGGTATCGTTGAAACTGCTGGCGGAAGCGTTGAAGGTGTTGATAAGTGGGGCGTTAAGAAGCTCGCTTACGAAATCAACTTCAAGTCCGAAGGTTACTATGTGCTTATGAACTTCACGGCAGAAGCGAACGTTCCTGCTGAAATTGAACGTCAGATGCGCATTACGGACGGCGTTATGAGATTCATCGTCGTTAGAAAATAAGGGAGAAAAATATGAACAAATGTATTTTTATTGGTAATCTTACTCGCGATCCTGAAATTCAGACTACCGGTAACGGTGTGTCCTTGTGCAGATTTTCTATCGCAGTAAACCGCACTTACCAAAACGCTAACGGCGAAAGAGAAACCGATTTCATTAACATCGTTACTTGGAGAGGTTTGGCAGATAACTGCAGTAAGTATCTTTCTAAGGGCAGTAAGGTTTGCGTAGTTGGTAGCCTTCAGAACCGTAGTTACGAAGACAAAGACGGTAACAAGCGTTATGCAACCGATATCGTTGCTGAAGACGTTGAGTTTATTTCTTCGCGCGGTCAGGGCGACGCTACGGCTATGCCTGCATCTCAGCCCGCTACTAGAACCAAGAAAGTTTCCGAGCTTCAACCCGTAGACGATGGCGACGATTTGCCGTTCTAATTAAATTTTAAAGAGGATTATTATTATGGATAAGAAAAATATCAGTAAGAACGTAGACGTGGACGATAAGTCCAAGAAGTTTAAGCGCGCTCCTAAGAAAAAGGTTTGTGCTTTCTGCGTAGAGAAGATTGAAGAAATCGACTACAAGGATATTGCAAAGCTTAAGAGATTCGTTACCGAAAAGGGTAAGATCATTCCCCGTCGCGCGTCGGGCGTATGCGCAGAGCATCAGCGTCAGCTTGCCGTTGCTATTAAGCGCGCAAGAGCAATCGCTCTCCTTCCTTTCAAGGGTGAGTAATTAGTTATCAAAACAGGTTTGTGTAAACAGACCTGTTTTTTGTTTGGAGATAATTATGAAAAAGTCGTCGGTAGAAATTTATAACGGCAACCCCACGCTATTCGTGGACGGCCGCCCGTGTGCAAATTGCGCGTACGTGACCTATATGCCACGTAAGGCGAATTACGAGGAATTTGCAAAACGGGGATATACGTTATACTCCGTTCCGCTGTTTTTCTCGTCGCAAACGATTAACGAATTCGGCGCTGTGCCCTCGCTTGGCAAAGGTATTTTCGACGGCAAGACGCCTGATTTTTCGGAAGTGGACGAGAGAGTGAATCAAATCGTTAGCGCGAGAGCAGACGCGCGCATCTTTCCGCGCGTAAATATTTCACCTCCGCGTTGGTGGGAGGACGAAAACCCTGACGAGTTGTGCGACAAAACGCTTTCCGGCAACAAAAGGGTGTGTTTTTCCTCGGATAAATGGCTGTCTTACGCTAAAGACTGCTTAAAAATCTTCGTTGAGTATATGAGTCGTGCGCCCTATCGCGATAATATTTGCGGATATCAAATCGCGTGCGGAAACACGGAAGAGTGGTTCGGTTTTGATATGGATAGCTCGAAAGGACTGCGCGCGAGCGAGAAGTATAACGAGTACCTGAAAGCGAGTGGACGTCACGATTGCGAGGGTACGTTGTACTCCTTTTTGTCCGAAATGACCGCAAAAGCAATATGCGAGCTTGCTAGATTCGTTAAGAAAATTACTTGTAATCAGCTTGCGGTTGGCGCGTTTTACGGCTATTCGTTTGAGTCGTGTGACAGGAATTCAGGACATCACGCGCTTAAAAGAGTATTAGAGGAGGATGCGATTGACTTTTTGTGTAGCCCCGTTTCGTATATGCTTAATCGCGAAGTAGGGTTTGATCATCCGTATATGTTACCGCTTGCCTCACTCAAAGCGCACGGAAAGCTTTATTTTTCTGAAAACGACACGCGCACGCATCTTACCCGTCCGCCCTTTGATATACCGCATTTTAACAAGCCCGTTTGGTTTGGTCGTGACAAAAAAGTTGCGATTGAGAATATCAAGCAACATTTTGCGCGCGCTTTTATCAATAATCACGCGTTTTGGTG
The DNA here is from genome assembly GCA_017623435.1 of Clostridia bacterium. Taxonomy (GTDB): domain Bacteria; phylum Bacillota; class Clostridia; order Christensenellales; family Pumilibacteraceae; genus UBA10677. Next base: position 46,156 of record JAGAPD010000049.1, read on the forward strand.
GTTTGATATGTGGGGCGGATGGTATAACGACGGCGAATATTTAGACCTTATGGAGCGTATCCATTCGCTTATGGAGAGCAGTTTGGTATCAAAAAGCAAATCGGTTAGCGAAATTGCCGTCGTGATTGACGAAAAGAGTACTTGCTACGTTGACGGTGAGATTGCTTTTAACGTTTGTTATCATACTCGTAAAAATTTAGGGCTTATAGGTGCGCCCTACGACGCTTATTTGAGTAGCGACGCGGATAAGATTAGTGATAATTACAAGGCGGTTATCGTGCTTGCGCCCGTTATGACTGACGAGTTAAAGGCGATTATTAAAAGCAAAAACTGTTTTGTAATCACGAGTGAAAATTGTAAAACGGAAGTGGACGTACTACGCCGTTTTTGCAAAAACGCAGGTGTTCATTTGTATTGTGAGAGCGATAGCGTGGTGTACGCGAACGATAATTATTTGTTTATTCATACGACTTGCGACACACCGCTTTCGTCGTTAAAAATAAAAAAGCTTGAACTTATTTTAGGCGACGAGATTGAAAACGGTATGCTCAAAAAGCACAACGGATATTTATTTAAAATTGTTGAATAGAGTTATTGACATTTACTTCAACAGGGTATATAATAATTTCAATAAGCGACAGGAGGGCAAAATGAAAAAAGTAAGACTTGCGGCGCACCGCGGTTTTATGGCGCTTTATCCCGAAAACACTATGCTTTCGTTCAAAAAAGCGCTTGAGTGCGATATTGATATGATTGAAACGGACGTTCATATGACGAAGGACGGACAGCTTGTGTGTATTCACGATCACGGGCTTGATCGTACGACGACGGGTAGTGGATTAGTAAGGGAGCATACGTTAGAAGAAGTGCTTGCCGTTGACGCTGGTGTTAAAAAAGGCGAACAGTTTAAGGGTGAAAGAGTTCCCACCTTGCGCGAATTTTTTGAGCTTGTAAAGGACAGGAAAGATATTGAGCTTAATATTGAGCTGAAGGATTATCCCCACGACAGTCACGAATTTGCGTACGAGTCGTGCGACAAAACGATCGCAATGATTGAGGAATACGGGCTTGCGGATAGAATCTATATCAATTCTTTTTCGGGCGACCTACTTAACTACGTTTACTTAAAGTATAACGACCGCTATCGTTTGCACGGGTATTATAATATTAAAATTTTGGGTAGTCATTACGATAACGATATGCTCAAAAGACTGTTTTGTGCGTGCATTTTCAATATCAAAGTTGATCCCGTGACGGGCGCGCATGACTGGAGTCAAAATCATATCGTTGCGCCCAAAGAGCAGTTTGATTTCATCCGCTCGTACGGCGTAGAACCTTGGGTGCATTACGGCGCGGCGGAGGAAGAGGAAAGGTTTAAGACTTGGCTTGAACGTGGCGCAGTAGGATTTACCTGTAATAACCCAGTCCTTGCTGGTGAAATCTTGAAAAAATTAGGCGCAAGATAGTTATAAAAAGAAACGGCATACCACGTGGTACGCCGTTTTTATGTTTTTTAAGGGAATAAGCGGTTAATTAAACAATTCTACGCCCTTATCCGTAAGCACTTTTTGGATTTTTTTGTAGTCGAGTTTTCGTGGAATTACGTTTTCTTTTACGCATAACGCACCTGCAATACCTGCCGCTTGACCGATATTGACGCAAATGTTCATAACTCTGTACGAGGCGTGTGCGCGGTGAGTTCCGCTTATGCATCTGCCGGCAACGAGGAGGTTGTCGGTGACTGTGGGCAGTAGTGCGCGGTAAGGCACGTCGTAGGGCTGACTTTGCTTGGGACAGCCGTCCTGCTCGCTTTGACCTGCGCCAGAAGGGTTGTGAATGTCTATGCAAAACGCCGCGTTGTGGACTACTACGTCGTGGTGTTTTTTACCGTCGAGAAGATCCTGCGCGGTCATAACGTATTCGCCCATAACTCTGCGCGATTCCCTTACGCCTATTCCTTCGGTAGAATTCTTAATGCGGATATTTTCAAAGCCTTTCACGGTGGTTTTGAGGAAGTCTACGACTTGTTCCATTTGTTCGCGAAGGAGAGCTTGCGCTTTGCCTGCTTGTACGGGGCACAAGGGGTTTACACCGTTTGCTTGCGTGGCGTTTACCATGCGTTCGGTGGGGACTACGCCTCGGTAAAGGCGAACGATATTGACGGTAGGGGGTAGAGTGCCGTTTTTGCAAGCCTCACGGCAAAGAGCGAGGTAATTTCCGTTTTCTAAAACGGTGTCCATTTCCTCGTGGTAGCAAACGATATGCTGGTCGGGATGCACGTTTTCAACGGTGAACATTATGCTGACGGGCTGAACGAGTCCGTCGTCGCGCCCGTATTCCACCTTTTCGCCTGCTAAATACGACAAAACTCCGTCGCCCGTGCAGTCGATAAAAATCTTACCTTCAATCGCCTTTAAGCCCGATTGAGTGGAGAAAATCAAATGCGTAATGTTTTTGTCCTTTTTTACCACGTCCACGAGCGAACATCCGTAAAAGACGTCGATATTTTCGTCCGCCACCATTTTAGAAATGATAATCTTCATTTTCTCAAAGTCGTGCGATTGACCCGAGCCGTTTTCAACGCCTACTTTTTTAAGAAGCTCGTCCGCCATAGTGTTGGGCGTAAAACTGCCAAGAGGAGGTGCGACGTGGCCTGAAGTAAAGCCTCCGCCCAAAATTCCGTTTCGCTCAATAATCGCAACCCTTGCGCCTTGACGAGCGCATTCAATAGCTGCACCTATTCCGCTTACGCCACCGCCAGCAACGACGACGTCGTAGCTTGCCTTGCATTCAATTTTCGCTTTGTAATCAATCATATTTTTTACCTCTCCTAAATTGTACTACACAATTCCTTATTTGTCAATAGATAGCGTGTAAACTTTTTTATAAAAGTAAAAACGGCGTGGCACGTACCACGTCGTTTTTGCTTAATCTTTGGATTTTTTCGTACTTTCGTATTTTAGCTTCGTAGCGTTTCCACCGCGAAGATGACGCTCGGAAAGGTTAAAGACAAGCACTTTTTTAACCTGCTCGTACAGCTTTTCGTCGGCGTAACGTAGACGCACGGTGACGTCCTTATGTAGCGTGCTTTTGCTAACGAAAAAGACTTTCGCCGCGTCTCTGACGGTGCATTGATGCTCTAAAATATAACGTGCTTCGCATAGTGTACGCTGTGCAATTAACTCTTTCATTTTCTCATTCCTTTTACGCTTTGTGTTTTATATTATGAGTAAAAAAGCAAATTTATGACAAAAAGCGCATATTTAAAAAAATTAGGTATTGACAACGCTACGAGATTGTAGTATAATGATGTAAACCAATCAAGGAGAAAAATTATGGGATTACTCAAAAATATTGAATGGACGGACGACAGCAGAGATACTATCGTATATAAGTACAATATGAAAAACGACTACGTAAGTCGTGGCTCGGTGCTTACCGTTCGTGACGGTCAGGCGGCTATTTTCGCGCATAAGGGTAAAATGGCTGACGTTTTTCTGCCCGGATTTTACAAGCTTGATACCGATTCTATTCCTATCATAACCGCGCTTATGTCCTGGAAGTACGGATTTGAAAATCCTTTCCGCTCGGATATATATTACGTTTCCACCCGTCAGTTTACGGGACAAAAGTGGGGCACGGCTAATCCTATTATTATTCGTGACCGCGATTACGGAGCGGTGCGCGTGCGCGGATACGGTAGTTATTCGTTTAGAGTGGACGATCCGTACGTGTTTATGCAGGAAATTTCGGGAACTGCAGGCTCGTATTCTACGCACGACATTACCGAATATCTTAAAAGCATGGTCGTAACGGGCATTTCCGACGCTATCGGCGAGAGCAAAATACCCATTTTGGATATGGCGGCAAACCTTATTGAGCTTGGCGAAATCGTTAGAAATTCCCTCCAGCCCTCTTTCAAAGCAATGGGACTTGAAATCACGAAGTTCGTGTTCGAAAACTTCTCGATGCCCAAAGAGCTTGAGGAGGCGCTTGATAAGAACGCGTCTATGGGTATGCTCCGCGGAAACTTGGACGTTTACACCACCGTGGCGCAGGCTGACGCGCTTAAGGAGGCGGCTAAAAATCCCGGAATGGCAGGCTCGGCTATGGGCGCAGGTATGGGACTTGGAATGGGCGCTATGTTCGCTGATATGTACAAAAATCAGCAAAACGTACCCGCGCAACAGCAACAAGAAAGCAAAATTGCTTGTCCTAAATGCGGAGCAAAGGTGAGTGAAGACGCGAAATTCTGTCCCGAGTGCGGTAGCGCTATGGGTAACGTTTGCCCTAAGTGCGGAGCAAGTGTGAAACAGGGCGCGAAGTTCTGCTGTGAGTGTGGCGCAAAGCTTACTGCAGTTTGTCCTAGCTGTGGTGCAGAGGTTAAACCGGGCTCAAAATTCTGTCCCGAGTGTGGTGAAAAACTTTAATGGAAGAAGAAAAGGTAACGTTTGACGGCTCGGAAATCGAGACCGAAGCTAATATAGAAAAGTGCCCTGGCTGTGGCGCGAACATGGTTTTTTCGCCTGAAAAGCAAGCGCTTGAATGTCCGTACTGCGGAACGGTCGCAACCATCGAGAATTCTTTTGGCGAGGAAATACGCTTTGCGAACCTGCTTAGCAGTGCAAGCACTTGGGCGGACGAAACGCACGTGTTTAGATGCGAAAACTGTGGCGCAAGGACGGTGCTTGACCGAACGGAAATTGCAAAAACCTGTTCGTTTTGCGGTACGACTAATATCGTTGAGACGGATGAGCTTTCTGGACTTAAGCCTAACGCCGTCGTGCCCTTCCGCTTGACGGTGCAAAACGCAATCGAGCGCGTCAAGACTTGGGTAAAGCGTAAATTTTTCGCTCCGGGCAAGTTCAAAAAGAGCGTAACGCCCGAAAACGTGAGCGGACTTTATACGCCCGCTTTTACCTACGACGCGCAAACGCACTCCACGTATAGTGGCGTTTTGGGAAAATACGAGTACCGCACGCGCAGGGTGAACGGTAAAACGGTACGCGAACGCTATACGCGATACTTCCATATCGGTGGATCGCATGAACTGTTTTTTGACGACGTGCTTATTCAGGCGTCGAGCGGAATCAGTCAAGGTTCGATTGACAAACTGCAACCTTTTGGCACGAGCGACAGCAAGGAATACGCGAAAGAATATCTTAGCGGATTCACCGCGAGCCAGTACACGAAGGACGGACTTGCTTGCTGGGAGGAGGCGAAAACTCGTATGAACGGCAGGATACGTAGTGCGATATTATCGCGTTACGTGTACGACGTGGTGTCCTCGCTAAACGTAGATACGAATTATAGCAACGTGACGTATAAGTACGTTTTGCTACCCGTTTACATAGGTCACTGTGGCTGGAAAAATAAGATTTACAACTTCTTCGTTAACGGCTATAACGGTAACGTCACGGGCAAAACACCCGTATCCGTTTGGAAGGTGCTTGCCGTCGTTTTGGCAGGGCTTGCCGTGGTGGGAGGACTGTTCGCGCTCGTTTATTTTACTGGCGGTTGATGAAATAAATAGTTTTAAGGAGGTTAATTATGAATAAAAGCTTCGTTTACAAGTTAATTATAGGTATCGTGGGTGTGTGTAGCGCGGTGATGTGGCTTATCGGCGCTATCACGGGCGGTGTGCTTGGATTTTTTACGCTCGGATGGGCGATCGCGGTCTTTTCGGGAATTACGGGCTTGGTTTTCGTCATTCGCGCGTTCTTGGATAAAACTAACGTTCAGCTAAAAAGATTTTACGTTTATTTCGGTTGCGCGCTGATCGGCGTGTGCGTGTTTGCGGTTATCGGCGAGCTTTTCGTCGTTCAGGACAAACTTATTATGCCTATTATTGCAGTCGTGATTACCGTCGCGCTTTTGCTTGGATTCCTCGCAATCGGGGGCAAAAAGTGGGACGAGGGCGATAATCAAAAGCCCGGATATAAGACTTATCGCGAAAGAAAGGCGGAAGAAGAGCAAGCAAAGTCGCAAGACGAAAATAAGTAAATAACTAAAACGGCGTGGTGCGTACTACGCCGTTTTTCATTTTAAATGGTTTTAAAGTTAAATTTTAAAAAATAAAAAATATTTTTCATAACTTTTTGTCAAAAACACCCTCAAAACGATTGATTATTTTTTAAATTTGAGTTATAATAACATACGCTAACGAAAGATGCTGATAAATGCTGATATGGTTCAGTTGGACCACGTCCTGTTAAGGGCGAGCGAAAAGTTAGTGAACTAAATAAGTTGATAATCTGCTGATATACTCGCTACGCTCGTGGCGTTCGCCTGCTACGCAGGCTCGGCTGAAGGCTCAGTTGGTATAGTGTGCTGATATGGCTCAGTTGGTAGAGCACGTCCTTGGTAAGGACGAGGTCACCGGTTCAAATCCGGTTATCAGCTCCATAAAAAAAGAGACTACGTTTCGTAGTCTCTTTTTTTATGGAGCTGGGCGTTCGCTACGCTCGGCTAAACAGCTCCATAAAGAAGAACTAAGCAACACATAGTTCTTTTCTTTATTCCGTTGGGCGTTACAATGTGGGCATTATTATAGATAAAACTATAAATTAGATTTACTAAATGGTATTGACAACGGGAATTTAATGCGGTATAATAAGCGTATATTTTACGTGGCTAAACAGGGGTGGACGATGGGGAAAGGTTTTATTGAACTGAATGGAAGAAAGGAAGAGTTGTTTTACAGTCCTTCCGTTTTATTTCGCAAAAAATTTAATTTGACCGTATTGCCCGAAAAAGTCACGATGCGAGTATGTGGGCTGGGCTTAGGCGTGTACTATATCAACGGACAAAAAGTCACGGACGACGTGTTCTTAACGCCCGTAGCCGATTACCGCAAAACGCTTTGGTACACGGAGTACGACGTTACGCGTCTATTAAAAGAGGGCGAAAATATCGTTTGCGCAGAGGTGGGCAACGGCTTTTATAACGAGAATTTCAAAAGCGCTTGGCATCACGACGAGGCAGAATGGCGAAGTGCGCCTTGTTTGTGGCTACAACTTTTTTGCGACGAAGTAATTTTGCAAACGGACGAGAGTTGGAGAGCAAAAGCGAGCGAGGCGACCTTTTATAATCAGCTCAGAAGTGGCGAGTATTACGACAGTCGTAAGGCGGAAAGCTGGACCGAGAATAATTATAACGATAGCGAGTGGGCGAGTGCGAGCTTTGCGAAAAAGCAACCGCAAGGCAAGTTGGTTAAATGTGAGTGCGAGCCTATGCGAGAGTGCGAGCGTTACGCGCCTGTAAATATCGCAAAAAACGATAACGGTTACGTCTTTGATTTCGGTGTGAACGTTTCGGGCTACGCGCAACTTGATATTTGCGCTGACGAAGGAAGGGAAATTATTTTGGCGTACGCAGAAGAGGTGGACGAGAAGGGCGACTTAAAGTTAAACGGTTGCGGTTGTTATTATCCTGACGTGCCCTTTCAGACAGATAAGTTCATTTGTAACGGAAAACGCACGGTTTGGAAACCGCAGTTTACCTATCACGGATTTCGGTACGTGGAGGTGCGCGGACTGACGGAAAAGCCGGATAAGAGCTTGCTGACGGCGATTTTCACGCATCAGGCTTTGGCGCAAACTTCGACCTTTAACTGTTCGGACGAGACGCTCAATAAAATCTGGAGTGCAGGAATACGATCGACGCTTTCAAATACTTTCTATTCGCTGACCGACTGTCCTACGCGCGAAAAATTGGGGTGGACGAACGATTCGCAGGCGTCGCTTGAACAGTTTTTATTCAATTTTGAGGGCGAAAAACTGCTTGAAAAGTGGCTGGTTGATATTTGCGACACGATGAACGCTGAGGGCGATTTGTCTGGCGTAGCGCCTTCGCCTGACTGGGGCTACGGTCACGGGCCGGTATGCAACGGCATAATTTTCACTTTGCCCTACCTTTTGTATAAATATTGCGGAAATTATAGCGCGGTGGAGTACGCGCTCCCATATATGACGCGCTATTACGAGTACTTAAAAGCGCATTTGGGTGAGTCGTCGTTGGGCGACTGGACGGGCTACCGTTTTTACGCAACGCCTATTGACTTTATTGAAAAAATATACCTATATATGTTCACGAGCATTTTCGTTGAACTTAAAAAAGATTACGCGCTTGAACGCGAAAAGTGGCAAAACGACCTTGAGCGTTATATAGAAAATGGACGGTGCGTCGTTGACGAGCAAAGCGCAATTTCGGCGTTAATCGTGCTTGGGATGGGCGACGAAAAGACGCTTGGCGCGCAGTTGGTTGAAAATATTGAAAGAGTGGATAGACATATGAAAACGGGTATGTTTGGCGCGCAGTTTTTGTATAAGGCGTTGGAGAAAATAGGGCGCACGGATTTGGCGTATTGCGTTATAACCAACCCGAGCGAGCCGTCGTTTAGGGTGTGGATTGAGCAGGGTGCAACGACGCTTTGGGAGTCGTTTGATACTGACGCGCGCACGCTGTCAAAAAATCATCACATGTTCTCTAACGTTTTGTATTTCTTCGTGGAAAGTATATGCGGAGCAAAGCGTTTGTCAAAAAATCGCTATAACGTATGCGCGAAATTCGTACCTCAGTTGTCGTTTGCTGAGTGTAGTCGAGTTAGTCGTGACGGTGCATTTTCGATTAAATGGGAAAGAGAAAACGGTGTGGTAAAAGTCACGCTTTCGGCAAGCGGTGAGGTCGTTTTAGAATACAAAAACGAAAAAATAGAAAGTGAAACGAGAGTGTTTTATATTGAATGAAAATAAAAACGGGGCATAACGTTATGCGCCGTTTTATAAAAAAGGGAGCAAAAATGGATTATTTGGCGAAACTTAAATATCATTACAAGCCTAAAAAAGGCTGGGTGAACGATCCTAATGGGTTAGTTTATTTTGACGGATACTATCATATTTTTTATCAGCATTCGCCTGATTTTGAACAGCCGTGGCATCAAGCTATGCACTGGGGACACGCACGCACGAAAGACTTTTTGACTTACGAGGAACTACCCGTTGCGCTTTACCCTGATTGCGATTACGACTGCGACGGGTGTTGGTCGGGCACGGCGGTGGTTAAGGGTGACACCTTATATCTTTTGTATGCGTCCGTTAAAAAGGTGGACGGTCAAAAAGTTCAAACGATGAGCGTAGCGTATTCAAAGGACGGAATTCACTTTGAAAAGTACACTGGCAATCCCGTAATTGGCGCTTATCCTGCTGACGGAGGTCCTGATTTTCGCGATCCTGCCGTGTGTGAGGTGGACGGAGAGTATTATTGCGTTATGGCGACTGGACACGAAAAAAGTAAGACGGGACGACTGCTTTTATATAAAAGTCGCGACTTGCTTTCGTGGGAGTACGGAGGCGTAATGCACGAGTGGGAGGAGTGCGTATATACTGAATGCCCGTCGCTAATGAGGACGGACGACGGATTTTTGCTGACTGCGTCCATTTGTCCGATAGAAAAGCAAAGATATTTTTGCATAACGTACGGGCGTTTTGACGGGCATAAGTACGTAATCGAGGACACCGCTGAGGTGGATAAAGGCCCTGATCAGTACGCAGGACAAGTTTTTTCGGATAATAAGGGGCGAAAAATTCTCGTGACTTGGATACCCGGGTGGAAATATATCGGCTACGCGCAAAAGGACGTTGGGTGTATGAGTATTCCGCGCGAGATTAAGCGTGAAAACGGCAAAATCACTGCTTACCCCGTTGAAGAGGTACGCCATCTTCTCCGCGATAGCGACGACGCCGTAAAGCGTACGGAAAAAGGCTTTATCGTTGAAAGGACGAACAGAGAACCGCTCGTTTACGAAGGGGAAATAAGGGATATCAAGATACTGCGCGACGAGTTTATTTTAGAAATTTTCGTCAACGTCGGTGAAGAAGTTTACTCCGTTTTGTTATGAATAAAAATAAAAACGGCTACCTACGTGGGTGGCCGTTTTGCTGTTTTTAGATTAAAGCACGAATTGTAGCGTTACGTACGCGGCGTAGATAGCCAAAAGGATATAGCCTTGTACCTTTGATAATTTTCCGCGGATAAGCGTGGGAACGGTAAGAAGAGTCATAACGCCTAACATTACGGGGATGTCGATTACGAGAGACGCGTTAATTCCGCCTACGAGCACGCCTACGGGAACGGAGAAGGGTGCGATAGAAATTGCGATACCGCTAACGAGCACGAGGTTAAAGAGGTTTGCGCCGATAAGGTTGCCAAGAGATAGCGCACCACGGCCTTTTATAAGCGAAGTAATTGCCGTTACGAGCTCGGGAAGAGAAGTGCCAAGCGCTACGAAAGTAAGCGCGATAACCGTTTCAGGAACGCCCAAAGTCGTTGCAATGAAAGTGCCCTTGTTTACCAAAAGGTCAGCACCCACTGCGATAACTGCTGCGCCAAGAATGAGGAAGAGCAGATCTTTCCAAAGGGGCGAAGAATTTTCTTCTTCGCTGGGTTGTAAGCTTTCTTCGGGATCAAGCAGTTTTATTTGTGGCTCTTTTGCTGCGGAGAAGGCTTTTATGACGGTAAAAACCATATAGATTACGAAAACCGCCAAAAGCAAGATGCCCGCCCAGCGCGGAAATTCGCCTGCGAAGTATGCCATGCACGAATAAAATATTGCCACGCCAAAGAAGAAACAAACGGGGATGATAAGCGTTTTTCTATCAACTGACGCTGGCTTAATCGCGATAGTGATAGCCGCGATAAGCGCCGTGTTGCATATTATCGAGCCGATCGCGTTGCCGTAAGCCATTGCGCTTTGTCCGCCAGCCGCGCCCGTTGCCGACACCATAACCTCAGGTAGCGTCGTGCCGATAGATACTACCGTTGCGCCTATTAAGATATCGGGAATGTGAAAGCGTTTTGCGATTCCCGTCGCACCGTCCACGAACCAGTCGCCGCCTTTTATTAAAAGGATAAGGCCGAAGATAAACAGCAGTATAGCGTCTGCCATTGCTCCGTCAGGGAAAATAAGAGAAATCATAATTTGCTCCTTGAGTATTTTGTGCATTGAAGCGCAATAATCGATACGAGCCACTTATCGTGACGTAGCCTTATTATATTAAATAGAAACGCGCGTGTCAAGTGAAAAACCATAAGATTTAGGTTATATTTACCCAAAGTTTCTTCAAAACCGTGCAATTTTATGCATAAATATAGTGCATAATGCATAAAACAAAAAATATTTAGAAAAATATTGAATATTTATGCAAAAACAGTTGACAAAGTTAAATTAAGGGTATATAATGGGGATACTTTTTGAGGCGATATTGCCTTTCGTGTTGAAATTCATTTTAAAGGAGATATAAATTATGAAAAAGTTTTTTATGACAATGTTTGCGCTTATACTTGCGCTCTCGTGCGTGCTGATGGCCACCGCTTGTTCGAGTGGCAAAAGCATTAAAATCGGCGTTCAGTCGGGAACGACGGCGGAGTTCTTCGTTAAGGGAAACCAAGAAATGTTATATGATGGTTTTTCCAACGCAGAGTGTATGTCTTACGATAGTTCGGGACTTGCTGTAAGCGCAATGCTTAACGGACAGGTAAACTACGTAATCGTAGATAACGAGCCTGCAAAAATGCTCGTAGCGCAAAATGCTGGTGCGATCAAGATGATAGACGTACCACTTACGACTGAAGAATATGCTTTGGGCGTAGATAAAAATCAAGCAGGACTTCTTGAAAGCATCAATACTATTTTGGCGCAAATGGAAGAAAACGGCAAAATGGACGAGATTTTTGAAAAGTACAATTCGCTTGTGTATGACGACGACGGCAACGTTATCGGTGGCGACGAAAATATCGTAGGAATTGAGAGTGCGGCAAAGAATAACGACAATCCCCAAGGACAACTTGTTGTTGCTACCAACGCTGAATTTGCTCCCTTTGAATACAAAAAAGGTAATTTGTACGTAGGTATTGATATGGAAATTGCACAGTATATTGCGCAACAACTTGAACTTGAACTCGTTATTGAAAATATGGAGTTTGACTCGGTAGTAACGGCAGTAGGCAAGAACAATATCGACGTAGCAATCGCAGGACTTTCGGTAACGGCATCGCGTAAATCTTCGGTAAACTTCTCTAGTTCTTATTACAAAGGAGCATATCAAGTTCTTTTGGTAAAAGCAGACAATACCGAATTTGACGGCAAGACGAAAGAGCAAATTATTCAGACAATTAAGAATAAATAATGGAAAAACAATGGAATAATTTTTGCCGTGAACTTTTCGATAACGGCGGATACAAAGACGTTCTCAACGGATTGCTTGCAACCGTTGAGATTGCCGTGTTCGGGCTTATTATAGGTATAATAATAGGAACGCTTATAGCAATGGTAAAGGTTGTGCCGAAATACAAAATTTTACCTAGAATTTTAGAAAAGGTGGTAGACGTATACGTCGGTTTTTTCCGCGGAACGCCTATGGTAGTACAACTTTTGCTAGGATATTTCGTACTTTTGCCCCTATTGGGAATAGCCGTTGATAGTATAATCGTAGCAATCGTAATATTTGGACTTAACAGTGGTGCGTACGTATCCGAGATTATGCGTGCAGGTATTCAATCGGTGGATAGCGGACAACTTGAAGCAGGTAGAGCGCTTGGACTTAGTTACGGAAAAACAATGATGAGAATTGTAATTCCGCAGTCTATAAAAAACATTTTACCCACGCTCGGAAACGAGTTTATAACGCTAATTAAAGAAACGTCCGTAGTAAGTTTTATTGCAGTAGTAGATTTAACGAAAGCGTTCCGTCAGATAGGCGCGGCGCATTATGAATATTTGGTACCCTACGTTGTGCTTGCGCTTGTGTATTTAGTGCTTGTAATGTTGATTGCGCTAGGTGTAAAGATGATTGAAAGGAGATTTAAACGCAGTGAACGTAGATACTCAAAATGATGATAACGTGCTTATAAAAGTGCGAAATTTGCGCAAGAGTTTTGATAAGCAAGAAGTGCTTAAAGGCGTAAATTTGGACGTACATACGGGCGAAAAAATAGCCATAATAGGTCCTAGTGGATGTGGTAAGTCTACTTTTCTTCGTTGTGTGAATTGCCTAGAAGATCCTGACGGTGGCTCGATTATGTTCGAGGGTGAGGATTTGGCGGATATGAAGGTGGATATCAATATTCACCGCCAGCGTATAGGTATGGTTTTTCAGCAGTTTAACCTATTTAACAACCTAAACGTGCTGGACAACATCACGCTTGCACCCATAATAGTGGCTAAAAGAAATAGAAAAAAAGGGCAAACGGTCAAAGAAATTAAGGAGAAAGAGCAAGAAAAAGCGTATAAACTGCTTGAACAAATAGGGCTTGCGGACAAGGCGAAAGCGTATCCGTCTACGCTATCAGGTGGACAAAAACAGCGTATCGCCATTATCCGTGCGCTTGCAATGAATCCCAAAGTTATGTTGTTTGACGAGCCGACGAGTGCGCTTGATCCCGAGATGGTAGGCGAGGTTTTGGACCTTATGAAAAAGCTTGCGAACGACGGAATGACGATGGTAATCGTAACGCACGAGATAGGCTTTGCACGTGAGGTCGCTAACAAAATTATTTTTATGAACGACGGCGTAATTGAGGAAGAAAACGCGCCCGAGCAGTTTTTTGCGCATCCTTCCTCGCCCCGACTTAAAGAATTTTTGTCCAAAGTTTTGTAGTGAAAAAATAAAAACGGAGTGGTACGTACTGCGCCGTTTTTGCTTTTTGGGACGAAAACGCGGTCAAGTATATTAAAATGCTTGCGCGGAATAGGAAAAAACTGTATAATGAAAGAAAAAAGGAGAGAGAAGATGAAAGAATACAGCGCGATCGACGCACTTTTGGACGAGAATAGTACCGAGCATATTATACTTTTTGACGAGAATAACAAGGAAACGGAGTTTGAGCAGGTATGCGTAATCCCTCTTGAAAACGCTAACGGCGTTATGACCATTTACGCAATACTCAATCCCGTTACCCCAATCGAGGGCGTTGCTGACGACGAGGCGCTCGTTTTCAAAATTGAGGAAATTGACGACGAGGACTGTTTGGTTATCGAGCACGACGAAGAAATGATTAACAAAGTTTTCGACGCTTATTACGACCTTTTGCGCGCAGAGGGCGTGGAAGTATAAATCTGCAAATTAAAATTACGAGGTTATTGACGTGAGTGGATACCCTTTTTTTGTGTAAAAGCGGTGATTTTTGCGAGAAAAATTGCCGTTTTTTATGATTTTTTAGCTTAAATATTTGCCTTTTTTTATTATATGTAGTATAATAAACTGTAAAATTATAACTTATAGAGGAAACCTTTATGAAAATTGCACAACGCGCACTTCAAATATGCCCTTCACTTACGCTTGAACTTACTGCAAGAGCTAAACAGCTCAAAAGCGAAGGAATGGACGTAGTTTCTTTTGGCGCTGGTGAACCTGATTTCAATACGCCCGACTATATTCTTGACGCTGCGAAAGAGGCGCTTGATAACGGAGTGACCAAATATACGCCTGCTAGTGGAACTAACGAGCTTAAGCAGGTAATTTGTAATAAATTTTTGCGCGATAACGGACTGGAATATTTCCCCTCTAATATCGTCGTTTCCAACGGCGCAAAGCATTCGCTTACCAACGTTTGTCAGGCGATAGTAGAGGAGGGTGACGAGGTTATTATTCCCGCGCCCTACTGGCTTACTTATCCCGAGCTCGTGCGCCTGTCTGGCGGTGTGCCCGTTACCGTTAATACCAAGGAAGAAAACGGTTTTAAGATGACGGCGGAGGAGCTTAAAAACGCTATCACGCCCAAGACTAAGGCGGTTATTCTCAATAATCCCAACAACCCCACGGGTGCGGTGTATAGCAAGGAAGAGATTTACGCGCTCGCTGAAGTTATTGAAAAGACGGATATCGTGGTAATTTCGGACGAGATTTACGAAGAGCTTAACTACACGGGCGAAAAAGTAACTTCTATTGCGACTTATTCACATAAGCTTAAGGAACAAACTATTATCGTAAATGGCGTTTCGAAAACTTACGCTATGACGGGCTGGAGAATAGGCTTTATCGCCGCGCCTAATCCCGTAGCAAAGGCGATTGCAAATATGCAAAGCCATACCACCTCTAACCCCAACTCTATCGCGCAGTACGCGACGGTAGCGGCGTACACGCACGACGGCGGAACGCAGTTTTTGAAAGATATGACGCAAAGCTTTGCGCGTAGAAGAAAGCTCATTATGGACGAGCTTAACAAAATCGAGCAGATTTCTTACGTTCGCCCTGACGGAGCGTTTTATGTTTTGGTAAACGTCAGCAACGTGTTTGGTAAGAAGTACGAGGGTACGTACGTGTCTACTGCGCACGAATTTGCTAATTTATTGCTTGAAAAAGCGTTGGTAACCGTTATCCCCTGCGAGTCCTTCGCAGCGCCCGAGTACGTGCGACTTTCGTACGCGATTTCGGACGAAGATATTAAAAAAGGCGTAGGACGTATAGGCGCGTTCGTTCGTGCAATGGAGAATTAATATGGAAAAATACGAGCTTCACGCAAATAAAAGATCAGGACTTTTGGAAAGAAAAGAGCACGATTTCGTGCTTAAAAATCCTTCCGAGCCAGAGTTATACAGGGGCATATTCGACTACGACGAAGTGCCCAAGGTCGTTTTTAACGACCGAAAAGTGCCCATGAGTCCTGCTGAAGAGTGGTGGATTACGGACACGACTTTCCGTGACGGACAGCAGTCCACCGCGCCCCTTACGGTAAAACAGATTGCGGATATCTATTCGCTTATGCATAAGCTTGGCGGAAAGAAGGGCGTAATCCGTGCGACCGAGTTTTTCCTTTATAGCGAAAAGGACAGGGCGGCGGTACGCGCGTGTCAAGAAATGGGATACGAATTTCCGCAAATTACCAGCTGGATAAGAGCGAACGAAAAGGATTTTAAGCTCGTTAAAGAAATGGGCATAAAAGAAACGGGAATACTGGTAAGCTGTTCGGACTACCATATCTACAACAAGATGAAGCTTGACCGTAAAGGTGCGGTAGAAAAGTACGTTGCTATCGTAAAGAGTGCGCTTGATAACGGAATCGTTCCGCGTTGTCACTTCGAGGACATTACGCGCGCGGACTTCTACGGATTCGTAGTGCCCTTTGCAAATATCCTTATGGATTTGGCGAGCGAGTACAATCAGCCCATTAAAATTCGTGCATGCGATACGCTTGGATACGGCGTTTCCTTCCCCGGTAGCGCGCTTCCCCGATCCGTGCCCGGAATTATCTACGGTCTTAACTACTACGCAGGCGTTCCGTCAGCGTGGCTTGAATGGCACGGTCATAACGACTTTTACAAGGCGGTCACTAACGCTACGACCTCGTGGCTTTACGGCTGTAGCGGTGTAAACTGCTCGTTGCTTGGAATCGGCGAGAGGACGGGCAACTGTCCGACGGAGGCTATGTGTATCGAGTACGCTCAGATGCGTGGCACGACGGACGGAATGGACCTTACCGCGATTACCGATATTGCCGAGTATTTCGAAAGCGAGGTGGGATATTCCATTCCTCCCCGTACGCCCTTTGCAGGAAAAGCGTTTAACGCAACGCGCGCAGGTATTCACGCGGACGGACTTCTTAAGGACGAAGAGATTTACAACGTTTTCAACACGCAAAAAATTCTTGGTCGCCGTCCTACCGTTTCTATTTCTAACACCTCAGGCGCGGCAGGAATTGCTTTCTGGATAAACGCTTATTATGGCTTGCCCTCCGAGTACGCGGTTGATAAGAACGACGAGGTCGTAAAATTCATAAAAGCTATGGTGGACGACGAGTACGCAGGTGGCAGAAATACCATTATGGGCGACGACGAGCTTGATACTATGGTGCGACTTTACGACGTAGAGCTTCACAAGCTTTTCAACGAAAGAATAAGTAAGTAAGCGAAATTATTTAGCGTGAGCAAAAATTTTACAAAAAAATCATACTTTTTTCGCAAAACCTATTCCATATATCATATTTTTAATGTATAATATAGTTAAACGAGCGTTTGTACGCAAAAATAAGGAGGAGAAGATATGATTAACGTTATTTACGGAGCAAAGGGAAGCGGTAAAACCGAGCGCATTATCGCAAAGGCGAACGAGACGGTGGAAAAGAGTAAGGGCTGTGTGATTTATCTTACCGATAAGCCCGAGCACTCAAAGGCGCTTAACGCCGCTATCAGATTTATTGATATTACGGAGTACGACGTAAAAGAAGAAAAAAGCTTCGTTAGTTTCGTAAAGGGCTTGCTTGCAGGTAACTACGACATAACGGACGTGTTTATGGACGGACCGGCAAAGTTTACGGGCAAAGCGGTTGACGAGATTGAGGATATTTTTACGGCGCTCGACCTTATCGGCGCGGACGCGAAGGTGAATTTCACCGTTACCGTGTCGGCAGAGGAAGTGCCTGACTTTATGAAAAAATACATTTAACTTTTCAGGTGAGAGATTGAAATTTACAAGTACGAGAAACGATAAAATCGAAGTAACCGGCTGTGAGGCAGTCGTTAAAGGATTATCTGAAGAAGGCGGACTTTTCGTGCCCGCCTTTTTCCCCGTAATCACAAGCGAGGATATGGCGCGTTTGTCCGATATGGATTACGCCGAGCGTGCGTCCTTTATTATTGCAAAGTATTTGGACGATCTTCCTGACCTTAATAAGTACACGCAAAAGGCTTACGAGCGTTTTGACGGAGATCCTACGCCCGTGACCGTGCTGGGCGAGGGGCTGGCTATTTTGGAGCTTTGGCACGGACCTACGCACGCGTTCAAAGACGTCGCGCTAACGCTACTTCCCTATCTTTTGACGGGCAGTAAAAAGGTGGTGGGGAAGAGTGAGCGCACGCTTATTTTGGTGGCGACGAGTGGCGACACGGGTAAGGCGGCGCTTGAAGGATTTAAGGACGTGGAAGGCACGGACGTGATCGTTTTTTATCCCTCCGACGGCGTAAGCAACTTGCAAAAATTACAAATGATGACGCAAAGTGGCGACAACGTATGCGTGTGTGCCGTAACGGGAAACTTCGACGACGCGCAATCCGCCGTTAAAAAGGTTTTCACGGACGAGCAAGTTAAAGAGAGGCTAAAATCTAAAAACTTTGCACTCTCGAGCGCGAATTCTATTAACTTTGGTAGACTCGTTCCACAAGTGGCGTATTATTTTTCGGCGTATCTTGATCTACTTAACGGTGGCGAGATAAAAGAGGGCGAAAAAATCAATTTCGTAGTGCCGACGGGCAACTTCGGTAACATTTTGGCAGGCTACTACGCTATGAAAATGGGATTACCTGTCAATAAACTTATATGTGCGTCCAACGACAACAACGTTTTGACTGAATTTATACAAACGGGCAGGTACGATACCCACCGTTCGTTCCACAAAACGAGCAGTCCGTCTATGGATATTCTGATCAGCTCCAACCTCGAGCGTCTACTTTTTGAGCTTAGTGGACGCGACTGTGAGCTTACGGCAAAGAGAATGGAAAGTTTGGCAAAAACGGGCGCGTACGAGATTGAGGGCGACGAGCTTAGCTTACTTCAAAAGCATTTTTACGCTGAATGGGCGGACGAAGAGGAAGTTTCTGACGAAATAGGCGAGCTGTTTGACGAAACGGGTTATATTATGGATACGCACACCGCCGTTGCGCTTAACGTATACGACAAATATATCGCTGACACGGACGACGAAACTTTTACCGTCGTGCTGTCAACGGCCAGTCCGTATAAGTTCGTTTCTGCCGTGCTTGACGCGATAGGCGAGAAAGTGCCTAAGAGTGACGCTGACGCGCTCGCGCTATTAGAGGAAGTGACTGCACTTGATCTTCCGCGTTCACTTAGCGAGCTTCCTACGCTTAAAAAGCGTTTTACTTCGGTTATTGACAAAGACGAAATTAAAGACTTCGTGCTTGATTATATTGCAAAACAATAGGGTACGTACCCTTCGATTTTTATAGACAAAGGTGATTATTATGGCTAACGAGAGTAATATCGAAAAGAAAAAAGTTGTTTTTAGCGCACTTAAACCCACGGGTGATTTGACCATTGGTAACTATATCGGCGCGCTTAAAAATATGGTAGAGATGTCTAAAGAGTACGACTGCTACTACGCGGTAGCGGACCTTCATTCGCTCACGGTTGATAACGTGCCGGCGGATTTAAGAAAGAGAACGTACGACTTTATGGCGTTCTTTATCGCGATCGGTCTTGATCCTGAAAAGAGCACGCTTTTCGTGCAAAGTCACGTGCCTGCTCACTCCGAGCTTGCTTGGACGCTTAACTGCTACACGCAGTACGGCGAGGCAAAGAGAATGACGCAGTTTAAGGACAAGAGCCAAAAAGCACCCGAAAACGTAAACGTTGGACTTTTTGCGTACCCCACGCTTATGGCGGCGGACATTCTTCTTTATCAAGCGGATTTAGTTCCTATCGGTAAGGATCAAAAACAACATCTCGAGCTTGCCCGTACTATTGCAGAGCGCTTTAACAATAAATATTCGCCCACTTTCGTAGTGCCCGACGGCATGTTCCCCAAGACGGGCGCAAAAATCTATTCGCTTTTAGATCCCACCGCGAAGATGGGCAAGACGGACGACAACGCTAACGGCACGGTGTTCCTTCTCGACGATCCCGATACCGTAATGCGCAAGTTTAAGCGCGCGGTGACGGATAGCGACACCGTAGTTAAATTTTCTGCGGATAAGCCGGGAATAAGCAACCTTTTGACCATTTATTCCACCTTTGGCGGAGTAAGCATTGCCGAGGCGGAAAAGCAGTTTGAGGGTGTTGATTACGCTACCTTTAAGACGAGAGTAGGCGAAGCGGTAGTGGAATATTTCCGTCCTATCAGAAAGACTTATAGCGAGCTTATCGCCGACAAGGGCTACCTTGAATCCATTATGAAAGCAGGCGCGGAAAAAGCGTCGCGCACCGCTTATAAGACGATTGCAAAGGTTTACCGCAAAATCGGACTTGTTCCGCCCGTAAGATAATGTTTGGTTACGTTACACCCGTAAAAGATAAGCTTCGTCAGCAGGATTTCGTGCTGTACCGCTCCTTTTACTGCGGAATTTGCGCGCAGATAGGGCGTGATTACGGCGCGCTCCCTCGCTTTACGACGACGTACGACGCCACCTTTTTGGCGCTCCTCGTGCACGATATAACCGAGCAAGAAGTGGAGTTTGAAGAATCGCGTTGCGTAGGCAATCCGTTCACCAAAAAATTGATGATAAAAGGCAACGAATTGTTAAAACGCGTATGTGCGTCCAACGTCGTTTTGAGTTATTACAAGCTTTGCGACGACGTTATTGACGAGGGCGGAGTTAAGAAAAGATTGGCACGCGCGGCTATGAGTAAGGCGTATAAAAAGGCGGCTTATTATGTGCCGGCGGTGGACGAAATAGTTAAGCGTCGCTACGAAGAATTGCGCCGGATGGAAAAGGCGGGCGAGAGTAGCGTAGACAAGGTCGCGCACTGCTTTGCAATGCTACTTCGAGAAACTTGCGAGGTGGTAGTAAAGGGTAAGTGTGACGAAAACTTTTTGTCGCTTTGCTACAATATCGGAAAATTCGTTTACCTTATCGACGCGCTTGACGACGTGGACGACGACGCTAAAAGTGGAAGCTACAATCCTTTTTTAGTGGGTAAAACTTTTGAAAACCGCAAGAAATTTTTTGCGGACAACGCGCAGGAAATAGGATTCGTGCTGGCGTGCACGGTCAATCGCGCGACTGAGTGCTTTAACTCAATGAAATTTACGCAGAGCTATACTTTGCTTAAAAATATAGTTTACGACGGACTAAGGGACAAGGTTGAAGAAGTGCTTAAAAGCGACAAGAAAATCCCTAATCCCAAAATATAAAAACGGAGAATTAAATGAAAAATCCTTACGAAGTGCTTGGACTTGACGAAAACGCAAGCCAAGAAGAATTAGAAAATCGCTACAAAAAGTTAAAAGAAGAGTATAGTGAAGGCAGATTCGTTGCAGGCGAAGAGGGTATGATTGCCGCGCGTAATCTTACCGAGCTTGAAAACGCTTGGCGTGAAATCCAAGCAAAAACGGTGGTTGCCGAGGAAACTAAAGGCGGAGGCGACTTTGAGTATATCGAGCGCCTTATCAAAGATAGCCGTTACGACGACGCTCAAACGGTGCTTGACTCTATTTCCGAGCGCGAGGGCGAGTGGCATTACTATCAGTCCATAATCTACTACAAGCGCGAATGGCTTGCCGAGTGCAAAAAACAGCTCGAGTCGGCTATTGCTTGCGATCCGGGCAACCAAAAATACCGTACTACGCTTGAAAAGCTCAATATCGTTATGGGAAACTCTAAAACGAACCCTGAAAGTATGGGGCAAAACCCGAATATGAATCAGCAATACGTTGAGCAACCGCACGGAGATGCTTTGTCTAACTGCTGTCTTGCGTACTGCTTTACCTCGCTTTGCTGTGACTGTATGCAGTGTTGTATGTGATGAAAAGGGATAAAAGCACAAAAAAAATAGCGTATAGCGCCGTTTTGGTGGCAATTTCCGTCGTAGTCGTATTGATTTCGGCGTTTACGCCAATGCAAATCGTTCCGCTCGTGTTCGTTTCGCTCGCTATTTATATCGCGTTCGCGCGTCTTGGAATAGGCTACGGAATAATTACCGCCGTGGCTACGACTGCGCTTACCTTTTTTATCGCAGGGCTAAACGCAACCTTCTTTTGCCTCGTGATTTTGTTTCTTCCTTACGCATTGCTTGCGTCCGCTATTCAAAAACTCAGCTACAAAGTTTTGTGGCAAGCGATAGTCAGGCTGGTTTTAACTGCCTTACTGTTTGGCGGAGCGTTTTTCGCCCTTACCGCGTTAGTGGATATCGTAGCAGGCACGGCGCTTTTGTCGGTAATTGATAAGATAGGCAAGTGGCTTACTGCGCTTTTGGTGGTGGTTGCGACGCTCCCCGTGGACTTTTTCTTTACTTATATTGCAAATAGAATAGTTAGACTTATGAAATAGAACTTGGCTTATGCCAAGTTTTTGTTTTTTAATCGGCATTACTATAATAATTAGTTTTTATATTGACAACGATAGAAAATAATGTTACAATGATATATATTTATTTAGGAGAAATATGGTCATGAAGATGATGAAAAGGATTGCGGCGTTTTTGTGTTGCGTGGCGTTTGTGCTTTTTTGTGCGGTGCCTTCATATGCTGGTTTTGCTATCGCCGATACTTCCACGGGTATGCGTTTTGCCGAAGGAAATAATTTCGAAGTTAAAAACGCGTTGAGCCAAACGCCTTTGTCTTACGAGGCGGAATTTAAAATTACGAAAGCGGAACTCAATTCTAAGCAGTCGTATATTTTGGGTAATTATGGAAACGGTTCTAACCATACGGGCAAGGCAAGTGCTATTTTCTCGTTACGAGTTAACGCAAACGGTTGTCCGCTCATTTACTTGTTTGAAAGAGTATCGGTAAACAACTATTACATAACTTTCGGTAGCGTTCAAGTTGCTACGGGAGAGAAAGTTCATCTTGCCGTTACGATTGATAACGATAATTTTTATTGTTACGTAAACGGCGAACTTAAACAAACTGTTCCCAGAGCAGATGGAACTAATCCTGTCGACCATACTTTCCCCGTGTATAACAAACTTCATATCGGTAACGATTTGAGTTCGAACGATGCCGATAGATTTAGGGGAGAGTTGTATTCGGTTGCACTTTACAAAGATTGTAGAAGCGCGAGTGAAATAAGCAACGATTATAAAAACGGTACTAATTATAGTGACGACGGACTTATGCTTGCGTATGATCTCAATAATTTGCCCAGCACCACTACCACTTTCCAAGATAAGTCGGCTAACTTAAATCACGCTAACAAGTTGGCGTCGAGCAATACGTGGAAATGGTCGACGACGCCTATGTATGATCCTGACGATTACGCGTTTTCGTTTATGCTTGTAGGCGACACGCAAATAGTATCGAAATATAGTATTATGGGACTTGCGCAAGGCAAAGTTCAAGAAGGTAATACTTATATGGATATGATTTACGATTATATCGTTGATAACGTTGAGACAAAGAAAGTTAAACACGTCTTTGGACTTGGCGACGTAACCGAGTTTAACGCTAAAAACGAGTGGGAAGAGGCGGTAAGAGTTACGAGCAAAATGAACGGTGTAGTTCCATATTCCATCGTTCGCGGTAACCACGACCTTGCTACTAACTGGTTTGCAAACTCTTGTTTGAGAGATAACGCATCTTTCGCTGGTCAAGAACCTTACTTTATATATGACTACGTAGGTGGTGGAGAAGGCTCGCCCAAAAACGGTACGGTAGATACGGCAAAGGGCGATAGATATTTCCAAACTTATTTTGGAAGTAGTAACGAAGGTTACAGCAAGCAGTACGCTTATTGCTATAATAACGAGCCTAACAACACTATTCATTTCTTTACGGGCAACGACAATCTTGAATATATGGTAGTCGTTATGGACTACGGTCCGACCGACGAGATGATGGCTTGGGCAAGCAACATTATCAAGCAATACCCCCATCATAACGTTATCGTTACCACTCACGGTTATATGTGGGCGGAAGACAAGAATAATAAGTACATTGAAGAGTCTGACGGCGGTGGTATGACGGGTAAATACGGACTTAACGGCGCGGCTGCAAATTGTGGCGACGAGATGTGGGAAGAGTTCGTAAGTCAGCACGAAAATATCAAGATGCTTTTCTGTGGCCACGTTGATTACGATACTATCGTGTACCGTCAGGACAAAGGCGTTCACGGCAATATGGTTACGCAAATGCTTTGTGATCCCCAAGGAATTGATATTAAGAACGTAAGTCAACCGCTTATTGTAAAAAATGGTGATAACGCTTATAATAGACTTGTTGGTATGGTGGCAACCTATTACGTTTCGGCTGATGGAAAAACGATAGACGTAGAGTGGTATTCGCCTATTCAGAAGGCATACTATTTGGAAGAAGGTCAGTTTACTTTCACCACCGAATCTACTAAATTCCCCAGAGTAGTTGCAAGCGTTGAGGGCGGAAACGGTACGGTTAGCCCTGAAAGAATAGATGCAGGCGACGATCCCGTTACCGTAGTTTTCACGCCCGAAGTTGGTTACGCAGTTGAAAAAGTTACCCTTAACGGCGTGGACGTTACCGACCAGGTGAGCCATAACAAACTTGTAATTGACAAGGTTGAGGGACACACGGAAGTGGTAGTTTCCTATTATTCGTTGGGCGCTTATCCTATCGAAGTGGTCAACGACGACCAAAAAGGCACGACGAATTTGTCGATATCCACCGACGGCGTACACGCGTTAGGCACTACCGCTACTTTCAGCGTAACGCCCAAGGGAGAAAATACTGTAAAAGCAGTTAAATATAACGGACACACTATTACAGCTACGGGTGGAGTTTATAATATCACGATTAAAGCGGTAGAAAACATAATCGAGGTTATTTATAACGAGATTATCGTGATAAACTATTACACGCTGACCGTTCAAAACGATACCGCAAAAGGCACGGTTACGCCCCAAGATCCTTTCAAGCAAAATTACGAAGTGGGCGAGCAAGTTTCCTTTACAATAACGACGAAAGGCGATAACACCGTAAAAACGGTTAAATACAACGGACACACCATTACCGCTACGGGGGGAGTTTATAACGTCACGATTGAGGCGGTAGAAAATATAATCGAGGTTATTTATAACGAGATTATCGTGCCCGAGCCTCCGCGCTATTATGCGCTCAGCGTAGTAAACGACGACGAAAAAGGCACGATTACTCCCTTGTGGCCTTTCTCGGATTCGTACAAAGAGGGTACGGAAGTTGTTTTTGAGGTAACGCCTAACGGTGAAAATACCGTAAAGGCAGTTAAGTTTAACGGCCATACCTTGACTGCGAGCGACGGAAAATATACTGCTAAAATCGTTGCAACCGATAATATTATCGAGGTGGTTTACGAAGAAGTTGCGGTTGCGCCCCCACCGTCAACTTCTTCGAATAGTTGTTCAACGACCTCGTCGTTATGGGCAATCGTCAGCGCAGTTTTGTTTTGCGGATTGTTCCTTATTAAAGGTTAATAGCAGGTAACTCCCCGATATTTTGGGGAGTTATTCTTTCCTTATTATATAATGAAAAAGGAGGCGTTATGGATATCGTAGAAAAGGCTATAATTTTTGCGGTTAACGCGCATAGTGGACAACTGCGCAAGGGTAAGGACCGCCCTTACATTATTCATCCCATTACAGCGTGCGAAATTGCTTGCTCGATTACGAGCGACCGCGAAGTCGTTGCCGCGGCGGTGCTTCACGACTGCGTGGAAGATACGCCCGTGACAGCGGAGGATATTCGTCGTGAGTTTGGCGAAAGGGTAGAAAGGCTGGTTGCCTCCGATAGTGAGGATAAAATGGAGCATATTCCTGCAAGCGAAAGCTGGAAAATTAGAAAGCAGGCAACGCTTGATTTGCTTAATAGCGCAACTCGTGACGAGCAAATAATTTGTTTGGCGGATAAGCTTGCTAATATTCGCGAGCTTTACCGCGATTTCGTGGAAATAGGCGAAAAGCTTTGGGATAGGTTTAATCAAAAGGACAGTCGTCAGCACGCGTGGTATTACCGCGGGGTAGCGGAGAGGCTGGTGGATTTAACCGACACCGTGGCTTATAAGGAATATATTTTCTTGCTTGATAAGGTTTTTGGATGATTTATCGCAGTTTAGGCGAAAAACGACCTTTTTTCTTTAAAAAGGTTAATTTAAATGCGAAAAACGCTTGACATAAAACGCTTATTGTGATAAAGTATTATGGCACCCCTGCGAAAGGGTGTATTTTTAAGTGAGCTTTTTTAGGAGGCAGATTATGGCAAACACCGCCAGAAATAAGATTACGCTTGCTTGTACCGAGTGCAAACAGCGCAATTACGACAACATGAAGAATAAGAAAAACGACCCCGACAGAATTGAACTTAAGAAGTATTGCAAGTTCTGCAAGAAACACACCGTTCATAAGGAAACGAAGTAATCGTATTCCTATTATTTTGGGTTAAGGAGAAAAATAATGGCAAAGGATACTTCCGCAAAGCCGAAGGAAAAGAAACGCGGCAGAATTAGAGGAACGATTGACGAGCTTAAAAAAGTTTCGTGGCCCTCGTTTGGACAAGTAGTTAAACAGACGGGTATCGTTTTGGCCGTCGTAGTAGTTTTCCTTGTGGTTTTAATGGGCTTTGATGCACTTTTGGGCTGGCTCTATCAGGTATTGGTAGAAGGTCTTAACGCAGACACGAGCGCGTCGCTTCTTAGTAGCGTAGGCGCTGTGTTTGGTGGAGCAGGCGCACCGTTATGGCTATAGAGAACGCAAAGTGGTACGTCCTTCATACCTACTCGGGCTACGAGAATATGGTAAAGGAAAACCTCGTGCTTGTTTTTAAGAAAAACGATTTGCTGGATAAACTTGTCGAGATTACCATTCCTATGGAGGACGTAGTCGAAGAGAAGAACGGCAAGACTAAAATCGTTCAGCGTCGTATGATGCCCAGCTACGTGTTCATTAAAATGGACTACAATAACGATATGTGGCATATTATTACTAATACTCGTGGCGTAACGGGTTTCGTAGGTCCTCTGGGCCGTCCCCTTCCGCTCAGCGAAGAAGAAGTAAAGCGTATGCACCTCGAACGTCCCACGCTCGTAGTTACCGACTTTGAAATCGGTGAGAGCGTTAAGATTATCGACGGCTTGTTCGAAGGATTTATCGGAACAATCGACAGTATTGACGTTCCCAAAGAGAAATGTAAAGTTACCGTTTCTATGTTTGGTCGTCTTACGCCCGTTGAGCTTGATTTGGCGCAGATTGAGCGTCTTGAATCGGTTACGACGGAAGAATAATCAATTCGTTTATATTTTCCGGGAGAACGGAGTACCCGTTCGTTAGCACCGCGATTGTATAAATATATTAAATTTATTACAAGGAGAAAAAACAATGGCAAAGAAACTTCAAGCAGTTGTTAAGCTTCAACTGCCTGCCGGTAAAGCAACCCCCGGCCCTCCCGTTGGTTCGTCTCTTGGTCCTCACGGAATTAACATTCCCGGATTTACCAAAGAGTTCAACGAAAAGACCAGAGGTCAGGAAGGACTTATCATCCCGGTAGTTATCAGTATTTATGCGGACAGATCTTTCACTTTCGTGCTTAAGACTCCCCCCGCACCCGTTCTTATCAAGAAGGCATGCAAGATCGAAAGCGGTTCTGCAAAGCCCAACAAGGACAAAGTTGCAAAGATTACGAAAGAGCAGATTAAGGAAATTGCTACCCTTAAAATGCCCGACCTCAACGCTGCATCTTTAGAGAGCGCAATGAGCATGATCGCCGGCACGGCGCGTAGTATGGGCGTCGTTGTTGAAGACTAGGGAGGTGCGCTATGATCGGTAAGAAATATTCTGACAGCATTAAAGAAGTAGACGTTAAAAAGGCTTACGAAGTAGAAGACGCAGTTAAGAACGTTATCGCTACTGCTAAGGCTAAATTCGACGAAACTATCGAACTTCACGTTCGTCTTGGCGTAGATCCTCGTCAGGCTGACCAACAGGTTCGTGGCACCGTAGTTCTTCCTAACGGAACTGGTAAAACCGTAAAGGTACTCGTTATCGCTCGTGGCGATAAGGCAGAAGCAGCTCTCGCTGCAGGCGCTGATATCGTTGGAGCAGAGGACGTCATTGCAAAGATTCAGACTCAGAACTTCCTTGATTTCGACGTAGTTATCACCACGCCCGATATGATGGGACAACTTGGTCGCGTTGCAAAGATTCTTGGTCCTACGGGACTTATGCCCTCTCCCAAGAGTGGTACGGTTACGATGGACGTTGTTAAGGCTATCAACGAAACCAAAGCTGGTAAAGTTGAATACCGCGTTGACAAAACGGCTATTATTCACTGCCCCATCGGCAAGAAGTCTTTCGGCGAAGAAAAGATCACCGAGAACTTCAACACGCTTATGGACGCTATCGTTAAGGCTAAACCCGCCGCTGCAAAGGGCGTATACGTAAAGAGCGTAACGCTTGCAAGCACGATGGGCCCTGGCATTAAGGTAAACTTCAGAGCGTAATTAAAACAATTTAGTAAAATACAATCCCCAGCCGCAGACAGCAAGTGTGATTTCACGTAATCCTAACAGGGCTTGCCGAGGTAAAGGAAAGAAAGTCTAATCCCCAAAGGGAGAAAAAGGCGTTTTCAATCCGGTTACCTATGCGGTAGCCGGATTTATTTCATTTATTCTTTAAAGGAGGATAAGTATGTCAGCAGAAACCCTTAAACTTAAACAGCAAACCGTTGCCGAATACGTTGATAAGTTCGGCAAAGCAAAATCTTTCGTCCTTGTTGATTACCGCGGACTTAACGTTGCAGAAGACACCGCTATGAGAAGTGAACTTCGTAAGAACAACGTAGAGTACAAGGTTATTAAGAACCGTCTCGTGCTCCGTGCACTCAAAGAGTCCGGTATCGAAGGATTCGACGCTTTGCTTGAAGGTCCTACCGCTCTTGCAATTTCTTACGACGATGCAGTTGCACCCTCGAAGATTATCGTTGATAGCGTTAAGAAGACCAACAACAAGATTAGCGTTAAAGGTGGCGTAGTCGAAGGCAAAACCCTCGACGTCGAAGGTATCAAAAAAGTGGCTTCTATACCGTCCAAGCCCGTGCTCGTTGCACAACTTCTCGGTATGTTGCAGACCCCCATTCGTGGTCTTGCAGTTGCGCTCTCCGAAATCGCAAAGAAACAGGAAGCGTAATCAATTATTTAAAAAATTTATTTATTATTTCAAAATTAAAAAAGGAGAATTATTACAATGGCTGATTTGGCTAAATTATTGGAAGAAGTTAAAGGTATGTCCGTTCTCGAGCTTAACGATTTCGTAAAGATGCTCGAAGAAGAGTTTGGTGTTTCCGCTGCTGCTATGGCAGTTGCTGCTCCCGCTGGTGGTGCTGCAGAGGCTGCTCCCGCTGAAGAAGAGCAGACCGAATTCACCGTAGTTCTTAAGGAAGTTGGCGGCAACAAGATTGCTGTTATCAAGGCAGTTCGTGAAATCACCGGTCTTGGTCTTTCCGAAGCAAAAGCACTTGTTGACGGTGCTCCCTCCAACGTTAAGGAAGGTCTTTCTAAGGAAGCTGCTACCGAAGCTGCTGAAAAGCTTAAGGCTGCAGGCGCTACCGCTGAACTTAAGTAATTGTCTCTGTCTCAACATCTAACTGATTTCTAACGGAAAAATCCTGTGAAATCCGACTTATTTTTCTCGGTTACCGTCGAAGACGGTTTAGTAGGCTTATGTTAGTGTGATCGGTTTTGCGACCTACGCTGATATATTTGACCATACGGTATGGTCGTACTATGAAACAGGCTTTGCC
>JAGAPD010000009.1 GCA_017623435.1 Clostridia bacterium
ATGAAAGCGCCGGAGTTTACGTTGCCTGATAAAAATGGGAAGTTGGTTTCGTTGTCCGATTTTCTCGGCAAGAAAGTGGTTTTGTATTTTTACCCGAAGGATAATACGCCTGGTTGTACAAGGCAGGCGTGTGCGTTTGCGCTCAAAAATAAGGAAATCGAAAACAAAAACGCGGTGGTTATCGGCATTAGCAAGGATAGCGTTAATTCGCAGTTGAATTTTGCAACCAAGTATAATTTGCCCTTTGTATTGCTTTCGGATACCGAACTTTCGGCAATTCAAGCGTACGGCGTTTGGCAAGAGAAAAAGCTGTACGGCAAAGTGAGTATGGGCGTTGTGCGAACGACGTTCTTAATTGACGAGCAGGGCATTATAAAAGCAGTTATGCCAAAAGTAAAACCCGACACCAACGCCGACGAAATTTTAGCGTTGTTAAGGGATTAAAAACAAACAAATACTTGAAATTTTTTGAAGAAAGCAACTAAAAGTGATTGTAATAATTTAGTAAAAACATTATAATAATATTGTAATTCATTTATCCATAGGTGGAGATTTTCATTATATGGAGGTCGAACAATGGATTACAAAGTACAACTGAACAAGAGAAAGACGGGCGAAAATATCTATTTTCTAATCGAGCAATCTAAATATACAAGGGAAGACGTTGCGGATTATCTTCAATTGGCTTCACCGAGAGTGATTTATGATTGGGAAAACGGCACTAAAATGCCTAGTACGGAAAATTTGTTTAATTTAGCAAAGCTTTTCAATGTTCAAATCGAAGACATCCTTGCAATATAGGGTGTCTTTAATTTTTGTACTGACAGTACATTGTAATTTGCGGACGGGTATGCTATTATATTGACAAGACGGTTGCTTATGTGCTAAAATAGTAGCGCATAAGAGTTGTTCGGATAGTAATGCTGAATATCTGCCTAAAATTGTTTTATTATTTCGATAATAAAAGGTGAGCGTGGCGAGTGTCTTATGTATTAAGCTTAATAATCAATTAGGCGGAAGACACTTTCTACGGAGAGTGTCTTTTTTATTGTTAGGAGTGGTTATGAAGAAAAGAAATGTGACAAAAAATAATTTGGCTCTGTATCGCAAATTAGAAGAAAGTTATAAGATGGATGATACAAGATATTATGGTTTGTTTTTATGTGGAAAAGATAAGAATGGACATAATATAATAAAAATAGATCCTATTCGGTTTAGAAAGAAAGCACAAAGATTGACTAAAGAACAGCTAGATGTAATTAATAAAAGACAGACACATTATTTTATTCCCGCCAAATACGATTACTATGATTATAACTGTAATATTTTTGTTCGCGAAATAGAAGAAGTTAAAAGGTATTGGAGAGAAGAATTTGTCATATTAATCGATGAAGCCGTTGAACGAGTAGAGAAACCAACAAAAGTTGATGTGTGTGATTATCATAATTTTATGTGTGGTATATCTGGACCGAATGGAGCTAACGCTTGGGTAAATTGGGAAAATATGATGCGTGAAAATGAATATAGACAGAAAAAGTTTATGACTTTGTGCAATCT
The DNA here is from genome assembly GCA_017623435.1 of Clostridia bacterium. Classification (GTDB taxonomy): domain Bacteria; phylum Bacillota; class Clostridia; order Christensenellales; family Pumilibacteraceae; genus UBA10677. The sequence goes on from JAGAPD010000009.1 coordinate 1,558, forward strand.
TTATGCTCAATTTTTTCATTATATGGCGTCAAGGGTTGAAGCTATAACGGTATATGTTTTGGCTCGAAATGGAAAAGATGTTAAAAAATTTAATAGAAATGCTTTATATGATTTTGCGGGTGCAACGGGGACGGCTAGGGATTTTGAACATCATAAATATCATGATAAATTATATTTAATTTGGCATTTTATTAAGCATAACAGTATGTCAACCTATGAAAATTTAAAATCGAATTATCCAGAAGTTTTAGTTGAAAATGAATTTAAGCAAGGACATATGGCTATGTCGTACTTAAAGTTTTCAAAAGAATTAGTGATTGAACTACTAGATGGGTGTGCCGAATTTTTTAAAGAATACTGCGACTGTGTTTATGGTGAGAAGTACGATGAAGCGCAATGGAACTACGTTAAGTATTTTGAAAAGCCTGTTTATGACGAAATAGAAATGATAGAAAATCCTTTGGGCTTAACTGTCTTTGATGAAATGGATTAAGGAGATAAAATGCTCACAAAAGTTAAAAAATCATTAAGTAAAATCAATTATAAATTGTTTTTTGCGTTGTTGGTGCTGGGGTTAGTGCCGACAATTTATACGACGGTTCGGGTGTTCTTTTTAGGACAACTTCCCGGAGAATATTCGTTTTCGATTGCAGGGCAATTATCGTGGGTAAATCTTTTGTATGAGATTTTGAGCGAAGCAATCGTTTTACCGCTATTCTTCTTTATCGGGAAAGTTTTAACGGATAAAAACGAGTTCGCGAACCGTATGCGGACGGGCTTGCTTGTATCCGTCGGCGCGTACACGGTGCTTTCCGTTATCATAATTGCGCTTGCAAAACCGCTACTTTCTTTAATGGCAACGGATAAGGCGATTATCGACGCGTCGGCAACCTACATAAGAATAGAAAGCGTAGCAAGTATTTTCTCGCTTGCGTTCAACTTTATCATGGTTGGTATGGTGACGCTCGGAAAAGAAAAGTACGTTTACGCGCTTACGGCGGTAAAACTCGTTTTGTGCTTGCTCGTAGATACGTTTATGGTTTCCACTTTGCCCGTGTCCTTAAATCTTGGCGTAAACGGGATTGCGTTCTCGAATATAATCGTCAGCGTAATTCTCGTTGCGACGGCGATTATCTTATTAAGCAAAGAGGGGATTACCCTTTTCAAGAAAGAAAAACTTTCTTTCGGTTGGATGAAAGATTTTGCGAAAGTCGGTGGAATATCGGGTTTGGAATCGTTCGTTAGAAATATTGCCTATATGCTTATGATTGCGCGTATGGTGAATATGGTAGGCGAGCAGGGCACGTATTGGGTGGCGAACAACTTTATTTGGGGTTGGTTATTGCTTCCCGTATTGCAACTTGGCGAGCTTATTAAGCGGGAAACGGCGACGGATGAAAACGCCGTTAAAAACAATTCGCTTGGATATTTCGTTATTACGTTGGCGATTTGCGTTTTGTGGTGTGTAAGTATTCCGCTTTGGAAACCGTTTATGGAGCACGTTTTGAATTTTAGCGACGTGGATAAACTGTTTGAACTCGTTATGGTATTGCTCGGGTTTTATATGCTTTACGCGTTCCAAAACGTGTTTGATTCCACGTTCTACGGGCTCGGTAAGACCAACTATATGTTGTTTGAATCGGTGGTGACGAATACGCTTTATTATGGAACTGCGTTCATCCTTTATCTCTGCGGAGCGTGGCAACCAACTCTTATAGGAATAGCGTTATTGTTTGGTATCGGCAATGCGTTTGATGCTATCGTATCGCTCGTGGCGTACGCGTTCTTGCTCAAAAAGAAGAAAATCAATATTTTAGACGTTAAATAAATCTTTACTTTAAAACTAAAAACCTAAAGTTTTTGCTTTTGGCTAAATTAGCTTTTAAAAGTAAAGATTTTTGTTTTTAAAGTAATCCTCAAAATAATTGAAAAAAATAATAAAAAGAGGTATAATATATTTATTAGAGAAAAAGGAGATTATATTATGAAAATTGCAGTGACTTATGATAATGAACGAATTTTTCAACATTTTGGTCATACCGAACAGTTTAAGATTTACGATATAGAAAACGATAAAATAATTTCAAAAACCGTTATTGGGACTAACGGTCAAGGTCACGGCGCGTTATCAAGCTTTTTAAGCGAACGCGACGTTGACGTTCTTATTTGTGGTGGAATAGGTGGTGGCGCTATAAACGCGCTTAACGAACTGGGCATTAAATTATTCGGTGGCGTTAGTGGCGATTGCGACGAAGCGGTACAGGCTTTTTTAAATAATGAGCTTGCCTTTAATCCGAACGTAAGATGCTCTCATCACGATCACGAGCATGGTAATGGAGAACATACTTGTGGCGAACACGGTTGCGGAAAAGGAAGCTGTCGTCACGACTAAAAAACGACTTTTATTGGAGGGAAAAATGAAAATCGTAATCGTAGGTGGAGTGGCAGGCGGTGCAACTGCGGCTGCAAGAATAAGAAGATTAGACGAGCGTGCGGAAATAGTTATTTTTGAGCGGTCGGGCTACGTTTCCTACGCGAACTGTGGTTTGCCCTATTATGTCGGTGGCGTTATCGAGGACAAACGGGATTTGACCTTGCAAACGCCAGAAGGCTTTTATCGCCGTTTTAAAATCGTAGCAAAAGTCAATCACGAAGTCACCGATATCGATACGCAAAACAAAACCGTTTCGGTAACCGATCTAAAAACGGGAACGAGCTTTACGGAAAGTTACGATAAGCTGATTTTATCGCCTGGTGCAAAGCCGATTTTGCCTGATTTTTATACCGAAAGTGAAAGAGTATTCACGCTTCGCACCGTTGAGGATACTCTTAAAATTCGTGCGTTTATAGAGCAAAAGCAACCAAAAACGGCAGTCGTTATCGGCGGTGGATTTATCGGGCTGGAAACGGCGGAAAATTTAGTCAAGCTTGGAATTGAAACGACGGTTATTCAGCGTGACAACCATCTTTTGCCCACGGTTGACTGTGATACGGCGTCCTTTATTCACGCTAATTTTCGCTATCACGGCGTACGAATTTTACTCAACGCCAACACGGAAAAATTGACGGTAGAGGGCGAACGAGTATTGCTTGAACTCGCGGACGGAAGCAAGCTTAACGCGGACGCGGTAGTGGTTTCCGTTGGCGTAACACCCGAAAACGACCTTGCGAAAAAAGCAGGGTTGGAGCTCGGCGTAAAGGGCGCGATTAAGGTTAACGCAAAAATGCAAACTTCGCTACCCGATATTTACGCGGTGGGCGACGCGGTGCAGGTAAAGCATTTTATCACCGAGCAAGATTCGGTTATTTCCTTGGCAGGACCGGCTAATAAGCAGGGACGTATCGCGGCGGATAATATTTGCGGATTGAACAGCGAATATAAAGGCTCGCAGGGCTCGTCCGTGATTAAACTGTTCGATATGACGGTAGCTACGACGGGATTGAATGAACGGCAAGCAAAGGCGAGCGGTTACGAATACGAAAAGGTGATTTTAACGCAAAATTCGCATGCAGGATACTATCCGAACGCAACGGCAATGACCGTAAAACTCCTGTTTGAAAAGGGAACTTATAAGATATTGGGCGCGCAAATCGTTGGTTACGACGGCGTAGACAAACGCATTGACGTTATTGCAACGGCAATTCGGGCAGGAATGCGCGCTGACGAATTAAAGGATTTAGACCTTGCGTACGCGCCTCCGTATTCGTCGGCAAAAGACCCCGTAAATATGGTGGGATTCGTTGCGGACAATATCAAAAACGGTGTTGTAAAGCAGTTTTATTATGAGGAAATCCCTGCGTTAAGAGAAAGAAAGGACGTGATTTTGCTTGATACGCGCACGCCGTTTGAATATATGCGTGGGGCAGCGGACGGATTTATTAATATTCCGCTGGACGATTTAAGAGAGCGTTTAGGCGAGTTGGACAAGGATAAAAAAATCTACGTAATGTGCCAAAGCGGATTGCGTAGCTATTTGGCAACGCGAATTTTGGTTCAAAACGGCTTTGACGCGTATAACTTCGCAGGTGGGTTCAGATTGTACGGCAGTATCAAAAACGAAGAGTTTTTATCCAAGCAATGCTATTCGTGCGGTATGGAAAAGTGATTGAACCGTTAGTTATTGAATAACGAATTCCGATTTAAGGAAATATTATGGAAGAAGTTTTAATTAAAATACTCGTATGCTTTATCGCGGGCGCTGGGGCAGGCATTGGAACGGGCTTTGCAGGAATGAGCGCCGCCGCGGTTATAGGGCCTATGCTAATGACTTTTTTGGGCGTTCCAGCCTACGAGGCGGTAGGAATAGGGCTAATTAGCGACGTTTTGGCAAGCTTTGTCAGCGCGTATACCTATAAGAAAAGCGGAAATTTAGACGTTAAAAATAGCTTGCCGTTGCTCGTAAGCGTGCTTATCGTAACGATGATAGGAAGCTTCGTGGCAAGCTTTTTGCCCGAGCAGGCTATGGGTGGGACGATGCAGATAGCGTTGATTATTATCGGTCTGCGTTTTCTTTTGAAGCCCGTCAACAAAACGAGAGAGCAGTTGGAGGAAAGCTCCCCTAAAGCTAGATTGATTAAGGCAATCGTCGGCGGTATATTCGTAGGCTTTATATGCGGTTTCGTAGGCGCTGGAGGGGGAATGATGCTGTTGCTCGTTTTAACCTCTTTTCTCGGTTATCCTATGCATTTGGCGGTGGGCACGAGCGTATTTATTATGGCGTTTACGGCACTTACGGGAGGGGTTAGCCATTTTATAATCGGAGGCGTCCCTGATATTCTTTGTCTTGTGCTTTGCGTCGCGTTTACCTTGCTTTGGGCGAGGATCGCGTCAAAAATTGCAAATAAAGCGAACGCAAAAACCTTAAATCGCGTCGTAGGTATCGTTATGATCGTTACCAGTATAGTGATTTTGGTTGTGAATTATCTTTTGTGATAGAGCGCGGATAGCCGTGCAATTGACGTCTTTTTCGTTATATCTAAGACGGGATTTTAGACGATATAAAAATTGAATCAAAGAACGAAACGGCGTACCACGTGGTATACCGTTTTGCAAAAAATACCGTATAATTTTTGATTAAAACAAGGAGAAAAAGATGAAAGTAGTTTATTTGGGTACGGCTGCGGCAGAAGGAATTCCGGGGATGTTTTGCGCTTGCGAAACGTGTAGACGCGCTATGGAAAGGGGTGGACGAAATATAATGACGCGTTCGCAAATGCTTGTTAATGACGATCTTTTAGTGGACTTTTCTGGCGATACTTATCAACACTTTTTGAAGATGAGAAAAACGCTGGTGGATATCGAGCATATCCTCATCACGCACGCGCACACCGATCATTTTACTTTCGAGGAGTTTTTCTGCAGATTTGAGGGTATAGGTCACGGCGTAAAGGTGGAAAAGCTGAAGATGTATATGAGTAAGGTCGCGTACGAGATAATGATGCGCTGTATTACGGCGAGAAATACGGATATGAAAGCTTTGGAAAAGCGTTACGAGTTCGTTATCGTTGAACCGTACACCACGATTAAAGTGGGTGACTATACCGTACACGTGCTTCCCGGTCGTCACGCGTCCGAAAACGAGGCGGTTTTGTACGTTATCGAAAAGGAGGGCAGAACGCTTTTCTACGGAAACGACACGGGAATTTTCAGCGAGGATATTGACGATTATCTTGTCAAGCAGGGCGTAAAAATCAATCTTCTTTCGCTTGACTGTACGAATTGTGACAAGGTGTATAATTACTACGCGCACATGAATATGGCGGAGGGCAGGAGCATTGCAGATAGATTCAAAAAGAAAGGACTTCTTGCCGACGACGTACAGCTTTACTATACGCATTTTTCGCATAATCCGGGCTATATTTACGACGATTTAGTGGAAATCGCTAAGGATAAATACGGCTTTAACGTGACCTACGACGGACTTGTTTTGGAGGTGTAATCGTCGCGATTTGGGCGTAACGTATAGCCGAATTTGTGACGAATAGGAGGGTGTATGCGATTTAACGGAGCAAAAGAAGGGTGCGATCATTATCGAATTCCTGCGCTTGTGGCGACGAAAAGCGGAGCTTTACTTGCTTGCTACGAGTGTCGTGATAGTGGATCGGACTGGGCGAATATAGATATTGAAATCGTACGAAGTGAGGACGGCGGACGCACTTGGTCACAAGTTGATTTAATAAAAAATAATCAAAATACGCTGAATAATCCCGTGTTTATCGTGGACGAAAACGCGGTGCATTTTCTGTACTGCGAGGACTATTATCGCGTGTTTTATCGCAAAAGCGAGGACGATGGCAAAACTTTTGGCGAAAAAGTAGAGATCACTGATATTTTCGACAAAATCGAGCATACGGTCGTAGCAACTGGTCCTGGTCACGGCATAACGCATAACGGAGTTTTGCTCGTGCCCGTGTGGTTTGCTGATAATAAGGAGAATTTAAGGGCGCATCAGCCCTCGTTTATTGCTACGATTTACTCGCGTGACGGTGGTGCGTCGTGGCAAGTGGGTGCGCGTTTTGACAACGAGGAAGTCGTGAACGCAAGTGAGTGCGCTTTGGCGGTGAATAAAAACGGCGAAGTCGTAATATCCATTCGCAACGAAAACGACTGCAAACTTCGCGTGGTGGCAAAAAGCAAAACGGGCATAGACGTATGGCGTGATTTTCATTTTGAAAGCAATCTCGTTGATCCTATTTGTCAGGGAAGTATGACTACGAAAGACGGCAAAATTTATCATATAAATTGCGATAGCGCGGACGGAAGAAAGAATCTTACCGTTAAAATAACGGACGACGACTTTAATAGCGTTACTAAAATTTTAGTGGACGACGAGGGTGGATATTCGGATATTGCTATCGTAGGCGAAAAAATCTACGTTCTTTACGAGCGCGACTGGGGTAAGGACGGACTTTATTTTCGTGTTCTGGAGCGAGAATAAGCGTAAGAAAAATCCAAAAAAAAGATAAGAAAATACTAAGTTAAGTTTTGACAATAATATTACGTTATGATATAATTAGAACAACACGAGAAAGTGAAAAATTTATCCATTGGAGGAGAATATGAAAATAGGTGTTATTGCTGAAAGTTTCCGTAAGGACTTTATGGACGCAGTTAGAGAGGCTAAAAGTATCGGCGCTGACGGAATGCAGGCTTACGCAGGCACGGCGTTTCCCTTTGACGCTACCGACGCTCAGCTCAAAGAAATCCGCAAGGCAGTAGAAGGCGAAGGACTTTGTTTCTCGGCTATTTGCGGTGACTTCGGTTGCGCTATGTACTATGAGAAAAACAGAGAGCTTATCGACAGAGAAAAGAGAATTTTGGAAATGGCTAAAATTCTCGGCACGAATATCGTAACCACGCATATCGGCGTAGTTCCTGACAACGAAAACTGCGTTCAGTACGAGAGTATGCACACCGTTTGCAAAGAGCTTGCTGACTTTGCAAAGAGCATTGACGGTCACTTTGCCGTAGAAACGGGCCCTGAAAAAGCAAGCCTTCTTAAAAAATTCCTTGACAACCTCGGAAGTGACGGCGTTGCGGTAAACCTCGATCCTGCTAACCTTGTAATGTGCGCAGGCGACGATCCCGTTCAGGCAGTTTACACGCTTAAAGATTATATCGTTCACACGCACGCAAAAGACGGTATTCAGCTTAAACCCTTTGATACCAGACAGGCATACGCGGCGCAGTTCTACGGTCTTCCCGCAATCGGCTGGGACGGAATTATTGAGGAAGTTCCCCTCGGCAAGGGTGGCGTAAACTGGGATAAGTACCTCGCTGCTTTGCGTGATATCGGCTACAACGGTTTCTTGACGATCGAGCGCGAATGCGGTGATACGCCCAGCAAGGATATCGGCGACGCAGTTAAATTCCTTGACTCGCACAAGGTTAGATAAGGAGTAATTATGGCTAAAATTAAAGTTGCAGTAGTGGGCGTTGGTAACATTTCCAACTGTCATATTAACGGCTATCTTAAAAATGAAAACGTAGAGCTTTACGCGTTTTGCGATATCAACGAAGAGCGCGTAAAAGCGCAGGGCGCAAAGTACGGCGTAACCCGTCTTTATACCGACGAGGCGACCATGCTTGCGGAGTGTCCTGAAATCGACGCAGTTAGCGTTTGTACCTGGAACAGCGCGCACGCGCCTTGCACCATTATGGCGCTTAACGCTGGAAAGCACGTTCTTTGCGAAAAGCCTATGGCTATGAACGCGCAAGAGGCGCAGGATATGATCGACGCGTCCGTTCGTAACGGCAAAAAACTTATGATCGGATTCGTTCGTCGTTTCGGTAACGACGCATCCGTCGTAAAAGACTTTATCGAGAACGACAAAGTAGGCGATATCTATTACGCGAAGGCTACTTACCTTCGTAGAAACGGTAACCCCGGCGGTTGGTTTGGCGACAAGTCGCGCTCGGGTGGCGGTCCGCTTATCGACCTTGGCGTTCACGTAATTGACCTTACGAGATTCTTGATGGGTAATCCCAAGCCCGTGTCCGTTTACGGCGCGACCTTCCACAAGCTTGGTAACCGTCCTGGCGTAAAGAGTAGAGTAGGTTACGTTTCCGCAAGCAGGGGAAGCAAGGATATTTGCGACGTAGAAGATATGGCTACCGCGCTTATCCGCTACGACAACGGCGCAGTTTTGTCCGTTGAGGCAAGCTTCTCGCTCAATATCAAAAACGACTCCGGCAAAATCGAACTCTTCGGCACGAAGGGTGGCGTAAAGCTTGATCCCGAGTTTGAACTGTACACCGACGTTAATAATTACCTCGCTAACGTTACGCTCAATATGCCCACGGCGCTCAGCTTTGACGGCTTATTTGAAAACGAAATCAACTATTTCGTTAACGCGGTAGTAAACGACGTTGACGTTTCTTCCATCGCTCGCGACGGCAAAACGCTCATGCAAATTCTGGACGCAATCTACTTGTCTGCAAAAGAACAAAGAGAAGTCCTCATCGACTAAAATTATTAAACGGCAGGGCACGTACCCCGCCGTTTTGTAATATTTTCACGCAAGAAAGAAAAAAACAATCTTATAAAGGAGTTATATTATGGCTAACAGAATCATTCTTAACGAAACTTCGTACCACGGCGCAGGCGCTCGCGCGGAAATCGTGAGCGTTATGAAAAACAGAGGCTTTAACAAAGCGTTTATTTGCTCTGATAAGGCTACTTGTGATGCAGGAGTGACCGAAAAAGTTACTTGTATTTTGGATAAGGAAAAAGTTGCGTATATGCTTTACACGGGTATCGTTCCGAATCCGCCTATTGAAAACGTTTTGGAGGGCGTTGAGGCTTATAAAAATAGTGGCGCTGATTGTATAGTTGCGGTTGGTGGCGGTTCGTCTATCGACACGGCAAAGGCTATCGGCATTATCGTAGCTAACCCCGAGTTTGGCGACGTTCGTTCGCTTGAGGGCGTTGCTCCTACGAAAAACCCCACCGTGCCCATTATCGCACTTCCTACTACCGCAGGAACGGCGGCGGAAGTCACCATTAACTACGTAATTACGGACAGAGAGAATAAGCGTAAGTTCGTTTGCGTTGATCCTCACGATATCCCCGTCGTTGCAATCGTTGATAGCGAGCTTATGGAGACTATGCCTCCGTCGCTTACCGCCGCTACCGGTATGGACGCGCTTACGCACGCTATTGAAGGTTACACGACTAAGGGCGCTTGGGAAATGACGGATATGTTCCATCTCAAAGCTATCGAGATCATTGCTCGCTCGCTCCGTGGCGCAGTCAAAAACGAAAAAGCGGGTAGAGAAGGTATGGCGCTTGGTCAGTATGTTGCAGGTATGGGATTCTCTAACGTCGGTCTTGGCATCGTGCATTCGATGGCGCACGCGCTTGGTGCGGTTTATAATACCGCTCACGGCGTTGCAAACGCAATCTTGCTTCCCACCGTTATGGAGTATAACGCTGAGGCTACGGGCGAGAAATATCGCGAAATCGCTCGCGCTATGGGCGTTGAAGGCGTGGACGGTATGAGTACCGAAGAGTATAGAAAAGCCGCCGTTGACGCCGTTCGTCAGCTTTCCGTTGACGTTGGTATTCCGCAGGATCTTAAAGCAATCGTAAAAGAAGAGGATATCGACTTCCTCGCGCAGTCCGCTATGGACGACGCTTGCCGTCCCGGTAACCCCAAAGATCCCACGAAAGAAGATATTATCGCGCTTTATAAATCCTTGCTTTGATCATAAGTTATTTGCAAAGCGCCTCACTACGCCGCTTACAAAAAATTAAAATCGCGAGGTACGTACCCCGACGTTTTGCGTTTTTTTTTGCATTTATCCTAAAAACGAATAGCCTTAATAAAAGCAAATAATCTTTATCGTAAAACAAAACGGTCACCACTTGGCGACCGTTTTTGTTTTGGTGTTCCCACAGGGAATCGAACCCCGAACTGAGCCTTAGGAGGATATATCTGACCCTAATGTAGGGTTTGCAAAATACCTAAAATGCATATTTTGCACCATTTTCGCCGTTTACTCGCCGTATTTTGCGTAATTTTCACGCCGTTTAATAACTTTTATAGCGTTCAAAAAAACAAGGCAACCAAAAAGGTCACCAAATTTGGTGACCAAAACTTTAATACTACTTGATTTTATTATAAAACGATATGTCTTTTTGAGATAATATTTTATAAAAACTTCTACTTTTTGACTCATAAATTTTTATTTTATTACCTAGCCTAAAATTATTATAAGCAACCTCATAAGTCAACAACCAGTGTGAACCAGTATAATCTTCATTTTTTATAATATTTGATATCATTGATACTTCGTCACTGAAAAACTCAATAGCAGTTTTCATATCTTCAAAATGAACCCTACGTTTTTCATTTCGCTGATAAATATTACACGGATTACTTTGTATCGAATCCAAACACATAATAATTAAAAGGTCGTTTTCTGTTTTTATAGCAAGCCTTAAATTATCAGCATAAATAGGTAATTCCATCTTGGTTAACAAATATAACAACCACATACTTTCATGGTCATTAACTTGTTTTAATTCACTATTTAATAATTGGTTTATGCGTTTTTCGCTTTTTATTAAAAATTGCCTGTCCGTCGTTTTTTCCAGTAATTGTATCCCCAAACTGGAAACTTCAGGTATATTTATTACAATACCTAATATCATGTTTAGTACAGTCTGATCCAAGCAACTCATATCGCCTTGTGCTAACAACATTTTAAACGCGTATTTTATTGCACCTTTTTTTTCTTGCTTATACAAACCAAGTGCTTTATGCAAAACCGCATATATGTCATTGTTTTTTATGTCTTCCTCAAAAACTTTACCAAAATCATCTAATAAATCATATGGATAAGATTCAATTTTAATTTTGCTAGAATTTATAGATAAATTGTATTCCCTAAATATGCTTGCTATTTCTTGTATTTTTGTTTCCGCCTCTGCTTTTGAATAAAAATAAAACCCATAATCATCAACATATCGCGAAAAAGCAAAGTCTGCCTCAACAAGTTTTCTATCAATTTCTGACAAAATAATTTCAGCAAATAAATACGAACTATACGGCCCCGTCATTATGCCGTTTGTTTGGTCACCATTTAATTTTCTCGTAGCCTGGTCAATTTTATAACCAATATCGTACAATGGCTTTAATGATTCGTCCATATCATGCGCTTTATTGAATATTTTCTTAGCATTTTCTTTTCCTACTAATGCCCAAGACGCTGAATGTGTGTAAATTGAATCAAAACAATTTGCAATATCAATGTTTAGTTTTACTTTATAGCCTACAAATTTATTATTACGAGTTCGAATAGAACTTTTAAAACTTGTATTATATGAAAATGGCACTAACATGTTAAACTTGGATTCACTATTATCTGAAACAGCCTTTTTTATCAATTCTAACCAGTTTTTTTCATATATTGAAAGCAATTGTATGTAACTAATTAAATTGGGAACACTTATAGTCCTTCTCAATAAAGAGTTTTTACTCATAGTAAATGACAACGGAAAAGATGGATTTGTTGAAATTTTAGCCAAATCATCTTTTATAACAGAAAATTTATTTCCTAAAACCTTTGTGGAAAAACAATATGGAATATGTTCACAAAACAAACCTTCGTGTTCCAATATTTTTGATATTAAATTTTGTGGATATAATTTAAAACTATCAACTTTTCCCATAATAATTCCTCATAAGCAATTGTTGTTCATTAGTACTCAATCCTAAAATAATCAAGCCAAGCCTTGAACTTGTCCTGTGCCGAAAGGCAAGTATCGCGCAAAAAGCCACGTTCGTTAGTCCATTCACGCAGTCCACGGTAATAAAACATTTTATGACTTTCGTCAATGATAAACGGCACGATATTGTTGCGCAAACATTCCTTAAAGAGAATAAGCCTACCGACACGACCGTTACCGTCTTGGAACGGATGGATACGCTCAAACCGATAATGAAAGTCTAAAATATCATCAAAGTTTTTTTCTTTATTAAAATTATACTCGGCAAGTAAAGCGCGTATTTCGCTAGCAACGTTTTCAGGCTTTGCAGTAGGAAGTTCACCGACTTCATTAGGTAATCTTTTATAATCACCAACCGCAAACCAGTCTAAACGGCTATCACTAGTACCGTTTTTAAGAATACGGTGCAATTCTTTGATAAACCCTTCAGATAAAGTTTTAGTAGCATTTTCAAGCACCAAATCAATGCATTTGAAGTGGTTGGCAGTTTCTACGATATCGTCCACGCGAACAGCGTCGCCTTCTATTCCGATAGTGTTCGTTTCAAAAATATAACGAGTTTGGTCGTGCGTTAAACGGCTACCTTCTATATGGTTAGAGTTGTAGGTAAGTTCAATTTGAACCTTGTGATATAAACCGCCTGGTATTTTAGCGCTTTTTTCAGCAAGCAATATTTCCAAAAGAGTTTTTGGGGTGTTGCTTTTTTTATTTGCCCTGTCTGGTTTAACGGCGTCTTCGGGAATATTCCAAGTTTTGCCCGTCAAAAAAGCACCTTTAACCTTGCCAAGAGCGCAATAGTTGCGAACGCTACGCTCGGATACGTTCCATTTTTTTGCGATATCACTAACTGATAAAAACTTCATATAGCCTCCTGATGGTACTATTATAACACTTTATCGGCAAAAAAGCAAGAGAAATAATTTATGAAAAGTAATAGTTTTTGCCGATAACGGCATGAAATTTAAAAAGTTTTTACGGTTATAAGTGTAAAAACTTGTTGAAAATAGAAAGTTTTTCGAGTTTACAAAAGTTAGCGGAGATAAAAATTATTGACCTTGATGACGATAAAATTTTTTAATGTTGCCATATATTATCATGTTTACTATGTTAAAATAGTCTTGTAAATCAAAAATAGCAACAAATATTGCCCTACAGTAGGCAAAAATACGACAGCAATAAAAGAATATATAAAAAAGCAATTAGAAGAAGACAAGAAAATAGATTAAATAAGTATATTCGATCCAAGAGACCCGTTTACGGGTAGCAAGTAGCGAGTGCGAGCTGGCAGGCGTACCAAACGCATTTATGCGTAGCCAGTTGTATTAGGGCTATGTCCGAAAATGAAAAAACACCCGCTATGCGGATGGATAATTATTGGTACTCCCAGCGGGAATCGAACCCACAACTAGCCCTTAGGAGCACATTGAAACTGTAAACAAAAAATTTATATTGTGTATTTCGTGCAATTTTGTGCATTTTATAGAGATTTTAAGACGGAAAAACGTTTAATTTTATTCATAGCGTAAAATCTTGTTTATACTTTCTTTACCGACTCTCAATTTAGCGAATCAATTAAATCGTTAGTACAAAATAGAAATGTTACGCATAAGGATTTGATAGGCAAGTTATTTGAACAAGAAAACACCTTGTGGAAACAATTATTTGACAATTCCTATGCGGAGGTAGCGGATTCCTTTATTGAGATAAAAGAAATAAGAAATAATGTTATGCACGCAAACAATATGGATTATTATTCATATACCAAGTCGAAAGAATTATTGACAAAAATCAATCAGCAACTCGAAAATATTATAAATGAACTTTTAAAAGGTAGTTTAATAATACCTGACTCATCATCCACAAAACTAACAGAACTTATTGAATCTGTGGAGGAAAACTCGGCGCTCTCAGAAAAAGAAAAAGTTGATTTAATCATGGAAGGGATACAGAAAATTTTCAAAATAAGCCAGTAAAATATTATATGACCGAGAAATCGGTCGTTTTTCTTTGCTGTTTTCGCATATTGTGCTGGACTTTAATTGCCGTTTACGGTATTGTTTGTTTAGCAAAAACAAGGAGCGAACAGTATGAATAAAATGGACTATGAAAAGGCAATTGCCGAGGCGAAAGACAAAGGCGAACTGATAGGCGTGATAATCTCATTCTCGCAGGATACGACCTTACCTTGGGCAACCTTCAGGAAATACTACAGGCAAGCACACCTTCGCATGCTAACCGAATTTAAGGAAGAATAAAACGCGCTACAATGCAAAAACGACCGAAAAATCGGTCGTTTTGTTTGGTGTTCCCACAGGGAATCGAACCCCGAACTGAGCCTTAGGAGGGCTCCGTTATATCCGTTTAACTATGAGAACGTATTACGGGCGGCTGAAGGGGATTCAACCGCCGTACGTTTATGGGTATTGTTGCTTTACCGTCGTGGTCGAAAGGTTAGAGCACGAGGGAGGGAGCGGAGTAAACTCTTGCGGAGAGCTCTTGGTTGAGCATATACAAGCTCTTGGGATCAGAGCCGAAAAGCTCCATTTTGGTGATGAGGTCGTTAGCGTTGGTTTCTTCTTCGCCTTGCTCCTTTACGAACCAGTCTAAAAACTGCATAGTGCGGAAATCCTTAACGTCGTAAGCGGACGCGTAGATGTCGTTGATGAGCGACGTAACGTATTTTTCGTGCTCAAGACCGGCTTTAAGAACGTCCATATCGCAAGTAAAAACCTTGTCGGGCTTTGCGATAGCGTCCAGCGTAACTACCTGATTTTCGTTCTGAAGGTATTGATAGAAGAGCATAGCGTGGTCGCGTTCTTCCTGCGCCTGAATCATATACCAGTTAGCGAAGCCGTCCAATCCCCTTGCCTTGAAATAGTTTGAAAAATCAAGGTAAAGGTAAGCGGAGTAAAATTCTTTATTGATCTGTTGATTTAACAATTCGTGTACTTTTGCGTTCATAATAATTCACCTCTCGATTAGAATTTATAAAATAATTATAGCACGGAAACGTGCGTTTGTCAATAAATATATTTTCATTTTGCTAAGAGTATTTTACACGAGTAAAGGAACGGATTTCTTTCACGAAAAAGTTGACTGGAAAGCCACGCGGATGTTATAATAAAAAGCGAGGTGAAATATGAAAACGAAAGCGGTTTTATTTGATTTAGACGGAACTTTGCTCCCTATGGACGCGGAGGCTTTTGCGAAAGCATACTTTGGCGGACTTGCAAAAGCGATGGCGGTGCGTGGGTTTGAACCACAAAAGTTCATTCAGTCCATTTGGAAGGGTGTGGGTGCTATGGTCAAAAACACGGGGGTACGTACCAACGAAAATGCGTTCTGGGACGCTTTTGCGCTTATTTACGGCGAGGGGGTTAGAGAAAACGAGCCTTATTTTGAAGCGTATTACCGCGAGCATTTCGACGAAGTGGAGAAAGCGTGCTTTCCTACGCCAAAAGCAAAGCAAATAGTTGATAAAATCAAAAACAAGGGCGTGACGGTTGCGCTTGCGACCAACCCCGTTTTTCCGCAGATAGCCACTAAAAAGCGTATGAATTGGGCAGGGCTTGAGGAAGGCGATTTTGCCCTTTACACCACTTATGAAAACAGCACGCATTGTAAACCTAACCTTGATTATTACCGCGATATTCTGGCTTCGCTTGGGCTGAAGGGCGAGGAATGTATTATGGTGGGCAACGACGTGGACGAAGATATGGTGGCGGAAGAGCTTGGAATGAAGGTTTTCCTGCTTACCGACTGGCTTTTGAATAAGAGTGGAAAGGATATCGGCGTATATCCGCACGGAAATTTTGACGATTTAGACAAATTTATTGACGAAAATTTGTAAAATTTGATAAAAAACAGCGCAATCGTAAAAAGCGGTTGCGTTTTTTTTCGCAAACCTATTGAAATATGCAAAAATATGTGGTATAATAGACGCGTGAGAAAATGAATTGCATAAAAAGGAGATTTACGTTTATGCAAAAAAGTGAGATTTTAGCAAAATGCGACCATACGTTACTGTCCGTTACGGCTACGTGGGAGCAAATTAAGCAAGTTATTGACGACGGAATAAAGTATCAGACGGCGTCCGTTTGCATTCCTCCTGCGTTCGTAAAAAGGGCAGTATCCTATGCCGAGGGCAAGGTGAAAATTTGCACGGTCATAGGCTTTCCTAACGGCTACAATACGACGGCGGTTAAAATTGCCGAGACTGAGGACGCTATCGCAAACGGCGCTGACGAGATTGATATGGTCATAAATATCGGCGAATTGAAGGCTGGTAATTACGACTACGTGCATCGCGAAATTTCCGCTATAAAGCGTGTTTGCGCGCAAAAAACGCTTAAAGTTATCGTGGAAACTTGCCTACTTACCAAAGACGAAATCGTAAAGACTTGCGAAATCGTGACTTCGGCAGACGCGGACTTTATCAAGACGAGCACGGGGTTTTCGACGGGCGGAGCGACGATAGAGGACGTAAAGCTTATGCTTGAAAACGTGGGTGAGGGCGTTAAAGTCAAGGCGTCGGGCGGAATTTCGGGGCTAGCGGACGCGCAAGAGTTTATCGAGCTTGGCGCGCACAGATTAGGCACGAGCAAAGTGGTTAAAGAAGTTAAAAAAGGAGAAGAGCAATGATACCTACCCCTCATATTTCAGCTAAAAAAGGTGATTTTGCAAAGACCGTTCTTATGCCGGGCGATCCTTTGCGCGCAAAGTTTATTGCCGAGAATTATTTGACGGACGCGGTGCTCGTCAATAACGTGCGTGGCGTTCAGGGCTATACGGGCTACTATAAGGGTAAGCGCGTTTCGGTTATGGCGTCGGGAATGGGCCAGCCTGCGATAGGAATTTACAGCTACGAATTGTTTAATTTTTACGACGTAGATTGCATTATTCGAGTAGGCTCGTGCGGAGGATACAGCGACAAATTACACGTGCGCGATATCATTTTGGCGATGGGTGCTTGCACTAACGGAAACTTCGCCTCACAGTACAAACTGCCGGGGACGTATGCGCCCATTGCGGATTTTGGACTGCTTAAAAAGGCAGTTGACGTTTGCGAGGAAAAGGGACTTAGATACGCCGTAGGCAACATTTTCTCGTCCGACGTTTTCTATAATCAGGACGAGGGATTTGACAAGTGGCAAAAGATGGGAGTGCTTGGCGTAGAGATGGAGTCTGCTGCGCTTTACTGCACGGCGGCTAACGCAGGCAAAAAGGCGCTGT
Organism: Clostridia bacterium; assembly: GCA_017623435.1. Taxonomy (GTDB): domain Bacteria; phylum Bacillota; class Clostridia; order Christensenellales; family Pumilibacteraceae; genus UBA10677. The sequence continues at coordinate 19,023 of JAGAPD010000009.1, forward strand.
GCATTTGTACGGTAAGCGATTCTTTCGTTTATCCGAGCGAAAACACGACCAGCGAGGAGCGAGAAAAATCCTTTACTGCGATGATGGAAGTTGCGTTGGAGATTGCCGAGTAATATGATAAAGCGTGTATTTTTGATCGTTATGGATAGCGTGGGAGTGGGTGCAATGGAGGACGCTCACGAGTGGGGCGACGAGGAAAGTAATACTCTTGCCTCGCTTTTGCGCGCGCAAAATTTCAGCTGTCCTACGCTCAAAAGGTTGGGGCTTTTTAATACGATTGACTGCGGAGTGGATAGTCCTGTCGCTTGCTACGGAAGGATGAGAGAAAAGGCGAAGGGTAAGGACACGACCGTGGGGCATTGGGAAATTGCAGGGTTGGTTTCACCCTTTGCGCTCCCCACTTACCCCGACGGTTTTCCGCAAGAAATAATTGACGAGTTTGAAAAGCGCACGGGTAAAAAGGTGGTGTGCAATAAGCCGTATTCGGGCACGGAAGTCATTAAAGATTACGGCGAAAAGCACTTAAAGACGGGCGATTTGATCGTTTACACTTCGGCGGACAGCGTTTTTCAGGTAGCCGCGCACGAGGAGGTCGTGCCCGTAAGCGAGCTTTACCGCTATTGTGAGATAGCACGTGAAATGCTGGTAGGAAAGTGGGCGGTAGGTAGAGTGATTGCGCGCCCCTTTATAGGCGAATATCCCTTTATCCGTACGGCTAACAGGCACGATTATTCGCTTGCTCCTCCTAGCGAAACGATGATGGACGTTATGCGCCGTTTTGGAAAAAAAGTCATTTCCGTGGGCAAAATTGAGGACATTTTTGCAGGGCGCGGAATAGACGAGGGGAACAGAACTAAAAGCAACGCTGACGGTATGGCAAAAACGGAGCAAAAGGCGGACGAGCAGTGGGAAGGGTTGTGCTTTACTAACCTCGTGGATTTTGATTCGGTATTTGGTCACCGCAACGACGTTGAGGGCTACGCAAACGCGCTTATGCAGTTTGACAAATGGCTGGGCGAGTTTTTGACTAAACTGAAAGAGGACGACTTGCTTATTATTACCGCTGATCACGGCTGTGATCCGTCCACGGTTTCAACCGATCATTCTCGCGAATACGTACCCGTTTTAGCGTACGGCAAGAAGATAAAGAGTGGAATAAGCCTTGGAACGAGGCAAAGCTTTGCGGACGTCAGCGCTACTATTTTGGAGGCTTTTGGGCTACCAAAAGGGGAAACGACGGGCGAAAGCTTTTGGAATGAAATAAGAAAAGATTGACCTTACTAACTAACGGTAAAACAAAAACGCGTAGGAACGTACCTACGCGTTTTTCATTTTTGCGGTTTTAAGCCGTATTAGTTATGTTGTTTGTGACGGATAAATCCAAGTGCTTTCGCAACTTCCATAACCACGATGGGGAAGAGAGAAAGTCCAAGACCTACGAGATACAACCACCAGTCGAGATACATCATACCGAACACGGTAACTACGCTGGGCGTGAAGATTACGAAAGCAGTCAAAAGCGTGCAGACGAGCAAGGAAAGATTCATAGTCTTGTTGGAGAAGAAACCAACCTTGAAAAGCGAGTGCGACGAACGCATGTTAAGCGCTTGAACGAGCTGGCTGAGTGCGAGAACCATAAACGCCATCGTGCTACCAGCCTCGTGGTTGGGAACGCCGTTTGCACCCATTGCGTACGCGCCAAGAATATAACCTGCGAGCGTGGTCAAGGTAAGAAGTACGCCGTTAAGACCGATTTTTACGCCAAGACCGTGCGAGAAAAGACTTTCGTTTTTAAGCTTGGGCTTGTGCGACATAATGTCGTTATCAACCGCCTCCATACCAAGCGCGATTGCTGGGAGCGAGTCGGTTACGAGGTTGATCCAAAGGAGCTGAATGGGAATAAAGGGATTGCCAAGACCTGCGATCGAGCCAAGAATTACGGTGGAGATAAATACTACCAAAACTTCTGCAAGGTTAGTAGAGAGCAAGAAACCAACTACCTTTTTGATGTTTTCGTAAATACCGCGACCTTCTTTAACCGCGTCAACGATAGTTGCGAAGTTGTCGTCGGTAAGCGTCATATCGGACGCGCCCTTTGCTACGTCAGTACCCGTGATGCCCATAGCGCAACCGATATCAGCTGCTTTAAGCGCAGGAGCGTCGTTTACACCGTCGCCCGTCATAGAAACGACTTCGCCCTTCTTTTGCCAAGCTTTTACGATACGAATCTTGTTTTCGGGGCTTACGCGCGCGTAAACGGAAATGTTTCTAACTTCTTTGTCAAGCTCTTCGTCGCTCATTTCGTCAAGCTGAGCGCCCGTGATTGCCTTGTCGCCCTCGCAGTAGATGCCAAGCTCTTTAGCGATAGCGGTAGCAGTTACGATGTGATCGCCCGTGATCATAACGGGTTTGATGCCAGCCTCACGGCAGGTTGCAACTGCAACCTTACATTCAGGACGGGGAGGATCGATCATACCAACGAGACCGATAAAGGTAAGACCGTATTCAAGCGTCTCAAACGAGGGGTTTGCAGGAACTTCGTCAAGTTCTTTGTATGCGATTGCCAAAACGCGGAGCGCGTTAGAGCTCATTTCGTCGCAAGCCGTTTTTGCCTTTTCGATATCGCCCTTAACCGTTCTTTGCGCGATTACGTCGAACGCGCCTTTTACGATTGCAACGGGCTTTCCGCCGATCATATTAACGGTGGTCATAAGCTTACGGTCGGAGTCGAAGGGAAGCTCGGCTACGCGGGGAGAGGCAGCGTTAAGCTCGTCCTGAACGCCACCAGCTTTGTGAGCGGCGAGTACGATAGAGGTTTCGGTAGGATCGCCGATATGCTTTTCAGCGCCGTTTTCAAAAACGACTTTACCGTCCGAGCAGAGCGAGCCGTAGCAAAGCATTTTGTAGGTTTCGCCCTCAGCGTTTCCGTTAAAGTCAATAACGTCGCCACCGTCAACGTAAGTTTTAACGAGCGTCATACGGTTTTGAGTAAGAGTACCCGTTTTATCCGAGCAAATTACGGACGCGCTACCCAGCGTTTCAACGGCAGGTAGACGGCGAATGATCGCGTTTTTCTTTACCATACGCTGTACGCCGATAGAAAGAACGATAGTTACTACCGCAGGCAAGCCCTCGGGGATTGCCGATACGGCGAGCGAGATTGCGGACATAAACGCGCTGATAATGTTGTCGAACGCAAATCCGTCGCGAATGATTTGTACCGTGAACATTACGAAACAAATTCCAAGCACGAGTACGCCAAGCAGACTTCCAAGCTTTGCAAGCTTTTGCTGAAGAGGAGTTTTAGTTTCTTCCTCGTTAGCCAAAATGTTGGCGATTTTACCCATTTCGGTTTGCATTCCCGTAGCCGTTACGACCGCGATAGCAGTACCGTAGGTGATAGAACAGCCCGAGAAAACCATATTCGTTCTGTCGCCGATAGGCGCTTTTTCTTTAACCTCAGCTTCAGCGAACTTTTCAGAGGGAACGGATTCACCGGTAAGGGCGGATTCTTCCGACTTTAAGTTTACGCTTTTAACGAGGCGTGCGTCCGCAGGAACGAAGTCGCCTGCCTCAAGCTTGATAATATCGCCGGGCACGAGGTCAGCAGAGGGGATAATGCTCTCAACGCCACCGCGAATAACGCGTGCGTGAGGTGCGGACATATTTTTAAGCGCGTCTAACGCTTTTTCCGCTTTGCTTTCCTGAACGACGCCCATAATCGCGTTGATAAGCACGATTGCAAGAATGAGGAAGGGTTCAACCATCTCAATCATGTTAAATCCGTGCGTAACGCCTTCGTAAATCGCAACGCCAAGCGAAATTGCAGCGGCGATAAGAAGGATAATGATCATTACGTCGGAAAACTGCTCCATAAGGCGAGCGAAAAGAGTTTTCTTCTTTTTCTCGTCAAGCTTGTTTTTGCCGTATTTTTCCTGACGGCGCAAACATTCTTCCTGACTCAGACCGTTTATAAGGTCCGTTTGCAGTTGTTTTTCAACGGCCGAAAGACTGTCGAAATGTGAGTTCATAACTGTCATCACTCCTTGTAATATTTTTTATTGATGCGAAAACTCCGCATTATAATTATAATAGCACTTTGCATTTTTTAAAGCAACCGTTTTAATGAAAGTTGCTTAAAAAGTAAGTGAAAGTATTGCTTTTGTTTGCGGACTGTTGTATAATAATAACGAAAGAAAACGAAAAGGGTATAAATATGAGAGCGTACGATATTATAAAGAAAAAAAGAGACGGGCTTGCGCTTAGCCATGAGGAGATTAATTATTTCATTGACGGCTACGTTAAGGGTGAAATTGCCGATTATCAGGCAAGCGCGCTGTGTATGGCGATTTATTTTCGTGGAATGGACGGGCGCGAGATTACCGACCTTACCCTTGCAATGCGTGACAGCGGTGAGGTGCTTGACGTAAAATTTGGCGAGGGACTGCGCATAGACAAGCATTCAACGGGTGGCGTGGGCGATAAAACTTCGCTCGTCATTGCGCCTATCGTAGCCTCGCTGGGCGTTACGGTCGCGAAGATGAGCGGTCGTGGGCTTGGTCACACGGGTGGCACGGTGGATAAGCTTGAGTCGATAGAAGGCTTTTGCGTGGAAATGCCCGTAGAAAAATTTGAAAGCATCGTAAAGAAAACGGGCATTGCTATCGTTGGACAAAGCGCGACGCTTGCACCTGCCGATAAAAAGCTATACGCGCTTCGTGACGTGACGGCTACGGTAGATAGTATTCCCTTAATTGCGTCTTCTATTATGAGTAAAAAGCTTGCCGCGGGCGACGACTGTATCGTGCTGGACGTAAAGACGGGTAGTGGCTCGTTTATGAAGTCGGTCGATAAAAGCGAGGAGCTTGCTCGCTGTATGGTGGACATAGGAAAAAGAGCGGGCAAAAAGATAGTTGCGCTCGTAACGGACATGGACGTACCCCTCGGTTTTGCAATCGGAAACTCACTTGAAGTGATTGAGGCGATTGAAACGCTGAAAGGAAACGGACCGAAAGATTTGGTGGAAATTTGTCTTAGCTTGTCTGCTTATATGCTACATTTGGTAGGTAAAGGTAGCGTGGACGAGTGCAAAAAATTAGCGCAAAAAGCGATCGACGACGGTAGTGCGCTAATAAAGTTTAAGGAAATGGTTAGCGCGCAGGGCGGTGACGAAAGTTGGATTGACGACACCTCACTTTTTCCCAAAGCAAAATTTACGCGTGAGGTTAAAGCGGACGAGGACGGCTATATTTATTCGGTTAACGCTGAAGGATACGGCGAAAGTAGTTTGCTTTTGGGCGCAGGACGAAACACGAAAGAAGATAAAATTGATTTTTGTGCAGGAATTACGCTTTCTAAAAAGCGCGGAGATAGCGTAAAGAAGGGGGATGTTATAGCTACGCTTTACACCTCTAATCCTTCCTCTTTGGATAAAGCGGAAGAAAAGCTTCTCGCGTCGACGGTAATTTCTTCGGCGCGCCCTCAAAGTAATCCTATCGTGTATAAGGTAGTTGAATAATTAAAAACGGCGTGGTACGTACTGCGCCGTTTTTGCTTTTTTAGTAATAAAACAGGGTGAGTTTTTTCAAAATGACGAGTAAAAAAATTACTAATTTTGCATTGAGTAGGTTTACTTTATCGCGCTTTTTCGTTTGACAATAGGATAATATAGGAGTATAATATAAAAAATACACTATATATATGCACGCGCATGCTATAACGCGTACGCGCACGAGAAAAAAATCATTTGCATAGGAAACGGGGATTTAGGGAATGGATAAATTTAAGCAAAAAAACAATCGCAGTAGGTTATGGCGAATACTTAGAATAGTCGCAATGCTTTTAGTGGACGTGGGCTCGGCTGTGCTCGCGTACTATATCGCAAGAACGATAATGTTCTTTAAGGTAGACGCGTCACTTCCTAACGGGTACTTGAATAACGAAATGATAATCGCCGCAGGTAGCGTGTTTACCTTGGTAATTATGCTGATTTTACTGGACTGCTACAACTCTATCTGGAAGTACGCAGGACGCGTAGAATTCACTAAATTCTTGCTTGCGTATCTTTGCACTTTCGTGATTCTGTTCATTGGCAAAATCATTTTGCAATGGATGGTTGAAATCGAAGTGTGGGTACCCATCATCATAATGTTTTTGATATTCAGCGCGATGATTAGCGGAAGTATACGATTCTTCTTCGGCATAGGTCACGTGCTCAGTCACATTCGTCACCTTATGGACGCGAAGGGCAAAAACGGGATAAAGCGTACCATCGTAATCGGCGCAGGCTACACGGGTGCGCTCGTGATTAACCGCTTTATCAACAACGTTCACGAGGGCTATATCCCCGTAGCAATCGTGGACGACGATCCGGCAAAGCTTGGTCAAAAGGTTTACGGCGTAAGCGTAGAAGGTAGCGTAGACGACCTTGAAAAAATCGTTAAAAAACACGACGCGGAGGCGTTCGTAATCGCAATTATGAGCATTACGAAATCTCAACTTCGCCGTATCTACGGCATTTGCGCTAAGTTTAATCTTCCCATTAAAATTATGCCCTATCTAACTAACGCGGACGAGATGACTAATAGCGTAAAATCGCTCCGCGATATTAAGATAGAGGAGCTTTTGGGCCGTGACGAGTTCGTGGTAAAGCAGGAGCTTATGGACGTTTCGGTTAAGGATAAGGTCGTTATGGTCACGGGCGGAGCAGGCTCGATAGGCTCGGAGCTTTGCCGTCAGGCGCTCAACTTCGGTTGTAAGCACCTCATCATTTTCGATCAGCACGAAAACGGAATGTTCTTCCTCGACCAAGAATTCGCTAAAAAGTACGACACGTCGCGTTACACTCTCGTTATGGGCACGGTGCGCGAGCGTGATAAGCTCATTGAAGTGCTTGAACAATATCGCCCCGACATTTTATTCCACGCGGCGGCGTACAAGCACGTGCCTATGATGGAAATTTCCGCTACCGAGGCGATAAAAAACAACGTTTTTGGTACGCTTAACGTAATCGAGTGCGCCGAAAAAGCAGGCGTAAGTAAGTTCGTGCTTATCTCTACCGACAAGGCGGTAAACCCCTCTAACGTCATGGGCGCGAGCAAGCGTATTGCCGAAATGCTTATCGAAACGCGCGGTAAAACTTATAATATGAAGATGGCTGCGGTCAGATTTGGTAACGTGCTTGGCTCGAACGGTAGCGTGATTCCCGTGTTCTTGAATCAGATTAAAGAGGGCGGACCTATTACGCTTACGGACAGAAACATAAAGCGCTACTTTATGTCCATCCCCGAGGCGGTAAGACTGGTGTTGCAAACGGGTGCGTTTGCTAACAACGGCGAAATTTTCGTGCTTGATATGGGCGAGCCCGTATACATTTACGACCTTGCGTGCGACCTTATACGCATTAACGGACTCGTGCCCGAGGTGGATATTCCTATCGAAATTACCGGACTTCGACCGGGCGAAAAAATGTTCGAGGAGCTTCGTTACGACACCGAATCGGTGAATAGTACCGCGCACGAAGGCGTGTTCGTTAACAAGCTTGACGAAATTGACGTAAAGGTTTTCAACGCTCAGCTTGCCGAGCTTTCGCGTTTAGCGTTCAGCGAAAAGGTAAAAGAGACTACTGATATGATTTTCACCATCGTTCCGAGCGAATACCGCAAGGACGCGCCCGGGGTTAAGAACTAATTTAAGAGAGTGAATTATGGAAAAAGTAATTGAAAAAAGTGCTATTGAAAGGTTGCGCGCGTTTTTTGACGGGCGTTGGTTTCCGTGCGTTTTTGCCGTAATTATGTTTATTTGCGGTCAGCTTGCGCTTGATATTCTCGGCTTTTTTATAGTGGGCGCAACCGTTTGCGTTATTTGCGTTTTCCATAACGATTCCCGTCCCATTATTCCCGTAGCGCTTACGGCGGTAAGTTGCGTTTCGCATCAGAACACGCCCGGAAAAGGCGACCACAGTAACTTCTATTCTCAGCCTTGGGTAATTGCTTGCTTGATCGTAGTCGCGCTTATCGTAGTGACGGGACTTATTATCGGCTTTATCAGAAACAGACGCGAGGGTGCGCTTAAAGGTAAAAAATTGTTGCTTGGTATCGCAATTCTTTGCTCGGCGATGATTTTGGGCGGAATTTTTACCGAAAACTACGATATGAATCATTTCGTAGTAGCCGGGCTTATGCTCGTGACTTTGATGGTATTTTATTTGTACTTTACGGCAACGATGGATAGACGTGAGGACAATCTTTCGTACGTCGCGTTTTGCTGTATGGTAGCGGGCGGATGTATTTCCATGCAGGTTTTCGCTTTCTATTTGCGTTACTATCAGCCTTGGCAACCGCTTGACTGGATTTGGAAGGACGGCTTGCTTTTCGGCGGTTACGTTTCTAACTCGGCTGGCGAGATGATTGCAATCTTAATGCCTGCGTGCTTTATGTTTGCCGCAAAAGAGAAAAGAGGCTGGATTTACCTTCTCGTAGCGACCGCTTTTGCAGGCGCGATTTACCTTACGCTTAGCCGTATGGGGCTTTTGGTGGGCGCGCTCGTGTATATTGCCGGCGTAGCGTATTGTAGCTTTAGAGGGAACAGCAAAAAAGTTATGCGCACGTTGTTCTTGACTGCGCTCGCAATCGGCGTGCTTGCTTTACTCGTGCTTATCGTTACGGGTAAGTTTACCGTGCTTTTCGACTACTTCCTAAACATCGGCGTTTCGGGTAGAGGAAGATGGGCGCTTTGGAGCACGATGCTGGGCAGATTTATTGAAAATCCCATCTTTGGCGACGCGTTTTCCACGCTTATCAACGACGGCGGATACTATATCACTCAGCACGAGGCGCATTTTTCCAGCGTCTATACCGCCCTTGCGCACAACACGATTATTCAGATGCTCGCAAGCTGTGGAATCGTGGGTATAATCAGTTACGCTTTTCACCGTTATCAGACGGTTAAATTATTCGTTAAGACTAATAACAAGGATACCTGGTGGTTTGGGGCGATAATTCTTGCGTTTTTAGTGACGGCGCTTTTTGATCAGATTTTCTTCTTCCCCAACTTCACCATTATGTACGCTTTGCTTTTGGTCGTTTGTGAAAAAGAAGGAACGAAAAAGGAAGAAAAATCTCAAAAAGGGGAGAGAAAAAGTGAAAAAGCCTAAAGTCGTTTTTCCTTTTACCGAGGCAGGAATGGGACATATTATGCCCCTTCGGAGCATTGCCGACACTTTTGAGAAAAAGTACGGCGACCGCGTCGAAGTAGTGCGTTCTGCCTTTTTTAGTGAAACGAACAATCCTGCTCTCGTGAAGTTTGAAGAGAAAATGTGCGAGTTTGTAAAGGACCAGAACAAAAATACCAAGTACGGATTTTTCACCACTTCCGCAATGGACTTTTTTGGAACGAAGATAAGCAGTTGGTTCGTTATGAAAACTTACGTTTCGGGCGCGTACGAGGCGGCGGTAGAGCACATGCGCGAGCTTAAACCCGATATGGTAGTGACCTCGCATTGGGCGACTAACTATTACGTTATGACTACGCCCGACTTAAACTGCTTGTCGGTAATGTACTGTCCCGACGCGCATATAAATCCGCTGTTTGCCTATAAGACGGATTTGACGCTTGTTTCAATGAAGACGGGCTACGACAAGGCAAGAAAGAAGTACAAGCGCTATAACGACGACAATCTAAAGCTCGTGCCATTCTGCATTCGCCCCGAGGCTTACGCCGTACCTAAGGACAAAAAGATAAATAGAAAAAATCTTGGACTTCCCGAGGATAAATTTACTATCGTTTTGGCGGAAGGCGGATACGGAATAGGCAAGATGAAGGATATCTGCGAGGAGGTCATACGTCGCGATCTCGACGTAACGCTTGTGCCTGTTTGTGGCAAAAACGAGCAACTGTACGAGCATTTTAAGTCGCTTAAAGTGGGCGAGAAGACGGTTTTTCGACCGCAAGGATTTTGCACTAAGATGCTTGAATTTATTGCGTCAGCCGACCTGTTTTGCGGAAAGAGCGGTAACATTATTGCCGAGCCGACCTTCTTTGGCGTGCCCTCAATCGTGACCAAACACGCCACCAGCATTGAAAAAATTATCGCCTCTTATTACGTGGACGAGATAGGATGTGCAATTAATCTGTTTGAAACGGATAAAATAGTGGATAAAATCGAGCAGTTTTTGTCTAATCCCGAAGAACTTAACGCCCTCGCTCAAAACGCGAAAAAGAACGAAAATAATTACGGCTCGGAAAAGACTGCCGACTATATTTTTGAACTGCTTTGCAAAAAATTCCCTGATATTAAGTAACAACTTTTCCCTAACCTTCATATTGTATATGGAGGTTTTTTTATTAGGAGGGGAAATGAACGTAGCGGTTTTTTACGGGGGAAAGTCGTGTGAGCACGACGTAAGCGTGGTGACGGGAGTGGGCGCGTGTGCTAAAATCACGGGGCATAATATTTTGCCTATCTATATCAAACGGGACGGTACGTGGCACGTCGTTTTTAATTACGGTGACTTTTCTGCGTACAAAAACGATAAGCTTAAAAGTAAACCCGTCTACTTAAAGCCCGGGGATAACGCGCTATATTATAAGAATAAGAGATGGAAGGAAATCGACGTGGCTTTGCTTTGCACTCACGGGGCGTACGGCGAGGACGGGTGCTTGCAGGGGCTACTTGAAACGAGCGGAATAGCGTACACGGGTAGCGGAGTGCTTTGCTCGGGACTTGGGCTAAATAAGGCGTTTTCAAAAACGATTTTTTCTAATTTAGGATTAAAAGTTTTGCCATACGTCCTTATAAGCCGTAACGAGTACGAAAATTCGCTGACTGCCGTTATAGAAAAGGCGAAGGATACGGGCTATCCGCTTATAGTAAAGCCCAACGCTTTGGGTAGTAGCATAGGCGTAAGTCGAGTGGAAAACGCCCGTCAGCTTATCGTTGCGCTTAACCTCGCGTTTGAGTGGGATAACGAGGTTTTGATTGAGCGCGCGCTAACGAATTTTACCGAGCTTAACGTCGCAGTTTTAGGAACGACGGGGGACGTGGTGGCCAGTTTGCCCGAACAGCCGATATCATACGGTCAGATTTTATCCTTTTTCGATAAGTACGAGAGGGGCGGTTTTAAGGGCGAGGGCGAGCGAAAATTCCCTGCTTGCGTTAGCGATAAAGTGCGCGATAGCGTGCGTGAGAGCGCAAAAATTGCGTTCGAGGGATTAGGCGCAAGCGGAATAGCAAGGATAGATTTTTTGTGTGAGGGCGAAGAGATTTTTATCAACGAGATAAACACGATTCCCGGCTCGCTCGCGACCTATCTTTTTCCCGATTACGAGTTTTTGGAGCAAAAAGGCGAGGGCGCAGTTATAGAAAAATTGCTTGCTTTGGCGATTGAAGAAAAGAAGAAAAAGGACGCGCTTTGCTATCGTTACGATAGCCCCGTATTGAGAGCAAAGTAGCAAGTTTTATAATATCCTATTATAAAAATACATTTTTTTGGGCGCGTGGCGGTCAAGTGATTGACTGTCACGCCTTTTCGTAGTATAATAATAAAAACTTTTTTAGGAGGGGTTATGAGCAAAATTAAATACGCAACTCCCATAGTTGAAATGCAGGGCGACGAGATGACTCGTATCCTTTGGGACTGGATTAAGGAAATTTTGATTGAGCCGTACGTGGAGCTTAATACCGAATTTTACGATTTAGGGCTTGAAAACCGCGAAAAAACGGCTGATCAGGTCACTGTTGATGCGGCAAACGCAATCAAGAAATATCACGTTGGCGTTAAGTGCGCGACCATTACGCCTAACGCCCAGCGCGTAGAGGAATACAACCTCTCTAAAATGTGGCTTTCGCCTAACGGTACGATTAGGGCGATTCTGGACGGCACGGTTTTCCGCGCGCCTATTCTCGTAAACGGCATGCGCCCCTACGTGCCCACCTGGACCAAGCCTATCACGATTGCCCGTCACGCTTACGGCGATATCTATAAAAATAGCGAAATGCGTGTGGACGGACCGGCTACGGCTGAACTCGTCGTTTCTTACCCTGACGGCAGAGTGGACAGACAAAAAATTGCCGACTTTAAGGGCGCAGGCGTGCTTCAAGGCGTACATAACCTTGACGCGTCAATCGGCTCGTTCGCGCGTTCGTGCTTTAACTACGCGCTTTCGACCGCGCAATCCGTTTGGTTTGCGACCAAAGATACCATTTCCAAAACCTACGACCATCGCTTTAAGGATATTTTCGCCGAAATTTACGAAAACGAATATCGCGAAAAGTTCGAAAAGGCAGGAATTTCTTACGACTACACGCTCATTGACGACTCGGTAGCGCGAATCGTGAGAAGTAACGGCGGATTTATTTGGGCGCTTAAAAATTACGACGGCGACGTTATGAGCGATATGGTAGCGACCGCTTACGGCTCGCTCGCAATGATGACCAGCGTGCTCGTTTCCCCCGACGGAAATTACGAGTACGAGGCGGCTCACGGCACGGTTACGCGCCACTACTATAAGCACCTTAAGGGCGAAGAAACCTCCACCAACTCCGTAGCGACCATTTTTGCGTGGAGCGGAGCGTTGCGCCAAAGGGGCAAGAGCGAGGATAATAGCGCGCTTATCGAGTTTGCGGACAGGCTTGAAAAGGCTACGCTTGACACCATTTCAAGCGGTTATATGACCAAGGACTTGGTGGGACTTTTCCACCTTGACGGCGTGACCGTTTATCCGCAATCGTCGCGTTCTTTCCTCGAAAAAATCGCTGAAAGATTATAAAACGGAGCAAGGAGCAAAAGAAAATGGAACTACAAAAAACTATTTTCTCGGGCTACTGGGGCAAGAATCATTGCCAAGGCATTGCTTACGACGAGAAAAATAAATACGTTTATTATTCGTTCACGACCAAGCTCGTAAAAACTGATACGAGCGGAAAAGTTATCGGCACGGTGGAAAACATTACTGGCCATCTTGGTTGCATTTCGTTTGATAAAAAGGACGGCAAGGTTTACGCCTCGCTTGAATATAAAAACGACGCTATCGGTAAGGGAATTCTTGCCTCGCTTGGTATTACGGGCGAGAACGCAGACGATGCTTTTTATATCGCAATCTTTGACGTGGAGAAGATTGACAGAGTGGGGCTTGACGCGGAAAAGGACGGAATTATGCGCGCGATTTACCTTAAAACCGTCGTGGACGATTACAAAGGTCAAGTGACCGTAAACGGCAAAACGGCGGACCACGTACACGGCTGTTCGGGTATTGACGGGCTTGCGATCGGTCCTGATTTCGGCGGAAGTGATAATAATTATTTGCACGTTTGCTACGGCGTGTATAACGACGTAAACCGCGACGACAACGACTATCAGGTCGTACTTCAATACGACCACTCGTCCTGGTGGAACGAGGCGAAACCGCTTAATCAACGCGCTATGCATAGAGTTGGTCCTGCTCAGCCCAGAAATAAATATTTCTTCTTTACGGGCAACACTAACTGGGGCGTTCAAAACTTTGAATACGACGCGTATACCAACGCCTATTTCGCGTTCGTCTATACGGGCTATAAACCGCAGTATCCCAACTATTCCACCTTCGTCGTGGACGCGTCCGTTTCGGCAAAAGAAAGTCAGCTTACGGGCTACGACGACGGCACTATAGGTAAGGTGCTTACGCTCAAAAAAGTGGGCGTGGAAAAGAGTGGCGTGAACGGAATTTTCTTTGACGGCTCGACGGGTGCGTACTCGTTTGGCGACGGAAAGTTTTATATCTCAAAGCACGGCTACGACGAGCAAAAGGGTGGTAACTATACCACCGTCACTTTGTACGAACTGAATAATAGCAAAGACGTCTGGGAATTTATCGAAAAATAACAAACGAAAAGGCTTACCACCTCGGTAAGTCTTTTTTACATATTTTTAGAGTAATTAGTATAATTTTATATATCCTATTGACAAGCAAAAAACCGCGTAGTATAATAATACTGTAAATACGTTTCCGTATCGCAAAATTTTGCAAAAGGAGAGAGAATATGACGAAGAAAACGAAACGGATTGTTAGAATAATAATTTTATCTTTTGTTGTCGTTTTAATTGCTGGAATTATTTATGCTTTAACGCCTGATAAAATAGAAAACTATAGCGAAGAAGAGCACGCTCGAATAATACGTGAAAAAATAGATAAAAAGTACCCAGATAAAAAGCATCATGATGATAGTGGGCAATTAGTTGATTTTACAGGATACGAATTATATCCGCTATACGACGAGCATGAAAAGCTAAAGTATTTTCTTGTGGAATATGAACCGTATGGTTTTAAGATAATTGAAATGATAGAGGAAATACCGAGAATAATTTTTGGAGGACTTGTGTATTATGATTCAGATTTGGTTGGTGTAAATGAAGCGCAATGGTCGCCTCATACGATAGATGAAAATACTGAACTAATTAATGGTTTAGAAAAAGATAAAATATGGATATTAGATGAAAATGGAGAACGAATTTATCACAAAAAAAGTCCGTTTTTCGTTACTGGGAACATTAATGAAAGAAAATATCTCATAAGAACATATGCATGCGATTATATTTTTGCAGTAAAAAAAGAGGGGCAGTTTATAAATTTAGTGAGTGGAGAAGAGGTTGATTTCGATAATTTGGGATATCAAGCAACATTGACATGTGATGTTATACCAAAAGGACCTTGGATGTTATAATTGTTGAAGAGGAAAGCAAAAAATCATTTTTTAAGGCTTGCGTGAAACAAGCCTTTTTTTATGCCTTAAAACGTTTTACCTTTTGCGCGATTTGTGGTACAATAGTATTAGCAAAACAAAGGAGAATAAGATGAATATTGCAGTTGCACAGTCGGGCGGACCGACTTGCGCGATAAATGCGTCGCTTTTGGGCGTATTCCGTCACGCAACCAAGTACGAAGAAATCGGCGTCGTTTACGGCGCGGTAAACGGCATTGAGGGGCTTATTTACAATCAGCTCGTTAACCTTAACGAAGTCATTGCGAGTGACGACGACGTAGAGCTTATCCGTCAAACGCCTTCCACCGTTTTGGGCTCGTGTAGATTCAAGCTTCCCGATAGCGAAAAGGACGATTCCGTTTATAAGATTATCGTGGAAACGCTGAAAGCGCACGACGTAGGCGCGTTTATCTATATCGGCGGTAACGACTCGATGGATACCGTCGTAAAGCTTGACAAGTATTTTAAGGCGAATAATATTGATATTAAAGTAGTGGGCGTGCCCAAAACCATTGATAACGACTTGCCCGTGACCGACCACACCCCCGGGTTTGGCTCGGCGGCGAAGTACGTTGCGACGACGCTCCAAGAAATCGTGCGAGACAGTAGCGTGTATTCGGTTGAATCGGTTACGCTCGTTGAAATTATGGGGCGTGATACTGGCTGGCTTACGGCGTCAAGTGCCGTGCTCCGCGCAAACGGGCTTCCTGCGCCTCACCTTATCTATCTTCCCGAAAATCCTTTCTCCGTGGCGAAATTCCTTGACGACGTGCGCGTGGCTATGAAAAAATACTATGCGGTCGTAGTTGCTATTTCCGAAGGCGTTGAGCTTGATCCCGACGAAGTAGGTCAGACCGAGCAGTCGGGTAAAGAGGACGTTTTTGGTCATAAATATTTGGCAGGCGTTGCAAAAACGCTTGAAAAGGTCGTATCTCGCGAGCTCAAATGCAAAGTGCGCTCTATCGAGCTTAACGTTATGCAACGTTGCTCGTCGCACCTTAGCTCAAAGCGCGATATCACCGAGGCGGAGCGTATCGGCGAGTCTGCGGTAAAAGCCGTGCTTGAGGGTAAGTCGGGCGTTATGATGTACTTTAAGCGTATTTCCAGCAACCCCTACAACGTGAGAATTGAAAGCGTTGATGCGACCGAAGTAGCTAACCGCGTAAAATATTTCCCTCGTGAGTGGATTGCTGAAAACGGCCACGACGTTACCGAAAAGGCTATTGAATACTGCTTGCCCCTTATCCAAGGCGAGCAAAATTTCCGCATTAAAAACGGTATTCCCCAGCATTACATTTTGCCCTGCGCACTTCCGCGCGAGAGAGCAAAAAAATAAAACGACATACCACGTACCCGTCCGTTTTGACGGGTATAGTGCTTTATAAGGAGAGAAAATGTTTTCAAAATCGTCAAAATGGATTGCGCTCGATAAAAAATACGATACTCCCGTCGTCGTAAAAAAGTTTACGGCAGGAGATATAAAAAACGCGGTTATTGATATCTGCGGACTTGGGTATTACGAGCTTTTTATCAACGGAGTGAGGGTGAGCGACGAATTTTTTAAGCCCGTTTGCTCTGATTATCTTGATCGCGATTTCAGCAATTACGGCTATCCGCTTTTTGATAAGACCTCGCATACGATATACTACAACACCTATTCCGTCACGCCCTTTATAAAACGTGGCGAAAATACTATGGTCGTTATGCTTGGTAACGGATTTTTCCGTCAGACGCGTCGTGACTGCGAGGGCGATACGAGGTTTTTGGACGAGCTTATTTTGCGCTTTGACCTTAAAATCACGCAGGACGGAGTGGTTAGCAGAATCGTAAGCGACGGCACGGAAAAGGTGGGCGAGGGCTTTATTAAGAGTAATAACCTCTATTACGGCGAGGTGCACGACTACCTTGGTTTTAACGGGTTTGCTGATTTTGTCGCAAGCGATAGCGTTAGTTTAATTAAAATTTCTAATACGAAAATTCGCAAGCAAAATTGTCCTAACGACAAGATTGTGAGCATACGTACACCCAAAATCGTGACACGAAACGGGAATAACGTCGTTTACGACGCGGGCGCGAATATATCGGGATTCGTGCGCTTTACGGCAAAAAGCGAAGAAGTTACCGTTCGTCACGCAGAGCAGTTGATAGGTTATAGGCTTGATTTTGGATCGGCAGGTGGGGACTGGCAAATATCTCAAAACGTTTACCGCAACGCGCAGGGACTAACCGTGCATCCCTATTTTTCGTGGAGCGGATTCAGGTACTTTGAAATTGAGGGCGAAGTGGAAAACGTAGAGGTCTGCGTCGTACACACGGATATCAAGGTTACGTCGCACTTTGAGTGCGGTAACGAAACGCTCAACTGGCTGTATAATGCTTTCGTTGACACGCTTTTATATAATATGCACGGTGGAATTCCCTCTGACTGTCCGCACCGCGAGCGACTTGGTTACACGGGCGACGGGCAACTGACGGCGGAAAGCGCAATGATGCTCGTGGACGGCGACAAGTTTTACCGCAAGTGGATACGCGATATTGCCGACTGTCAGGATATAAATAGCGGTCATATCCAGCACACCGCGCCCCTTATGGGTGGTGGCGGTGGCCCGGGCGGATGGGGAAGTGCGATGGTGATCGTGCCCTACGCGCACTACAAAATTCACGGCGATAAGAGCGTTTTAGAAGAATATTTTGACAATATGACCTACTTTTTGCAAAGTATGCATGGCTTTTGCGAGAACGGTTTGATCGTGAAAGAAAGAGAAAAGGGCTGGTGCTTGGGCGACTGGTGTACGCCTGGCGAAGTGATTTTGCCTCGTCCGCTGGTCAATACCTATTATTACGTCCGCTGTATGCAATTAGTCAGCGAAATTGCAAGCGTTATCGGCAAAAAAGTTGATTACTCCAGCGAAATTGAACGCGCTAAAAACGCACTCGTGCGCGAATATTTTGATAAGACTTCTGGCAATTTTGCAAACGGAGTACAGGGCGCAAACGCTTTTATGCTCGTGCTTGGCTTGGGCGACGAGAGAACGAAATCAAACCTTTTAAGTAACTACGAAACGCGAAAGTCTTTCGATACGGGAATTTTTGGTACGGACGTTTTGATGCAGTATTTAACGCAGGCAGGCGAAACGCAACTTGCGTTTGATTTGCTTTCCAGTGAAAAATACCCCTCGTTTGGTAATTGCAGGGCGCGTGGCGCAACTACGCTTTGGGAATACTGGGAGGGTAATGCGTCTAATAGCCATCCTATGTTTGGCGGTTGCGTAAAACAAATTTTCTACGGACTGTTAGGTGTTTCGGGTGACGCAGGTATGAAAAATATCACGCTTGCGCCAAAGTATATCGAAGGTATGGGCTACGCAAAAGCAAAGCTAAAGTTAAGTAGCGGAACGCTTTCGCTTTCCTATAAATATAAGGACGGCAAAGTGCAAGTCTCCGCCAAAACTTCAGGTAAAATCAACCTCAAAATCATCAACTAAAAAGCAAAACGGACTACCACGCGGTAGCCCGTTTTTTGTGTAACAAATATTGAATGCTAGTTTATCCAGTAATCTTCACGAATCGAATAAATATCGTAATAATAGTTTTGATAAACCGATTCGTTATTTGTGAAAATTTTTGGTAAATATTTATTGTCGATTGAAATGTGTTTTAATGAAATTTGATCCAATAGAATAAAAACTATTTCTTTTTTATTAAAATCAACACAAGCATATTCATATATGTTTTCATTTGGATTATAAGTTGAAACGTAGGTGAAATAATTAAATAGATATTTATTTTCATCCATTACAACGGATTTAGTCTCATAAAAGTGCTTAAAAACATATTTTGTGGAATTTAACCTATCCAATTCTTTGTCAAAAGTAGCGTTATCGTATGCTATTGTTAAGATGATTTCGCAACCATCTACCAGTTTATAGTCATAATAATGATAATTTTGAATATTATAATTTTCGATTGTTTTTGGAAAACTTACAAAATCTGATTTAAATCCGTCTGTTTCTAAATATTTGGATTTGTCGTCAACTTTTAATGGAATTTGTGCCCATATAAAAAGCGCAATTATGGATAGAAATAAGGTTGCAAAGATAGAGGTGGATATAATTTTAATTATTATAAATATTTTATTCGTTTTTTTGCTAACCACGATATTTTCTCCTATAGGAAACCCAGTAACATGCAAATAATTGTACCAATTTGTGTGAAAGTGTCATTATTAGAAAATTCATAATCTAAATCAACATCAGCAGTACTATGTGTATCAAAATTGAATAAATAAAGAGCATTGTGACCAAACCATTCGGACGCTAAACTATAAGTGCTTCTGTTTGTGTATTTTTCGCCTTTATCGTTAACTGTTCTTTGAATTATTTTTGAAATATATATTCTTTGATATCTGGAATGTATTTTATGAGAAGTGTATATTCTAACTCCATTTTCCCCGAAAGAAACAGTATCTTGTCCTGTAATTTCTTCGATTTTTTGAATTGCTTCTTCAGTTGAATAGGTGTCTTTTAAATTGGATTCAGCAATTACGTTTTCGATAAGAGAAATGCTATGATTAACAGCAATAGCAATTAATGCAGCAGTAATTATTATCCCCCAAACGAAATTTCCACTAGGGTCGCTATACATAATCGGATTATTATAGCAATAAGTGAAAAGGTTATAGCCGTTGACGGAGTCGGGCTCGAGATAATCGACGTCGTCTTTCGAGATAAATCTGCCCGTTTCAGGATCGTAGTATCTCGCGTTGAGGTAGTAGAGTCCCGTTTCGCTGTCGTAGTAATAACCGCGGAATCTGAACGGGTTTTTGTTCGCGATATGGTCGGCAGTAATGGAAATTTCGTTACCGCTATTGTCGGTAATGCGCAGTACGTTGCCCCAAGCGTCGTAGTGGTAAGTAGCGATATGGTTACAACCACCGTCTACGATATTAATAACGTCGCCTTGGATATTCTTTTGGAAGAAATAGCGCTTAACGTTAGTGCCCGTTACGGTTTTCATGCCCGTAATACCGCTAGCGTCGTAGTAGTAAAAACGCGTTTCAACGGTATTGCCAACGGTAATTTCTTCAGCAAGAATTTGCTCGCCGTTACGATAGTATTTGTGGTTACCGTTGGGCGTGAATTTTCTCACGCGGTAGCCGTTAATATCGTAAGCGTAAGAGTTAGAGCCGAAGGACGCAAGCTTGTTGCCACGAGTCCAAGTAAGGTTATTACCAAAGTAAGAAACGGGGCGGTCTAAGTTATCGTAGATAATAGTTTTTTCGATAACGGGGGTGGAGGATTCATACGGGTAATACGAGTTGATAACGACTTTTGTAAGCTTATCTCCGTCGTAGGTGTAGTGCTTGATTCTACCGAAAGACTGCGAGAAAGAAGTTGACAACGGGAGATAGTAAGTTTTTTGTTCGTACGTTCTGTTACCGTTTGCGTCGTAATTGTAGTAGTGAGTAATATTAAGGAAGTCGTTATCTTCACGAACGAGGCGGTCGGTTTTGTCGTAAGTATATTTTGTTTCTTTGCCGTCTTTAATTACGTGGGTAATATTGCCGTGAGCGTCGTAGTGATAGCTGATTTGCGAAGAGTTGTTACTGTTAGTAAGCGAAAGGTTGGTAATCAGGTTTGAGGGGCGATTGGTATGTCCCGTTACGCTATCAATGCCGTTACCCATATATTGATAACTTTCGCTCATACCGCACATATTGCTGATTACGGTAGAACGGGAAGTAAGTCTGCCTAAATTATCGTGAGAGTAACTAATGTCTACGTCGTTATTGATAAGTATTTTTTTAAGTCTATTATCGGGGCAAACGACGCCGTTTTGGGTATCGTAAGTGTAGTCGTAACGCGTTTGCTCGCGGATATTGGTAGCGGTAGGAACGTAAAGCTCGTCTACCGTTTTGCTAATTAGTCTACCGTGGTCGTCGTGGGTATTTATAATATTACCCGTGCCAGCGTCTAACGTTTGAATTCGAGCAAGCTGACCGTCGGTAGTATAAGAATAGACGTGTTGGATAACCGTGCCGGAAGAATGGTCGATTATTTGGGCAACGTTGTCACGGTTATCGTAAACGATTTCGTAAATAAGCGTTTCAACGTTGTTATTGTTAGAATCGGTAGTGACTTTAACGACACGGATTGGCTTGCCGTCTTGGCGATAGTATTCTTTTTCAATATAACCGTCGTGTTTTACGAGAGTATAATTAGATTCCCCGTTGGAATAACTAGCATTAGACTTATATTCATACTCTTTTATTACTATACCATTCTTTATTACTTTTGTCAAGCGTCCAAAACCGTCGTAAGTATATAAATACGTTAAACCTTGTTTTTGCACTTTCGTAAGGTAACCTTTGGTATAAGAATAAGCGTGAGATGTGGTTGAATTGTTTGCGGTGCTATTCATACTTGTGCAGTCGCCGTTATCGTTGTATGAATAGTCGGTTACGTGCCCCAAGGGAGACGCGTTAATTAATATCTCGTTAAACGCAGGAGACACGTTTAGCGCGGTAGCAAAACCTCGCGAGTCTACAATGCTTACTAACGTGCCGTTGGAATTATAGTTTTTGAGTTCCGTTATTGCGTTGCTTGTGTTCGTATCTCCGCTATGTATAGTGGATTCAGAACATACTTTTTTGGACGGAGTATAACCGTAAGTTTTTTTGACGCCTCTAAAATCCGTTTCAAACGCTAAGGTTTTATCACTGTTATACGAATACGTCGTTAAAAAGGGAGTATAGTCGTTACCGTTTTTAATTTTAATTCCGTTTTCAAGGGTTAAGCCGTTACCATCCGTTTTGTTTACCACGATATCGCCGTTTTCGTCTTCTATTGTGGTAACGATAAGATTCGGATTGTTGTCGTCTTTGTCAAAAGAAAGCTTGGTAAAACCGCCTTCAAGCATACATACGTTCCAAAGAGTAGCATATGGTAATTCTTCACTGCTTGTTCTTTGTACGTTATCGCTAAATTCGAAATAAATAGTAGCTTTTGTTACCGTGCCACGAGTGGGATCTGGCTTTATAGCCGTGACTGCGAATTGAGTGTATCCTGTTCTGCTGGGAAAATCTGAATAAACAATAGGACCTAATATTTCGGTAATTTCGTTTTGATAGTGGAGCTGAATGCCGATACGATAATCTCCGTCGTCGCGAAAACTGGTCGTTCTTGCCTCGCTTAAACTAGTGAAAGCGTATGCCATATAGCCGTCAGAAGTGGGGGATACGGGAACGGTCTTTTTTAGAACGCAACGTCCCGAAGTGTCTACTGCAACGTCGTAATTTCCAAAAATATTTTGGGGGAACGTATTACCGTTTTGATCAATCATAGGATTTATATCCGTATGTGAATAAATAAAATTATGTTTATCTAAGTTGATTGAGATTCCTTGGTTTGCTTTTTTGGTTCCGCCACTTTCGGTGTAAACGGTACTTGCGTATTCCAAATGGTCAAGTTGAGTAACTGAATCGCTGTTTTCCTTTACGTACTTGCCGATATATTTTTGGTTATCGTCAAAAAAATAACACGTTACTTTGTTTTTATTATCATCGACAAGCGTTTGGTACTTGTTATAATGAATAGTTAAATAATTGTTGCGTTGTTCAGTCGTAGTTCCGTTCGTTTGTTGAGCAAGAGTAGTCACGGCTCCGTCTGCAATTTCTGCCGTTTCGGTGTATTCGTGAATTCTTGCAATGCCATCACTGCGAATGTATTTGATTTTATAACCTGATTGATCGGTAATGTTTTCTAGTTTATATTCGCTATTGTAGGTGTAGGTGCTAAAGTTTCCATCACCATACCCAATTCTTACAAGCTGATTTTGCTCATTATATTCATAAGTAAGAGTTCTTTGTGTGGAATCTTTACCATATGAAATGCTGATTAAAAGCCCACTTGTCGTATCATAATTAAAATTAGCAGATCGGCTGTTGCTATCTGTTATTTTGGTAATTTTATCGCCATCATATTCAATAGTGATGCAACGCCCAACTGAATTTTCATATGTTTTTAGTTTGCCACAACTATCAAAATGCCATTTGTTGCCGTTTTTGTCGCTAAGTATACGGTTGGTAGGGTTGTAGATAAGATTTTGTCCGTCTTCGTTAACGATTTTTTGCACGCCGTTTTCGTTGATCTTTCTAAACACCTGTTTATATCCGTTTTGATTAATGTAGTAAAATTTCGTGTTGTCTTCCGGATCAGCGTAAAAGTATTGATGGAGATTTGTTTTCCAACCCATTCCTAAATGTGCAAATGCGCGTATGGTTGTGCCGTTAGCAAGATATGTTAGCTCGCTTGTGCGGTAAATATCGTTATATACGTGTGATACGTTAAGCGACGCTCCTTCGTCTTGTACGACAGCATCCTCATGAATGAAAACAAGGTTTTCGGTCAATAAGTCCAAAAATCCCGTGCCTGCGCGTTTTACTGAAGTTTGCTGTTTCTTGTTGCTTTCTTCAAAGTCATAATGGTTTGCCATTGATTTTCCTCCTGAAAAAATGATATAGTAAAAGGCAAAAACGTTGCCATCTTTGCCTTTGTGATTGCATTATATCACGGCTTTTTCAAAAGTCAATACTTTTTACACGCTTATTTTTTGATGGCGCTAGTTTTGCTGGATTTATATAAAGAAAAGAGAAAATGCTGAAAAAAAATTTTAAATACGAAAACACAGCGTCTTAAAATAGAAAAACGGGGCTTATGAAAAAGCCTCGTTTTTTGTTGCAAAAATTTTGAAAAAAGTCGTAAATAAAATAGTAATGTTGACAGACAGTTGTCACTTTATTTGGGGTATATTAAGGGCACGATTAACGAAAGCGCGTTTGGGGACCTCGCTTACGAATCGGAAAACGGTAAGTTTTAGTACCGATACGAAAAAGGAGAAAAATATGAAAATCTGGATACTTTTGATTTTCCGTATTGCTCCGTCGATTGAGAAGTACTTGGAAAATCTGGATAAAAGAATAAGCAAGATTGCGCTTAACGCGTTTGGCGTGACTGTAAATCAGTACGACGAAATTCTCGCGCTGTCAATGAAGAAAGCGAAGATTACTAACCTCAGGATTATGTATAACAGGTTAGAGGACGAGCTGACGGGCGAGGAATACTTTATGTTACAGCAGTACGCGCAGGGCGAGACGGGGGATCAGATCAGCAAGAGTTTAGACATCAAGCTCAGCTTGACCTACAAAAGACTGTATAAGGCAATAAAGAAAGCGGAGCTTGCGCTACTTCGTGCGGGCTTTGACGAACAGCGTATGGAAAAGGATTACCTTCCGTTTTCCTTTGTGTCGGGCGCTATCAACGTACTTAAAGCCAAAACGAGAATGAAATAACTATCTTCTTTGCTCGTTCTCGGGGCGGTGAAAAATCAGATACATTACTACTAAAACGGGCAAGCACAGCGAAACGATAATCACGATTTCACGCACGTCAGAATAGGATTGCTCACTAATTTGTTCGTAGTCGTCGTCAGGCGTATTTTCTACGGGAGGCTCTACACGCTCGATAACGTTTTCTTTAATGGGGAGCGCGTCTGCGTATAGAGTATAAATATATCCTCGCACGGTGGAAGTGCCTTTATTGAATCGCACGTAATACCACTCGTCGCCCAACGCGCCCACCTGCGCCTGACCGTTGACTTTGCCGTAGTAGTACACGCTGTCACCGCTCTCAAGCTCGGCAATCACGTTATCGTAAATTGAAGTAGGGGAAAGTCGCACGTTGACCTCGTGGCCGTCGTTGGTGGCGGTGAGGACGTTGTTTTCGGCGAATTTATACTTGGGTTCATAATCTACGAACTCAAGTTTTTGTGATGCGACGAAACCCTCGATATCAAGATAACTGACGGGTACGTACCCCTCCGTTTCTTCGCCCGTGACTACTACGAAGTAGTTTTTTGGTAGCGAAGTGACTGCCGAGTAACCGCCTGCGTCGCCGTGGTAAAGAACGGCGTCCTCTTTTATAAGCGCGTAGGTAAGCGTGCTTGCTTTTGCCGTATCGGTAGAACAAGGGGAAAGGGCGAGGACGCAAAATATTAAAAGAATACACAATTTTTTCATAGCCTTATTATAGCGAATTTGCGAGGTCGTAAAAGCAAAAAAGAAGTAGAAAAAACACTAATTACGGAGAAATTATGACGGACAAAGAGATTATAAAGAAAATACGAGCGCTTGAAATAAAAGAGAAAATTTTGCACAGGAACAACCGTATTTTTCATTATAATACGGGCGAGAAAATTCACCGTAAGCAACTTGCTTTTCATAAGTGTCAAAAGCGTAACAGGTGGGTTTTTGGTGGTAACAGGTCGGGCAAAACGGAGTGTGGCGCGGTGGAGACGGTGTGGATGGCGCGAGGAATTCACCCCTATCGAAAAAACCGTGAAAACACGGAAGGCTGGGTGGTTTCGGTGTCGCGCGAAGTACAGCGTGACGTAGCCCAGCGCAAAATTTTGTATTACCTCAACCCCGACTGGATAGCGGACGTCGTTATGGTTTCGGGCAAAAGCTCTAACCCCGAGGGTGGAGTTATCGACTACATTGCGGTCAAAAACGTTTTTGGCGGAATAAGCAGGATAACCTTTAAGAGCGCGGAAATGGGTAGAGAAAAGTTTCAGGGCGCGTCGCTTGACTACGTTTGGTTTGACGAAGAACCGCCCGAGGATATTTATAACGAGTGCAGAATGAGAGTCGTGGACAGAAGGGGCGACGTTTTCGGCACGATGACGCCCCTAAAAGGCATAACCTTCGTTTACAATCGCATTTACCTCAACGAAACGAACGATCCTAACGTCTGGCATATTTTTATGGAGTGGAAGGACAATCCCTATCTTGACGAAAAGGAGATTGATAGCGTTTCCGCCTCGCTCACGGCAGAAGAGCTTGACCGCAGAAGGTATGGACGCTTTACCGCAAACAAGGGACTCGTGTATCCCGAGTTTGACGAAAGCGTTCACGTTATCGCGCCCTTTCCCGTCCCCAAGGAATGGTACGATAATATTTCCATTGATCCCGGGCTTAACAATCCGCTGTCCTGCCACTTTTACGCCACCGACGGCGACGGAGTGGTTTACGTCATTGCCGAGCATTACGAGCAGGGCAAAAGCGTTTCTTACCACGCACAAAAAATCAAGGAAATTGCGGACAGATTAGGCTGGCAAAGAGATAGTAAGGGCAGGCTTTGCTCGCTTATCGACAGCGCGGCGAATCAGCGTACGCTTGCGTCAAGTAAGTCGGTTGCCGAGCTTTTTTACGACGAGGGAATACTCGTAAACACGCGCGTAAACAAGGACGTTTTCAGCGGAATAAACAGGGTGAAAGATTATCTTCGTCCACTTTCTTCGCCCGACAGACCAAAGCTTTTTATCTTTTCTTCGTGCGTAGAGATGATACGCGAGTTAAAGGGCTACTGGTGGGGCGAGGGGGATAATCCGCGCAAGGTCAACGACCACGCGTGTGATGAGCTCCGTTACATGATTATGTCCCGTCCCGAGCCGTATATTGAGAAGAAAACGGAGAGCGAAATTTCGCTGGACAAAGCAAGGCTTATACGCAAATTAGGCAGGAGATCAAGATGAGTAAAAACGTGACGAATAAACTAAACCGCGCTATACGTCGTAAGGCGTTTGGGTACGAAACGAGCGAAACGGTGGAAGAATACGCACTCGTTGACGGCGAGATGACTATGGTCAAAAAGAAGGTCAGCACCAAGGAAATTCCGCCTGATACGACGGCTATGAAAATGCTACTTGATTTAAGCGTAGACACGGACGACGAGATGAGCGAGGAAGAGGTTAAAAGAGAAAAAATCAGGCTAATCAGACTTTTAATGGAGGGATTAAATGAAACTTCTGAAAAGTGAAGAAAAAAGAAAATGTGAGATGGGCAATTGTAAGAACAGGGCGTCTTACGTGATCAGGCTGGAGCGAATGGGGATAAAGAGCGTTTTGTTCGTGTGCGAGCATTGTTTACGCGACCTTTACAAGCTCATTGGCGAGGAAATCGTGCCCAAAAGTATTGAAACTTTACGCTTGCGTGGAGCGCAAACCACGAAAGGAGCATAAATGGATAAGCAGTTTATAGAAGATATCGTAGCAGAAGTCAAAAAGGACTACGAGCAACGCGCTTTGTCGCGCCGTCAGTTCGAGTCGCAATGGCAGCTTAACGCCAACTTCGTTATAGGCAATCAGTATTGCAGAATAGGTGCTCACGGCGACGTTGAGGATACCGAAAAGGATTATTACTGGCAGGAGAGAGAAGTGTTCAATCACTTATCCACTATCGTGGAAACGAGGCTTGCTAAGCTTGCGAGGGTGCGACCGAAAATGAGCGTTTTGCCGGCAAGCAACGACGAGGGCGATATCAAAACAGCAAAGGTTTCGTCCAAGATTTTGGCGTCGGCGTGCGCAAAACTGGAAATGGACGAGCTTATAAGCAAGGCGACTATGTGGTCGGAGCTAACTGGTAGCGCGTTTTATAAAATAGGTTGGAATAACTTAGGCGGTAAATGCGTGGGCGCGGACGAGCAGGGAAAACCCGTGTTTGAGGGCGAAATAAGCGTGGACGTATGTCCGCCTTACGAGATTTTCCCCGATTCGCTGGTGTGCGGAAACTTGGACGAGTGCAACAGTATTATTCACGCAAAGGCGGTGCACGTGGAGGACGTTTTTGCTATTTGGGGCAAGAAGGTAAAACCGGAGAGCACGGACGTAGTGGCGCTGGACGGCATAGGCGTTATCGGTGGACTGGGGCTTGCAAGCGCCATTGCAAAGGTGGGGCGCGAAAGCAAGGAGGACAGGGTAATCGTGATTGAGCGTTACACTCGTCCGACCGTAAAAAAGCCTAACGGCGAGCTTGTGATCGTTGCAGGCAACCAGTTGCTTTATTACGGCGAGCTTCCCTACGAAAACGGAGTGGACGGTCAGCGCACTTTTCCCTTCGTTCAACAAAATTCGCTTAACCGTGCAGGCTCGTTTTTCGGCTCGTGCATGGTGGAGCGCACTATTCCTATTCAGCGCGCGTACAACGCGGTCAAGAACCGTAAGCACGAGTTTCTTAACCGTATCGCTATGGGAGTTTTGGCGGTAGAAGACGGATCGGTGGATACCGAAAATTTGGAAACGGAAGGTCTATCGCCCGGCAAAATTCTCGTTTACCGTCAGGGTAGTAACGCGCCGAGGTTCATGAGTCCGGGCTCAGTTCCTGCCGACTTTACGGTAGAAGAGCAAAGGCTTTTGTCCGAGTTCGTGGACGTGAGCGGAATAAGTGAAATTATGCGCTCGTCCTCCGTGCCCTCGACCGTCACGAGTGGCGTTGCAATTCAAATGCTCGTCGAGCAAGACGACACGCGTTTAGCGGTGACGGCGGAAAACGTAAAGCGCGCGATAAGAAAAACGGCAAAGCAGATGCTCCGTCTTTACCGTCAGTTTGCAAGTGAAACCAGACTTTCACGTTGCGTTGGAGATAGTGGCGAAATTGAGCTTATCAGTTGGTCGGCAAGCGACGTAAGTTGCGACGATATTAGATTTGACACGGAAAACGAAATCAATTCCACTATCGCAACCAAGCAAAGTTTGATGTTTGACCTTCTTAAAGCAGGTCTTCTTCACGACGAAAACGGCAAGATCAACGCTCAGACGCGCTACAAAATTTTGGACGCGTTCGGCTACGGCGGATGGGAGCAAACGCAGGACGTTAACGCGCTTCACGTTGCCCGTGCAGGCAAAGAAAATTTGCTTATTGATAGCGATGAAGTGGAGGTTAGCGAGGTGGATAATCACGCGCTTCACGTGGACGAGCACACCAAGTATTTTCTTGGAAGTGAGTTTAACGCGCTTTGCGAGAAAAAGCCGGCGCTTAAAGAAAAAATGCTCGAACATATTCGCCGTCACAAAGTTTTCGAGCGCACGCTTAAGCAGGCGGAAGGAGAGTAAAAAGTATGGAAAAAGACAAGAAAGTTTTGCGAGTAAAAAGCGCAAATCCGCTAGAGAAAGCTTACAAAGCGCTTGAGGCGGAGTTCACCAAAAGATGTCAGGCGTTGGCGATTTTGCGTGAAGAAAACGAAAGCTTAAAACGCACCGTTAGTGACCTTACGTCAAAAATCGAGGGTAACGTATGCCCCGATTACGAACAAATTATGGCTGACGAGCGTTTTTTGAGCGAGTACGCGTTAAAATGCGAGCGCTTGCGAACGATGATTATTAAGGACTACTTAAAGAGTTTAAGTTCGCACAACGCGGTTAGCGTGCTTCGCGGTGGCGTGGGCGAGAGTGCGCTCACTCCCGTAAACAAACCTAAAAGCCTTGCCGAGGCTAAAAAATTGGCAGAAATAATTATCAACGGTTAATAACGACCTAAAAAATGGAGGAAAAATTATGGTAACTATTACTAATGCGGAAAACGCGTTAAAAACTATTTATCTTGGTGCGGTGACTGAACTTCTTAACACGAAGGCAAATCCCCTTTTGTCCAAGATCGAACAAACTAGCGTAGACGTTTGGGGTAAGGACGTTCGTACCGCTGCAAGAGTGGGTATCAACGGCGGTATCGGAGCAGGCGACGAGTCGGGCAATCTTCCCGGCGCGTACGGTAGCAACTACATTCAGTTCGTGTCCACGCTTAAAAACCTTTACGGTCAGATTGAAATCTCGGACAAGGCTATTCGTGCGTCGGCTGACGGCAAGGGCGCTTTTACCGACCTGCTTAACAGCGAGCTTGAAAGCTTGCTTTCTGCGTCCAAGTTTAACCTTGGCAGAATGCTTTACGGCGACGGTAGCGGTAAGCTTTGCTCCGTCAGCGCTATGATCAGCGGTGGCGCGTATCCCGTGTCGTCCACGCGTAACCTTATCGAAGGAATGGTAGTGGACGTTTATACCGCAGGAGGTAGCTTGGTGGTTAGCGGGCTTCGCATCGCGTACGTTAACCGCGACGCAAACACCGTAACCTTTGCCGGCACGGTAAGCGCGACTATAAACGACGGCAACGTTATGTATATTCAGGGCAGTAAGGACAAGGAAATTACCGGACTTGGCGCGATTTTTGATAAGAGTAAAACGCTTTACGGACTGGATAGAAACGCGTATCCCTTCCTTGCGCCTTACGAAAAAGCGGTAAACGCGGACATTGACGAGATCACTATTCAAAAGGCGATTGACCGTCTTGAATACAACGCGAATTCCACCGTTGACTTCATCGCCGTTTCCGCGGACGTGAAGTACGCTTATCAGGAATATATGAAACAGTTTAAGCGCAACGTGGACGTTATGGAGCTTTCGGGCGGATATAAGACGCTTTCGTATAACGGAATTCCTTTCGTTTACGACCGCTTTATCGAGGACGGCACTATGTACCTTCTCGACACTTCCGCGTTCAAGCTTCATCAGCTTTGCGACTGGAGATATCTTGAAAACGAGAACGGCAAGATTTTGCGTCAGACTCAGGGCAAGCCTACCTACACGGCTACGCTCGTAAAGTACTGCGACCTTATCTGCTCGCGTCCCAACGGTCAGGCAAAGCTTACCGGCTTTAATACCGAGGCGTAAAAATGATAGGCAAGGGCTAAGAAGTAGTTGACGATTTGTACGATATTGCAAAGCGAATCAAAGAAATTGACGGGCAGTATTTTACGTTTTATTCTTACGAAAAGAAAAGGTATGAAATTCATCACCGCGGTCAGATAGGAAATACGCTCGCCCTCGTCGTGCCGTACGACAAATTGGACGGACGAACGCTTGTCCTTGTGCAAAAATCACGCCGAGAGAGAATGGACGAATTTTTGCGCGAGACCGAAAAAGAAAACGAGATTTTGCGTAAAAAGAAGGTTTGGGAAACGGTAAAAGATATTGAAAGAGCAACGGAGAGAGCGTTCTCTTCGTCTGTGTGAAAAATAGAGCGCTCGTGCTTAATTCGGGCGCTCTTGATTTAGTCAGGAGGAATTATGAAATTAAAAACTGCTATTTATTACGCGTCAATGTTTCTTGGACTTGACGAAGTGAGCGAGCTTATTGAATCGGGCGAGGTGGGCGACGAGGAGCAGGAAAAAGAAAAAGCGATTCTACTTCGTTGCGCAAACCTCGTAGTCAGCGAAATTGCGTCCGACTGGATACCGCTCAAAACGCGCGAAAGCATTACCGTTACGGGTGGCGAGATAGAGTATACCGAGCTAAAAGAAAGGGTGGTGGACGTTTACTGCATTGAAGATAAGGTAGGTAACAAGATCGCTTTCCGCGAGCTTTACGATAGGATTATTCTTGAAAACGGCGAGTACGTTATCGAGTATTCACATCTTCCGAGTGAGATGGAAATGGAGGACGATTTGCCCTTCAAAAAGAACAGTCCAAGCGAACGAGTTATTGCTTACGGCGTTGCTTGTGAGTACAGTATTATTTCGGGCGCGGCTGAGGAGGCCAGCGTTTTTGAACAGCGCTTTACCGACGGACTTAACTGTGCAACACGCGTTAAAAAGGAGCAAAAAATCAAAAGACGGAGGTGGGCGTAAATGCGAAACGGAAGGGTACGTTATGGCTCGTTTAGTAAAAATCGCCTTAAAATATCCAGCTTTTTGTCGGGCGTAAATTATGCTTTGGACGAAAGCGTTTTAAGTCCATCCGTTGCAAAGGAGTGCTATAACTTTTTGTTTAGCAAGGGCGTTTTGACGGACGGCTACGGCGTTGAAAAAGTGGATGCGTTCAGCGGAATTAAGGTAAAGCGCTTGTGGCTTTACAATAGATACGACCTTGATTTAGACGCGCCTGACAACCGCTTGATTGCTCACGCTACGGACGGGCAATTGTACGAAATGACGGAAAGTGGATGGGAAAAACTAAGCGACGTGATTTACACGGACGTGAGGTTTATCAACTATCGACTGTACGGAAAGGACGTCGTGTTTTTTTGCTCGGCTAAGGAAGGAATGTTCGTTTACGACGGGCAAAGCGTGCCGTATAAGGTAGAAAACGCGCCCTCGATTATCTCGCTTGCATTGCATTACGAGCGACTTTTCGTGACTACGGCAGGCGAGAAAAATTGCGTTTGGTTTTCGGACGATCTTGATCCGACCAACTGGGACGCGTCCCTTTCGGGCGGTGGGTTTATCCAGCTTATCGACGAGCGTGGCGCGCTGAATCGCGTGGTAAGCTATCTTGGCTACGTGTACGTTTTTCGTGATTACGGCATCTCGCGAATAAGCGCCTACGGGGCGCAGACCGACTTTGCGGTGAGCAATCTTTTCGTGTCAAGCGGTAAGATTTTTCCCGGCTCGGTGTGCTTGTGTGGAGATAGAATAATTTTCTTGGCGGAGGACGGCTTGTACGCCTTTGACGGAGCGTCGACGCACAAAATCTTGCCTATGCTTGACGGTCTTTTTGCTTCGGGTGAAAGCTGTTGCTGCACTTACGCCAGCGGTAAATATTACCTCGCGTTCAAGCGCGCTGACGACGGTGAATTCGTAGGTGAGGAAAGTTCGACCTCGCTTAATAACGCCTTACTCGTCTACACGGTGGCGAGTGGAGAGTACGCGCTTTCGCGCGGAATGGATATTACCAGCTTGTGCAAGATAGACGAGCAGGTTTTTGCCGTGACCGCGCAGGGCGAGACGGGAATAGTTACGGCTAACGGCAAGAATATGGGAGCGACCTTAAAAAAGAAGTGGTCTATTCCCAAAACCGATTTGGGCGACGTGAGCAATAAGCGCGTCAGAGAAATCACCTTGTTTTCGCAAAGCGACTGCAAGCTGATTCTTAAAAACGATAAGACAACGAAAACGGTATTCGTTAAGGGTAAAGCAGAAGTGCAAAAAAAGCGCGTGAATTTTTCGGGCAAGAGGATAGGACTTGATATCGTGTGCGAAAGTGAAAACGCGTGCGTTTCAAGGCTCTCACTCACGTTTTCGTCGCGATAGGAGGAGCGTATGGACTACGGAAAAATTGCATACCTCAAAACGGAGGATATCGAGCGCAGACTAAACGCTATAACCTCTTCAAATAAAAGCGGATGCGAAAGCTGTACGGTCAATCCAGAGCTTGACCTTCGCCAAGGCGTTTACGAGGTTACGGAGGTTAGCGCGGAGGGTACGGTTACGATACTGCTAAAAGCGACTTTGCGCGCAAACGCTGACGTGGAAGAAAGGCTGTGCTTGCTCGTCAACGGGCTGGTTGCAGGCAATAGTGACGTGAACTGCAAGGCAGGCGAAACCGTGGAGAGGATCGTGCTGTGTTCAGCGTTCGTGACGGGTGACGCGACGGTAGGCGTTTCGTGTAACGCGGATATGATTTTAACGAGCGTTCAGGTGCTTTGTATGGGAGCAGGCGTAAGCCTAAAAAAGAGTAACGGTAGCGCTAACTTGTGCAAAATAGGAGATACGTGGGCGCTCGTTTCGTGTGAAAACGACGACGTCAAGGCGTACTTTTTTGAGGAAAACAACTTCGTGCTTGAGTCGCCCTATTTTTTAGGTAGGGGTAAATGCGGTGACGTAACCGACTGGAAGGACGGATACGCCTTTTGCTATACGGACAGGGCGGGTAACACCTTCGTCAGAAGCTTTGACCAAAGCTTAATTAAAAAATTTACGCGCGTAATTTGCATTAATAGCGAAAGCAGCGCGATTACCTCTTACGACGGAAATTTGCTTGTCGCGTACTGCGAAAAGGGCAAGGTTTACGTTGTAAGAGTGGACGAAACGGGAGGTAAAAGTCAACCGTTGCTCATAAAAAGTAGCGCAAAATGTCGGTCGCTGTCTTTCGTAAAAAACGCGTCCGTTCCCTCTCTGATTATTTACGACGGACAGCGCTCGCTAATGAAAACGGCTACGGGCGACGGCACGAAAAAGGACGTTATCAACGTCACCCTGATAACGTCGTTCCCATGATAAAAAAGGAGACGATTATGATTCAAGAAAATAAAACGACGCACCACGTACATAACCGTTTTACGATATCTAACGGAAAAACGGTGGTTAGCGTTCATAACGAGGTGCTTGATAATCTGCTAAAAACGGTAATGAGTGAAAACACGTACGGCTCGTTTATGGCGATAGGTAACGGTAGCTCGCGCAACGGCTACGCGCTTGGATCGAAGCTCGTAGCGTTGCCTACGCGTTTGGGAGAGCATAATTTTGATCCTCAACTGGGTACTCTTTTTGCCGTATACTACGCGTCCGTTAGCGAAAAGGATATTGCCAACGGACAAAGCGTAAGCGAGATAGGACTTTCTGCTTTAAGCGACGGTAGTGAAATCGTTAATTACGTTACGTTCGACGCGGTTGAAAAAATTCAGGGCGAAAGTATCGTTATTAAGGTAGAGGTGTTTTTGCAACAAAAAGCGAGTGAAACGCAGTTCGTTTGCGGTGAAAACTTATTCGTTAAGGCACTTTTGGGAAGTGAAACCTTGTCGAATAAGACCTTTAAGCTTGGACAGGGGTTAAACGATCACCCTAATATGCCGATATATAGGTCGTCAACATCAAACATAAGCCGAAAGTTAAACGCGACTATTGCTTTGGAGGGCAACGATATAAAGATAAGAGGCGCGTTTCCGTCCTCTCCTATTGAGGTTATAGTGCTGATGGACGAAGTGCCCGTGATGCGCGCGCACTTTATTTCGGGCTGGAGCACGCGCACCTACACGGGGACTGTGCAGGACGCTAAAAGCGTGGATTTGGTGGTAAGGAACATTAGCTACGTGACCTCGATGACGAGCGGAGAAGAGAGCGTAAGCAACTATACTATGCTAAGCTATCCAGAGTACGCTACCGCTGACAGCATGTCTATTATGGAACAAAAAGTAGAGAAGAACGCTCGCTTTTTGCACGAACCGACGGGTACGTATATCGCCGTTTGTGGAGAAAGAGAGGTTACGGTGTATAACCTATACGAACGAAAGGTGAACGCTTTATACAAGTGTGAACGCCGTGGAGAGCATTGTGCGTTGTGTAGTGACGGCTCGCTGTTTATGGCGGGCAACGGTCAATTAGTAGGGTATTTGTTTAAGTCGGGCGTAGCTAAAAAGCACGTGTTTGAAGGCTACGATCCTTACGAGGTTGCAGTAGTGAAAACGGGTACGACTTATCTTATCGGGGCGCGAGATAAAACGGGCGTGGACTTTTTGACCTACGACGGCGAAAATCTTGCGCTTAACGAACGCGTGGAAATGGGCGAAAAAGGTTTTATGGCACGTGTAAACTTGTGGTTTATAGCGCTTTGCAACAAGTCGCCCTTGCTTGCGAGAGCAAAGGGGTTGCTTGGTGAAAACGAGCGCGTGGTAAGCTCGCTAACGACCGTTATGAAATCGTCAAGCATTACCCTGCTTAATCTAAAGGACGCGTTTATGGAGCTTTACCATCCTTCTATGAATAGAATAAGCGTTCAGCACGTTGAGGGCGCGTCAAAGATTTATATGACGGCAGGAACGGCTGAATATCCCATGACTTGCGAAGAAATAGTCACGATAAGCGAGGGAAATGCGTTAAAGCAAATAGCGTTTACGATAGGCGCGGCGCGGAGCAAGCTTAACCTTTACTTTGACGGCGATTTTAGATCTCCTATCGACGTAGCAAATCTGGGCGATTATCTGCTGTTTATGTACGAGGACTGCGTAAAAACGGTTTACTTAACGAACCGAGGAATAAGACTGTATTTCCCGTATCTTGCGTCAGGAAGCGCGATAAGTTATAGCGCAATAGTGGGCACTACGCCTTCGCCCGTGGGCGGAACGCTTAACGCGAGCATTACGGTGCGCTTAGGAGGATAAAAATGCTTTTTTTGGATAACGAAATAGTTTTAGGAAGGGGTCGCGTCAGTAGCGCGAGAGTAAACGAAAGTGGCGATACGGGATTCGTGATGGATATTGCCGGCGCGCTGGTTTACAAGGCCATACCTGCCGGCTCAAAGCAACCGTTATTTACCACGGGGCAAATAATCAGTTACGCGGACGACTGCTTCGTACTTGATAACGGTCTACTGCATCGGCGAGGGGAGTACTCTTATGAACCGAAATAGAATAAGGCAATTAAAGTCGATAGTGCGTCGACACGTCCGCAGACTTTATTATTATGAATTAAAACGACAAGGAGAAATCAACAATGGATATTGGAACGTATATTCGCGACGTGATCAACAAGGCTCAGGGCAAAGAGCCGACGATTGATTACACGGACACGATTGAACAGCTTACGGCGATTACGAACAAAAACACGCTACCGCAAAAGCCCGATCTTGAAGTAGGCGAAAAGTACGAGCGACTTGACTATTCTGCGCCTACCAAAGAGCAAATCGAGCAAAGCGCCGTCGCTAACTTGTCCGAGTACAAGCAGGCAGGCGAGAAGAGCATCGAGAACGAAATTTCCGCTCTGCTTGAAAAGTACTCAGCGCAAAAGACGGGCAACGACGAAAGCTACGAAAAGATGCTAAAAAGCCTTTCCGACGCTTACGAAATGGCGGTGGAGAGCGCAAGCAACGACGCGCTTAAACGCGGTCTTGCCCGTTCGTCCATAGCCGTCAACACGGTTTCGGCGATCGAGGGCGAGCACGCGAAAGAGAAAAGCGCGCTTATGCGCGAGCACGAGCAAAAATTGCGCGAGATTGACGACGAGATTGCTATGCTTGAAGTTAAAAAGCAAAAGGCGCTTGACGACTTCAACGTTGCTTACACGGCGCGACTTACCGAGCAGATTGACAAGCTGAAAGCGGAGAGCGCGCAAAAGCAAGCCGAGGTGGTAAAGTACAATAATTCGCTTACCGAAAAGGAACGCGAAGAGGAAATTAAACGCGAAAAAGCGGAGTCCGAACTTTACACTCAGGCGCTTGAGCAAAAGAAGGCGGAAGATAAGATGAAGAGTAAGTTGACCGAGCAAGAGCAGGACGCGCAGTATCAGGAGGTTTACGGCGTACTGCGTGATAAATTGCTCACGCTTTCGCCTACGCAGGCGCAAAGGGAGGTTATCTCTAACCCCATTTACCGCACCTACCTGTCCGACGCGTACTACTACAAGCTGTATAACGAATTCGCCAGATAAAAACTAACGATACGGGAAAGGAGTGGGCTGGGGAAGGAGAATAAATGGAAAACATTATTAACAGTATTCGCAATCTTTTTACGACCTACGGATTCCGTTGCGCGTCTATCGTGGTCGCAACCATTCTGATCGTAAATTTGATTAAAAAGCCTATCGTCAAAAAGGCAAACGATTTAGCACAAAAGTCGGGTATGGACAAATCGGTGGTTACTAAAAACTTAACCTTTTTGCCCGTCGCCGTCGCTTTCGTGCTCGAAACTTTAGTGACGCTCGTGTGCGTAAAATTTGATTTTTTAGCGCTTGATTTTGGGCGTATCACCTCTTGCGCCGTTACTTACGGAGCGCTTGCAATTGCTACTTACGAGAGCGTAAAAAAGCATTTGGAGGCGTACGCATCCGCTAAAAACGGTAGCGTAGAAAAGGACGAAAAAACTACGGTTTCGTCCTCGCCTACGCAAAATTTAGATAAAGAAAAAAGCACTCAAAATAGCAAAACGGCAGAGGACGTACCCGTCCATTTTGACGTAAACGGCTAAAAAACAAACGAACGAATCCTTTTGGGGTTCGTTCGTTTGCACTTTTAAATGGAAACTATTTTCTTTTTAGCTTGTCTGCTAATTGCTTAGGAAAAGCTTTGTCGTATTTGCGAGTAACCTTTTTATATCTTTCGTCTTGGGAAAGCGCGTAGTTTGGTTCGTTTTCCTTTTTTTCTACTACGCGAGAGGGTGTAGAAATACCGATACGGTCTTTTATCGTTTGCGCGGTGCGTTTTCTTTGGATTTTGATATCACGTGCGTTGACCGTAGGCGATCTTTCCATTTTCTTTTCGCGCTCGCTCGTGCCCTGACGCGCGCTCATTGCCGCGTCCTTACGAACGGATGAGAATGAGTAATAATCGTTTTCACCGTACAGATCGTCGATTAGCGTATCCATCATTTTGTAGCGATCCTTTGCAAAAACGGCAAGCGCCTTCATAAGTGCTTGTTCGGCTTTTGGATGGATTTCAACGCCCAGCTTTGAGGGCGGAAGGACTGTGTCCTCGTAAATGCGCTGGATGCTTTCAGGCATAATTATTCCCGTCATGCAGTAGTACAGCGTAACGCCCAGCGCGTAAATATCCGTCCACGGACCTTGCTCGCCCGTCGCGCGATACTGTTCCTCGGGCGCAAAGCCTTGTTTAAGCACGATAGAGGCGTCGTCGCGGTCGCCGTTTGAGTGTTTAGCCGCGCCAAAGTCGATAAGCTTGACTTCGCCCTCGCGCGTGATAAGCACGTTATCGGGCGAAATATCGCGGTGAATAAGTCCAGTCGCGTGTAGTCCGCGCAACGAGAGAATAACGGGCTTTAGGATGGTAAAAGCGTCGGGAGCGGTCAATTTTCCCTTGCGCTTGACGTAGCTTTTCAGCGAAATACCGTCCAAAAATTCCATAACTATGTACGCGGTGGAGTTAGCCGAGAAGAAGTTAAGAACCTCAACTATACCGCTATGGTCGGTAATTTTAGAAAGGTTTTGCGCCTCGTCGATAAAGCGTTTCAGTCCGCGGTTGGTGGGCGCGTGATTTTGCTTTGAGTTGATAATAACCTTGTCTGAGCGCGGATCGCGCGTGACGTAACCGCTTGGGTAATATTCCTTGATAGCGACCTTTTTGGCGGTCTGCGTGTCCCAGGCACGGTAAGTAATACCAAAACCGCCTTCGCCTATCGCCTTGTCAATAACGTAGCGCTTCTGAAGTACCGTCCTGCGCTTTAAGTGGTGCGCAGGAGTGGGGGAGTCGTCCTCCTTTTTTCCGCACGAAACGCACACTCTATCTCCGTTTAGAGTGCCAAAGCAAAAAAGACATATATCGTTGTTCCTTCTCTGTGCCATTTATCTTTCGTCCGTGACCTCGTCCTCGTTAAAGCGCGCTAAAATAGCCGTGTAGTTGTCGCAGTCGTCCGTGTAGCGAGTAAGCAAAAATTTCTCCATCTCGTTAAGCGCGTCGTCCGCGTTTTGGTTACGTTTAAGGGCATACGTCATCTCCGTTTCGCGTACGTGCTCCCAAAATCCGTCCGTGCAGATAAGCACGCTGTCGCTCGGCTCGTAGCCCACGTGAATTTTGAAATCGGGCTGAAGGTAGTAGTCCGAGCCTAATACTCTCGTCAGCTTATTTTGGTCCTTGTGTCCCACGATTTCGCTGGGTGAAATTTCACCGCGGTCAACCGCAGCGCGGGCAAGAGAGTGATCCTTTGAGTAAAAGCGTAGCTTGTTATTCCTGAAAAAGTATACGCGCGTATCGCCCTCGTGCGCGACGATAAAACGGTGGTTGTCCGCAATCATAATAGAGAGGGTAGTGCAACCGTTTTTCTTGGTGGCGCGCTTGGCTTTTAGGATAGCTTCGTGAGCGTCGCGGAAAAATACGTTCATAACCGTACCCGAAAAAACGTCGCTTTCCTTTTCGACGTAACGGCAAAAATCGGCAAGCACGCTCTTTACCGCCGTTTCGCTTGCAATCTCGCTACCGTCGTACGCGCCCAGTCCGTCAGCTACGGCTATGCAAGTCATACCGTTAATTTGCACGAAGTCGGCGTAGTCCTGGTTATGTGGGCGTGAGCCCGTTTTCGTAATTTTCCCGATTTTCAATATTATGCTCCTAAAATTTCGTCGTTTACATTCTATATTATACCGCGATAACGCAAAATAATCAAGCGATTTTGAAATTAAGTGAATTTAGACGAAAGATTTTGCGCAAAAAGTGCAATAAAAAGTAAAATCAACTCGCTTTTTAACGAAAATAGCGCGTAATTGTTTGACAACTTTGTGAAAACTGTGTTAAAATTAGTTATATTTATTTTTTGCGTACCCGATATAATATGAAGAATAGGGTTTCATAGTTTCTACCAAAGCGCCAAATTTGCTTTGACTATCGGCAGAATAACGAACGCTATTTTATTATTTTATATCGGTCACACTAAAGGTGTGGCTTTTTTCATTTTGGATACTTCGGCGAACGCCGTGTATTAAAATAATTTTTTTATAGGAGTGTTTCTTATGAGTGAAGACATGAACAACAACGTTCAAGAAACCACCGAAACTACCGCAACGCCTGAAAAGAAAACCTTTGGCAAGCGTCTTGACGGATTTTTCGGTATCACGGCTCGTGGAAGCTCGTTCAGAACGGAAATCGTTGCAGGTATCGTTACTTTCCTTGCAATGTGCTACATTCTGACGGTAAACCCCAACCAGTTCTTCTACGCAGGTACTGCTGACGGAAGATGGACCGCCGTGTTTATGGCAACCGCGTTCGGTGCTATTATCGGTACGCTTTTGATGGCTTTTTGGGCAAAACTTCCCCTTGCACAGGCTTCTGGTATGGGACTTAACTCGCTGGTTGGTACTATTATCGGTGGTGGCATTGGCTCATTCAGTATTTACGTATTTGAATTCAGCCTTGCTAACGCTATGGCAATGGTACTTATCTCGGGTGTGCTTTTCCTTCTTCTTTCGGTTATTTCGATTAAAGGAAAATCCCTTCGTCAATATATTTTCGAAGGCATCCCCGCAGGTATTCGTACTGCTATCCCCGTAGGTATCGGCTTGTTCATTGCGTACATCGGTTTCCAAAACGCAGGCGTTATCGTAACCAACGGCTTTACCCAAGTAGGTATGATTGACTTTACGAACTGGGCTGAACAACTTAAAAACTGGGGTCAATTGATTCCTGGTACTGTTCCTGGTGAGTCTATTCAAATCAATGCTGTTTATGCTACCGTTCAATCCGCAATCGTTTGCTTGGTAGGTCTTATCCTTATCGCAGTTCTTTCGCATTGCAAAGTTAAGGGTGCTATCATCTTTG
This sequence comes from Clostridia bacterium, assembly GCA_017623435.1. Classification (GTDB taxonomy): domain Bacteria; phylum Bacillota; class Clostridia; order Christensenellales; family Pumilibacteraceae; genus UBA10677. The sequence goes on from JAGAPD010000009.1 coordinate 59,611, forward strand.
GTATCTTGGGTGCAACCCTTCTTGGTATTCCCCTTGGCGTTACCAACGTTAACATCATTACTGGTTCTGAATCTGGTATTTCTTGGGCGTTCTGGGAAAACTTCGCTAACTACTTCAGCTTTGGCGAAAACGGCGTATTCGGTATTGCATTTACCGGATTCGGCTTCCCCGAAGGTTCGCTCTTCACCGTAATCATGCTTATCATTTCTATGTGCATGATTGATATGTTCGATACGATGGGTACTTGCGTAGGTTGCTGTTCCGCTGCTGGTCTTATGGACGAGAAGGGTGTTCCCCTTAACTACGACAAGATTATGTACGCTGACTCCATCGCTACCTGCACGGGTGCTATGCTTGGTACTTCTACCGTAACCACCTTCGTTGAATCGGGCGCAGGCGTAGCTGCAGGCGGAAAGACCGGTCTTACCGCTCTTACTACCGCAATTATGTTCTTCCTTGCAATCTTCCTTCTTCCCGTATTCGCTATGATTCCCAGCGCAGCGGCTGCATCCGCGCTTATTTACGTTGGCGTGCTCATGATGAAGGGCGTTAAGAACATTAATTTCAGCGATATCCGCGTAGCAGTTCCCGCTTTCCTTGCAATCGCAATTATGCCCCTTGGCTATTCGATTACGAAGGGTATCGGTATGGCTATTCTTTCTTACGTTGTTATCAGCGTAATCGCTTACGTTATTGATATCATTAAGTACGCAGTATCCAAGAAAGAAGATAAGGTTAAACCCGCTTGGGAAGTATCTATCGTTACGATTATCGTAGCAGTTCTCTTCGTGGTTTACTTCTTCGTTCCCACCGTACTTTAATTTTCGGCTAATCTAAAAGATTAACATAAAACAAAAGGAGTTCGGAGCTTTGCGCCCGGGCTCTTTTTGTTTTATGGTCGCGCTCGCTCCGTGTAATTTTATTCTTGAAGGGTGTATAATATTGGTGTTTTTTAAAAAAATATGTATATTATACTTATTTTATTGACAACGCAAAAAATAATGTGTTAAAATAACCGCAAAGAAGAATTAGTGAAAGTGCTAATCTCCGTTTGATTAATCTTTTAAAAGGCAGGTACAATGCTATGTTTAAAAATCAATATCTTAACGAACTTATGGAAAGGGTAGAGAAGAGAAACCCGAACGAGCCTGAATTTCATCAGACCGTAAAGGAAGTGCTTGAATCTATCGAGCCCGTCGTTACCGCAAACCCCGACTATATCACTTCGGGCGTTTTGGAGCGTATGGTCGAGCCCGAACGCATCATTAAATTCCGCGTTCCCTGGGTGGACGACAACGGAAAGGTTCAGGTAAACAGAGGATTCAGAATCCAGTTCAATAGCGCAATCGGACCGTACAAGGGTGGACTTCGTTTCCATCCGTCCGTAAACGAAAGTATCATTAAATTCCTTGGCTTTGAGCAGACCTTCAAAAACAGCCTTACCACGCTCCCTATGGGTGGCGGTAAAGGTGGCGCTGACTTTGATCCCAAGGGTAAATCGGACGGCGAAGTTATGAGATTTTGCCAAAGCTTTATGACCGAGCTTCAGAAATATATCGGCGCTGACACCGACGTTCCTGCCGGCGATATCGGCGTGGGTGCGAGAGAAATAGGATATCTTTTCGGTCAGTACAAGCGTCTTCGTGACGAGTTCACGGGCGTGCTTACGGGCAAGGGAATTCCTTACGGTGGCTCGCTTATTCGTCCCGAGGCTACCGGCTACGGCGCGGTTTATTACACCGTAGAAATGCTTAAGTGGCTTGGCGACGATATTAAGGGAAAGACCTTTGCGATCTCGGGCTTTGGTAACGTTGCTTGGGGTACGGTTAAAAAGGTTACCGAGCTTGGCGGAAAGGTAGTTACCATTTCCGGTCCTGACGGATACGTATACGACGAGGAGGGTATAACCACTCCCGAAAAAATCAACTATATGCTTGAAATGCGCGCGTCTTGCCGTGACCGCGTTCAGGATTACGCTGATAAGTTTGGCGTGCCTTTCTTCGCTGGTCAAAAGCCGTGGGGCGTTAAGGCGGACGTTTTGATGCCTTGCGCTACGCAAAACGAGGTTGGTATGGCAGAGGCTGAAAAAATGGTGGCTAACGGCGTTAAGTACTACGTCGAGGTAGCTAATATGCCCACCACTAACGAGGCTATTGCATATCTTAAAGCAAATGGCGTGACCGTTGCTCCGTCTAAGGCGGTTAACGCTGGTGGCGTTGCCGTTTCGGGCCTTGAAATGTCGCAAAACTCTATGCGTTACAGCTGGTCGGCAGAGGAAGTTGACGCTAAACTTAAAGACATTATGAAAAACATCTTCCAAAACTCCGCCGCAGCCGCTGAAAAGTACGGTATGAAAGGCGATTTGGTAGCGGGCGCTAATATCGCAGGCTTTATCAAAGTCGCTGACGCTATGAAAGCCCAAGGCGTTTGTTAGTTTGGGCGTTTGGGCTCACTTGCAATATCCTATTGATTTTTCCACCGAAGGTGGTTTAGTAGGCTTGTGTTAATGTGAACGGTTTTAAGACCATACCGATTTTTTTGACCATTCGGTATGGTCTTTTTGTTTGCAAATAACGGCGGCAGCAAGCCACCGCCCTACGGGGTTGAACAAAAGGTTACGTCGTATTTATAGCCTCCCTCCGAGAGGGAGGGGGACCGCTTGCGGTGGAAGGAGCCTACTACTGCAAAAGATATTTTCGCAAAAAATATACGACCAAACGATAAACGGACGATTCTTGAATCGCCCCTACGATTTGTCTGTGTGGTATGGACGTTATTTAGTGCGCTGTCATTCTCGAGCGCAAGCGAAGAATCTAGCGCACGGTGGCAGACGATTCGTGCCCTACGATTTACCCAAACGGCAAGTGGTGTAGTGGCCTCCATCTGACGAGGGAGGTGGCACGCGCCAGCGTGACGGAGGGAGAGCCGTCAAAGACGGTTTAGTAGGCACGGAAAAGAGTGTACGGGTTGTAGACCTACGCCAACAGGTTTGACCGAGCGGTGTGGTCGTATTACTAATCAAGCTTTGCTTGTAGGCGCGGAATATGGTGTACGGGTTTAAGACCTGTGCTAATCCTTTTGACCGTGCGGTAACGGCGGCAGCAAGCCACCGCCCTACGGGTACGACCATAGGATAAACAGGCATAAAAGCCTCCCTTGTGTAAAGGGAGGATGACCGCGTTAGCGGTGGAAGGATTGTCGTTTGCAAAAAAAGTGTCGTTATTAATTTAACGGCACTTTTTTATTTTTGTAAAAATTCACATTTTTTTATAAATGGTGACAACCCGTATTCACTATTACTGTGATATAATGTGTTCGTAAATAAAAAAACCAGTTCATTTTTTGCGAGAGTGCGAATATAATTTAAGGAGGTAAGCAATATGTTTGTTGAAAAGAACGGAGAAGTTTATGCGGTTAAGGAAAGCAAGGTTTCGTGGACGATTATTGCGCCTTCTTTGTACGGCGACGAAACGGTAACGTTTTGCGTGCGCAAGGTGGACTGCGGAACGATTGACGCGCTCAAAAATTTCATTTGGGCGAATAGTGCGTTTTAAGGAGCGGAGTTATGTTTGAAAAGTATAAGGTTAGAAAAACGGTTTTGGGCGTTCGTGAGATTGCTGAGATTTTTATGTGCGACAAACAAACTGCGCGTTTGGTCATTGCCGAAATCAAAAATTATTCCCGTATCGAAAAGAGAAAGAACAAGGTAAACGCGCGCGATTACCTATTCTTTACTATGCAAATGCCCGTAGACCGTCTTCGTGAGTTTGCAAAAAGCTTACAGCCAGCGTCCGAGCAGTTGCCCGTCAGCGAAAATCCGCTTTCGCGCGTGTCCATTCCCCAAGCGTTATGAAAGTAAAACGGTGCTGAATAAGTACCGTTTTTTGTTTGCGTATTTTAAAACAACGGGCGGATACTATCCGCCCCTACAATACGACCGTACGGCTTATGCCCCCCCACTTGTCATTCTGAACGAAGTGAAGAATCTAAACGGTGTATAAACGAAATGGGCATATAATAAACCGAATGCGCATATAAACCCGTTAGATCCTTCGACAAGCTCAGGATGACACCGTAGTTTGACCAAAGTAAAACACAAAGGTTGTAGTTGCCTCCATCTGTCGAGGGAGGTGGCACGCGCCAGCGTGACGGAGGGAGAGACCACCAAAGGTGTTTAGTAACTTGGTAAAAGATAATTGCGTAACTCAAGCGTTTTTTATTGACAAAACACTCAAAAAATAGTAAAATACTTACGGTTATGCGGAGGTGGCGGAACTGGCAGACGCGCTAGTTTCAGACGCTAGTGGTTAATTCTCGTGTGGGTTCGAATCCCATCTTCCGCACCAAAATTAAATGGCAGGCAAACGCCTGTCATTTAATTTTGTGTCAGGGCATTGAGGTGAGGACTCTGCGCGAGAGTGCGCAGAAGTTCGCGGTCGCATAGCGACCAAGGGAAACGGAGTTTCCTGCTATTCCATCTTCCGCACTACGATTGGACGATAATTTCGATACAAGAAAAGTATCAAAATTACCGTCTTTTTTAGGCCGAGTCTACTTTTTTACTCAACTAATTCTTTAAAATTGTTTTCACGATTAGTTAGTTTTTGCGGTAAAGACTTGAAAATTTTGTCAAAATATGGTATAATACAAAAGAGGTGTTTTATGGAACCAAAAGAGGTTGTTATAATTATAGTTATGGCTTTGATAGGGTTAATTGTTTTGATTTTAGCTATTTTATATTTTAAACACAAGAAAATTGTTATTGATAATAGTGCCTTGTATGAAAAAATACAACTAATAAATCGTAAATATTCCTTTGATTATAGTATAAAGCCAGTTTTATCTTTTAGCCAAGTTTGTAAAAGTAAACGGGGTTTGGAAAATTTTGATTTTGAAAAGAATCTGCAAAAAATAATAGCTGATAACCTTACATATTATCAACATATAATCAATAATCTTCGCAATAATTCAAAACTGTGGGTTGCATATAACGACGAATATAGGAGTATTGAAAGTTATTCAACGCAAGAAAGTATTAAGGATGTAAAGTTGTCGTTCAAAATTTTTAATTGGCACGAAAAACTTTTGTATAAAAGTTTGATTTTAAAAAAGCCAACAACGGCTATTAGTGTTAAATACGTTGCGACTTATACTAGTCCTGCGGGAAAAAACAGTTATAAATTAGATAAAAATTTTTCTCATTGTCAATTTGAAAGTTTATTAAATGAAATAGTTGATAGAATAAGAGAAAAAGAGTTAAAAGAGAAAGAAAAAGAACAAAGACGTATTGAAAGGGAACAGCGGTATGATAAGGTAAGAAAAGAAAAGAATATGCAAAAACGCGAAGATCGTCTTGCGGAAAAGGAAGCGTTGTATGGTAGTATAGAGACAAGAGAAAGATCTTTGGAGCGGCGCGAAGATCGTCTTGCGGAAAAGGAAGCGTTGTATGGTAGTATAGAGATAAGAGAAAGAGCTTTAGGACGGCGCGAAGATCGTCTCGCAGAAAAGGAAGAAGCTTACGGAAGTGTGGAATCTTGGGAACGGCATCTTGCAAAACGAGAAGAAACTCTTTCGCGACGAGAAGAAACTCTTTCGCGACGAGAAGAAGAATTTTTGGTTGCTACTCGTGGACATATTTATGCCGTATCAGATAGCCCTATACCTGTCGAAGTTGAACAACCTAAGTCCGAAACAAGAGAAGAGGCATTATCTACTTGGAGTAAAATGAAACGATTGAAAAAAGCTTATGATAACGGCGAAATTACATATGAGGAATATAATGAAAAACGTAAAAATTTGCTATAAGGTGAGTTATGCAAGACGAAACTGAATTGAAAGAAAAAATTGAAGAATTGACAGTTATTAGAGATAATCTTCGTAAAGAGATTATTCAGCTTGATGACGAAATTTTATTCCAAGACTTTGGTGTTTATAAGCCGCAATATTGTTTCGCGGAGCTTGAGCAATACAAAGAGGCATTGGAAAATTTGCGAAAAGAGCAAAAAGAAATGATTAAAAAAGGAACGGCTGCTATCTGCACTATGAGTTGGAAAGTCGGTGGTAGCGAAAAAGAAGGCAAAAAATTTATAGCCGAAAGTATAAAGCAAATCATACGTAATTTTAATTTGGAATGTGATATTTGTATAGATAAAGTTCGATTTAGCACTTATGAAAGTACGGAAAATCGAATTTTTAATGCATATGAATCGCAAAATAAATTGAATGAAACGAGCAAAATTGAAATTTCTAATGAGTATTTACAATTAAAATTAAAAGAACTTGCGTTGGCTTACGAATATAGGCAAAGGAAAAAACAGGAACAAGAAGAACAAAGAGAACTTCGAGAGCAACAACGTGAAGAAGCGCGTGTCGCAAAGGAAATTGAAGCAAGACGTATTGAGTTTGAAAAAGAACAAGCGCATTACGAAAACGCTCTTAAAAAATTGAACGAGCAGCTCGAAGAGGAAAAAAGCGAAGTCCGAAAAGAATTTCTTTTAGAGAAGAAACAGGAGCTTGATGATCGTTTATTGGACGTTGATAAGGCGTTGCGGGATTTGGATTATCGAGAAGCAAATCATAGGGCAGGTTATGTATATATCATTTCAAATATAGGTGCTTTTGGGGAAAATGTTTATAAAATCGGTATGACAAGAAGATTGGAACCCGAAGAGCGTATAGCGGAATTGAGTGGGGCTTCTGTGCCGTTTCGCTTTGATATACATGCTATGATATTTTCTAATGATGCGCCAAAATTGGAAGCGGCCTTACATAATGCCTTTGCGGATAGAAAAATGAACCTTGTTAACGGACGAAAAGAGTTTTTTATGGTAACGTTAGAAGAAATTAAAAAAGTCGTTCAAGAAAACCACGATAATACGGTTGAGTTTTTGAATGTTGCCGAAGCACAACAATACCGTGAAAGTGAAATGATGAGAAAAAGGAAAGATAATCAAAGGGGCGGAAGAGCAGATTAAATTTTTATAGAAAAGCAAGTAACGGAGCGAGAAAATGAGAACTTTTTCTGATAATGTTAGATGGATAGGAATTGACGAGGGCTGGCACAATGCGGTGTCAGTCAGTCCTGCTATGCAACTTCGTAAGCAGTTTAATTACGAGAAAAAGGGCAAAGCAGAGTGCCTGATATGCGGACTGGGCGTGTACGTTTTGTATATCAACGGCAAAAGGGTGAGTGACGACGTTTTGTCGCCAGCGTTTACGGCGTACGATTTGCGCGCGCTTTACGTGCGTTACGACGTTAGCGACTACTTGCGCGATGGTGAAAACGTTATCGCGGTAAAACTGGGCAACGGCTTTTTTAACCAAACGGTAGAGGACACTTGGGATTTTTACACGGCGGGCTGGAGAAATACGCCGAGGCTTTTTCTTGAAATTTTTGACGATAACGGCACGGTGCTTTGCTCCGATACGACTTGGAAGGCGACCTATTTTGGTGCGAGTGAGCATAACTGCATTCGCGAGGGCGAGTACTTTGACGCGCGAAAAGACGACGGCTGGCAAAACCTCGGCTACGACGATAGCGAGTGGAAAAACGCCGTTTTAGTGCGCGGTCCTGGTGGAGAATTAGTCGAGCAAGTTATGCCCCTTATTCGTGAGTGCGAGACCTTTTCTCCCGTGGATATTTGGGAAAGTGAAAAGGGCTACGTTTTGGACTTTGGACAAAATATGGCGGGGTACGTGGGCTTTCGTTTGAGTGAAAGCGAGGGTACTACCGTCACGATTCGTTACTCTGAAAAGATAAAGGACGGAGAGCTTGACCGCAAAAGCAACAGCATGTACGTCAAGGAAGAAACTTACCAGACCGACCGCTATACTTTTAGCGGAAAGGGCGTTGAGGAGTGGAAACCGCAGCTTATTTATCACGGATTTAGATACGTGGAAGTTAGCGGACTTAGTAAAAAACCAAGCAAGGAAGATTTTACGGCGTATTTCGTGCATACTGATTTAAAGCAAAAGGGCGGTTTTGCTTGCTCAAACGAGCTTTTATCGTGGATCTACAAGGCAGGAATTTATTCGTTTTTGAGCAACTACCACGGATTTCCTACCGACTGTCCGCACCGTGAGAAGAACGGCTGGACGGGCGACGCGGTAATTTCGTGCCACTACGCGACGCTGTTTTTTGAAATGAAAGAGGCGTATAAAAAATGGCTTACGGACGTGATTGATACGCAAAGGGCGAACGGTCAGATTTGCTCCATTGCGCCCACTTCCGGTGCTGAATATAACTGGGGCACGGGCCCTGCGTGGGATTGCGTGCTGTTCACGATTCCCTACGCGCTGTACGAGGAAACGGGTGATACGGAGTGTATCAGCCTCACTTACGATGCGTGCAAAAAGTACCTTGATTTTGCGCGTTCTTTCGAAACGGAGAGTACCGTATGCTACGGTTTAAGCGATTGGTGTCCGCCCGACGAGTACCGTGGCGAGATTATGAGCAACCGTTTTTCGGATACTTGTTACTACTACGGTATGCTTGACACGATGAGCAAAATGGCGGAAATTTTAGGGCAAAATGAAGATAGCGAGCGTTATTGCGAAAAAGCGGAAGAGGTCAAGCGTGCAATTTTGAATAAGTTTATTGACGGAGATAACGTGGATAACAATAGCCAAGGCGCGCTCGCAACGGCGCTTTACTTTAAGGTGGTAAGTGGCGAGCAAGCGATTGCGATTGCTCAAAGGCTTGCTAAAAAGGTGCAAGAGGACGAGTATAAGTTTAAGGTGGGAATTTTGGGAACTAAATCCCTGCTTAACGCACTCAGCGAATACGGCTTTACGAATTTAGCGTACAAAATGGTTAACCGCTACGATTTCCCGTCCTACGGCTACTGGAAAAACTTGGGTTTCACCACCTTTGGCGAGCGCTGGGACGGTAAATATTCCAACAACCACCATATGTACGGCGACGTGCTTAACTGGCTCGCGCGGAATATCGCAGGACTGAAAAACACTTCCGTTCGTTATCAGACTTGCGAAATTAAGCCGTATTTGTTTGACGAGAATTGCTCGGCAAGCGCGTATACGACTCTGCCTACGGGCAAGATAGAAGTAAAGTGGCAAAAGACGGGCAGTCGGTTTAGCGCGAATATCGTAATCCCTGAAAAAGTAAACGCACGCCTCGTTCTTTTGGATAAAACCTACGAACTAAAAACGGGACGAAACGAAATAGAAATTATCCTAGATTAAAAAATAAAAAGTGACTCGAGGGGCTGCAAAATTAGCGGTAAAATTGAAATTAGCCACCACATTTTTTGTGGTGGCTTTTGATATGCAGAAAACAAAGAAGAGCCCCGCGCGAGGCGGGGCGATAGCTTATTTTAATTGTTCCAAAATTGCTTTGAATTCTTCGGTGTATCTGATAGCATCAAATTCCTTTTCGGCAAGCCATTTATCGCGAAGAATCTCACGCAATGGACGAGAATCAGCTGTTTCAAAATCTGTTCTTTTGCGAACTCTCTCTCCCAATAAAAAGGAGTATGCCTTTATTTCTTCAGGACGGTTATCAAAGGCAATCGCAGATTCTACGGAAAATTCAAGTTGCTTGATTGCCTCGTCGAAGCGATTCAATTGAACCAAGCACTTTGCATAAAAACAAGAGTATCTGGTAGCGCACCACGTATAATTGGGTAAATCGTTTTCATAGATCAAATCATCTAAAATATGAATTTTTTCGAATACTTTAGCGGCATCCTCGGCAGAAACCAGATCCGTCAATTCCCAAAGGCTATTCGATAAAATATTATAAGCCTTCCATATAAGATCTCTTGTGTGTGGCAATTTTTCTTCCTCTGACAGAGCCCACCAAATTGCGCTTTCTCTGCAATTCCATATAGAAGGAAGTGTTTCATATATGGAACGTCCGATATTTTTTCTCCCTGTTTCGCAGTGGTGGAACGCAAGGCGTTCAGTAGCTTCAAATTTGATTTGCGTGTCGGGGCAGTACTTAATGATGCGCTCGCCGAGTGTTACAATCTCCGCATCATATTTTTCCATATTTTCCTTCCAATCGGGAATGTTTCCGCTGTCATCGCCCGCAACAAAAAGGGCGTACATTAGTTTGTTCAAAAGAGCATAGTTGTTTGGAAACTCTGCAACTCCCGCACGTGCAACGCGAATACATTCATTAATATTACCAACGCTAATTGCCGATTGAAAATCATTCAAATACTGATCCACCGCTTTCTTTTCGGCAACCTCATCAATGCCCATTAGCTTATCGGTGGATATATCAAAAAAAGTTGCAATTATCGGAATCAGCTCGATATCAGGATAGCAGAAATTATTCTCCCAACGTGAAACAGATTGGCAAGATACTCCGAGAACCTCTGCAAATTCTTCCTGCGTGATCTCTCTTTCCTTTCGCAATCTCTTTATTGTTTCTCCAATATTCAGTTTCATAATAAATACCTCTCATTAAAAAATTGAAAGTCGCGCTTCTTTCTGACTATATTGTAGCATAAAAAACAAACAAGGTCAATATCACGTTGAGAGAGTTTTTTTCACTATACAGTTAAATTTTCAAAATGCAGGTTGCGGTTTATTTAAGCTGTTTTATGCTTTCCCGATGTTTGCGTTTGGGGTAAGCATAGCGCATGGATATCCACACACCATCGGGCAGAAGCCCGAACCCACTATCCGCAGAGGAAAACGGTGTAATATATGCTCCCTTTGCACAAGGGAGGCTTTGGCAAGTTGTCGCTGATAAAAAACACCACCAAAGAAATTTCCTTGGTGGTGTTCGCGCTTTCTCCGCTAAGAATGCAGAGACGATTGCGAGTCACTTTTTTTATGCTATTTTCTAAAATCGGAGGGGTACGTACCCGTCGTTTCCAAAAAAACGCGGTTAAAAGTTCGTATGCTTTGGAAACCGCTGTTCATCGCGATATCCGCAACGGGCAGGGTGGTGGAGGTGAGTAGTCGCTTTGCGTAATCACAGCGATATTGATTGACCAGAGTTTTGAAATTTATATTCAGCGACGAGCCGAAAATGCGCGATATGTATCTGTGATCGTAGCCAAGCTCGTTCGCCATACCAGTAAGCGAAATATCGCTCGTGAAATTATTTTCAACGTATGACAAAATGTCAAACAATAGCTTATAGTTGCCGTTTTGTCGGGGCAAAAGCGTAGCCGTGCGCATAAAGTCCGCGCAAACGGCGTAAAGAGAGGCTTTTAGCGAAAGAAGGTCTGGCTTTTGCATTTTTTTGATATTCGTTTCGTCGAGCGTGCAGTCGCCTATCATAACTTCTCTAAAATAATCCCTCGTTTGTTTTGACAGGAAAACGCGCGCGTCGGACGGCTCGCGATTATTTAAAAGCTTGGAAAATTCACTCACGTACGAGCCTGCAAAAACGACTATAAAGGTTACTCCGTCGCTTTCGTCGTAGGCGTGTATCTGATAGGGCGAGATAAGAATACATTCGCCCGTTTTTAGCGTGTATTCCTTGCCTGCAACCGTAGCCCTTATCCTTCCGCTAACGACGTAGGTCAGCTCGTACGCTTTGTGTAGGTGCGGTAGCCACTTCGCGTTGCGGTAAGTGTATGCGTTGAAAATTTCGTCGCCTATAGAATTGTGCGCCTGATGGATAAACATAATCGCTCCTAAAAAGTAAATTTATGGCTATAATTTTACAACATTTTTCTTGAAATGTAAAGCAAACGGTAATATAATTATAGTATAAATTGAGGAGCAGGTAAAAATGCGAGGAACGGTGTTTTCAATTGAAGAATTTGCGACCTTTGACGGCCCGGGTATACGAATGACCGTGTTTATGAAGGGTTGTCCGCTTTCGTGCGTGTGGTGTCATAACCCAGAAGGTCAAAATCCTGCCCCCGAGTTTATGCGCTCGCCTAATGGTTGTGTTAATTGTAGGGCGTGCGAAAGAGTGGCTAAACGAGAAAATAATTCGCTTATTTTTACGAAAGAAAGTCAGGACGTCTGCCCGAGGTCGCTTATAAAAATTTGTGGAATCGAGTACGAGGCACGCGAGCTTTGCGACAGAATTTTAAAGAATGCAAGGGTGCTGAAAATGAACGGCGGTGGTGTGACTTTTTCGGGCGGAGAGCCACTTTTCAGCTACGAATTTATAAAAGAATGTTTTGAAATCTTAGATGGGAAAGTGCATCGTGCACTTCAAACTACGGGCTTTTGCGAAGAAGATAAATTTGCCGAGATTTTAAAAACGACGGACTACGTACTATACGATTTGAAGCTTTTTGACCAAAACGAGCATATACGCTACTGCGGAGTAAGCAACCAAGTGATACTCCAAAACTACCGCACGCTCGTAAGGAGCGGAGTGGATTTTATCACGAGAATTCCGCTAATTCCGTCCGTGACGGACAAAGAGGAAAACTTAACGAGTATAGCGAAGTTTATGAGTGCGCTTGGCGTAAAGAGGGTAGAAGTTTTGCCCTACAATAAACTTGCTGGGGCGAAGTACGCGTCCTTACTTCGCGAGTATAACGTGGACTTTGACGAGAGTAAAGAAGTTAATACGGGTAAAGGAATTTTTAACGCTTTTGGAATTGAACACAAGGTAATGTGACGGGAGAGGAAAATATGACAGACAAGGTTAAAAAAAGACTGGCGTTACTGCTTGATAAAAAGTACCGATTAAATAGAAGTGATTCGACTTCCAACTACACGGATACGCTTAACGACTGCAAAAGTCTTTACGAGCGCGCAGGTAAACTTTTTGCTTATACGCTTGGCGAAGAAAAACCGCTTTTTCACGGCGACGACGATGATTTCGGGTTTAACCGCTATAACGGTAAGCTTTGCGAGGACGAGAGCAAAATCGGACACATGTATCAATTCGGAAATATCATTATCGACTACGCGACCTATCTTAAAAAGGGCTTGCGCGGAATACGGGAAGATATTCTTTCTCGGTGTAATGGCGCGGATAGCGAGGCAAAGGATTTTTACGATTCCGCCCTCGTCGTCTACGACGCTTGCTTTGATATAATCGCGCGGTATCGTGAATGCGCAAAGGAGTATAACCCCACGCTTTACGAGGCGCTTTGCGTAGTGCCCGAGCGTGGTGCGACTTCCTACTACGAGGCGTGCGTGATGATAAGATTTATCCATTACGCGCTAAGGCTTGCGAGAAATCAGCACTTAACGCTGGGTAGGTTTGATCAATATATGAAGCCTTACTACGACGCGTCCGTGCAACGGGGCGCAAGTAGAGAGAATCTTTTGGAGACGACCGAGCTTTTCTTTATCTCTATGAACCTCGACGCCGACGTATATATGGGTATTCAGCAGGGCGACAACGGTCAAAGCATGGTATTGGGTGGATGCGACCGTGAGGGAGCGGACGCGTTTAACGAGCTTTCCGAAATTTGCCTGCTCGCATCTGAAGAGCTTAAAATTATCGATCCCAAAATCAACGTGCGCGTCAATAAAAATACGCCACTCAGCCTTTACGAGCGCTGTACGCGTCTTACGAAACAGGGGCTTGGTTTTCCGCAGTACTGTAACGACGATATTATCATTCCGGCTATGGTGGAATGGGGATACGCGCTTGAAGATGCGCGTGACTACGGCGTTGCTGCGTGCTGGGAGGTCATCACGTCGGGTTGCGGAGCGGATATCCCTAACGTCAGCTGTCTGAATTATCCGCTTGCGGTTGAGCGCGCTACTGAAAAATATTTGATGGAGAGCCAAACTTTTGAGCAGTTTTTGCGTGGCGTTGACGGGGAAGTGCGTGCGCTTTGTGACAAAATTATTGAAAAACACAACGCGACGTGGGCTTATGAAAACAGCGCGCCTGCGCCCTTTATCTCCACGCTCGTTTACCCGTGTATTGAGCGCGGTCGCGATATAACTCGCGGTGGAGCAAAGTACAATAACTTTGGCGCTCACGGAGCGGGAATGAGTACTGCTGCCGACGCGCTTTCTGCCATAAAGAAAGTCGTTTTTGAGGATAAAAGCGTAAAAAAGAGCGATCTTCTTGACGCCTTGCACGCTAATTTCGTGGGCTACGAGAATTTAAGAAAAATTTTAGTAGACTGTCCGAAAATGGGTAACAACGACGATTTCGTTGACGAAATAGGTTGCTTTCTTATGGACTCGTACGCCCGTCATTTTTCGGACAGAAGGAATAGTCGCGGTGGAATTTACCGCGCAGGCACGGGTAGCGCGATGGAGTATATTAATTCGGCAGAAGAGGTTGGCGCTACGGCTGACGGACGAAAGGCACGCGACGTATACGGCTGTTCGTACGCGCCCGCTATCGGAGCAAAGACCTTAGGACCGCTTTCGGTTGTGCAGTCGTTTACTAAGTTCGACTTAATACGCGTATGCAACGGCGGACCGTTTACCATTGAAATGCACGATACCGTTTTTCGTAACGACGAGGGGGAGAAAAAGGTGGCAATGCTCGTTAAAACCTTTATTGACATTGGCGGACATCAGATTCAGATAAACGCGATCAACCGCGACGTATTACTTGACGCACAAAATAATCCTGACAAATACCCAACGCTCATAGTTAGGGTTTGGGGGTGGAGCGGTTACTTTAACGAGCTTGAAACCAAGTACCAAGACCACGTTATTCGTCGGACGGAGTTTACTTTTGGGTAATGATTACTTGACATAGGTATACGCAAGTGATAAAATGGAAGGGTAGTGAAAACTGCTTTTCCGCGAAAATAAAGGCTTATGCGGAAGTATAAGTCTTTTTTTGTGCGCGAAAGCATAGTATAACTATCAGGAGCTATTATGGGAATTATCGATATATTGCTAACCGCGGTGGGGCTTAGTATGGACGCGTCCGCCGTGGGTATGACCAACGGAATGAACGAACCGAAAATGCCACTTAGAAAAATATTTTTGGTTGCAGGATTTTACGGGGTTTTTCAGGGGCTTATGCCACTAATCGGATATCTATGCGCGTCGCTTTTCGCGCAGTTCGTAGCGTCCGTCGCACCCTACGTCGCCCTCGTTTTGCTGGGCTTTATCGGTGGAAAAATGATTTACGAGGCGTGCAAGAAAGAAGACGCGTGTGCGTTAAAACCGCTTTCGTTAGGCACTCTTACCGTGCAGGCGATTGCAACGAGCATTGACGCGCTTGCGGTGGGAATAACACTTCTTGCTTACGACGCGCTGGGCACTCTCGCGGCAAACGTATTTTTAGTGTGCGCGATATTCTGCTTGGTAACCTTTGCGCTCACGCTCATAGCAATCTTTATCGGCAAAAAGGTTGGTTGTATGCTTTCAGATAAAGCCGAGCTTATCGGCGGAATAATCCTCGTTTGTATAGGACTTAAAATCTTTATCGAGGGCGTAATCGTTCCCTTATTTTAAGAGAAAAAAATAAAACGGACTACCACGTGGTAGCCTGTTTTTTCATATATTTATTCGCGTAAGCCATACGTCGCTTTGCCCAAACGAGTGCGCGCAGTCGGGATTTGAGGGTGGAGAAGTTGCGATGCAGTAATAATAATTTCCCGATTTTACGAGGAGTGAATGCGAGCAACCTTTTCCGAAAACGAGTGAAAATTTGTTTTCGTTGCTCGTGATAGAAAGGAAGTTGCTTTGCGTTAAAAACAAGCAATAATCGTTTTCACTTATCGTGTCGGTAACGGCAGTTGATTCGCTGAAATAGTTTAGCGTTTTTGCGTTTAACAGGGCGCTGTCGTACGCGATTACGGTAGCGGTAGGGGAGAAAGTAAAGTAATAATATAGACTGCCGGAAAAGATTAGCGACAGGTTGCTTGCGTTCGTAACTTGCTCGCTTTGTAGCGCAGTTTTAACGAATGCAGGAGTTAGCGTCATTAGTCCGCTACGCCCGTCTGGATATAAAACGGGGCATACGTACCCGTGTATGTATGGCAAAACGGTGAACGCGCGGTAGTCCTCGTGCTTTTCTATATGATAAAAAGTAGGTGAAAAATCAGCCGAGCAAATAACGGCGCATAGGTGCGAGCCAAGGTCAGAGGAGGCGTTTGCAAACACTAAAAATTCGTTGCCTAACTGATAGCAGTTGATATATGATAACGAATAAGGTGAGGAAATATAACGCTCGTAAGTAAGTGACAGCGCAAAAGAAAAGTGTCGAACGCGTATTTTCGTGCGCTCTAACGCGCTTGACGATTGCGTTACTAACAAGTAGCCGTCCATACAAAGAATTATATCGCTAAAACTTTCGTCCGCGTTCGCGCCTAATCTATTTGACTTTAAGCAAGCCCCGTCGTAACCGTAAAGCCGAAGGATAAGTTCGTTACCGCTTATTAAAACGCATAAAAAACCGCCCTCGCCAAGAATAACTTTTACGAGTTTTTCGCCCTCTTCAAAATAGTGAATTTTTCGTAGGGACAACGCGCTGTCAAATACGAACAACGCACTACGTCCCTCGGCGTTTTCAAAATCGTAGTCGGAGGAAGTGGAGTTTACGAAGACGTAAATTTGCCCGTTTACGCCAAATGCGTCCACCGTCGTTTCCTCACCCGTGCCACCCACGCTCGTTTCTAAAACAAGCCCGTGATGAAGAGAGGGACGAGCCGAGCGGTATCGCTCGTATTCGTACTCTTCTTGCGGAGCGGAAGTAGGCTCGTCAGCAATTACGGGAGGACGCGTAAAAATAGAAGTTTGGTTTACGATAACTCCTGCCGACAGGGCAATAAGCACGACGGCCAAAGCGATTACGATATAAAGCTGGAATTTGTACTGTTTCATTCTACACCTCGCTTGCATTATAGCACGGTGAGCGTGCGAGAGGTGCGTAAACGCAAAAACAGTCAAAAGAACCTTTTATTTGGCGTATTTCGACAAAATCTCAATAATCTTTTGCCGTCCGTCGATATTTTTCTGTGTGCTCATATTTCTAATTAAAGCGTTTTCGTCGTGCGTTAAATCTTCCAAGCTGTCCAAAAGCGAATCCGTCGTTAGATTTTCCTGTAAAAGCACCTTTACGCAACCCTTTTTTTCAAAATAACGCGCGTTGTCAATCTGATCGCCACGCGAATTACCTTTAGGTAGTGGAATAACGATAGTGGGCTTATTAAGCGCAATCAACTCGAAAAGCGTATTAGCGCCCCCTCGGCTGACCGCGAAATTGCACAGCGCCATAAAGTCGGCGATATTTTCCGCGTAAGGCGTGCGGAAATATCTACGCTCGCGTACACACTCGCCCGTGCCTGAAATGTGAACGACGTTAAATTTTTGGGTAAGCTTTTCCTTCGCAGATTCCACCGCGTCGTTAATTGCTTTCGCGCCAAGAGATCCGCCCGTTATCAAAAGAAAGGGTAGGTTTTCACGCAGTCCACATTGCCGACGCGCGCGTTCTTTATCGCCAAAATATAACTCCCTTCGTAACGGCGCGCCTACTTGCGTAAAATCACCGTCAAGCGGAAACGAGCATAGACGTACCACACAGTTTTTCATACAAAGCCTATTTGCAAGCCCAACCGTGCGGTCGCTTTCGTGCAAAATTACGGGCATTTTTCCTGCCCCTAAGCACACGGGAAGCCCTACGAATCCGCCCTTTGAGAAGATAACGGACGGGTTAATTTGCTTGATTAGTTTTTTGCATTCGCTAATCCCTTTAAGTAGCTTATAGGGGATAGTGAAATTTTTTAGAGAAAACGAGCGTATAAGTTTTACCGTAGTAACGGGATGGTAAAAAATATCGCCCCGTTTTTCTACGAGGGTGCGTTCAATGCCTTCACGCGAGCCGATATAATGCACCTCGTCAAAACGTTTTTTCAGTTCGTCCACGAGCGCCAGATTGGGCGTAACGTGACCTGCCGTGCCACCGCCAGTCAGAATAATTTTACTCATAATCACTCCTTTTTATTGCTTAACTAATATATGCAAATTGTTGCCAAAATCGTGCATTATTATCTAATTAAGTATAAAAATTCACCACTTTGAATAAGTATGCAAAAATATACTTTTAATTCGAAATTAGGCTGAAAATTTTTGTGAAAATGAATAATAATGCACTTAAAAGTGTTTGTCTATTTGCTTAAAATATGTTATAATTATAAAGATAAATAATAGTATAAGCCAACCGCCTTGGTGGTTGGAGGAGGAACGATGGCAAAAAAAGATTATACCGCTAGTAATATACAGGTAGTAGAAGGGCTTGACGCGGTACGACTTCGCCCCGGTATGTATATCGGCTCGACGGGCGTACGCGGACTTCATCACATTCTTTGGGAAATCGTTGATAACGGTATGGACGAAGTAGCCAACGGCTACGGTGACAGTATTTCCGTTACCGTGCACGCTGACGGCTCCGTGTCGGTGGAGGACAACGGCAGAGGTATTCCCGTAGATATGCACCCCACGATGAAGGTTAGTGGCGTCGAGGTCGTATTCACTCAGCTCCACGCCGGCGGTAAATTCGATAGCGAAAACTATTCTTATTCGGGCGGTCTTCACGGCGTAGGCGCGTCGGTAACCAACGCCCTTTCGCGCTGGCTCAACGTCGAGGTTTATAAAAACGGTACGACTTACAAAATCGAGTTTGAAAGCGTGGAAAAGGACGGAAAGGTGCACGGCGGACTTGTGAAAAATAAGCTCGTTGACACCAAGGAAAAAACTAAAAAGCACGGCACGAAGGTCACCTTTATGCCTGACGACCGTATTTTTGAAACGACTAAATTCAGTATTGACACTATCTCGCGTAGACTAAAAGAGCTTGCCTTTCTTAACAAGGGCGCGCACATAACTCTCGTTGACGAGCGCACCAGCTACGGCGAAAGTTTCTTAAAGCGCGAGTTTTATTACGAGGGCGGACTTATCGACTTCGTTAAGGACCTTAACGAGATTAAAACGCCTGCTTTCGACACGCCCGTTTATATTGAGGGCGAAAAGGACAACGTGCTCGCACAGCTTGCGCTCCAGTACACCGACGCGTACACCGAAAATATTTTCTCGTACGTAAACAATATTCCCACCAGCGAGGGCGGTACGCACGAAACGGGCTTTAAGATAGCGCTTACCCGCGTGCTTAACGACTGGGCGAGAAAGCTGGGCGTGCTTAAAGACAAAGAGCCTAACCTTCAGGGTGAGGACTTCCGCGAGGGATTGACCGCAGTCCTTTCCGTAAAAATGCAAAACGTTCAGTTCGAAGGTCAGACCAAGACCAAGCTTGGCAATACCGAGGCGCGTTTGGCGGTAGAATCTATCGTGTTAAGCGAGCTTAACGCGTACTTTGATAAGCACCGTGCCGTTGCTGAAATCGCCGTTAAAAAAGGCGTGCTTGCGGCAAAGGTGAGAGAGGCTGCAAGAAAGCAAAAAGAGCTTACGAGAGCGAAAAACAGCATTGACAACTTCCACACCGTAGGAAAGCTCAAAAGCTGTACGGGTAAAAAGCCCGAGCTTAACGAGCTGTTTATAGTCGAAGGTGACTCCGCAGGCGGAACTTGTACGCAGGCGAGAAACCGCTCGTTCCAAGCAATCCTTCCCCTTCGCGGAAAACCGCTTAACGCCGAGAAGAAGAGAATCGACCAGGTTTTAGCAAACGAAGAGATACGTACCCTTATATCTGCGCTTGGAGCGGACTTTGGTAAGGACTTTAACATAGACGATTTGCGCTATCACAAAGTAGTAATTTTGTCAGATGCAGACCAAGACGGTATGCATATCCGCGCAATCCTTCTTACCTTCTTCTTCCGCTACATGCGTGAGCTCATTACCGAAGGTCACGTGTATATCGGACTTCCGCCCCTTTACCGCATTTCAAAACGCGGTCAGACGGAATACGCTTACGACGACGCGGCGCTTGAAAAACTGAAAAAAGAAATGGGCAAGGGCGTTGAAATTCAGCGATATAAAGGTCTTGGCGAGATGAACGCCGAACAGCTTTGGGAAACTACGATGGATCCCAAGACAAGAAAGCTCGTGCGCGTGGCAATCGAGGACGCAGCCGAGGCGGAAAGACTGGTTAGTACGCTTATGGGCGACGCGGTTGAACAGCGTAGAAATTACATTATCGAACACGCAAACTTCAACAAAGAAGATACCTTTATGGATATCGTAAACAAATAGGAGTAAGGTATGGAAGAACACGGAATAATCGTTAAAAATATGGAAGAGGTTATGCACGAGTCTATGATACCGTACTCCGAGTGCGTTATACTTGACCGTGCCCTTCCGCGCGTTGAAGACGGTTTAAAGCCCGTTCAGCGTAGAATTCTTTTTGATATGATCGAGCTTGGATTACATCCTGACCGTCCG
Organism: Clostridia bacterium; assembly: GCA_017623435.1. Taxonomy (GTDB): domain Bacteria; phylum Bacillota; class Clostridia; order Christensenellales; family Pumilibacteraceae; genus UBA10677. Next base: position 79,822 of record JAGAPD010000009.1, read on the forward strand.
TACAAAAAGTGCGCGAGAGTGGTAGGCGACTGCATGGGTAAATATCACCCTCACGGCGACAGCTCAGTTTATATGGCGCTCGTTAGAATGGCGCAGTCGTTCAATATGGGCGCAACGCTCGTCGAGGGACAAGGTAACTTTGGCGATATCGACGGAAACGGCGCGGCAGCAATGCGTTATACGGAGTGCCGTCTTACTCCGCTGGCGATGGAAATGCTACGCGATATGGGTGATCCGGGCGACGAAATCGTAAGATGGGGTTGTAACTTTGACGACACCTTAAAAGAGCCCGAGATTTTGCCGGGACGCTTTCCCAACTTGCTCGTAAACGGCGCGTCGGGTATCGCGGTAGGCTTAGCCACCAACATTCCCACGCACAACCTTGCCGAAACTATCGACGGCGTGGTTGCGTATATCGACAATCCCAAAATCAAGCTTGACGAGATGATGAAAATCATCAAAGGCCCAGATTTTCCCACGGGCGGATATATTATCGCTGGTGAAGAGTTAAAGCGCGCTTACGAAACGGGCAGAGGCAAGCTTATCGTCAGAGCAAAAACGCACATTGAGGCGGAGGGAGAAAAGAAACTTATCGTCATTGACGAGCTTCCCTATCAGGTTAATAAATCGGCTTTGCTTGAAAGTATTTCCAAGCTTCGTGAAGAAAAGAAGGGCGTTCTTTCGGCAATCACCGATATCGCGGACGAGTCCGACCGTAACGGAATCCGCGCGGTAATCCGTATCAAAAAGGACGGAAATCCCGACGCTATCCTTCAAACGCTGTTTAAATCTACGAATCTATCTACCTCTTTCGGCGTAAATATGGTCGCTATCGCGGACGGAAAACCCAAAACGCTTTCGCTTATGGAAATCATAAGCTACTATACCGCTTATCAGCGTGAGTTTATCGTAAGAAGAACGAAATGCGAGCTTGAGGCTTGCAAGCGCCGTGAGCATATTTTGGAAGGCTTGGTAATCGCGGTAAGAAATATTGACGAAGTGGTTAAGATTATCAAGACCAGTCGCTCGACGACCGAGGCGAAGGATAGACTGCGCGCACGCTTTAAGTTAAGCGAAAAGCAGGCGGACGCTATTCTTGATTTGCGCCTTGCTCGTCTTACTCACCTTGAAGTTTTCAAGCTTGAACAAGAGCTCAAGGAGCTTCGCGAAAGAATTAAGCGTCTTACGCAAATTCTCGGCTCTAAAAAGCTTCAGATGGATGTGGTTAAAGAAGAGATGCTTGAAATCAAAAGAAAGTTCAAAACGCCTCGTAAAAGCGTTATTCTTTCGGACGAGAAGAAGTACGAGGTGGTGGACGCCAGCGTGGCTAAACCCGTGGAAAACTGCGTCGTTTGTTACAACGCGCGCGGTAACCTTAAAAGAATGGCGCTCAAGAGCTTTAATATGTCCTCGCGTGAGTTTGGCGACCGCAGTACGGTCAACGAGATTTGCTCGTCCATCGTCAACTGTACCGGCGTTGAGCGCGTACTTTGCTTTACTAGTCTTGGCAACTGCTACAAGGTGGATATTGAGGAGATAGGCGAGGCGCGCTGGAGCGAAAAGGGCGCAAGCATTAAGGACGTTATCCCCGGACTTCATCTTGACGAAAAAATCGTTTATATCCTTCCGCTTGGCGAGAAGATGCCCAAAGGCAACGTATTGTTCTACACTTCCTCAGGTCTTGTTAAAAAGACGGAGTGGAAGGAGTACGACGTGGCTAAATCCTCCTTCCAGGCAATCAAGCTAAAAGAGGGCGATACCGTCGTTGGAATGGAGAGTGAAAAGCCTGAGGCGCGTATTATTTTCGTCACGAAAAAAGGTCTCGTGCTAAAAGGCGATATGGGTGATATCCCTCTTCAGCACCGCGTTTCTGCCGGCGTTAAGTTTATCACGCTCAACGACGGTGACGAAGTTATCCTTACCCGTCAGATTGAGGACGGTGGCGAAATCGTCGTAGTTACCGAAAAGGGCTACGCAAAGCGCGTGCTTGAAGGTGAGCTTGACGTTATGGCGCGTTACCGCAAGGGTGTAATGATTATCGACCTTAAAGAGAAAAACGGCAAAAACCTCGTTTTTGCAAGTTACGTTACAAAGCCGTATGATATCGTGTTAGAAGTTAACGAAGATTATTTGTCCGCGTTTAACACCGAGGCTCTTTCTATCGAGTCGCGTCAGCACGCAGGTAAGGCGCTCGTTAAGGGCAAGGTCACTATCGACAAGGTTTATATTTATAACTCCGAGTTTATCAACGGGTAACGCCTGATTTTCAAAACGGGCATACACGTACCCCGTGATATTTGCAAAAATAAAACAAAAAAGGACTAAAATGAGTATATTACGAATTAACAAACTAAGTCATACTTACGATGAAAAGGTGCTTTTTAAGGACGCTGATCTTACGATAAATAACGGTGAGCACGTTGGTATCGTCGGTCTTAACGGCGCAGGAAAATCCACTTTCATCAACATTATCGCGCACAATATTTCGCAGGATGCGGGCGAGGTTATTTGGCTTAACGGCATTCGCTACGGATATCTTGATCAGCACGCAGATATCGACCGTTCGCTTACCGTTATGGAATATTTGCGTACAGCGTTTGCGCACCTTTACGAGCTTGATAACAAGCTACAAAAGCTTTACGAGGATATGGGCGCGGTTGAGGATATGGACGTTCTTGACAAAATGATCACCAAGTCCAACCGTATGCTTGAACAACTCACGAGCGCTGGATTTTACGATATCGAATCGCAAATCAAAAAGGTTGCTAACGGCTTGGGTGTAAACGCGTTTGGTTACGATACGGTAATATCCACGCTTTCGGGCGGTCAGCGCGCTAAACTGATGCTTAGCAAACTTATATTAGAAGATCTTGACGTAATGCTCCTTGACGAGCCGACTAACTTTTTGGACGTCGAGCATATCGAGTGGCTAATAAAATTCCTTAACTCGCTTGAGAAAACCTTTATGGTAATTTCGCACGATACCGATTTTCTTAACGGCGTTTGTAAGTACGTCGTAAGCATTGAAAACGGATCTATCCGTAAATACACGGGCAACTACGACCAGTTCTTAGTTCAGCACGAAATGGCGATTAAGCAGTACGAAGAGGACTACGCTCGCCAGCAGGCCGAGATTAAGAAAATGGAAGATTATATCAACCGTAATAAGGCACGCGCGGCAACTGCTGGTATGGCTAATAGCAGAAAGAAAATGCTAGACAGAATTGAAGTTATGGCAAAGCCCGTTTCCGCGCTCGAGGCGCACTTCGATTTCCCGGGCGTTCTTCTTAACACGAAGGATATGCTTAACGTCAATAACCTCGAAATCGGTTACGACAGCGTCCTCCTTCCGCCCATTACTTTCAATATGCGTGGCGAAACGAAGTTATGGATAAGAGGAACGAACGGTATAGGAAAAAGCACCTTGCTCAAAACCTTGCTTGGATATATCCCCAAAAAAGGTGGCGACTATAAATTCCATATCGCTGCAAAGCCCGCTTATCTTGAACAGGACCTCACCTTCAGAAATACGGCAATGACGCCCTTTGATTATATTTCCGACTGTTTCCCTCGTTACGGCGCAAAGGAAATCCGCTCACAGCTTTCACGCGTGGGCATAAGGGGAGAGATGGCGCTCCGTCACATTTCCGATATGAGCGGTGGCGAGCAGGTAAGAATCAGAATACTTACTATTATGAATACTACCTCTAATATCCTTATCCTTGACGAGCCTACTAACCACCTCGACGTTAAGGCAAAGGAAGTGTTGCTTGAGGCGCTTAAAAAGTACGAAGGCGCGCTCCTTCTCGTCAGCCACGAAAAGCAATTTGCCGAAGCAGTTTGTAACGAAGTGTTTACCTGTCGCGAGCCGTAATTTAAGCGTTTTTTAGCAAAAAACACGCAAAAATCCCCAAAATTAAGAAAAAAAATACCCAAAATGAAACGGTTGAATATATGTTCAACCGTTTTTATATTATAAAATAAAGATGATTACAAGCCGTCAGAGACGGTTTCGTATGCAGGCATAGCCTGATCCGTAGGCGCGGAATATGTTTTACAGCTTTAAGACCATACCAACAGGTTTGACCACGCGGTATGGTCGTATTACTAATCAAGCTTTGCTTGTAGGCGCGGAATAGGGTGTACGGCTCATAGACCTACGCTAACGCATTTGACCGTGTGGTATACGGGCGGATAGTATCCGCCCCTACAAAACCGTACGGCTTATACACCTACTTGTCATTGCGAGGAGCGAAAGCGACGCGGCAATCTCAAAAGACCAAGTGTGCGTTACGAGATTGCCACGCTGACGCTCGCAATGACACCCAAAGGGTGTTCCGCAGGCTTGGAATTGGGTGTACGGCTCATAGACCTACGCTAACGCATTTGACCACGCGGTATGGTAACCTCAATCAGCAAAACTCAACGCATATTCTAACCCCACCGCGCATACAATTTAGCATTACTAAATAAAGGTGGCAAAAATGAAAAAACTAAAATCCTTAATCGTATTGCTGGTCGTTGCGCTTTCGCTTACGCTTTTTGCTTGTTCAAACGAAGCAGAAGAGCAAGTTTCCGTATACAAAATTTCTGCTGTTTACGACGAGCAAAATCATACCGTCACGGCGGAAATGAGCTTATCCTATTATAACGCAACGGGTAGCGTACTTGACGAGGTGTGTATGCACCTGTACCCTGCCTTTTTCAGAGAGGACGCGCGCTTTTCTCCCGTCCCTGACGAACTGCTTTCTACCGCCTATCCGTGCGGTAAAAGTTACGGCGGAATAGAGGTTAGCGAGGTCACCCTTAACGGGCAAAAAATCGACGTAGTTATCTCGGGCGAGGACGACGATATTTTGGTGGTAAAGCTTGGCGAAAATGGGGAGCTTTATCCCGGCGAAAGAGTAACGATAGGCGTGAATTTTACGCTTACTATTCCTCAGGTAAATCACCGTTTTGGCTACAACGGTAGGACGGTAAATCTTGGTAACTGGTATCCCGTTGCTTGCGTTTACGAGGACGGAAAATTCGTAACCGATACCTACTGCGAGTACGGTGATCCCTTCTATTCGGAGTGCGCAAATTACGAAATTTCCCTGTCCGTTCCCAGCGGTTTAGCGGTAGCGTCTACGGGCGAAACGTCAAAAAGTGAAGGGGACGTATGCGACTTATTTGAACTTAAAGCAAGTAAAGTGCGTGATTTTGCGATAGTAATTGGCGAAATGAAAATGCTGGGTGCGAGAGTTAACGGCGTAGATATCAACTACTATTACACGGCGGACGATAACGCTGAAAAAACGCTTGCTTGCGCCTCTGACGCTATCAAAACCTTCTCCAACCTTTTCGGTAAATATCCGTATCCAACTTATAGCGTCGTGCGCACGCATTTTCTTCACGGCGGTATGGAATATCCTGCGCTTTCGCTTATTAGTGACGCGCTTAACGATAGCCTTTTTACCGAGGCGGTAATCCACGAAACGGCGCATCAATGGTGGTACGGCGTCGTGGGAAATAACGAGGTAAAAAACGCGTGGATGGACGAAGGATTAAGCGAGTTATCAACGGGACTTTTTTACGAGCAAAATCCCTCTTACGGGGTGGACGCAAATAAGCGTCTTGCCGACGCTTTGGGCGCGTATATAATCTACTTCGACGACTGCAAAGCTAACGCGCGTGACGACAGTATGAACCGTTCGCTTGGCGAGTACAAGGACACGTTTGAATACACCTATTGCAGTTACGTCAAGGGTGAGCTTATGTTCTCGTCGCTTCGCACGGTTATAGGTAACGACGACTTTATAAACGGACTTAAAAATTACTATAACGGCTACAAGTTCAAAAACGCAAAACCAGACGATCTGATAGGCTGTTTTGAACGAACCTCCGCTCGTCCCTTAAAATCCTTCTTTGATGCGTGGACGGAAGGCAAAGTAAAAATGTTCGCGTGAGGAAAGTATGATAACTTCGGTCAAAAAGAAAACGCTGATTTTGTGTTTCGCGTTTATCGTTTGCACGGTGCTGTGTTGCTTTTTAGTGCCTATGACCAGCGATATCGGCGTGGCAAAGCTGGGCAAGACTATCGTAATTGACGCAGGTCACGGCGGTAGTGACGGCGGAGTAACGGGTGGCGTGAGTGGAGTTTTAGAGGCAGAAATTAACCTTGCCGTTGCAAAAAGCTTGAAAAATTACTTCGAGCGTAGTGGTTACGACGTAGTTATGACGAGAAAGGGTAAGGACGGACTTTACAGCGTGGGCGCGAAAAATAAAAAACGCTCGGATATGCAGGCGCGCCGTGATATTATTCTTAACGCAAGCCCAGACCTCGTAATCAGCATTCACCAAAATTTTTATCCGCTTGAAAGCGTTAGCGGAGCGCAAGTTTTCTACTCCGACGAGAGTGAAAACGCGGTTGAAATTGCCGAGGATATTCAGCGCTCGCTAAACTCAAAGCTGGGAAACGATCGGCAAATTAAATCGGGCGACTACTATATCTTAAAATGCACGTCTTTCCCGTCTGTAATCGTAGAGTGCGGATTTTTATCTAACCGCGCGGAAGAAAAACTGCTCGTGAGTGCACCCTATCAGCAAAAGGTAGCGTACGCGATTTTCTCTGCCGTACACGCCTCGCTGGGCGGAGAAGGGCACGATCACGGCTAAAAAGATAAAAATTTATAATTTTTATGCCGTATGCGTTGCAATTTCGCTAAAAGTAATATATAATTATAAGAAGTTATATACTAAAAGCGTTGTGGCGCGTTAGGAGGCACGAATGAGATTTTTAGACGCAGGCGAATCGCACGGAAAAGCGCTCGTAGCCATAATCGAGGGCTTACCGTCAGGGCTTGAAATTGATTTTGATTTTATTGATAACGAGCTTACCCGTCGCAAGCAGGGCTACGGCAGAGGCGAGAGAATGAATATAGAAACTGACCGTGTACAAATCCTTTCGGGCGTACGCGGTGGTTTTACTTTGGGCTCTCCGATTGCGCTTATGATTCCCAACCTCGACCACAAAAAGTGGACGTACGTTATGGGAGAGAGAGAATGCGACAGACAAAAACGCGTCGTAAGTGAAGTGCGCCCCGGTCACGCCGACTACGTAGGATGCGTAAAGTACGGCTTTGACGACGCTCGTAACGTGCTTGAGCGCGCGTCCGCTCGTGAAACGGCTATCCGCACGGCAGTAGGCGCAGTTGCAAAATTATATCTTAAAAAATTAGGTATCGAGGTAGGTAGCCACGTCGTTGCAATCGGCGGAGTGAATAGCAAAAGCGCAGTTTATAGCGCGAGCGAGCTTATTAAAGCAGATTCAAGCCCCGTAAGATGTATGGATAAGCAGGCTGAAAAGCTTATGATGCAAAAAATCGACGAGGCTAAAAAAGCAAAGGACACGCTGGGCGGAGTGGTGGAAGTCGTCGTTAGCGGAATGCCCGTAGGCGTAGGCAGTTACGTGCACTACGATAGAAAACTTGATTACGCGCTTATGGGCGCGGTTGGTAGCGTACAGTCGGTAAAAGGCGTTACGATAGGTAACGACACGACTGCGCTTTTTGGTAGTGAGGCGCACGACAGAATGTATCCGACGGGTAGCGGAGTGGAGCGTAAAACCAACAACGCAGGCGGAATCGAAGGGGGAGTAAGCAACGGCGAGGATATCGTAATCCGCGCTTACCTAAAGCCTATTCCTACCGTTATGAGCGGACTTGATACCGTGGATATCCGCACGAAAGAGGGGGTAAAATCCTCGCCCGAGCGTAGCGACGTTTGCGCCGTTCCTGCCGCTGGCGTAGTGCTTGAATCGGTAGTTGCCTACGCGCTTGCTCAAAAAATCAGCGAGTGCTTTGGCGGTGATACTATGGCGGAAGTCGTGGACAGAGTGAGCCGAAGGAGAGCAAGATGAACAGCGAAATTTTCATAGGCTACGACCTGACGGACAAGATAAGAAAAGAGGTGGATAAAGATAACGTTTTCGTCATAACGGACACCAACGTGGTGCTCAGTTACGGTGCTTTGTTTATGAATGCGCGCCACTACGTAATGACGGCTGGCGAGCAGTCGAAAACGCTTGCTACCTTTGAAAAAATAATGGAAAAAATGCTGGAGACGGGTTGCAATCGTAAGACCACGGTTATCGCAATCGGCGGTGGCGTAGTAGGTGATATCGCAGGATTCGTCGCCTCGTGTTATATGCGCGGAGTGGAGTGGATAAACGTTCCTACCACCCTTTTGGCGCAGGTGGATAGTAGCGTAGGCGGAAAGACGGCAGTCAACCTTGGCTACTACAAAAATATCGTGGGCGCGTTCCATTTGCCCAAAACCGTTTATATCTCAACGCATTTTCTCTACACCCTACCTGAGCGCGAATGGACTTGCGGAGTGGGCGAAATCGTAAAGACGGCGTTTTTGAGTAAAAAGGTTTATAACCTTATGATTGACGGACAGGACAAGCTTATGGAGCGCGACGAAAGGACTATTTCTCGCGCCGTGCGTGAGTGCATTGAGTACAAACGCGCCGTGGTGGAAACTGATCCTCGTGAAAACGGACTTAGAAAAGTGCTCAATCTCGGTCATACCGTAGCGCACGCGATTGAAAAAGTGGACGGACACAAGCGTTCTCACGGCGAATACGTGCTTATGGGAATGCTACTTGAATCGTTTATCTTAAAGGACAAGCTGGTAGACGGCGTTTACGAGGAAATCGTGGAAATGGTTAATAAATGCGGTATTTCCGTGCCCGATTTTGATCCCGTAGCAGTTGCCGAGGCGTGCGTAAAGGATAAGAAAAATACGAACGCGGGGATATCTATGATTATTCCCGATTTTGAAAAATCACGCGAAACTTTTTGTTCGTTTGACGAACTTCACAGAGGTCTGGTTTTATGGAAATTAAGCCGATAAAAAGTTTTCAAAAAACGGTTACCGTAGCGCCCGATAAGAGTATTACTCACCGCGCGATAATGTTTAACGCAATCGCGAACGGCAAGGCTACGATTAAAAACGCGCTCATGGGCGAGGACTGTTTGGCGACTATCGAGTGTATGCGTTCTCTTGGCGCAAGGATAGAAATCGAGGGGGACGTTGTGTCCGTTTTTGGTACGAAACGGCTAAATTCTTCCTCGCTGTACGTAGGGAATTCGGGCACGACTTTCAGGCTTTTGACGGGATTGCTTGCAGGTGCGGACGGGCAGTTTACTATTGACGGCGACGCGTCAATCCGTCGTAGACCTATGAAAAGGGTTATTAATCCGCTCGCGCTTATGGGCGCGGATTTAAAGTCGTTTGACGGCAAAGCGCCCGTAATTATCAACGGCAAAAAGCTGAAAGGAATAAATTACGATATGCCCGTAGCGAGTGCGCAGGTTAAAAGCGCGATTTTGCTTGCAGGCATGAACGCCGACGGCATTACTACCGTGACTGAAAAGGTGCGCTCGCGTAATCACACCGAACTTATGCTCGAGGCGATGGGCGCAAAAATTTGGGCGGAAAAGGGGCGTGTTTCCATAATGCGATCCACTTTAAATCCCCTCGATATAACCGTCCCCGGTGACGTATCGAGTGGTGCGTACCCCCTCGTTTTAGCGTCGTGCTTGGACGGGGCTACCGTTACGGTCAAAAAAATGGGTATAAACCCCACGCGCACGGGACTACTTTCCGTGCTTAAAAATTGCGGAATAACTCCCGTTTTTTCGTCAAAGAAAAAGAACGCAGAACCAAGCGCCGACGTTACCGTAAGCTACGGCGAGAAAAAGCCGTTTACGATAGACAAGCCGATTATTCCCTATCTTATAGACGAAATTCCAGTTTTAGCGGTGCTTGCTTGCTTTATCGAGGGCGAAAGCGTTATTCGTGGAGCGGAGGAGCTTAAAGTCAAGGAAAGTAACCGTATCGACACTACCGTAAACGCGCTAAAGGCAATGGGCGCGGATATCACGGCAACGGACGACGGAATGATAATCAGAGGCAAGGGCTACTTAAAAGGTGGCGCTACTATTGATCCAGTTGGCGATCACCGTATAGCAATGGCAATGAGCGTAGCAGGGGCGCTGTCGCAGGAGGGCGTGGAAATTCTTTCTCCTGAATGCGTGGCGGTCAGCTATCCCAACTTTTTTGAACTTTTTGAGGAGTAAGCATGAAAAGATACGCGCTTATAGGTCATAACATATCCTATTCGTTGTCGGGCGTTATACACCGCGCCGTGTACGACGTATGCGGTATTGACGCTACTTACGAAATAATTAGCGTAGAGGAAAGCGAGCTTGGCTCTTTCGTCGAGTACGCAAAACGTAATCTTGACGGCTTTAATATCACAAAACCCTACAAGGAAAAAATTCTTCCCTACCTTACCGATTGTGCGCTCAAAAGCGTAAATACGGTCGTAGTCAAGGACGGAAAACTTTACGGATATTCCACCGACGCATACGGATTTATGCGCGACGTTGAACTAAATTTTGGTAGCGTCAGCGGTAAAGCGCTCGTGCTGGGAGCAGGTGGAGCAGGTAGAGTAATTGCATCCGCGTTAAAGCAAAGTGGAATGGACGTTTACCTTAATAACCGCACCGAAGAAACGGGCTTGCGCGTAGCGAACGAGCTGGGCGTAAAATTCGTAACGAAGGGGGACGTCACCCCCGATTTCGTCGTAAACTGCACCAGCTACGGTTTTAACGCAGGCGAAAATCCCGCGCTTGACGGTAGCGGAAAAATGCAAATAAACGACGGTAAAGTAAAGTGGGTATACGACACGATTTACTCTCCGCCCGAAACTGAATTCTTAAAATCCTTTCCGTCCGCTAAAAAAGCAAACGGCTACGGAATGCTTATTTTCCAAGCGGTTGAGGCGGACAGGATAATGTGCGAAAGGGAAATAAGCGAGCAACAAGAAAAGCAAATCTACGAGCTTGCAATGGCTCGTATCACCAAAGGAGAAAGATAATGAAAATTCTCGTAATCAATGGACCTAATCTCAATATGCTGGGAAAGCGCGAGCCCGAAATTTACGGCAATCGCACGCTTGACGATATCAACGCGGACTTAATTAAAAAGTACGAAAACGTACAGTTCACCTTTTATCAGTCCAACTGCGAGGGGGCTATAATCGACGCTATCCATAACGCGAGCGAGGATGGAATAATTCTCAACGCAGGCGCGTACACGCATTACAGCTACGCCATTCACGACGCTATCAAAAGCGTAAGCGTGCCCGTAGTCGAGGTGCATTTAAGCAATATTTATAAGCGCGAGGAATTCCGTCATAAGTCGGTAATCGCATCCGCTTGCGTAGGCTCTATTTGCGGATTTGGCGAGCAAAGCTACGAATTAGCCGTTACGGCGCTCCTTAATAGATAATGAAAAATCTGGTGCTTATAGGAATGATGGGCGCGGCGAAAACCTCGACTGGAAAGCTCATCTCAAAAAAACTGAATATGCCTTTTTTCGACTGCGACGAGGTGTACGAATCGCTGTATAAGGAAAAAATCTCGCAAACCTTTGAGCGCGCCGGCGAAGAAGAATTCAGGGCGAGAGAAACGGAAATTGCCCGCCTTTTAGGCAAAAGCGAGGGTGCGGTTATCGCTTGCGGTGGCGGAATAGTACTTCGCGAGGAAAATATGACTGCGCTAAAAGAAAATTCCGTCGTAGCCCTTCTTACCGCTACGCCCGAGGCGATTTACGAGCGCGTATCGCGTAACGACCGTCGTCCGCTCGTAAAAGAGGGCGGAATTGAAAAAATCAAAGCCATTATGAGCGCGCGCGAGCCACTTTATAACAAGTACGCCGATTTCACGGTGGACAACACGCACTCAGGCGTAAATAAGAGCGCGGAAAGAATTATTTCCCTGTATTTAAAATTACGCGATAAGTAAGAGCGTTTTCTCTTGACTTTTGCCTTTCGTATGGCTTATAATATTAGTAACGACTTTTTCCAAAAGACCGCTCAAAAATGCGCTTTTTGGATACAAAAAAAATAAAATGACCTAAAAATGCGTTGTTTTACAAACCAAAGGAGAATGATATGAACGAAATTCAGCAGCTTACAGTAAACTCAATTAGAGTACTTTCGTCGGAGGCGATTGATAGGGCTAATAGCGGTCACCCCGGACTTCCGCTTGGATGTGCAACGATAGGATACACGCTTTTTGCGAACAATCTCGTGCATAACCCCAAAAACCCCGACTTTTTCAACCGTGACCGTTTTGTTTTGAGTGCAGGCCACGGCTCGATGCTTATTTATTCGTTGTTGCACTTGTTCAACTACGGACTTACCATTGACGATCTTAAATCTTTCCGTCAGTTTGGCTCGCTCACGCCCGGTCACCCCGAGTACGGCCACACCAAGGGCGTTGAAACTTCCACCGGTCCTTTGGGACAAGGTATTGCAAACGCAGTTGGCTTTGCGGTAGCGGAAAGCATGCTCGCAGCGCGCTTTAATAAGGACGATATCAAGCTTATTGACCACTACACCTACGCGCTTTGCGGTGACGGCTGTATGATGGAAGGTATTGAGAGCGAGGCAGCGTCCTTAGCAGGAACTTGGAAGCTGGGCAAGCTTATCGTAATTTACGATAGCAACCATATCACCATCGAGGGCGACACCGATATCGCCTTTACCGAAAACGTTGGAAAGCGTCACGAGGCGCAGGGCTGGCAGGTAATCAAGCTTACCGACGGTGAAGATATCGACGCGCTCAACAAGGCTATCAAGCGCGCGAAGAAAGAGACGGACAAACCTTCTCTTATCATCGTAAACACGCAAATCGGACACGGCTCTGCAAAAGCAGGCTCGGCGGACTGCCACGGCGCACCGCTTGGCAAAGAGCTTACCGATCAAATGAAGAAAAATATGGGCTACAACTATATGCCCTTCACCGTACCTAAAGCGGTTTACGAGCACACCGCGTCTATGCAAAGAAGATTTTCGGGTTACGAGAGAAAGTGGAAACGCCTTCTCAAAGAATATAAGGTAAAGTATCCCGACGACTATAAGGCGTTTATGAGCGCTGTAAAACGCGAGCTTCCCGACCTACTTAAAGACGCTGATCTTTGGGCAAAGGGCGAAAAGGCGGACGCTACGAGAAATTCGAGCGGAGTAGTGCTTAACAAACTTGCGCAAAGAATTCCCACTATCGTAGGTGGTGCGGCTGACCTTGCTCCCTCGACCAAAACTTACCTCAAAGGCCAAGGCGATTACTCGGCAAAAAATTACGGCGGAAGAAATATCCACTTCGGTATTCGCGAGCACGCTATGAGTGCTATTAGTAACGGTATCCAGCTCCACGGCGGACTTAACGCGTATTGCTCGACCTTTTTTGTGTTCTCTGATTATATGAAAAACGCTATGCGTATGAGCGCGCTTATGAATTTGCCCGTGACTTACGTCCTCACCCACGACAGTATCGGCGTAGGCGAAGACGGCCCCACGCACGAGCCTATTGAACAGCTTGCAGCGCTCCGCAGTATGCCTAATATGCAGGTATTCCGTCCTGCAGATCTTCGCGAAACGGTCGCAGCGTACGTTAGCGCGCTTACTTCCAAGTGCCCGACCTCTATCGTATGCTCGCGCCAAAACCTCGTGCAATTAGAAACGAGCGGTCAGGACGCGCTCCGTGGCGGTTATATCGTAGCGGACTGCGAGGGTAAGCCCGACGTTATCCTTATCGCAACGGGTAGTGAAGTGGGTATCACGCTCGAGGCGAAAAAACAGCTTGACGCGCAGGGCGTTTCTGCGAGAGTCGTTTCTATGCCTTGCTGTGAGCTTTTCGACGCGCAAAACGAAAAGTACCGTAACCACGTCCTTCTTCCCTCCGTACGCGCTCGCGTAGCGGTTGAGGCAGGCTGTACGGCTACTTGGTACAAGTACGTAGGTCTTGACGGAAAAGTAGTGGGTATCGATACCTTCGGCGCATCCGCACCCGCTAACGAGCTTATGGCTCATTACGGCTTTACCGTAGAGAACGTAGTAGCTAACGCGCTCGCAGTAATTAAGAAGTAAAATTGCAAACGACGGGGTACGTACCCCTTGATTTTAAGTAAAAGTACCGCAAGAGTAATCTTGCGGTTTTTACGAGGAGGACGAAATGCAGTCTAAATTTTTCGCGTTTATGTCGCGAATGAAGTATATAAAGCGTTGGGGACTTATGCGCTCCACCGTGGATGAAAACGTAGCCGAGCACAGCTTGCAGGTCGTTTGGGTGGCGCACGCGCTTGCAGTTATTGAGAATAAAATGTTTGGCGGAAATTACGACGCCGAGCGTATCGGTATGATAGGTGCGTATCACGAAACGGGCGAAATTATTACGGGCGATCTTTCTACGCCTATAAAATATTTCAGCCCCGAAATAGCGACCGCCTACAAAAAAGTAGAGTGGATTGCCGAGAATAGAATTCTTTCCACGCTCCCTCGCGAGCTTATGGATGAAATCGCGCCTCTCGTTCAACCCACCGAAGAGGAAAAAAGACTGGTTAAATGCGCCGATAAAATCACCGCACTTATTAAGTGCGAAGAGGAGCTTGCGTGCAATAACCTTGAATTTAAGAAAGCACACGACACGATTGAGCGCGATTTGCGCGCGTTCAATATTCAGTCCGTAAACTACTTCCTCGACACCTTTATCCCCGCTTTCAAACTCACTCTCGACGAAATTTCAATGGATTAGATAAAAAAGACTAGATAAAAAGGACTTACCACCTCGGTAAGTCTTTTTTACATATTTTGCAAAAAATTAGTATAATTTTATATATTCTATTGACAAGCATACATATACGCAGTATAATAATACTGTAAATACGTTTTCGTATCGCAAAATTTTGTAAAAGGAGAGAGAATATGAAAAAAATTACAAGTATAATAATGGTCATAGTGATAATGATGACTTCGTGTTGTTTATTTTCGTGTAGTAATAACCTAAAACTTTATAATAAAAAGTCATTGGAAGATGCGTATGAGGCAGGGTGGCTGACGGAAGATGATTTGAGAGTAATAGCGGATCATTTGAATAATAAAACTTATTCAGAAATACCATTAAGCAAAGAAAAAGAAAATAATATCAGACATACGTACTTGCAAGAAGCAGATGTTTATAAATATCGTCCTGATGCAACTGTAAATGATGTAAGTGTGTTTCATTATTATGGAATATACAATGGGTATGCCGTAGCATTTTTGAGGGATAGGTTTTTTCAGTATGATTATGTATTTTGGCAAGAAAAAGAAATAGGTGGAGTAATATTCTATAATTGTATCCCACCGCAAGTATATGACACTAATTCTTAAATAAATTTCTATTGGAGGGGATAGTGTGAATAGTAAATTAAGATGGTTAATAAGTGGTGTGTTTTTTGCGTTTACTATGTGTTGTGTATAAACGCGTTGATAAATTCCTATTCACAGTTTTTCTAGGTAACAAAAACGGACTACCACGTGGTAGCCCGTTTTTAATATTATACATTCGTGTTTCTGAAAATTTCTTCTAATTTTTCAGCGAAGGTGTCAATTTCTTCCTTCGTGATAGTGTAGGGTGGAAGTAGACGGATAACGTTCTTTTTCGTAATGTTTACGAGTATTCCTGCTTGGAGTAGTTGTGCCGCAATGTAGTTGCCGTTCAGTTTTTCGCTCAATTCAACGCTTTGCAGTAAGCCCATTCCGCGCACGTCGATAATGAATTTGTACTTGCGTAGTCTTGCAAGCTTGCCTGCAAGGTAATCGCCCTTGTCGGCAATGTCCTCAATCAGTCCTCCGCGCAGTTTATCTACGACCACCGTAGCCGCCGCGCAAGCAAGCTGATTGCCCGACAGCGTCGAGCCGTGATCGCCCACCGCGAACGCCTCTGCAACCTCGCCACGCGCAAGAACGGCTGACACGGGCACGCCACCGCCCATACCTTTTGCTACCGTCACGATATCGGGCTGAAGTCCGTAATGCTCGAACGCGAACATTTTACCCGTTCTACCCATGCCCGTCTGGATCTCGTCAAGAATGAACAATACGTCCTTTGATCTACACAGCGCGTACGCACCCACGAGGTAATCGTAGTTGGCAGGGCGCACGAAACTACGGCTTTGAATGACCTCTAACATTATCGCGCCCACGTCGTCGGTTAGCGCCTCGCGAAGAGCGTTTAGGTCGCCGTACGGCACGTGCTTAAACCCGGGCACGAGGGGAGAGTAGATTTTGTAATGGCTTTCCTGCCCCGTCGCCGTCAGAGTTGCGAGAGTACGCCCGTGAAAAGAGCCTTGCGCCGTGATGATGGTGGGACGGTTTTGACCGCGCTTGTTGTAATGCTTGCGCACGAGCTTTATGGCGCATTCGTTAGCCTCCGCACCGCTGTTCGCCATGAACATCTTAGAAA
Source organism: Clostridia bacterium (assembly GCA_017623435.1). GTDB lineage: Bacteria > Bacillota > Clostridia > Christensenellales > Pumilibacteraceae > UBA10677. Next base: position 96,162 of record JAGAPD010000009.1, read on the forward strand.
AAATAGTACCGCCCAGCATCTTTTCACTAAGTATTGCTTGCTCGCGGTTATAGTAAAGATTAGACGAGTGAATAAGCTTGCTCGCTTGTTCGGAAATCGCTTTGGTAAGGTCGGGGTTGTTGTAGCCCAGACAGTTTACGCCTATGCCTGACACGAAGTCGATATATTCCTTGCCATACGTGTCGAAAAGCCTGTTTCCCTCGCCGTGAGTAAAGCAAATGTTTTGACGTGAAAACACGTTCATATAATTGCGCGACGACAATTCCTTAATTCTTTTAAAATCCATCTTTGCCCCTTTTTGGCTGATTTATTTTCTATCTTATATTATACCACACCCCACCCCAAAAGTCAACCGTCAAAGACGGTTTATAGTAGGCTTGGAATGTGTTTTACAGCTTTAAGACCTACGCCAACAGGTATGACCGAGCGGTGTGGTCGTATTACTAATCAAGCTTTGCTTGTAGGCTTGGGCAATGCTTTACAACTTTACGACCTACGCCAACGCCTTTGACCGCGCGGTGTGGTCGTAATTTTGCGCGCGCTGTCATTCTCGAGCAAAGCGAAGAATCTCGCGCGCAGGCAAAGCCTGTTTCGTAGGCTCGGAATATAGTGTACGGGTGTGTGACCTACGCTAAATCATTTGACCGAGCGCTAACGGGCGACTAATAGTCGCCCCTACGAAATGACCAAAGTTAGTGATAGCATATACGACGGCGGCAGCAAGC
>JAGAPD010000010.1 GCA_017623435.1 Clostridia bacterium
CAACAACCCGTATTTGCCGATTTTGTAATCATTTTGAGTTGGTAACGACAGTATCGGGTAATATTTATCGCCTTTTAGTTCATAAGTGATCCCATTTACTTCAATTTTCTTTTTCATTTCCATATTCCTTTCGTGTTACAAAATTCCTTGTAAACACAAGCATTTTTGGTACTTTGGGAATATGTTTCGACCACCTCGGCACTGTGCCGTAGTATTAGGTCTGTTATGAACACTCGTACCAAAATCGGAGGTTCAATCGAACCTCCGATTTTTTTTTATTTTCTCGCTTAATCTCTTGAAATCTCGCATTTTCGCAATAAATATAACGGGCTTGTTCTTCCCTGCTTCAAGGGTTGAACAAGCCCATTTTTCGCACTTGATCACATATTTGACCACTTACGAAGATTTTTGCACTTTCCTCGGCTATAAAAAGTGCAAACTTTTAACTCCTATTTCATCACTCTTCATCAAAATAATTGGATATCAAATCTTCAAAAAAGTCCTCTAAAACCGAAGTTGTGAATGCGACTTGACTATTCTTATAATTTGCCACAATCATTCCATGTGGATCATACTCGATTTTCATCCGCTCCCTTTTTCCAGATGATCTAACATTATATTCGACAACAACATTGGCGTATATTTCTCCTTTGGATGCAGGCACATAATGTATTGGTATATAGATATCATCGAAATTCTTCGAATACAAGTAATGTGCCGCATCATCGTCAACATTCTTGCTCGTAAAATTCACTCCATCCTTAGACTTTCTTGAATATTCTTCTTTCAAAGTTTGCAAAAAAGATACTGTAGGATATCTACTATTAACCGCATCTAGCGCACGCAAAAAGGCGATACTAAACATATTTACCAATTGTTTGTTATATTTCAGTTTTTCAAAGAACTGCATTTTCTTTTTTTCCATAGATAATTCAATTATATATTGCCTTTTTGCATCTTTAGAACGAGTTCTCTCATCCAAAATAGCATTAATCATAGCTATTAATTTATTATAATCGCATCTTTCTTCGGGATTTATTTTTAAGCAAGAAGCAATTATTACACTTGCTGCAACAATATCAGAATTATCAGGAAACCGTTTTGTTAGGTCAAATTCGTCAACAAACCAAAAATTGGATGGTAGCAATGTGTTTTGATTCCATTGATCATCCACCAGATGAGCTTGCCAATGGAGAAAATATCTCCTTTTTCATTGACGTTTTCAACTCTGCCAATCTCATATTCGGGTGCTATAAACATTCTTGCACCGATTGCTGTAATTTCTTCTGTTATGCGTTCATTATTATCTTTTAAAAAACAGATCCCAAAATCAGCAATATAAAGTTCATAATCATCACCTGTTTTTTTATAGAGTATGTTTTCGGGTTTTAAATCTCTATGATATATAGGGGGATTATTTTCTGACAATTCTTTTAATGCTTTTATTACCGGTAATAACAACTTCAAAGTGAGTTTCACATTACCTGCGGTATACGATATCAGTTCTTCCAAATTTCCATCATATTTTTTCATTACTATCTCGGAATTCTGAGGATGTTCTTCATCCACTTTGACCGAAAGCACTTCAACGATATTGGGGATATGTCTTTCTCGCAATAATTCCATAACTTCCACCTCTCGTTTGTATCTACTTATTTTCTCAGAGGTAGATGTATTTCTTAATCGTTTAGTAGCAGTTTGATTTTCATAATCAAAAAACACATCTCCGTTGCCACCATGGGCATCACTTTTCCTTCCCATAAAACCACCTTAACCTTCTTCTAAAAAATATTACTAGCACTCCACCGCAACCTTAATAACCCCATCGCGTTTATTTTCAAACAGCTCGTATGCCTCGTCGATCTTTGCAAGCGGATAGGTATGCGTGATCAGCGGCTCGGTATTGATCTTGCCATCGGCAATGAGCTTTAGCGTTTCCTCGCAGTCACAACCGTCAACGCCGCCGATCTTGAAGGTCAGATTCTTGCCGTACATATCCGGCAGAGGCAAAGTCTGCGCCTTGTCGTAAAGTGCCACCACCGTGACGATAGCATTCGGACGAGCGCACTGCCATGCAAGCTCGAAGCTGTTCTCTGCTCCGGCAACCTCAAGCACCACGTCTGCACCGCCGTGATCGCTGTTCTCACGAACGAAGTCAAGGCATTTTTCGGGCGTGACCGTCAGCACATCGGGATAGTGGTCATTGACAAACCTGATGCGATTCTCATCCTTCTCGCACACGATGATGCGCCCCGGATTCTTCAGCATCACGCAAAGGAGCGTGCAGATACCCGTGGGGCCTGCTCCGATGATGAGAACGGTATCGTCCTCGGTGATTTCGGAGATCTTCGCCGCCCAATATCCCGTGGCAAGAACGTCGCCCACAAGCAGAGCTTGTCTGTCGGTTACGGTATCGGGAATCTTGTTGAGTCCCTGATCCGCAAACGGCACGCGAACGTACTCTGCTTGACCGCCATCGATACGGCATCCAAGCGCCCAACCGCCGTTTCTGTCGGTGCAGTTGTTGACGAAGCCATTCTTGCAGAAGAAGCACTCGCCGCAGAAGGTTTCCACGTTAACCGTGACTCTGTCGCCAGGGCTCACGTGCGTGATAGCAGAGCCGACCTCTTCTACGATTCCGACCATCTCGTGACCGACCGTGATTCCCTCGACTGCTCTCGGCACGCTGCCGTGCTTGACGTGCAAATCGCTCGAGCAGATGCTCGCAAGCGTGACCTTAACGATAGCATCCCTCTCGTGCCGTATCATCGGCTTTGGCTTCTCAACCAAGCCGAATTTTCCTTTTGATATATACGTATAGGTAAGCATAATTACCTCCTGAATAATGCAAATTCAATAACTACTGCTTGAACATTTTTCGCATAAAGTTGATTCGGGCTTGTAGGGCTTGCTGGGTGGTGGGGGCGTTTTGCTTTATATCAAAGCCGTGCATCGTGCCTTCGGTTTGGTTTAAGGTGACGGGAATACCCGATTTTTGAAGTAAATCGGCGTACAAAATTCCGTCGTCGTGCAAGCAATCGTACTGCGCAGTTTCGACGTACGCAGGAGGCAAGCCGTCAAAGCTTTTTGACTCGACAGGCGAATAATAAACGTAAGAAGGTTGCATTTTGTCAACGTTGGTCATAGGCTCGATTACGTCGAAAAGGGAAGAATTCCACATAGGCGTATCCGTGTATTTCTTATTCGACTCACTATTTCCGCGCATATCCAAAAAAGGATAGACGAGCATTTGAAAAGCGAATTTTATAGGGTGATTTCTGTCGCGCGCCATCAAGCAAGTCCCTACCGAAAGCGTCGAGCCTGCACTATCGCCGCCGATACCTATTTCGTTTACGTCAACGCCCCACTCGTCCGCTTGCTCGTAGAGATGACAAACTGCTGAATAGCAGTCCTCGAAAAACACGGGAAACGGATACTTGGGCGCGAGGCGGTAGTTGATAAACCAAACTTTGCACCCTACTTCCTTTGCGTAGCGCATAGCGTTTTTGTAGTGATAGCCTGCCGCAGGAAGAACGAATCCGCCACCGTGGATATACACTAAACACGGGCGTTTTTCTTTTTCCGTTTTGGGTAAAAACATAAAGCATTCGATATTCTCGCCGTCGTAGCTTTTTACTTCGTGACGCGAAACGGAAAGCGCTTTGTCCTTATAAATAAATCTCGGTACTTTCATAAAGGGCACGGCGATTTTTAAAAAGCCTTTGCTTATAGGCGGAGTGAAATGATTAAAGGGAAAGAATTCTTTTTTGATGGGATATTTGGACATAATTGCTCCTGATTTTTATTGAAAAATAACGGTGAATTTTTACCTGAAAAATGCAAAACGGACTATAACGTGGTAGTCCGTTTTAACTTTTTTATTATTCCCACTCGGTTGTGAAGTCACCAAAAGAGATATCTGAAATTTTTGGCTTTTTAGTAAAGTAAGCGTACAAAATTTTCTCGTCGCCCTTTTCCATATCGAAGTAATTATCGCTGAAAACGGGGTTAAGATTATCCTTATTGAACGCGTGGAAAAGTCGCACGAAAGTGTTTGCTTTGACAAAAATTTGCGCACGGTAAACACCGTCAATTTCCTCTATTTTCGTGACGCTTGCCTCGTAACTGGGCTGAGGCAGATTAAGGTCTTTCCAGCCAAACGGGAAGTAAACTTGCGCTGATTTTTGCTCGCCGTTTGCGACGATATCGAGATACAAGTAGTCGGTATTTTCGCAAAGATCGCTCTTGTTGATTTGTCCAAAACGCACCGTTTCGTTCTTCTTAAACGGAATCGTTTTAGTCGTCTGCGTTATATTTTTCTTATCAAAAGTACGCTGACCGAAGGTGGCTTGCACTTCGCCCTCTTCAAACGAATGGTTACTAAACGCGAAGTAAATAACACCCTTTCGCTCGAAAATTATGGGCAAGAATTTTTCGCAAGCGCGCTTTGCCGAATAGTAGCAAGGCTTGGGATTTTTACCGTACTCGATTATCGACCAGTTTGCCGTGGGCCAGCAGTCGTTTTGCATCCACATCATCGTGCCGCCGTTGTTGGGATAGTCAAAACGCGCGGACTCAAACTCCGTACGCATCATTTCAAGGTGGTTTGCCCTGCCGTACTTCGTGTATTTTTCCAAGCTGTCAATCTCGCCCCACTCCTTGCCTACGATTTTAAGCGTTTGTTCGTAGTGCGGAAGGTTTTGGTGACCGCGCTGAATGTGATATATCCACGCATCGTTGGGCGGCCAGTGGTTTTCCTCCGCCATAAAGGATTTGAGGTATTTTGTTGAACAAGGCCCTTGGTCGCAAAATTCGGAATCGAACGAACAAACTTTGTCAAAATGCTCGCGCCACGACGTAAAGGGTGCATGCGTTACGAAAATTTTGACCAGAGAATACTTCCAGCAAGAAACGTGACCGTTACCCGACTGCATCATATTGCCCGAATCGTCTTTTGACATAGGGCTACTCTCAACGAAGGGAACGGAGGGCGACAGCTTGCCCGTAAGTCCACGAAGGAGCATTGAATAAAGGAATGGATCTTCTTCTTTTCGCACGATCTTTGCGCTTTCGCTACCCGTGTAAACACCCGTGTCGCTTTGTGCGTCAGCAACGCCCTCGGTAGTTTCGTCGTACATTTCACGACTGTCAGCGTCGTTACAAACGTATTCCCACGAATTAAAGTCCTCGTTACAACCACACCACAGCGCTAAGCACGCGCGGTTGCGAAGGCGCTTTATCTGATAATTCGCCTCTCTTATAATCTCGTCGCGAAGTCTGGTCGCAGGATAGCCTGCACTAGCAAACATAAAGTCCTGCCATACCAAAATTCCGTACTGATCGCAAAGGTCGTAAAAGCGCTCCTTTTCGTAAATTCCGCCACCCCATACGCGTAACATATTGAAGTTGGCAAACTGCGACATTTTGATTTGGAATTCGTAGTCGCGCTCGTCAATCTTGCCCGGCCAAAGCTCCATAGGAATCCAGTTTCCGCCCTTGATAAACACCCTTTCACCGTTTACGATAAGCCAGAAAGAATAGCCCTCGCCTGCCTCTTCCGTGAAAGGCTCTTCCAAAAGTTCAACCTGCTTAATTCCCACTTTTCCAGCTATTTTCTGCACCTTTTCGCCGTCAACAATTAACTCTATTTGGTAATCGTAAAGCGGTTGCTCACCGTAGCCGTTAGGCCACCAAAGTTTTGGGTTTTTGAGCAAAACGTGACCATACGTACGGTGCTGTTTTCTATTTATCGTGAAAGAATGTTCCTCGCCGTGACCGAAAACTTTTACCTTAATTTCGTAGCCACGCTCGTAAGCAGAAGGGCTTACTTCGAAGTCAAAATCAAGTCTGCCGTTTAGAGTAGTTTTAACGCTATAATCAATAATTTCGTACTCGTAGTCGTATTCGATTTTCACGTATCCAAACACGCCCACGCCCGGCATAGGCAACGCCCAGTCCCAACCAAAATTATACTGGGGCTTGCGCATAAACACTCGCTTTTCTTTCCAGCCTGCAAGCTCGTCAACGCGCGGACCAAGCACTTCGTCAACGGGCGTAAAAACGATTTTAATCTCGTTTTGCTCACCAGAAACAAGCAAATTGCTCACGGGCACGGCGTAACGGCGAAAAGCGTTTTCCACGCGCTTGAGCCTCACCCCGTTAAGATAAACGTCGGCAAAACCGTCCACGCCCTCTAAACAAAGGCGCGCGGAGCTGAATTTTTCGTTTGCTACGAAGGTTTTGGTATAGGTTATAGGCTCGCTACTGATAAAGTAGCTTTGACGGGCGTTTACGTCAAAATGAGGATCGGGAATAAGCCCCGATTTTACTAAATCGTCGTGTACGTCCCCCGGGATTTTGCCGTTTAGGGCAATTTCTTTTCTTAGTAATTCTATTTTCCACTCGCCGTTAAGTAATTGTTCAAACATCTTTTCACCGCCAAAAAATTCAGGTTAAAATTTGATTTCGTACATCTTAAAGATTTTCATATCCTTAATGGTGAAGGTCACTCTGCCCTCCTCGTAAGTAAAGGAAACGGGCTCGTTTTCAGGTACGCAAACGACTGATTTGGGCGCAGTCGGCGTTTTGAGCGAAACGACGATGTCTTCCACCTTTCTCGCCTTAAAGCGCGTGTTCATAAGCACGGCGTTAACTAAAAGGCTATCCTTGTCGTCAAACACGGTGATTTCCACGTCGTCGGGCGCGTCGGAATGGAGAGTCGAATCAAAGCCAAACACGTCGCCAAAAAGATTCATAAGGATATGCTTGTAGTCGTAAAGTTCGTTGCACTCAATAGGCATAGCCGACCAAATAACCTTGCCTTTGCCGTAGTTTTTAACCACGATTGCAGGAATATCCGTGCTTTTTCCGGGCGGATCAGAGTGGATAGACGCAAAGCGGAGTTCGCCCCTGTGCGTATAGGGAAGGGAAAGGGTTGCAACGACCTCGTCCGCTTTCACGCCCTCGATTACGGGCGAAGTACCCCAAACGTGCAAGGGATATTTTTCGTTATAATGCGCAAAGTGGCGGATAACCTTTTCGCCGGGATTGATATAAACGACGGTTTCTTTCGTTCTGCCCGTGACCTTCGCACCCAAAAGCTTTTCCACCAAAAGCGGACAGTCGCCACCGCTGAAATAGAGGTTTCCGCCCTCCTCAACGTACTTTACGATTCTGTCCACGTCGTAGTTATCCTGATCGGTCAAGCAAGACGCCACGATTAGAGGGTGCTTATTTAGATCCGAAAAACCGCCCGTGATTCCGCAAAGGACGTTATTTTCCACCATCGTTTCCAGCGTTTGCGTAGCGCCGACGTAGTTAGTGTAGCTTTCGCCACGCGGATTGAATTTACTTTTGAGCGAATAATAGATACCCACGTCCTCTATCATTTCGCCACGGTAGTAGTCCTGATATTTCTCAACCTCGCCAAAAACCTGACCAAGCTGGTCGTAAACGCGCGCGTCCATCGTACCTACGGGATCAATCGCGTCGATAACGAGCGTCGCGCCGTGGTGCGAGGTCGCGAGGAAAAACGCGCTCGCCATAACGTCGGGGGATTTTATTTGGGTATGTATCAGTAGCCCGGGTGCGCAACGGGTGAACATATGCTCAAAGGGTTGATTTTTAGTGATGTTTTTATAGAATTTGCACGTGAACGAATGTCCGAAAACGCCAAGGTCGAGGTCGCCACCTGCGTAGTCGCAAGCGTTAATTACCTCTTCGGCGTTAGCAACCGTGTTTTCGGGACGCGCGGAATAAGCGACGTTGTGCTCAACCGTCACGCCGGGCATATACTCTTTGGAGATATCCGTAGCCCATTGAGCAAACTCACCCATCCACTCACGGCGCTTGTGCATGTGCATAAGCCACTTAGGATCGGACCAGTCCTCAACGGTAGGAATTTCCTCGCCTACTTCACGGCGGTAGCGCTCACGGCAATGCTCACAGTGGCACATTTCGGGCCAGAAAAGCATATCGTAGAACATTCCGTCCACTTTCGCGTAGTCGGCAAACTCCTTGATTTGAGTTTTAGTAAACTCGCGATACTCGGGGTTGTTAGGACAGCAAAGTCCATAACGCGAGCCACGGAAAGCGCCTTCAACGGGCTGTCCTTCGTCCTTCTTTTTCGCATCAGCAAGCGAAACGATTTTCCATTCGGGATGGTTATCCTGCGCCCAAGTGTTATACACCAAGCTATAATACGCTACGACGGAAATTCCGTTTTCGTGGCAGAGGTCAAACAGGTTTTTCATAGTGTCCTCTTTGCCCACGAAGGCGTTGTGCATTTTGCCCACGCGCGTAGGATAATTAGTAAGTCCCACGTGCGACTGAACGTAAATCATTGCACCCTGAATCTTTGCTTTTTTAAGATTTTCCACGTAAGTCTTAGGCGAAAATTCGGACAAAAATCTTTCGTCCCAATCGTCAATATGCATATCAAGTAAGTGTCTGCGATAGTTTTTATCGAACCACATAATTATTTCTCCTTTCTCGTTTTTTAAGCCAAAAATTATGGCAAATTACAAAAAATCCCCATATACGTGTATGGGGATTTCGATTTTTTTATCTTTGTACGCGTCCGCTTGCGTCGCCACCTGCGAGATTCTTAACCTCGGCAACGGACATCATATTGTAGTCGCCCTCGATAGTGTGCTTTAAGCAACTTGCCGCTACTGCAAACTCGATTGCGCTTTGAGCGTCGTAACCGCTAACGAGCGAATAGATAAGTCCACCGCCAAAGCTGTCGCCACCACCTACGCGGTCAACGATATGCATGCTGTATTTCTTGCTAAAGTACGCGTTTCCGTCCGTGTAAAGCATACCCGACCAGTCGTTGTCGTTAGCGCTCTTGCTTTCGCGCAAAGTGATTGCAACGCCTTTGAAGTTAAATCTATCGGTAAGCTTTTTAGCAACGGAAATGTAGCCCTCACGGTCAAGCTTTCCGCCGTAAATATCCGTGTTGTCTGCCTCGATACCGAAAACGTCTTTTGCGTCCTCTTCGTTAGCGATACAGTAATCAATATACTGGCAAAGCTCGCCCATAACCTGACCGGCTTTTTCCTTGCTCCACAATTTTTTACGGAAGTTAAGGTCGCAAGAGATTGTGATATTTTTATCTTTTGCCTTTTTGCACGCCTCTACGCAAATTTTAGCAACGTCGTCGCTAAGCGCTGGCGTAATTCCCGTAAAGTGAAACCACTCTACGCCCTCAAAAATGCTATCCCAGTCGAAATCCTCGCTCTTTGCCATAGAGATTGCGCTGTAAGCACGGTCGTAAATAACCTTGCTGGGGCGTTGGCTTGCTCCCTTTTCGCAGTAGTAAATACCCACTCTTTCGCCACCGCGAACGATTTTAGACGTGTCTACGCCAAACTTACGCAAACTGTTTACCGCTGCCTGTCCGATTTCGTGAGAGGGAAGTTTAGTCACGAAAGTAGCGTCAACGCCGTAGTTAGCAAGCGATACCGCTACGTTTGCCTCCGCTCCGCCAAAAGTAGCCTCGTACTTCTCGCTCTGAACGAAACGCAAATAGTTTTCAGGTGCAAGGCGCAACATAAGTTCGCCAAAAGTAACAACTTTTTTCATTTTTTCCTCCAACAAGTTCTTTGATTTACCTATATTATAATTTATTTAAATATTATTGTCAATAGTTGAGCATAAAATTCGCACTTTTGTTTTCAATTCCGTTAAAAAAGGAGCGTTACTATGCACGCTCCTTAATCGTTTAGAAAAACTGTGAATAAGAATTTATCAACGCGTTTATGCCTTGTGCGTCAATAAGCCCTTTGCCTATTGCCACCTTTAAGTACTGTCCTTGTACGGCGTTAAAAATCTCTTCGGGTACGTCGTACTCTTGCGCAAACTCCTCGTAAGTGTATAGCCCGTACGTCGCTATATCCTCTAAATAGCTTTGCTCGTCTATACGCATCGTCGTTCCATCAACCTCGAACGTATTTACAAGCCCTCCAGTCGCTCCCGGCATTGACAGCATTCCGTTCACGTACAAGCACAAATGCCCGTATGTTAC
>JAGAPD010000050.1 GCA_017623435.1 Clostridia bacterium
CGGCAGATATATCAAACGTTGTAGAATGGCTCGATGCAAACGTTCCGTCTTGGCTCGGTTGGGCAAAAGAAATATTCAAGTTTTATATACAATAAATTCTAATTTATCGAGAGATTAATTCTTGTGGAAAAACTTTCAAAATTGTAGCGCACTATACTTTGTAGGCAAAGTCGTGTGTTTTCTAAAACAAAAGTAAAGAGTAGCAAAAATTTTGCTACTCTTTTATAATGCTTTAAAAATCCCTATGGAACACGCCCGTTACCGCTGGTTTTTTTGTTGAGCATTGTTGTTTTTTGTGGGGTGGGATTACTGTTCGCTGTCGTTAGAATTTTCAGAATCGGCTACCACGTCACCCTCCGTTTTGGTGGGAGTTGCCGTATCACAGGAGTTACGGTACACCACGAAACGAGTGAAAAGATATTCGAGAACGAAGTTGGAAATCATCGTTACGGCAAGCACGATATATTCGTTTACGCCCGAGTTTTCGGCAAGCTCGCCCAAAATAGTTGATACGGGAGTGAACACCGCGTAGAAAGCAAGCACTAACAGCATTGCGATTTTTACGTTGTTTGCCGACTTAAAGGTAACCTTGCGGTTGATGGTAAAGTTCCACAAAATCGACGCGAGCAAGCTGGTCAGATACGCCACCCAGTAGTTGATCGTGAGCAGTTCGTTCATTACCGTGAACAAGCCTATCTGGATAATTCCTGCGCTGATTGAAATTAGCGTAAATTTCAGCGCGCGCATAAACTCTTTAAATTTCGTTTCTTTATTTTCCATAAGTAGTTCCTTTAAGCGTTAATTATTTTTTTAATTGAATTAAACTGCTCGTCCGTGATGGGCGTGAGGTTTATCGTGCGCCCGTCGTTTAGCACTTCCGCGCCCGTAAAATTATAAAAATCGGGCAGTTTTTCATAAAGAGTACGCAAACAATTTTTTGCGATATCTACGGATAGAGAAGTGAGCGCGTAGCCAAAGTGCGATACGGCTTTGCCAAGCTCTGGGTTAGGATTATTTAAAACAACGCAAGTGGTCGCGATATCCAAATACTGCTCCACGTCCCCCGTCGTTTCGAACGACGAGAACTTATCAAGCATAACTTTTGTTATGTGAATATAGTCGTCGCGCGTCAAAGAATTGCTGTCAAAAAGACGGTAAAGCCCTTCTTTGAGCGCGTTGTAATCCTGCGCGCTGTTGATGAATTTTAAGAACATATTCATCCCGGGCAGTATTTTAATTGTCGTCGTAAATACGTATGGCGAATTTTCGTTCATAAATTATCCTCATTTTTGTTTTAGATAAGCGACAGTTTTCGCGCTATATACGCGTTTTAGTTTAGTCTTTGTATCCTAATCGCGAAGCGAATTTTTCAAAAAAGGCTTTGTAGTGGGCAAGGGTGTATTTGTCCTGCGCGGAGTAGTGGTTATAAACGCTTTTTCCGTTAAAGTTGGTTTGCATCAATAAAAAGCCGTCGTCTTTTGCTAATTCAAAAATTTTTGTAGCAGAAGTGGGTGCGCAATTAAAGGTAAAATTGCCAAGGGTGTTGCCCTTTTCATCCGACAAAATAACTTCACCGCTTACGGGTGAAATAGTGTTGTTTGTCAGGAAAACGGCACGACGTCCGTGCGATTTTACGACCATTGCTTGTACGGGTTCTTGCGAATTCTTAACGAAATACCACGCTAACTTCTTGCGTTCGTAATAGTCCACGATACCCGAAGTGAAGGAGGGAAAACCTTCGTTAAACGTCCAAATAAGCACACCGTTAAGGTTGTCGCGCACACGCGTTTGCTCAATTAAGTATTTATACGCCTCGGCTTGATAAACTTGTGACGCGAAAACGAAGTCGTCAAGACTTTGAGGCTCGTCGTCAAAATAGAATTTTACGCCGTAGTCGATTTCGCCTTCGGTCGTGTAGTTGAATTTCTTTGCGTCAATAGGGAAAGCGTTTTTGGGCGAGAAGGAATTTATCGTGTCAATGGACGGACATCCGCTATATCCTATTTCGGACACGAAATTGTGTTTCATATCAGCAAAGGTGCGGAAGTTTTCTCTGTGCCACCAGTAATGCTCTTCGCTCAAAAATTTACGGTTTTCTTCTATCACGGACAAGTCGAGCAAAAATTTTCCACCGTATTCGTCGTAATATTCTTGCGAAAAATAGGGCGACGACGGAAGATATTGACGGTTGGGATCTTGCTTGAATATCGCGTCGGGAATAATCTTGCGCGTGTAAATATCTTTGTTGGGATCAAGGCCCGTGCAGTAGAAGGGCCAGTCCGTTTCGTTGCTACCACAGTATATTCCAAGCGACGGATGGTTGCGTACGCGCTTTATAAACTTTTCTACTTCGCTCTTAAATTCGCTTTGGAGCTCGTCCGCGACGGGGTAGGAGTGGCAGGAAAGCATAAAATCGTGCCATACGACTATGCCCGTTTTGTCGCAAAGGTCAAAAAATTCGTCGCTCGGGTATACGCCACCGCCCCATACGCGTACCATATTCGTGTTGCTTTGCGCTAAAGCGTTTACAAGGCTGGGGTACTTGGCGTCAATTTTTGAGTGCAGTACGTCAAGGGGCACGATATTCGAGCCAAGACACTTGAAATATTTGCCGTTTATATAAAAACAAAAGTTATCACGCTCGCCATATTTTGGTTGGCGCTTAAGCTGAAGAAAACGCACGCCGTAGTTTAGTCTCTTTTGCGCAATAATTTCTTCGCCGTCGCAGAGGTTGACGGTAACGGCGTACAGGTTTTGCTCGCCCATACCGTTGGGCCACCAAAGCAACGGGTTTTGCAAGGTGAGATAGTGCGTATGTGACTTAAAAGTAATGGGATATTCAAAGGCGTATTTGCTGTCGCCACACTCGAAGTTTACCGTCATACGGTAATGCTTTCTTTCGCGCCAAGTCATATTGAGATTGTAAAAGAACTGTATCATAGCGCAGTCGTCGTCAAGGTATTGAGTGCCAAAATATACCGTTTCAAAATCCACTTTATTTTCAAAACGGAGCACCACGTCCCTCGTGATTCCTGCCGAAACTATACGTGGAAGAATATCCCAGCCGTAAACGTGCGACGCCTTTCTGACGTTGAGGTTTTCGCTACAACCCGAAAAGGTAGGTATGGTTATAGGAGTGTTATTATATTCGAACGCCTTCTTAACCGCCGAGAAAATATGCACGATTAAAATATTCTCGCCCTTTTTGATAAAGCGCGAAACGTCAAAAGCGTGCTCAACTAGCGCGTTTTGTCCTTCGCCCACCTTTTGTCCGTTAAGGAAAACTTCGAAAATAGCGTCCACGCCGTTGAAAATCAGAGTGGAGCGCTCGCTTTCAATTTCTTCCACCGTGAATTTCTTTTCAAAAGCCCAGTCGTAGAGTTCGTACTTTGCGCTTTCTTCGGGGTTTTGCGAATAAACGTCGCAAAGAAGTCCGTTTTCAGTCAGCACCGTTTCTACGTTACACGGCACGTCTGCTAAAAAAGATTTTTTCGTTTTTAGCACAGATAGACAAAATTGTTCTTCCGGCTCGAAAAGATATAAATTATACCGTCCGTTAAGGTTCATAATTTTCTCCTTATTTTCAAAACAAATGGGTACGCTATGCGTTGTTTTCGTATAATATTGCTTGTAAAGATTTATTCAACTTCAGTTTTTACTGCAACGAAGTTTGCTGGCGTAATAACGTATTTCCGTGCAAGGTATGCGCAAATACGCTCTCTCTTTTTGCACTTTTATACATTATATCATATATTTTGCCAAAAGTCACTAATATTTGTTAAACAATTTTAGCTTATCCTTGTTTTGCGCTTACGGGTATAGCGATTTGGAGCGGAGCGATTAAAATACGATTACGTTCAAAAAAAGTAAACCAATAAAGAGTATGATTGCGCCAACGACGCAAAGAGGCTTAATTTTTTCCTTGAAAAACAGCGCGGACATTAGCATAGAAAGTGCAAGCGCCGTACCTTGCGATAGGGGATAAAGTTGTACTGCGGGCAAGAATGTCGCCGCCAACGTTTTGAAATAGGAATTGCAAAAAAGGAAAACAGCCATCACGGCAATATAGGCAAGTTTTCGTTTGTTAAACGTGGGTTTTTGCTCCGTCGTTTGCTCTTTAGCGACGCCGTCCTGTTTTTTCTCTTTTAATAAAAAGAAGAAAGTGCATAAAATGATTGCCGAAAAGACGTAGGTGTAAAAATTAAACACCGACGCAGGAACGCCTGTTGAAGTGTGAGTAAAAACTTTTTGTAAAAAGTCGGTTGCGCCGTTTGCAAGTCCTACGAAACATAGCAACAATATACTGCTCCACGGCAATTTTTCTTTGATCTGGTTGGTGTAAACGCTCATTAAAACGACAGCGCCAAGTAGGAGAATTAAGCCGATGATTTGGCTTATCGCAACCGTTTCATTATAGAAAACACCTGAAAGAAGAATGGGAACGAGCATTCCCATTGATAAGAACGCGTCCATCGCGGTATATGCGCTTTTTTGCACGGCAAGTAACCAAGAAACGATAAAAGCACTCGTCGCGATTCCCGAAAGCAAAGCAACGAAAAGAACTTCTTTTGAGACGCTTAATTGTGACGCGCCACCGTCAAACAACACGAAAAGTAGCCCGATAGGAATACAAAAAAGCATTCGGATGAAATTAGAAAAAACGGCGCTTTTTAACCCACTTGTTTTATCGCTGATTTTTTTAGCAAAAAAGCCTTTGATTGCACCGCTGAGCACCGAAAGTGTCAAAAATAAATAACCCATATTTCTTAATGCACCCGTATCAATTTTCCTTTTTGTAGTCGCGATTTTTCCGCCGCGATCCCAATGAAATGGCTTTCCGCCGAGTGAACGAGAGCCGTTTTTTCGGGAGCTATACCCGTCAGCATATCGTAAAGGGAGTTGATTAAGCCCCAATCGCCACCACCGTGGATTTGCTGGGTTTGTGCTAAATCGCTGATTTTAATCGTAATTTCGTCTTTACCAAAAACGCCAATGCGGATAATATCTTGAACTTCATCCAAAATAATTTGTCCGTTCGTTCCAAAGAATTCCATTCTTCTGCCACAACGCATAGTAAAAGCAATCATCGTAAGAGTTGCTTTGACGCCGTTTTTGAAATACATCTGAGTAATTTGATGATCGACGACGTCATTATCACACCGATAGACACATCTGCCGTGTAAACCGTTTTTAAGTGCCGAAATTATTTTTTCTTCCGTAATCGGCGCAAGGCAAGGCACGTTATAAGGATACGCGTCAATCGGGCGACCGTCTTTGATCCAGTTATCTAAATAACATATCTTTGCACTGTACGGACACTCGTTTGCATATTTGCAGTCTATACAGCGTTCAGCACTATCCGTGGGTGCGTTCTCCGCCTTAAAATGCGTCAAATCGCCTATTGAAGAAACGCTTTCACATTTAGAGTTCGCGTAATATTGAATCAAATCTAAATCGTGGCTACATTTTGCTAAAATCATAGGCGAAGAATTTTCAGCTTTGCGCCAATATCCGCGTACGTATGCTTGTGCCTGATGGGCATATCCCACTTGCTCGATTGCATTGATGGCTATAAGTTTTCCAATCGTGCCTTGGTCGAGTTGCTCTGCAACCTTGACGAAAGCAGGGGCATAGCGCAATACGTGGCACACGAGCGTTTTGCATCCGGTCTGCTTTTGTAAGCTAAGCAAATCTTTCATTTCCTGTTCGTTATCGGTAATGGGCTTTTCCAACAAAACGTTATACCCCAATTTAAACGCCTGCGTGGCGTGGCGAATATGGTCTTTGTCTTGAGTTGCGATAATTAACACGTCCGCGCGTTTTTTTGCAAAAAAATCTTGCTCGTTTACGAATAAATTTTCTTCTTCGATTGCGAATTTCTTAGCAAAAAAAGCCAATTTATCCAAACGAATATCGCATAGAGAAACAATTTTAAACTTTTCGGGAATTTGCGAGATCAACGTCCCGTATGCGTAACCGCCCCGTCCGCCAACGCCGATGATAGCTACGGTAAATTTTTTATTAGACATACCTTTCCATCCTTATTTTTTGATACCTATATTATAAATGATATTTGAAAGGTTAGTCTATTGCTTTTTTTGTCCCGTCTATGTCAAAAATTGTCATTTTCAAGAGGAGTACAACCAAATTCACGGCGGTACGCTCGATAAAAGGTGTTCGGACTTTCAAAGCCACACTTGTATGCGATTTCTAAAACCGACGCATCTTTATGATTTTGTAAAAGCTCGTTGACTGCACGTGCGCGCACGCCACCGACGTATACGTTCCAGTTGCAACTTAAATAACGGTGCAACACGCGAGAGAGATAGTCGCGCGAATAGCCAAAAATTTTTGCAATTGCCGGCAAGGATAAATCCTTAGAAAAATGCTCGGTGGCGTAACGTAAGATTTTTTCCACCAGTTCGTTTTGTTTATCTTCTTTGCGCGCAACGAAAGGTGCTTTTTCGTATAGTTCGGTAAGCAAAAATTTGATAATTGCCTTATTAGTTTCTGCCCGACCTGCCGTATTTTTCTTTTCACGACGGTATAAATCGTCTAAAACGTGCAAAATGTCGAAATCTTCAAAATGGAAAAACGTTGAGGGAACTTTGTCGCCAAAGCGCGAGAAGACCGTTTGGAAAAAGGCACGATCACCTAACACAACGTACACTTCCGCCCCAGAACGTTTTAACGAATGAACGACGTAACTGTCGCAAAAGTAGGCGTCACCACGCTCTAAAATTTTGCTTTCGCCTCCCACGCAAACTTCTTGTTTGCCGTTTAAACAAAAAATCAATTCGATTGCACTGTGAAAATGCGGAGGTGTTTCTGCGTTTTTTATCGTTTTACAAAAATAGAAATAATCGCGCTGTTCTGCTTTGACTTCGTAAAAACTCATCTCGTTTCTCCTTTATTATTAGATTAACACGATTGTCAAAAAATGTCAATGCATTGACTAAAAAACACCGAAAACAATTTCGTTTTCAGTGTTTCTATTAGGTTCTATTATCGGTTTTACTTTTGCTTATGCAAAACGACGACACTCTTGGCGTGGGGCATAAGGTCAAATCGGTCAAAAACGGGGGGTGTAATACCTTAAAGTCTCACTTTTGCGGAAATATGACCCCGTTCAACACATCAATGAGTTCTTGGGTTTGTTCTTTACTTATTGTCTGTATTTCGCTTTTATGCCCGTTTGTAAAGATAAACAACACTTTATGAGTGTCTATTCCACCGTCCGAGTCTCCTTCTTGGAAGAAACTTTTCAGCTCCTTTAGTTCGTCAAAGCGGTATGTTTTTCTGCACAAATTATATATATTGATTTCTCGTTTTTCCGAGTCAACCACAACCTTCCCAAAGAAGGTCGATGTAAATGTGGCGATATTTGTTAGCATGCAAATCGCGTAAACACCCCAAAACAGAGGAATGTCTCTTAACTTTTCAAAAATGATGGGAAGCAAAATTCCTGCAAGAAATACCGTTGTGAAGACGACACAATTAAAAATATCCGGTTTTTTCTTGATCGTAATTTTGTTTTCATTTTGAACGATGATTAATTTGCTTTTTCTCATGAAATTTCCCTTCGATATGTTATACCAAACTGCTGTAAATGGTATTTTCGAGTTTGGCTCAAAAATCACTTTTGTTCTTAACCGTTTTCCTTTGCGGTTGTGATGGAAGCTATAAGTTTTCTGCGAATAGCACCGCATTTGTTAGAAAGCGTTTTATATGTACTTTCGTCCATTGAGCCGACCTTGAAAAGAATTTCAAGCCAATAATCGGTTTCGTAGCATTCTTTAAGGGCAATTTCAAGTTTGTTTACAAAGTCGGCAGTACTTTGTGCGTATTTGGCTTCATAGCTATTCGCTCCAATTGATGAGCAGGAGCGAAGAAGCTGATTAACAAATACAGTTCTTCCTTTGATGTTATCACAAGCGGCAGTGATTTCTATGGTAAGCTCGACGGCGAGTTCCTTGATTGTTTTACTCATAATATTTACCTCATTTCATTCGGTAAGCGATATGCTCGGCGTTGCCGAGCGCGATATTGTTTGCGATGCAAACAGCGATATTATTCTGTTGCGCAGAATAGCGATATGTTCGCCTGTGGCGAACGTGGTGGAAAGTACGCTACCTATAAATCCTCACGCCGCGCAGTTCGCGGCATATCGCTTGCCGTAAAGCAAATATCGCAAGCTTTGCTTATATCGCAAATCCGTGAGGATTTATATCGCTTTAGTTTGTCTGACGAGTCAGACAAACTAAACTTTCAACGTTGCTCGTTTGGGGGAACATATCGTACGGTTGGATAAGGGTGACTTCGTAGCCGTAGGTCGTGATTATAGCGAGGTCGCGCGCAAGGGTAGCGGGGTTACAGCTTATGTAGACGATATTGTTTACTTCGCTTTCGCCCAGCATCACGGCGGCGTCACGGGCGAGGCCCGTACGGGGCGGATCTACGACGATAAAAGTATTTTCGCCTCTTACTTTGGCTAAAACCGCGCCTAACTTTTTGCTGACGTCGCCAAGAATGGGCGTAAAGTTGCTTATGCCGTTATCTTTAGCGAGTTTTTGAGCGGCGGAGTGAGCCTGCTCGTTGATTTCAATGCCGTAAACGTGGCTTGCTTTTTGGGCAAGACGAGCGGACAAAAGTCCTGCGCCCGAATACGCCTCGATAGCCACGCTACCGTCACAAAGCGAGGTGACGAGAGCGTACATTTGTTCGCGAATATAGTCGTTGACCTGATAAAATCCAGCAGGGTGTAGGGAGAAAGACATTTCGTCCACGCTCGTGTTTTCCTCGCCACCAACGAGATACCATTCGTCGCCCAAAATAACGTTGTCACGACGACGGTTCACGTTCTGATACAGCGCGCAGTCAGGGTAAAGCGCGGATAATTCTTTGTAAAGTGGTGCGCAGTCAATCTTGCGGTTAGTGACGAGCGTGATATAAATTTTTTCGCCCACTTCGCGCACGACGAGATGGCGGATATCGCCCTTGCCCGTGTCCTCGTTGTAGCCCGTAAGCGAACGCTCGGCAATGAATTTTTTCAAAACGGCTATGAGCGTACTATTCCATTCGTACTGAAGGAGGCAATCGCTCGTTTCGACGACGCGGTGACTTCCCTTTGCAAAAAGCCCGATTTTTACACCTTCCTTTCCCTCGCGAACGGGGAAAGAAACCTTGTTGCGGTAACGCAAAACTTTGTCGCTCGCAATTACGGGGCGAACGGGTACGTCGATTTTGCCTATTTTTTGCAAGGTTTGCGCAATATTTTCCTGCTTATAAACAAGCTGTTGATCGTAGCAAAGATGCTGAATATCACAGCCACCGCACTTACCAAAATGCGGACAGGGCGCGATAACGCGGTCAGGGGAGGGCGAGATGATTTTCTCTAATATGGCGATATCAAAAGTGGGCTTTACCAAAATGATTTTGGCGCGCACTCTCTCGCCGGGCAGAGCGCCACGGACGAAAATGGTTTTTCCGTCCAAATGGGAAATACCCTCGCCGTTAATACCCAGCGAGGTTACTTCCGTTTCGATAACGTCGTTCTTTTGTAATTCTTCCATTACGCTCCTGATTAGTCGGTGGTGTAGGGCTGAAGCTCGGAAAGAAGAGTCTCGCACTTATCCGAGTGAATTTCACATACGATAGGGCGAGAAAGGTCCAAACTGAAAATGCCCAAAATTGATTTCGCGTCAATGACGAAACGTCCACTTCGTAGATCGATATCGTAAGGGTACTTATTTACGATGTTTACGAATTGTTTTACGTGTTCAGCCATGCAAAGTGTGATTTTAACAGACGTCATAACTTGTTTCTCCTTGTTATCAAATATAATAATATATATTATACTCAACGGAGCGACATTTTGCAAGTGCTTTTTAATTATTTCGAAAAAAAGTTGGTTAAAAATAAAAACCACGCATAACGTTATGCGCGGTTTCGTGTTTTTTGGTAATTATTCTATCGCGTTAAAGTCGGATTTTTGGAAGGTCACGGGCGTAAGAGTTATCGTTTCCTCGCCACGCTTTACGGTAAGGGCAATGGTGTCGCCCGGACGGAGGGTGAGGATAAGATCGCTTAAAATATAATCTCTGGTAATCTCCGTTTCCTCGCCGTTAAGCGTAATTGCTTTAATATAATCGTCCGCCAAAAGCCCCATGCTTTGAGCGAAAGTGTTTTCAAGCACCTCTACGACGATAACGTTTTCGTGAATTTCTCCCGTTTGCGTTTGCTCGTTATAAACGAAAGACGAGCTTTCAATAAGCGAGGTAAATCCGATAGTGGGCTTGTACGCGCCGTTCGTTTGGTCGTCGCCGTCACCGTAGTAGTAAAGAATATTTTCCACTACGCCCGTCACGATAGAGTAGGGAATTGCAAAGTTGATGTTCTGATCGTCCTCGTTGCCTGCGTTAGTGATGCCGATAAGCTCGCCGTCGACGTTAAACAGTCCGCCACCCGAGTTGCCGTGATAAAGTGCGGTATCAATTCTTATCGAGCGGTAATATCTTGCAGTGCCGTCAATGGAAAGCGCGATCTTTTCGTTGTCTACGCTGACTATTCCCTCCGTTACGCTAAGTCCGTCGTTTTCAGCGTTTCCGATAGCGATTGCCGTCTCACCTACGCAGTAGCCCGTCGCGATTTGGACGGGACGTGCCTGCGAATTTATAGCCAAAACGTCCTCAGTCCTTGCTCGCAGTAACGCTATGTCCGCGGTAACCGCACCACCGATATATTCGCATTTTATTGCCATTTCGCCGTATTCGTAGGTCGTGTATCCGTCGGCGTCGGGTTGAGATTTCGACTTTGGCGTGCCTTCGCTACCGTATAGGTAAGTGTGAATCTTGCGTGCGATTTTGCCACCGTTCTTTTCCTCGTTAGCCTTTTCGTTATATACGACGTGGTAGTTGGTAACTATGTAGGTGTACTCGCTGTCCATACTGTAAATCACGGCTGAGCCTGCCGAGGTCTTCGTTTGCGTTATTTGCGACGAGCCAAGCGAAGTGGAAACCAAAAATTCGGTGTAAATCTTCATACACGAGAGTAAGCAATTTTGAATGGCGAAACGGTTGTCGTTTTGATTAAAGGAAAGGTATTTCTTCAAAAATTCGTCAAAGGTAATATCCCCGTAAACGCTTTTATATTCGTTGTAAACGTCTATAACGGTAAGGTCTTCTCCGTCCTCGCCCTTTTGACCGTTAGCGCCGTCCTCTCCGTTTTTCACGGTAAGCGTTTGCGTCGAGCCGTCCGAGTAAGTTACGATAATTGCGTTATTCGTGCCGTCCGTCGTGCTTTCTACCGACACCACGAATTTTCCGCTTGGAGCAGAAGTGGTGGGAGTGCATCCCCACGCGCCCAAGCAAAGCGTTAGCGCCAAAATTAGCGCCGTCAATATTTTAAAAGTTTTTTTCATAAAACCTCCTGTTATAAACAACAAAACCTCAAAAAAGTTTTTTCATAAATATCCTTTAAATTTTATCGTTAAATTGTTAAGCGCGTAAAATAATGAAATAAAAAATGCGTGACCGTCGTGTGAAAATTCAAAACGACGGGGTACGTACGTGCTTATTTTTCAATTTCCTTGCCGTCGAACGAGGGCGAAACGCCAAAATAGGATTTGTACGCTTTGGAAAAAGAATAGAGCGACGAGTAGCCCAGAAGTGCTGCAATCTCGGTTAAGGTAAGCGTTTTTTCCAAAATAAGTCGACGCGCACCGTTAAGACGGGCGTGACGGAAATAACTGGATAGTGTCTGACCACAAACGTCGTGGAAAAGCGCGGACAGGTACGAGTAGTTATATCCGCTCACGTTTTCCAGTTCGCCAAGCGAGGAAATGGAAAAAATATGCGTGTCGATATAGTTCATAATCGAGTAGCAAAGCTGAGTCGCTGAAGTTTTTTGCGTGATGGTTTCGCCACTTTCAAAACTGCGGATTAAGTGTATGCTGATTTGCTCCAAAATGGAAGAAATCAGTTTTTGCGAATAAAGCGCGTTGCTATCCACCTCGACGATGACTTCCTGCACGAGTGGCGCAATCTTTTGTCCACTAATAACGCGGTTTTGCGCGGACGCGAACTTGATAAAAAGCGATTCAAGGCTTTTTAGCGTATTTTCGTCCGTTGGGTAAAAGGTCAAAAAGTCGAATTTGAGCGGAGCGTCAGGCGAAGAGATGACCTGATGCGTGTCGCACGGAAAGGATACGAATACGTCGCCTTTTTTGACGGGCACGGCAATTCCGTTTGCCGAAACCTTGCCCACTCCGTCGGTCACGACCGTAAGCTCAATCCATTCAAGGTGCGAATGTTCGTCGACAGCGTAGTTCTGGTCGCAAAAAATTCTACCCGTTTGATACAGCAAAAATCGATCGCATTTAAGCGGATTCTGGATATGCGGTTTGTCGAGATGATACCATTTATTCATAGCAAAATTATATACCCTTATATGCGCCCGTGTCAAGCGTGAGAACAAAAAATAACATTATTTTTTTAGCAAAGAGGCGCAAAAAACAAAAAAAAGACAAATATATCCAAAGTCAAGCTATTGACTAAAAAGGGAAATAGCGTTATAATAATATTACACTAAAATTAAATTTATCGGAGGATAAGATGAAAAAGACAGTTTTGGCAGTAATCGGCTGCGGTAGAATCGCGAGAAACGCGCATTTCCCCGCGCTTGAAAAAATGGACGACGTTCGCGTAAAGTACGCGTGTGATATCATTATCGAAAAAGCGGACGAAATGAAAAAGGATTTCCCCTTTATCGAGCAAACTATCGTTGACTACAAGGTGGCGCTTGCCGATCCTGAGGTCGAGGCAGTTTTCGTGCTTACGCCCAACTACACGCACTACGTAGTAACTATGGATGCGCTCGCGGCAGGCAAGCACGTTATGTGCGAAAAGCCCATCACGATCGACTACGCAAAGAGCGTTGAGATGAAAGAGCAGGCTGACAAGTACGGCAAAATTCTTAATATCGGCGTATGCAACCGCTATAACCGTTCGGTAGAAAAGCTTGAACAGCTTAACCGCGAGGGTAAGTTCGGTAATATCTATCACGTATACTGCTCGTTCCGTTCCTTCCGTTCTATTCCCGGACTTGGCGGAGCGTTCACCGACAAAAAGCAGTCGGGCGGTGGCGTTCTTATCGACTGGGGTATTCACTTCTTTGACCTTATTCTCTACATCTTGGGCGGAGCAAAGCTACAAAACGTAACCTGCGACGCTTATTGCGAGATGGCTAAGGATATGAAGTCCTATAAATACGAGGGAATGTGGGCAGAGGAAACCAAGGACGTTGAAAACGGCGTAAACGACGTTGACGACTTTATCACCGGTTATATCCGTACGGATAAGGCAAGCATTTCCTTCAACGGCGCTTGGGCGCAGAACGTTGACAAGAACGAAATGTTTATTGACTTCCTTGGCGACAAGGCAGGCGCGCGTCTTACCTACGGCGGACTTTTCGACTTCACCGACGGCTCTACGCTTGAAACGACCAGGGAAGAGTACGAAATTCCCCAACAGCATCACGCAGAGGACGTTGCTTTCTTTAAGTCCATTCGTGAGGGCGTTAAGGACAGAAACAATATCGACAACATTTTGGAGAGTATGAAGCTCCTTGACGCGCTCTATGCGTCCGCGGCTAAGAGAGAAGAAATCAAACTTTGAGGTTGTTATGAAAAAAATAGGATTCGTAGATTATTATATTAGTGAATGGCACGCCAACAACTATCCCGAGTGGATTAAAAACGCTGCTCAAAAGCTGGGAGCGGAGTACGAGGTTGCTTACGCTTGGGCAGAGCTTGACCTTTCGCCCGTTTATAACGAAACGACGGACGAGTGGTGTGCGAAAATGGGCGTAGAGAAGTGCGAAACGATTGCCGAGCTTTGCGAAAAGTCCGACTTTATTATCGTGCTTGCTCCCTCTAACCCCGAAAAGCATCTTGGCTACGCGAAAGAAGTGCTCAAATACGGTAAGAGAACTTACATTGACAAAACTTTTGCGCCCGACCTTGCAACCGCGCAGGAAATTTTCGATATCGCGAAAAAGTATAATACGCCCTTCTTCTCGTCGTCCGCGCTCCGTTTTGCTAGCGAGCTTGAGGGCAAGACTGATTCGCTTGCGATTATGACGACGGGTGGTGGTGGAAATATGCCCGAGTACATTATTCACCAAGCCGAAATGGTCGTTAAGTGCCTTGGCGTTGGTGCAACGAGCGTTGATGCTTACCAAGTAGGTGGAAGAATGACCTTTAACGTAAACTACGCAGATGGCAGAAGTGCGCAAATGACTTACGCTGACGGTATGCCCTTTACTGCGCTCGTAACGAACAAACAGGGTGGTAGCACTTACGATATGATTCAGTCCGATTTCTTTGCCGTACTTATCGAAGAAATGGTTAAATTCTTCGAGGGCGGTCAGGTATGCTTTGATACCGCGCAAACGCTCGAAGTAATGAAAATCCGTGAGTGGTGCGTAAACAAACTTAACTAAACGACGGGGTACGTACCCCACGATTATCGCAAAATAGTAAATAAAAACGCTCTTATCGTAAGAGCGTTTTTTGTTTTATATTTTTTGTTTTATATTTTTAATGCGGTAAAACTAATATAGTTTTTTGAATTTGTTTGCTATGCCTAGCGCACCACCTAACATTGCTACGAAAACGTAAACGATAGCGCCTATATAATACTGATAATAGAGGTAGAAAAGAAGAAAATTTTGGGGCTTAGTATAAACTGTTCCGCTGCTCCTGGTTTCAGAAAGGATATCCGTCCCTATTTCCATTACGAAAAGCATAAGAAATCCTGCTACCGTGATGCAAATCGCACCTATAAATTCAAAGTTTTTATTTTTCTTAAAAATGGAAGTCACGGCAAAACCTATGCCTACGCATAGCACGATAAATGAAATAAGTCCAAAAATGGACGTTCCACCAGTAATATACGATCCTATGGAAAAGGATGCGTTACCAAATATAAGTCCCCAAAGGTTTGTGTGTATGTAGCCAGAGTGTGTTGTAATACCAGGGAAAACAATGGTGGATAAAAGGGCAACCAAACCTGCAATAATCAAAATAATAGCGGAAAGATTAGTCTTAATAAATTTTATGGGCGCGCAAACTTGTTTTGGGGGAAGAGTGGCGTCGTTTGGTTTTTTGAAGAAATCTAATATACCTATTGCACCACCAAATATAGTTGCAAGAGCGTAGAAAAGTGTGCCTATGTCTAATTTAAATGGTCTATAAAAATTTTTGAATGCCGTATCAATATCTCTTATATTACCGCTATTAATAAATACGCGACGATCTATATTCGTGCCTAATTCAAGAATAAAGAAGATAAAAATTTCTGATAGTGCTATACAAATTGAACCTATAAGATTAAGGGGTTTCTTTTTAGTAAAAAGGGAAATAACGAGTAGAACTATTCCAACGATAAGTAAAACAACGGAAACGAGCGCAAAAATTGACATACCGCCATAAACGTGACTTGCAGCACCTATGTGTTGATTTCCCTTGTTTGGTCCTACTTGTGGATGAGAATAAACGTATATGTCCGCACAACCAAAGGCTAATCCTATGATAGTAACGAAAGCCCAGGAATCGCAAGCCCAATTAATAAGATCATAAGCCACAGCGGCAGGCAAAAACACGGCGCATAACAGCGCAATCAGTCCTGCGGTCAGCCCGATTAACGTGGTGGAATTCTTTTTTATGAAGTTCATACGCACCTCCTTTTAAGTAATAAAAACATACTTTTTTTGGTCGTTATTATAATTATACTACGCCTTATGCCATTTGTCAACAGGCAGAGCCTGTTTAGTAGCCGTCAACGACGGTTTAGTAGGCTTGGGCAAGGCTTTACGGGTTTGTGACCTACGCCAACCCGTTTGACCGAGCGGTGTGTGATGTAGTAGCCTCCATCTGTCGAGGGAGGTGGCACGCGTCAGCGTGACGGAGGGAGAGCCACCAAAGGTGGATTAGTAGCCGTCAAAGACGGTTTAGTAGGCATGGAATATGCGCGCGTTGTCATTCTTGAGCGGAGCGAAGAATCTCGCGCGCAGGCACGGAATAGGGTGTACGGTTTTATGACCTACGCCAACGCCTTTGACCACGCGGTAATAACTCTCCCTCAGACACTCGGCTCGCTACGCTTGCGCTCGTGACAGCTCCCTCGACAGAGGGCGCCTTTCTTACGGTCAAAATTTAATCACCCAAACAATACGAGAAAATAAAAGCCTCCCTCAGGGGAGATAGGGGGACCGCGTTAGCGGTGGAAGGAGCCTACGACGAACGAAATATGCTTTCGTAAAAAACATACGACCACACGGTAAACGGGCGATTCGTGAATCGCCCCTACGAAATAACCAAGCTTTTATTTTTCGAATCTCGTTTATCGCCTATATATAATAAGAAAAAGCGCGTGAATTTTCACGGAAATTTTACAAATTTTCACGATTTTTGCATAAAGAGCCACTAATGAATAGACAATATACAAAAGGTGTGTTATAATGGTACTATGCGAAGAGTGGTCTTCGAAAAAAACTTACCAGGAGGGGCTAAATGAACCTTTTAATGATTATTGTGTTTGTCGCAGTAGTCCTTGCTTTGTCGTTTGCCGCGCTCAACTTCTACCTCGTTAGAAAGTTGAAGGAAGGCAACGAGCGTATGCAAGAGATTGCCGGGGCAATTAGAGAGGGCGCTGGAGCGTTTATCAAGTACGAATACAAGATAATCGCAATTATCGGTAGCGCCATTGCAGTCCTTTTCGGACTCGTTATCTCGTGGGAAACGGGCGTAGCGTTCGTAATCGGCGCGCTTATGAGCGCATCTGCCGGCTTTATCGGTATGAAGATTGCAACTTATGCTAACGTTCGTGTTGCTAACGAGGCTAACGAAACCAGAAATACCGGAAAAACGCTTAAAGTTGCTTTCCGCGGAGGCTCCGTTTGCGGACTTTGCGTAGCAGGCTTTGCACTTTTGGGTATTTTGATCGTGTACTTCTTGTTTGGCGTTTGGGGAGGAATGCTCGAAGTTACTTCGGCAAGCTCTGTCGTAATGCACGTTAACCCCATTACCGGTCAAGAGTACAGCTTCTCGCTCGTGCTTTCGGGCTACGCGCTTGGCTGTTCCATCATTGCGCTTTTCGCGCGTGTTGGCGGTGGTATCTACACCAAAGCAGCTGATATGGGTGCTGACCTCGTAGGTAAGACCGAGGCGCATATTCCCGAGGACGATCCCCGTAACCCTGCAACCATTGCTGATAACGTTGGCGACAACGTAGGCGACGTAGCAGGACTTGGCGCGGACCTTTTGGAAAGCTTCGTAGGCTCTATCCTTTCGTGTGCTATTTTGGCTATCGAAGTATTTACGCATAACGCAGTATTTACTTCGCAAACGCTCTATCATAAGATGGTAATTTTCCCCATTCTTTTCGCTGGCATCGGTCTTATTTCGTGCGTGTGCGGTATCGCTTTCCCCCTTATCAAGAGAAAGCTTTCCGATAACCCTCACTTAGAGCTTAATATGGCAACCTGGATTTCTGCAGGTCTTGCAATCGTGCTTGGTTTCGTGCTCTGTTTCTTCCTTTTCGATGGTGAAACTGACGCGCAAATGGCTGAGGCTGGATTTGTGATCGGCAAAATCACGCCTTGGGTTACGGCTGCTATCGGTATCGCAGTAGGCGTTATTATCGGTATCATTTCCGAATACTACACCAGCTACGACTACAAGCCCACCAGAAA
>JAGAPD010000002.1 GCA_017623435.1 Clostridia bacterium
AAAAGAAAAAGGCAGGACATAATCAAGTCCTGTCTTTGTGTTATAAAAAACGATAAGGATTACAAAAAAGGGTGTAAAGACAAAGAAAAAGACACACACGATAGAGTTTTAACGCTCCTTTCGTGTGTGTCTTCGTGGCGGAGAGAACAGGATTTGAACCTGCGAGACCCGGTTAGGGTCTACCCGCTTTCCAAGCGAGCACATTCGACCGCTCTGACATCTCTCCACGACCGAATGATATTATAGCAAAAAAAACAACAAAAAGCAAGCATTTCAGCATAGTTTTTGCACGAATTTTGCAAAGCGCGCAATTTTGCGAATAGCGCTCGCGACATAAAAGCCCGACGAGGCAACAAAAGAGGTTTTACGCGCGTTTAATAAGGTGGAAGTATCAATAATCGACGGTTTACGCTCAAATAGTGATACAAAATTGTATAATCAGTACAATACGGCGTAAAAAGTGGCACAATATACTCTATAAGAGTATAAGTAAAAAAAGGAGAGCGGACTGGCGTGAAAAGGCTTGGCTACAAATATCATCTTGTTTCAATAATGATGATCATAAGTTTGATATGCATAGGCTTTTCCTCGTGGAATATCACCAACCAGATCGGCGGTCAGTCGCTAACCGGCAGTATTAAGGCTGATAGCGTAATAAATAGTAGTGAGTATATAGACTTTGACACGAGCGCGGACGCGGACGACAACCCAGACGGCTTGGAAATTTTTGACTACTGCGCGGACGGCTTTATCGTGCAGAACACCATTTCCAAAACCGCCACTCTAAAAGCGCACTACGTTATTGACCTTACGAAAAGTAAAGTCACTTTTGCCGATTATACTTCTTTGCGTGTCGTTTTAACGCTCCGTGGCACTAACGGCGGTAACGCTATGAGTATTTTTACGGGCATAGAAGGGACGACGGTGACCGCTGCTTTGTCGCACGACCAAACTGTTACCGTAACGGGAACGCCTGAAAAAACGGCTCAACTTTTTACCTACACGCTCAACTTCGCAAATATTTTAACGAAAGAATTGACGGAATATAAATTCACGGTCACGTACACGTTCAACGTTCAGTATTTCAGTTCGTTCTATGCTCAAATCAATAACGCTCCCGTTTTCCATACGAGTGCAAAAATTACAGGAGTAAACTAAACTGAAAATTTTCAAAAACAAATACCTTTTGGTAATATTGATGTTTTTAGCCACCGTCATAATGTCGGTGGGCGTTTCCACGTGGATTATTATCGGCGAAAAGAGTATCGAGCCTAATTTATCCGCGCTCCGTGAAAAACAAAATCTTACTATGGCAGGAAGTTTGGGATTGAGAGCAGAGGACGGCTCGAGATATTCTGATACGTACCGTTTGCAAGAAGGTGCAGTAACCTACGTTGACGGCGGTTTCGTTACAATGACTAACCCCGACGGTGGAGCAGTTACGGGCAAATGGGTTTTCACTGCTGATAGAGGCGAAACGGCAACGCATACCTTTACGCCCGTTTCAGTTAGCGGTCTTACGCAGTACGGCACGGGTACGGCTTACGCGGATAGATACCAGATTTTAGGCGCAATCAGCGCAACCTTTATTCCTGACAATATCGCCGATTATAATGAATATACTACTACTATAACTAACCAACATATTTATCCCGTCGCGCGTATCGGCACGACTGCTTACGGTAGTATCGAAAAAGCACTCAGCGTGGTAAATAACGGTACGGTTTACGCACTCCCGGGGGCGAATGGAATAATTAGCACCTCTTGTGCCGTGCCGTCAGGATCAACTTTGACGTTACATATTGATGATGCTAATGGAACGTATGGTAGTGTTAACGAGAATAACATAAGAAATATTGAGCATAGAACAAAAGTGGAATCAGGACTTTCTGCGGCACAGTATGGTGCATTACGTTATGGTGCAACGAAGTATGATAATTTCAAGACTTTTGCGGATACTGACGTTAATAATTTAGTTAACGAAGTGACTATTGCTGAAGGTGTAACGCTTACGGTAAACGGTACATTAAATATAGGTGGTATCGTCGGAAAAGTAGGACAAGACCTGATGGGACAAACGTCTGGTTACTATGCACAAATAACTATGGAAGATAATGCAAAAATTATCTCGAATAACGTTATTGATTGTTTTGGCTTTATTAAGGAAAAAACGAGCGATAATGGCAGTAGGGTGCTAGTACAAAGCGGTACGGTTTATCAACCATTCGTTATTTACGATTATCGTGGAGGTAATTGTTCTGCAGGATCGTATATAAACACATCGGACATTAGTGTTATGCCCTTTTCTCAGTACGATTTACCCAATATTCAGTCTATTATGGAAGTGAAATCCACTGCTAACATAGTAGGGTATGCTGATTTGCATACTGGTAGATTTGAAAAAGACCATGCACTTTTTGTGGATGGCCCTGTAGTTGTAGAGGCGAGACATAACTGTGCTGATATTAAAGTAATAAGTGGCGACGATTCAATAATTCGCCTTGATTCTGGCTCGTATATTATTAGTAAATACAACCCAGTAGATACCTTAACGGCAGAAGCGGGTACAACAACGCTTGATATTTATGGCGGAGCAAGTAATGGTACTATGGCGTTAACTGCGTACATTGGTATAGATACCAAGGTTGGATATAGTTTTATTACAGTTCCATTAGTAATTGATAAGGTAGATATCAATACAGCGGAAGTTTATTTTGCAATACCGTGGAAATACGATATAAGACTAAACGCAGGCAGTTATAATTTTGTAAACAAACTTAAACTTATGACGGGCGCAAAATTAACAGTAGGCAGTGATGCAACTCTAAACGTTAATGGCGAATTGATAATATATGAAACGTTTACTGATAATTGTACTATTAATAAATATCCCGTAAAAGATCCTGCGCAGTTTATCGTTGACGGAACAGTTAACGTAAGTGGTGCACTTGCAGGCGAAATTCAGCCTGGTAAAAATGAGGCAATATTAAATCTTAAGAGTGCTGGTCTTTCTTTAAGTAGTAACGAAGGCTGGGGTGCTTTTGATATGTCAGGATTAGGTTTAAATATGGATACCATTAATGTTTTAACGAGTGGCGATTATAGCATTTTGTTTAAATTTACGCACGCTACGGGTAGCCCTATTACTGAAGTGGCGTCGGGTGACTATTATAGTAATGGTACGACGACGGCAAATGCAACGCTTGGTAATTCTTATTATGAATCAAACGGAACAGCGTGGACTATTCTTGAAAACCCCCAATTCTATACTGTTAATCTTCATTATGACGGCAGTTATAGTGATAGTAATGCAAATCGCTCGTATAATTCTATTCTTCGTGACGGCGTAACAAGCGTAGCGGTAAAAGATCTTGTTATTGCTGATCCCCCTGCAATCGAGCATTACGAATTTGGTGGTTGGTATACTAATTCTGCTTGCACTGCGCCTATTGCTAATAGCACGACAACTCTTGCGAGTGGTGGCTCGGTAGCGCTTTATGCAAAGTGGACTGCAATTCAGTATAACGTAGAGTTCTTACTTTCTACTGATAACGGTGAAAGTTGGGCAACTATTGCCGACGTATACAAACCTATTAACTTCACGATTAACCTTGCAGGAAATAAGTTCGTTGTCAATGGAGTCGAAAAAGATACTCTTGAAACTGTTACTACTGATTATAATGGATTGAAATTCTTTGGTTGGTATGATAGTGAAATTGGAACTGATACGATTACTACGATTGGTATAGACCAATTTGAAGATCTTTTAAGCGCTAGTGAAAATAACGTTATTACGCTTTACGCTAAACTCAGAAAGATGTATACGATCACACTTTCTTCTGGCGCTAATCCCTCTAACGTAACGTTTGATCCTATTTACGTACCGCAAGGATTATCTATTGTGGAAAGTGGTGAAGTATTACCCACAACTTCGGTAGCGGATACTGATCCCAGTAAATCTCATTATTTCAGCGGACAATGGTATACTAATTCTGCTTGCACTACGTTGGTTGATACTTCGACGCCGATAACCGCTAATACTACGCTTTATGCTAAGTGGTTACCTAAAGCGATTGTTATAACGTACCAATATTCAGCGAATAATGTTATTGCTAAACAATATTTAAATGCTGGCGAAAGTGTTACGCTTAACGATGGAAGTACGGTAACGAAAGCTGCAGAATATAAGGCAGGAACTCCGCCGACTTATGTAACGTATGCGTTTAAAAATTGGAAGAGTGCAGATGGAACAATTACGAAAGAAGGTGGTGTAGCATATACGCCGACTCAAAGCATTACGTTTGTTCCTGAGTTTACGCCTACGACAGTAAATTGCTATAAAGTCACCGTTGTATCGAAGGGGTATAATTTCTTTGGTCAGAAATGGCCTACGATTTCCTCTATAAAGGGCGAAATGGTTGATACGAGTGCTAATATAACAACTTCTATAGCATCGTATAGTAATGGAGCACAAAAAGAGTTCTATGTTGCGCCTAATGCCGTGATGTCTTTTACGGTAAGCGCGGATACGATTGCTACAAACAATGGAACTTTCTCTAATGGAAGTGCATCAATTGAAGATCCCAGTGGTGCTCAAACGATAACAATAATCGGAGATACAACAATAACAGTAACGAGATCAATGTTCTAAAATCACTCTAAAACATAAAACCACCGAGGACGTACTCGGTGGTTTTTGTTATTTTGTGGTTTTTTGGTGGGGGTGTCATTGCGAGCGTTAGCGTGGCAATCTCGTAACTTGGGCTTGTCTTTTGAGATTGCCGCGTCGCCACGCGAGATTCTTCGCTTGCGCTCGCAGTGACAACGCGTGTTGCTCCTCGCAATGACAAGTGAGTGTATAAGCCGTACGGTCGTATTGTAGGGGCGATTCACGAATCGCCCGTTAACGCGTGGTCAAACAATTTGGTGTAGGTCTAAAAGTTGTAAAGCCTTACCTAAGCCTACTAAACCGTCTTTGACGGCTCTCCCTCCGTCACGCTGGCGCGTGCCACCTCCCTCGTCAGATGGAGGCAACCACGTCACCTGCTTTACGATAACCCGTAGGGCGGGGGCTTGCTCCCGCCGTTATTTGCAAAAGAAAAAGACCATAC
Source organism: Clostridia bacterium (assembly GCA_017623435.1). Taxonomy (GTDB): domain Bacteria; phylum Bacillota; class Clostridia; order Christensenellales; family Pumilibacteraceae; genus UBA10677. The sequence goes on from JAGAPD010000002.1 coordinate 5,112, forward strand.
CGCGTGGTCAAATCTGTCGGTATGGTCTTAAAGTTGTAAAACATATTCCGCGCCTACAAGCAAAGCTTGATTAGTAGTACGACCATACCGTTTGGTCAAATGGATAGGCGTAGGTCTATAAGCTTTACACCCGATTCCGTTATTACTAAATAGGCTTTGCCTGCAATCCCTCCACCGCAAGCGGTCCCCCTCCCTTTACACAAGGGAGGCTTTAAAGTAGTTGTCCGTACGCCTTATTCCGCGCTTACTAAGCCACCTTTGACGGTCAAAGGCCTAATGCTTGGATAATGTCGGCTTTTTGGCGGTAGCCGAGCACGGACGCGACGGGCTTGCCGTCCTTAAAGAGCATAAGGGTAGGAATGGACGCGATACGGTAAGCGAGCGCAAGCTCGTTTTGCTCGTCAACGTTGACCTTGCCCACTTTGATTTTGCCTGCGTACTCGCTGGCGATTTCGCTCACGATAGGGGCAATCATACGGCACGGACCGCACCAAACCGCCCAAAAGTCCACGAGCACGGGGACGGGGGAATTAGTAACTTCACTTTCCCAGTTTTCTTTGGTTAAAACGATTTCGTTCATATTAGTTCTCCTTTGATTTATAATATAGCATACAATGGCAAAAGCCCTCGAAGTTGGGATCGGCGATTTGCGCCTTGAACTCGCTACACATGCACTTGTTTTCGGGAGTGCGCTCGCGACGGCACGGACAGTATCCGCCCGACTGTGCCAAGCCCTCTTTGACGATCTTGACGATTTCCTCGTCGGGATTGAGCGTGATTTTCATTATTCCACCTCGTAGTCGATAGCGACCGATTTTTCCGCGTGCGCGTGCATATATTTTTTGACGACGGAGCAGTGGTACTCGTCCGCTTGGTAGTCGTCGAGCGCCTGTCTGTCGTCAAGCAAGACTTGCAAAATCACGTCGAAAGAGCGCGCCGAGTTCAAAAAGTCAGTTCCTACCTCAATGCCTCGGAGCGTGGGGACGTTACCTTGCATTGAAAGCAAAACGGACTTTGTTTCTTGTTTTTTGTCCTCGCCGTTGTCGAGGAGTTTAAAGCAAACGATATGTTTAATCATAACTTTCTCCTATTATATGCAATTTTTATAATTGTAACACGGAAAACGCAGTTAGTCAAGTGACTTTACGTAAAAAATTTTCATTGTTTTTTATAAACGTTACGAACGCGAAAAACGCAAACGGCAGGGTGCGTTATGCGCTGTTTTGATAATTTTAGTGGAGAAAGGGCTGGAAAATAATGCAATTTTCCACAATAAAATACTTGCAATAGCCGTATAAATGTGGTAAAATATACGAAATGGAGGACGATATGAAAAAACTTAGAATGGCTATCGTTGGTTTGGGTTCGCGCGGTGGCGGTATGCTCCACGCGTTTTACTCAAAGCAAAAGGATATTGAAATACTTTATACTTGCGACGAGTACGAGGACAGGGCGAAGGATAACGCCCAGTTCGTAAAAGAGCAGATGGGCAACGACTGTCGCTGGACGCTTGACTATAAGGAGGTTTTGGCAGACAAGGACGTTGAGGCGGTCGTAGTTTATACTTCGTGGGAAACTCATATCAAAATCGCGATTGACTGTATGCTCGCTGGCAAGATTACGGGCATGGAAGTAGGCGGTGCGTACAGCGTTGAGGAGTGCTGGGAGCTTGTCCGCACTTACGAGCGCACGAAAACGCCTATTATGTTCCTCGAAAACTGCTGTTATGACCGTAGCGAGCTTCTTGCGCTCAAGATGGCGCGCGCGGGAATGTTCGGCGAAATCGTGCATTGTAGCGGTGCGTACAGTCACGACCTTCGTAACGAGATCACTCACGGCAAGGAAAACCGCCATTACCGTTTACGCAACTACCTCGTTCGTAACGGCGAGAACTATCCTACGCACGAGCTTGGTCCTATCGCCAAAATTTTGGATATTAACCGTGGCAACCGTATGCTTTCGCTCGTTTCTATGGCGAGCAAGTCCGCTGGGCTTGAAGCGTACGTGAACGCGAATAAGGATACGATCAACCCTGAGCTTATCGGCAAAAAATGGGCGCAGGGCGATATCGTTACGACCGTAATCAAGTGCGCTAACGGCGAGACCATTTTGCTAAAACTGGATACCACGATACCCGGCTTTTATAATCGTGACTTCACCGTGCGCGGAACGGAAGGCTCGTATTTTCAGGCGTTTAACGGCTATTTGAGTGGCGAGGACCATTCCTTTAATCCCGTTGGATTTATCCGCGAAAATTTGGACAGCGCTGAAAAATATAAGGATATGCTCCCGTCGCAATGGCTTAATATCACCGAAGAGGATAAAAAAACGGGCCACGGTGGTATGGACGGATTTATGTGCCGTCAGTTTATTGACCGCGCGAAGAGTGGCGAGGAGTTTGCCCTCGACGTTTACGATGCTGCGTCGTGGATGGTAATAACCGCGCTTTCCGAGCAATCTATCGCTATGGGTGGCGCGCCCGTGGCTATTCCCGACTTCACTTCGGGCGAGTGGACGAGAAGACAGAGAAAGGACGTACTTTAACGAAATGACGCGATTACGGGCATACGTGGTCGCGTTTTTCATACCAAAACGGCAATTAAGGGTGCGTTTTGAGCCATATTAAGAGGTAAAATATGAGCGAAATAGTTTTTACTAAAAAATTACCCGTAAAGAAAGAGTACGACGTTATCGTTTGTGGCGGTGGCGTTGCAGGCGTTAGCGCGGCGGTTTCGGCGGCGAAAAGGGGCAAGTCCTGTCTTTTGGTGGAAAAATCCACTATTTTGGGCGGACTTGCGACGCTTGGGCTTATCAATTTGTTCGTGCCTATGTGTAACGGCAACGGCAAACAGATAATTTTCGGGCTTTGCGAAAAGTGGGTGAGAAAAAGCGCGCTTTACGGCTACGACACTATTCCTTCGCCTTGGCGCGACGGCGAGCCAAAAGAGCCCACTAATTTGCGCTATACCAACTGGTATTCGCCCTATATTTTCGCTATGCAGCTGACTGAAGAAGTGGAGCAGAGCGGAGTGGATTTACTGTTTGACTGCACGAGCATTGAGCCGATTATGGAAGGTAATATTTGCCGTGGCGTGACCGTACTTACGAAGGCTGGAATTGAGTACTATTCTTGTAAAATGCTGGTGGACGCTACCGGTGATTTGGACGTAATGCGCCGTGCTGGCGTACCCTATGCGCCCGGCAAAAACTACGCGACTTACATAGGCAAACAGATTACGCTTGACAGCTGTAAAAGAGCGGTTGAAAAGAATAATATTTTCGAGGCCTATAAGCAGGTCAGCGGTTATAGCGCGTCGCTTTGGGGGGATAATCAGCCCGAGGGCGTACCGCGTTGGTCGGGGCTTACGGGCGAAGAGGTCAGCGATTACCTCGTCACCAACCAAAAATTGATGCTGGAAAATATTAAAAATGATGACAGAAAGTCGCGCGACGTGGCGATGCTACCCCTTATGCCGCAGTTTAGAACGACGGCGCATCTTATAGGCGATTATACCTTTACGGAGGGGGACGTATACCGCCATTTTGAAGATTCGGTGTGTGCAATCAACGATTTTGAGTACAAAAATTACCTGTACGAAGTGCCTCTTCGTGCGCTATGTAGGCGCGATTATCCTAATATGATCACGGCAGGAAGGAGCGCAAGCGCGGAAGGATACGGCTGGGACGTAATCAGAGTTATTCCGCCTGCGATTTTGACCGGTCAGGCGGCAGGCGAGGCGACTGCGCTGGCGATAGAGTCGGGCGTGGGCGTTGCGGAAGTGGATATCAAAGCTTTGCAATCGCGTTTAGAAAGCGAGGACGTAATGATTCATTTCCCCGACGAATACGTACCTGAGGATAAGAGTATGAGTATTCGCGAAAAAGTGTCCGTGGAAATCCCGGGTGGACATTTTTAGGAGGCGAAAATGATTAAAGCAACGCTCGTGCATTTGGGTACGAATATGTGGTACGATTTTGGTAACGACCGTCCGGGCTACTACAAGACTTGGGAAATAGGCGCAAGCGAGAAGATGCGCTTTGATAAAAAGCTGTGGATTGAGTACCTAAAAAAGATGAAAGAGTGCGGAGTAAACGCGATCGTTTTGGATATCGGCGACGGTATCGTTTACGACTCGCACCCCGAGCTTAAAATTGAAGGTTCGCTTACCAAAGAAGAGATAAAAAGTGAAATCGACAGGGTACGTGGTATGGGGTTTGATATAATTCCCAAGCTTAATTTTTCCACCTGTCACGACGTTTGGTTGAAAGATTACGCCAAAATGGTATCTACTAAGACCTACTATAAGGTATGCGCGGATATTATAGAAGAAGTGTGCGATTTGTTCCAGCCTAAGTTTTTGCATTTGGGAATGGACGAGGAAGTTTACGAAAATCAAAAGCAGTACGACTATATCGTTATTCGCAACAACGAGCTTTGGTGGCACGACCTTTACTATTTCGTTGACTGCGTAGAAAAGAAGGGCGTGCGCGCGTGTATGTGGTCCGATTACGCCCGTCACCGCCCCGAAGAATTTGCACAAAAATGCCCTAAATCAGTCGTTCAATGCCCGTGGTATTACTTTGACAAATTCTACGGCGAAATGGACGAAACGCACGCCGTCAGAGTTATGCCCTTTAAGTTTTTGGCAGAAAAAGGCTTTGATATTTTAGCAGGGGCGAGCAACGAATATTTTGAGGACAACGCCCAGCTTCTGCACGATTATTGTAAGGCGGAAATAGACGGCGATAAATATCTCGGAATTATCCAAACGACTTGGCTTTCGGTGGAAGAAAAGTGGCGTGAGCGACTTTTTAACGGTGCGGAGGTTATGGCGAATTTGAAATAACGATAAAAAATTTTTTATCAGTCAAAATGGACGAAAACACGCAAACGACGGTATACGTATATGCGTGTTTTTAATTTTTATAAAGAATATAAGCGCGGTTTTGAGTGGCGAAACGGTATATAAAAAGTGATAGTTTCGTGATATTCGTTTGACACTTCGCGCGCGGTTTGATATAATTGTACTAAGTATAATTTTAGGAGTAAAATATGTTAGGCAATCGTGTTTTCAGATTCATTGCGGTAGTAGTGCTTGCGGTGTTGGCGCTCGTGGCGGTGTATATGCTACTGTTCTGGATTTTGTTTGATTTGTTGGGCGGAATCGAGGCGCTTGGCGCAGTACCCAACGAGTCGGCAAGAAGTGAAATGATGGGCGGACTGATATTCTCGTTCGCGATCTGTGTCGTAAACCAGTTCCTCGGCGACTTTCTCAACTTTGGTTTTTTGGATAACGCCGTAGGTAAATTCATAAAGCGCGTAATATTTTTTGCGGTCGTAATCGTAGCGCTGTTTTTTGCCGTTACGATTCATTTTCAGCACGTTGAGGATACGAATATTTCGTACGGTGGATTAGGCTTTTTCGCGTTTGCGTTCTATCAGGCGGTAGTGCTTGGTCCCGTTGCCAGTACCTTTCTTTGCTGTATGGCAACGGCGGACGACTGGGAAAAAGAAGGCTGGCCCTTCCTTCCTCTTATCGGCTGGGCAATGGGCGCGGTCGTAGGTATCGTGCTTGCCTTCCTTCGCGGAGTGGAATTTATCTCAAGCTACGGCTGTGTTATCGTAGGCGGACTTGCGCTCGTGGCGCTCGTGATTTATATGATAAAGGTCGGCTGGCCGTATAGCTTCGTCGGCCTCGGCTTTGGCGGTGGCGGATCGTACAGTAGCGGAAGTAGTTCGTATAGCGGAAGTTCGTATAGTGGAGGAAGTAGTTACGGCTCGTCGGGCAGTAGCGGTAGAAGTAGTTCTTCTTCGTCCTATTATACCGAAGAAGTAGAGCAACAGGATTACCGCAAAAGCGACGGCTTTTTCTTCAATTCGCTCCAAATGGATATGTACCGTATCACGCGTTCGAGAAGTTGCACGCATACTCTTCCGCACAGCGTTGATTTAAGACTGGATATCCTCGAAAGCACGGATAACCGTGGCGTAAGATTTACCATTAACGGCAAGCTCGTGGGCGGATACATAACCGATCAGTCGGACGTAAACGACGTTCAAAACGCAATGCAAAGCGTACTTCAGGACGTTGCAAACTCGCTGGTCAGCGACGCGGAAAGCGCGGTGGACAGAGCGAGAGAAAAATATAAGGACTACGACAGAGAATTCAATATCAGCGTAAAAGTTGGTAGAATAAGCGCGTAAGGAGGCAAAAATGGGAGGTTCATTTATTAAAAAGTTTCTTTTCGCGTTGCTTAAAATGCTTATGTTTTTCGCGCTTGCAATCGTGCTTTCGATTGAGGATGCGAGCGACGCGGAGGCGCTTGACGGGATTATCCATTCGCTTGCTTGGGTAGCAGGTCTCGTGTGCGCAGTAAACCTCGTATGGAAATGTATTGACTCCGGTGCGGACTGGAAAGTGTTTATCGGTTTCGTTGCGATTGCTTTTTTGGGCAATATTATCAGCGCTTTGGCACAGGTCGTTATCGTTATTACGGGCGGAGTAATAGTGGTGGAAGGACTTAGTAACCTTTCCTACGTGGGCGGATATTTTAAGGGCGCTTTTAGCTACAGAGGCACTAATTATAACAGAGTAATTGCCTTTTGTAAGCTAACTTACCCCGTTGCAATCGCCTTGGTGGGCGCGTGTCTGATAGGTTGCGCTTTCAGTTTTTACGCAATATTCGTCTACGCGCAAATCGCTTGCTATGTAGCAGCTTTCGCTCATATTTTAGAGGCGGTTATGCTCGTTTGCCTCAAAAAACAAGGCTATATTGACTAATTGAAAAGAATAAAAAATGACTTACCGATTTGGTAAGTCTTTTTTACATATTTTTAGAGTAATTAGTATGATTTTATATATCCTATTGACAAGCGCGTATATGCGCAGTATAATAATACTGTAAATGCGTTTTCACAACTCAAAATTTCATAAGGAGAGAGAATTGTGAGTAAATTTAAATTAGTCATAAAAATAATTTTATTGGTTTTGGCTGTTGCATTAATCGTTGGGATTATTTATGCTTGTACTCCAGATAGAATTGATGACTATAGCGTAGAAGAACATATGGTAAGGATTGAAAAAGAACTGCAAGAAAGATATCCCGAAAGAAAATATACAGCTGGGGGCGTAAAAGTAAGTTTTGGTGATTATGAAATCTTTCCAGTATATAGTACAATTGGAAAAATAAGATTTTTTCTTATTGAATTGCAACCATATGGATTTATAATGGTTAAGTGTAGCGAAAAAAATTCAAGATTGGTGTCTTGGCTGACGAATAATAGTATGTACTTTTTTTCGGACGTTATAGGTGGGGATTATTATAAATGGTCGCCGTATATAAAAGATCCATCAAAAAATCAGCCTAAACCTGACGTGGACAAACAATGGATTCTTGATAAAAACGGTGAACGAATTTATTATAGAGAAAGTCCATATTACGTTACGGGCAATATTAATGAAAAGAAATATCTTATAGAGTTAAAATCTAACGAATATATATTTGCCATAAAAAAAGATGGTGAATTTATAAATTTGATAAGTGGTGAAAAAATTGATCTGAATGATGATGAGGAAAATTTACGAAAGACACAAGCAACGATGAATATTGTTTTTGGTACTAAGCATTATATCTAATAGATAGGAGATTAAAGAAAAAAATTCGCAGTTTTTCTAAACGATTAGCAAAGAAAAAAGGCTTACCACCTCGGTAAGTCTTTTTTATATATTTTTAGAGTAATTAGTATAATTTTATATATCCTATTGACAAGCGCGTATATGCGCAGTATAATAATACTGTAAATATGTTTCCGTATCGCTGAATTTTGCAAAAGGAGAGGGAATATGAAGCGAAAAAAGTGGATAAAAGTTCTATCGTTATTGTTTAGCGTAATGCTACTTTGCGTTGGCGTTGTTGGGTGCGAGCAAAGTGATGAAGGAAACTTATGTGCTGCGGATTTCGTATTAACAATATCGACAAGTAAAAATAAGTTTCAAAGAAATGATGAAATAAAAGTTGAAATTATGTTTAAAAACATAAGTGAAATGGACGTTGAAATAGCTTATTATCATTTGATAACACCATTTATTCCTACGGCAACGAATTATCCAACAGTAACAGAAATGCCACCTGCACCTTACATTGAGAAGGTTGTTAGTCAACAATCAATTGTCACGACAAATGATTTAGGAGGATATTTTGAGAGTGGAAAACACGAAATTAAATATAAGGCGCAGTTTTATTTAAATTGGGGCAAAGAAACTGAACAAATGTTTGTTGTTTGGTCTAATGTGATATATATTGAAGTAGAAGAATCTTTATGAAAATGTCAAAAAAATATTCTTATTCACAGTTTTTCTAAACGATTAGCAAAGAAAAAGGCTTACCACCTCGGTAAGTCTTTTTTATATATTTTTAGAGTAATTAGTATAATTTTATATATTCTATTGACAAGCGCGTATATGCGTAGTATAATAATACTGCAAATATGTTTCCGCAACTCAAAATTTCATAAAAAGGAGAGAGAATATGAAACGAAAAAAGTGGATAAAAGTTCTATCGTTATTGTTTAGCGTAATGCTACTTTGCGTTGGCGTTGTTGGGTGCGAGCAAAGCGAAAATATTGATGAAAACATTCAATATTTTACTTTACCTGACGTTGTTGTTGGGGAAACTTTTGAGTTGGAAGTAGAAGCGATATATGGTGTTTATAATATACGAAGTTGTGTAATTGATATTGAGGCAATGGAATGTGTTTCAAGAAAATTTGTTCCGCCTAATAACGACCCCAATATTATTGGTGGTGGAACGTTTGTATATACGTTTAAGCCATATTGTTTAGGAGAATATAAGATTAAAATATCTTGGCATCACGTTATGGCTGGAGTTGAAGAATATAAAGATAATTTAGAATATAATACACCATATAAAACGAACATTTATACTGTAAAATTTGTACGGTTACCTGATGTGCAAGGAGAGTAGGGTATTATGGAACAAAATATAAAAAAATTCTTATCGTGTAGTATTGTTAATGTTTTTCTAAATAATTAGCAAAGAAAAGGGCTTACCGATTTGGTAAGTCTTTTTTTTCTTTTTTAAACGCATACGCGTGCGCGCGCGTTATCATTAAAAAGAAGTGGGCGGATTTGGGTAAAAAAAGACTTTTTTAAAATCGTAAAAAAGGTTTAAAATAGTTTAAAAAAGTGCGTAAAAACGCTTGACAGAGTGGGCGCAATCGTTTATAATTATAGGGCTGTACTGTAGGTGCGGTATTTTTCTGAGCGCATTTTTGGGATGACGCTTGAGGTTGCTTCCGTAAAATCTAACGCTAAGGACGGAGGGTAACTCAGGCCGACAAGTGCGGATAAAGATCCGTGCGACGCAAAAAACGCGTGTGCGAGGCTTATTTGACGGGCCTCTAAAAATTGCTCAGATTTGACACACACGAGCGAGTTATTGCGAAACACTTAGAATGGAGGAGTAAAAATGGCAAGTCAAAAGATTCGTATCAAACTTAAAGCGTACGACCACGAGCTTATCGATCAGTCGGCAGCGCGAATAGTTGAAACGGCAAAGAAAACGGGCACGAAAGTAAGCGGTCCTATTCCGCTTCCTACCGAGAAAGAGGTAGTTACGATCTTGCGTGCGGTGCACAAGTATAAGGATAGCAGAGAGCAGTTCGAAATCCGCACCCACAAGAGACTCATTGATATTTACAGCCCCTCGGCAAAGACGGTTGATTCTCTTATGAAACTCGATCTTCCTGCGGGCGTGGATATTCAGATTAAGTTATAAGTCACGCGGAGGTTATTACGATTATGAAAAAAGCAATTTTAGGTAAGAAACTCGGCATGACGCAGATATTCGACGAAACGGGCCTTATGGTTCCCGTAACGGTTGTCGAAGCAGGCCCCATGACCGTAGTTAGAAACAAGACCGTAGAGCGTGACGGATACGCAGCAACGGTCGTAGCGTTTGAAGAAAGAAAAGAAAACCTTGTAAACAAGCCCACCAAAGGCGTATTTGACAAGGCAGGCGTTAGCCCCAAGAAGTACCTTAAAGAATTTAAGTACGAACAGGCATACGAAGTTGGCGCTGAAATTAAGTGCGATATGTTCGAAGCAGGCGACGTAGTTGACGTTTCGGGCGTAACCAAAGGACACGGCTTTACCGGCGCAATCAAAAGATGGAATCAGCACAGACTTAAGATGACTCACGGTACGGGTCCCGTTCACCGTCAGCGCGGTTCGCTCGGCGAGCTTAACTCGGCTAAGGTTATCAAGGGCCTTCACATGGCAGGTCAGTACGGTCACGAAAACGTAACCATTCAGAACCTTGTGATCGTTAGGGTTGACGTAGAACGCAACGTTCTCTTGATCCGTGGCGCTGTTCCCGGACCCAAGGGTGGTCTTGTAACCGTAAAACAAGCGGTTAAGTCCACGAAATAACGGAGGTTGACATGGCAGAAATTAACGTATATAAGCAGACCGGTGAAGTTGCCGGCACGATGAACCTCGACGACAGCGTATTCGGCGTTGAATTCAACGAAGCGCTCGTTCATCAGGTTGTTGTAGCTCAGCTCAACAACGCAAGACAGGGCACGAAGTCCACGCTTACCAGAACGGAAGTTCGTGGTGGCGGCATTAAGCCCTGGAGACAGAAAGGCACGGGTAGAGCACGTCAGGGCTCGATCAGAGCACCCCAGTGGACGGGCGGCGGCGTAGTATTCGCACCCAAGCCCCGTGACTTCTCGCAAAAGGTTAACAAGTATGCAAAGCGCAACGCTCTCGTTAGCGCGCTCAGCAATAAGGTTAGCGACAACGCTCTCGTAGTAGTTGACGAAATCAACCTTACCGCTGCTAAGACCAAGGAAATGGTTGCAGTACTCAAAGCTCTTAACATCGAAAAGCGCGTGCTTTTGGTCGTAACTGACGCAGACGGCGCAGTTGTAAGAGCAACCAACAACATCCCCACCGTTAAGACGATCAACTCTTCGCTCATCAACGTATACGACGTTATGGCTAACGAGAAACTTCTTATGACGGCAGCGGCTGTTGAGAAAATTCAGGAGGCATACAAGGCATGAACGCTTACGATATTATAAAGAAACCGCTCCTTAGTGAAAAGAGCTACGACGGAATCGCATCCAAAAAGTACGTTTTCGTTGTTGACGAGAGAGCGGACAAGACGCAGATTAAGGCTGCTGTTGAGCAGATCTTCGGCGTTGAAGTAGAAAAGGTAAACGTTGTAAACGTACGCGGTAAGTACAAGAGACAGGGCAGAACTGAGGGCTACACCTCCAAGTTCAAGAAAGCTTACGTTAAGCTCACCGAAAAGAGCAAGACGATTGAGTTCTTCGACAGCCTCGCGTAATTAAGGAGAAAGAAAATGGCAGTTAAAAGATTTAAACCGATTACTCCGGGTACCAGACAGAAGACCGTTTCTTCTTTCGCAGAAGTAACTTCTTCCACTCCCGAGAGATCGCTTCTTGTTAGCAAGAACCATTCCGGTGGTAGAAACAACAACGGCAGAATCACCGTTCGTCATATCGGCGGTGGCAACCGTGTTAAATACCGTATTATCGACTTTAAGAGAAACAAGGACAATATCCCCGCAAAGGTTGCATCCATTCAATACGATCCCAACCGTACCGCTTACATTGCACTTCTTAACTATGCAGACGGCGAAAAGAGATATATCCTTGCTCCCGTAGGTCTTAACGTTGGCGACACCGTACTCAGCGGTGAGAGCGCAGATATTAAGGCAGGAAACGCACTTCCCCTTTCTGCAATCCCCGTAGGTACGCTCGTACACAACGTAGAGCTTCAACCCGGCAACGGCGGTATCCTCGTTCGTACGGCAGGTGCGTCCGCACAGCTTATGGCAAAAGAAGGCAAGTACGCAACGCTTAAGATGCCTTCCGGCGAAATGAGACTTATCCTTCTTACCTGTAAGGCTACCGTTGGTCAGGTGGGTAACCTTGACCACGAGCTTATCAACCTTGGTAAAGCAGGTAGAAAGCGTCACATGGGCGTTCGTCCCACCGTCCGCGGTGTTGTAATGAACCCCAACGACCACCCGCACGGTGGTGGTGAAGGTAAGTCCCCCGTAGGTATGCCCAGCCCTGTTACGCCCTGGGGTAAACCCGCTCTCGGTAAGAAGACGAGAAAGCACAACAAGGCAAGCGATCGCTTTATTGTTAAGCGCATAAATTGAGGTGAATTATGAGTAGAAGCGTTAAAAAAGGACCTTATGTAGAAGAAAAGTTATATAAGAGAGTTAAGGCGCAGGCTGATACCAACGATAAGAAGGTTATCAAGACCTGGTCGCGTTCCTCCACGATTTTCCCCGAGTTTATCGGTTGCACGATTGCAGTTCACGACGGACGTAAGCACGTTCCCGTATACTGCACCGAGGAAATGGTAGGTCACAAGCTCGGTGAATTCGCTCCCACGCGTACCTTCAAGGGCCACGCTGGTGAGAAGAGCACTTCGGGCAGATAAGGAGTAAGTTATGGCAAAGAGAATCAGAGAAAAAACCGAAAAGATTGCAGCAACCAAGGACACCAGACCTTGCGCTCATGCTAACTACATCCGCATTTCGCCTTTTAAGGTAAGACCGGTACTTGATATCGTTCGCGGTAAGTCGGTAAACGAAGCACTCGCTATTTTGGCTGTTACGCCCAAGGCGTCCAGCGAAATTTTGCTCAAACTTATCAACTCTGCAGTTGCTAACGCAGAGCATAACAACGGCCTTGCAAGAGCAGACCTTTACGTTGCGGAAATTTACGCAGACGGCGGCCCCATCTTGAAGCGCGTTCAACCCGCGTCTAAGGGTAGAGCGTACAGAATCAACAAGCGCACGAGCCACATCACGGTTATCCTTGATACCGTTAAGGAGGTTAAGTAATTATGGGTCAGAAAGTTAATCCGCACGGTATGAGAGTGGGCGTTATCCAGGGTTGGAACGCTCAATGGTATGCAAACAAGAAAGACTTTGCAGGCTACATTCTCGAAGATCACAAGATCCGTGAATTTATTAAGAAGAAGTACTACGCTTACGGCATTTCCAAAGTCGCTATCGAGCGCGCACAGGAAAAAGTCGTTATCAACATCCACACTTCTAAGCCCGGTATGGTTATCGGTCAGAAGGGTGCTGGCGTAGAACAGCTCAAGAAAGAACTTGCTAAAATCGTTGCAACGAAAGGCGTTCACATCAATATTATGGAAGTTAAGCGTCCTGATATGGATGCAATCCTCGTTGCTGAATCGGTTGCACAGCAGCTTGAAAAGAGAAGTTCTTTCCGCCGTACTATGAAACAGGCTATGAGCCGTGTTATGCGTAGTGGCGCAAAGGGTGTAAAGATTATGGTATCGGGCAGACTTGACGGCGCAGAGATCGCAAGATCCGAGAGCTATCACGAGGGTTCGATTCCCCTTCAGACCGTACGTGCTGACATCGACTACGGTACCGCAGAGGCACACACCACCTTCGGTATCATCGGTATCAAGACGTGGATCTACAAGGGAGAGGTTCTTCCGGCAGTAAAGACCGAAGGAGGAGAGCAGTAATATGTTAATGCCTAAGAGAGTAAAAAGACGTCGCGTTCATCGTGGCAGAATGAAGGGCAAGGCTATTGCAGGTAGCGTAATCGCTTACGGTGAATACGCGCTTGTATCCGCTGATCCCGGTTGGATTACTTCTAACCAGATCGAGGCTGCCCGTATCGCAATGACGCGTTATATTAAGCGTGGTGGTAAAGTATGGATTGACATCTTCCCCCACAAGCCCGTAACCAAGAAACCTGCTGAAACTCGTATGGGTTCCGGTAAGGGTTCTCCTGAGTACTGGGTAGCAGTAGTAAAACCCGGTCGCGTTATGTTCGAAATGGCAGGCGTAGCCGAGGACGTAGCAAGAGAGGCACTTCGTCTTGCATCGCACAAGTTGCCCGTTAAATGCAAGATCGTAAAGAAAGAGGAGGTTAAAGCATAATGAAAGCACAAACTTTCAGAGAAATGACTGCGGAAGAGCTTAATCTTAAGCTCAACGAACTTAAGCAGGAACTTTTCAACCTTCGTTTTTCGCACGCAACTGGTCAGCTTACCAATCCTATGCAGATGGTAAACTGCAAGCGCGATATCGCAAGAATTAAGACCATTCTTCGTGAGCGCGAGATTAAGAAGGCTTAACGGAGGATACGATAATGGCAGAAGCTATTGTAAGAAATAACAGAAAAGAGCGTGTTGGCATCGTCGTTTCCGACAAGATGGATAAGACGATCGTCGTTGCAATCAAGGACAAGGCTAAACACCCCCTTTATAAGAAGACGATTAACAAGACCAAGAGACTTAAGGCTCACGACGAGAACAACGAATGCGGTATCGGCGATACCGTTCTCATCGCAGAAACCAGACACATTTCGAAGGATAAGTGCTGGAGAGTGGTTGAGATTATAGAAAAGGCTAAGTAAGGAGATAAGTAATTATGATACAACCTCAATCTTATTTAAAGGCCGCAGATAACAGCGGAGCTAAGGAACTTATGTGCATTAGAGTGCTCGGGGGTTCTTTCCGCAGAAGCGGTAACATCGGTGACGTCATAGTTGCCTCCGTAAAGAGCGCAACCCCCGGTGGCGCAGTTAAGAAGGGCGACGTCGTTCGCGCGGTAATCGTTCGTACCCATCAGGGTATCAACCGTCCCGACGGCTCGCATATCAGATTCGACGATAACGCGGCAGTTATTATTGACAGCCAAAAGCAACCCAGAGGCACGCGTATCTTCGGACCAATCGCAAGAGAACTTCGTGACAAGGACTATATGAAGATTATTTCCTTGGCACCCGAAGTAATTTAACGGAGGAGTACGCATTATGGCATTACACGTTAAAAAGGGCGACAACGTACTCGTTCTCGCCGGAAAAGATAAAGGCAAAACCGGTAAAATTGTTTCCGCTGATCCCAAGAACGGCGTAGTAGTCGTTGACGGCGTAAACATTGTTACCAAGCATAAAAAGCCCCGTTCGGCTCAACAGACCGGTGGCATTGAGAAAGTAAACGGTAACATTGACGCAAGCAACGTTCAGATCATCTGCCCTGCTTGCGGCAAGGCTACGAGAATCGCAGCTGGCGAAGTTGACGGCAAGAAGGTTCGTCTTTGCAAGAAGTGCGGCGCTAATATGGACGCTAAAGCACCCAAGGCTGAGAAGAAGACCAGAAAGGCTAAGACCGCTGAAGCTGTAGAAACTCCTGCTGAAGAAACCGTTAAGAAGACTACGGTCAAGAGAACCAAGAAGACCGCTCAGTCTTCCGAAAATTAATGGGAGGTTAATATGGCAGAAGAAAGATACCGTTTGCTTAAAGCATACAAAGAAGAAATCGTTCCCGCTCTTATGAAAGAACGCGGATACAAGAACGTAAACGAAGTTCCTGCTCTTAACAAAATCGTTCTTAACATGCGTATGGGCGATATCAAGGATAACTCCAAGAGCATCAGCGCAGCAGTTAAGGAATTCGAGTCCATTTGCGGACAGAAGGCTCTCGTAACCAAGGCTAAGAAGTCGGTTGCAAACTTCAAGCTCCGTGAAGGTCAGGTAGTAGGCGCAAAGGTTACGCTTCGTGGCAAGAAAATGTACGAATTCTTCGACAAGCTCGTGTCCATTGCACTTCCCCGCGTACGTGACTTCCGTGGTATTTCCTCGAAGTCCTTCGACGGCCGTGGCAACTACGCACTTGGCATTAAAGAACACATCATTTTCCCCGAAATTTCTTACGAGCTCGTAGAAAAAGTACGCGGATTTGATATTGATATCGTTACGACTGCAAAGTCTGATGACGACGCCAAAGCACTCCTTGTTAAGCTTGGAATGCCTTTCAAGAACTGATAGGGAAAAGGAGATTAATTCAAAATGGCTAAGAAAGCAATGATTAACAAACAGCAAAAGGCGCAGAAGTTCTCCACTCGTGAGTACACTCGTTGCTCCATTTGTGGACGCCCCCACGCTGTACTTCGCAAATACGGAATTTGCCGTATCTGCTTTAGAGAGTTGGCTTACAAGGGTGAAATTCCCGGTGTAAAGAAATCCAGCTGGTAATAGGAGGACGATTATGGTAGTTACAGATCCCATTGCAGATTTACTGACGAGAATCAGAAACGCTTTGACCGCAAAGCACGAAACCGTAACCGTTCCCACTTCCAAAATGAAGAAGTCCATCGTTGACATTTTGGTTAACGAAGGCTTTGTAAAGAGTGCGGAAGTTGTTGAGAACGAGGGCAAGAGCGATATCGTTATTACCCTTAAATACGGCAAGAAGAATGAAAAAGTTATCACCAACCTTAAGCGTATCAGTAAGCCCGGTCTCCGTGTTTACTGTGGTTATGACAAACTCCCCAAGGTTTTGGGCGGACTTGGTATCGCAATCATTTCCACCTCTAAGGGCGTTATGACCGATAAGGTAGCAAGAGCTGAGAAGATCGGCGGCGAAGTACTCGCTTACGTTTGGTAATAGGAGGCGGATATGTCAAGAATTGGTAGATTACACATTGCAATTCCTGCCGGCGTAACCGTCGAGTATAAGGACCAAGTCGTTACCGTTAAGGGCCCCAAGGCTACGCTTACCCAAACTATCGCAAGCAAGGACATCAACGTTGAGGTTCAGGGCGCTGAAGTTTGCGTAACTCGTGCTAACGACAACAAAGAAAGCAAGGCTATGCACGGTCTTTACCGTATGCTTATCGCAAACATGGTAAAAGGCGTTGTAACCCCCTTCACCAAGACGCTCGTTATCGCAGGCGTAGGTTACAAGGCAACCGTTGCAGGCAACAAACTTACGATGAACCTCGGTTTGTCGCATAACGTAGAGTACGTTGCACCCGAAGGAATTACTATCACCTGTCCCGACGCTAACACCGTTGTTATCTCGGGCGCGTCGAAGGAAGTAGTTGGTCAGGTTGCTGCGACCATTAAGTCCAAGCGTCCTGTTGAGCCCTATCACGGATACGGCATCCATTACTCCGACGAGGTTGTTATCAGAAAAGAAGGCAAGACCGCGGGTAAGTAAGGAGAGTAGATTATGATTAAGAAAGAAAATAAGAACGCAGTAAGAGTAAAAAGACATCTTCGCGTCCGTAACAAAGTTTCGGGCACGGCAGAACGTCCCCGCCTTAACGTTTATCGTTCGACGTCTAACATCTACGCTCAGATTATTGACGACGTAAAGGGAAACACGTTGGTATCTTCTTCCACGATTGCAAAGGGCATGAACGTAGAAGGCTTGACCAAAGTTCAGGCTGCTGAAGCAGTTGGTAAGGATATCGCCAAGAAGGCACTTGAAAAGGGAATTGATACGGTTGTATTTGACCGTGGCGGTTACCTCTACACGGGCCGTGTAAAGGCACTTGCAGACGCTGCAAGAGAAGCCGGACTTAAATTCTAAGGAGGTTATCATGGCTAGAAGAGAACGTGAAGAACTTAAGCCGGATGACGGTTTTACTAGTAAGCTTGTCGGCGTTAACCGTATTTCTAAGACGGTTAAGGGCGGTAGAAATATGCGCTTTTCCGCGCTTATCGTTGTAGGCGACGGAAAGGGTAGCGTAGGTATTGGCGCAGCAAAAGCAGCAGAAGTACCCGAGGCAATCAAGAAGGCAGAACTTCTTGCTCGTAGAAACCTTATCAAGATTGCTCTTGCTGACCACACCATTCCCCACGAAACCATTGGCGTGTACGGAAAGAGCAACGTATTGCTCCGTCCCGCACCCGAAGGTACTGGAGTTATCGCAGGAAGTTCCGTTCGTGCGGTAGTTGAGCTTGCTGGCATTAAGAACATTACTACTAAGGCATACGGTTCGCGTAACCCCATCAACTGTGTTAAGGCAACGCTTGAAGGACTTAAGAGCCTTCGCACGCCCGAACAGGTTGCAGCGCTTCGTGGCAAGACCGTAGAAGAGATTTTAGGGTAGGTGAACTATGGCTAATAAAGAAATTAAAATCACGCTTGTAAAGAGTACTATTTCGTGCTTGGAAAAGCAGAAGAAGACCGTTCAGGCTTTGGGACTTAAAAAGATTGGCTCTTCCGTTATCCGTGAGGACAACGAGGTTGTAAGAGGCATGATTTTCGTTGTAAAGCACCTTGTAAAGGTCGAAACCGTGGAGGCATAACGCATGAAAATTCATGAGATTAGTCCTGCTCCTAACAGTAGAGTAGCAGCAAAGCGCCTCGGCCGTGGTATCGGAAGCGGTCTTGGCAAAACCAGCGGTAAAGGTCACAAAGGTCAATGGGCTCGTAGTGGCGGTGGCGTTCGCATCGGATTCGAAGGCGGACAGATGCCTCTTGCTCGTCGTTTGCCTAAGACCGGTTTTGACAACGCTTGGAAGAAAGTATATACGACCATTAACGTCGGCGTACTCGAAGCATTCGAGGACGGCGCAGTTGTTACCGCAGAAATTCTTTATAACGCAGGTGTTATCAGCAAGATTGAACCCTACGGACTTAAAGTTCTCGGCGACGGCGAACTCACCAAGAAACTTACCGTTAAAGCGGCTAAGTTTACCAAATCCGCTATTGAGAAGATTGAAAAAATCGGTGGCAAAGTAGAGGTGGAATAATGTTTCAGACGTTGGTAAATGCTTTTAAGAACAAAGAAGTAAGAACGAAAATCCTTATCACTTTCGGACTTCTCTTTATTTACCGTATCGGTTGCTGGTTGCCCATTCCCGGTATCAGCGCGACCGTATCGGAAAGCGTAGGAGGCGCAGATACCCTCCTTTCGCTCTTGTCATCCATCACGGGTGGCGCGCTTGCTAACGGCGCATGGCTCGCAATAGGCATTTCCCCCTACATTAACGCTTCGATTATTATACAGCTTCTTACGGTTGCCATTCCGCCCCTTGAAAGACTTTCTAAGCAGGGCGCTGATGGCAGAAAGAAAATTAACAAAATTACGAGATTCGTAGCACTTGCTCTTGCAATCGCTCAGGCGACTGCTATCACCATCAGCTGGGCTAACAGCGGTGGTCTTGAAACGGGTATTTTCAGCGGATTCCTTTCCCAGACTTGGGTAGTAGGTATGTTCGTTGCATTTATGCTCGTTGCTGGTTCTATGTTCACCCTTTGGCTTGGTGAAAGAATCACCGAAAAGGGCATCGGCAACGGTATCTCCCTTCTCATCTTCGTTGGTATCCTTTCCAGCGCAGGTCTTGCAATCATTGCATCCTTTACCAGCGCTTTCGATGGCAACGAAACGGCAATCTGGGAGCTTCTCGGATTCGTATTGATGGTTATCGTCGTATTCGGCTTGATCGTCTTCGTTGACCTTGCAGAACGCAGAATTCCTGTTCAGTATGCAAAGCAAATCAAAGGCAGAAAGCAGTTTGGCGGTCAGAACACCCATATTCCCCTTAAGGTGAATGCAAGTGGCGTTCTTCCCATCATCTTCGCTACGGCAATCATTACCTTCCCCCAAATGATCGCTCAGATGTTCGGTACGGACAACGGCTTCTATATTTGGTGGACGCAATGGCTTGGCGTTAACACGCCCCTTTATACCATCTTCGTAGGTCTTTTGATTTTGTTCTTCTGCTATTTCTATGCGCAGATCCAATTCAACCCCGAAGAGGTTGCACGTAACCTTCAACAGTACGGTGGCTTTATCCCCGGCATCAGACCTGGCAAGCCCACCTACGAGTATCTTGAGCGCATCAGCAAGAGAATTACGCTTTTCGGTGCGATTTACCTCGCGTTTATCGCAATCGTTCCTTCGCTTATTTTCTCGTTCGTGCTTACGAACGCAACGCTCGTAAACGCGCTTAGTGCAACTGGTATGATGATCGTCGTATCCGTAGCGCTTGAATTCGACAAGCAGCTTGAAAGCCAGCTTATGATGAAGCATTATAAGGGATTCTTGAAATAATGCTTAGTTGCGAAAAGCAACGAAGTTAAGTAAAATTACGCTATGCTACCGCGGAGAGGCCTCAAAAACCTTACCGCGGTTGCGTTGCGAAAAAAGAGGGTAAAGTATGAACCTTATTTTGTTAGGCGCTCCCGGCGCAGGCAAGGGCACGCAGGCAGTTAAGATTGCTCAAAAGCACGGAATTCCCCATATTTCCACGGGTGACATCTTCCGTAAGAATATCAAGGAGCAAACTCCTATCGGCGTGGTTGCTAAATCTTATATTGACAAAGGACAGCTCGTTCCCGACGAAGTAACGGTGGAAATCGTAAGACTTCGCTTAATGGAAGAGGACGCGCAAAAGGGTTTCCTTTTGGACGGATTCCCCCGCAATATAGAGCAGGCGAAGGCACTTGATAAGTTCGCGTCCGTTGATACGGTTATCAATATCGACGTGCGTCTTGACGCCCTCTGTGAGCGTATTTGTGGCAGACGCGTTTGCGGTAAGTGTGGAAAGAGTTTCCATATTACTACTATGACGAGTGAATTCTGCGACGAATGTGGCGAAAAACTTATCCACCGCGACGACGATCAGCCCGAAACGGTTAACGCTCGTTTGGCGGTTTATGCTAAATCTACTCAACCTCTTATCGACTACTACAAAGAGCAGGGTAAGTTGGAAAGCGTAGACGGCATGAAAAAAATCGACGAGGTTTTTGAAGAAATCTCAAAGGTATTAAGTAAATAATGATTCCTATTAAAAGCGAAACGGACCTCGTTAAAATGCGTCGTGCGTGCAAGGTTACGGGCGATACGCTCAAAATGATTGAAGAGCATATTAAGCCGGGCGTTACCACCGCGCAACTTGACGAGATTATCGAAAAGTTCATAAGAGAACAAGGCTGTACGCCAAGTTTCAAGAATTTGTACGGTTTCCCCGCGTCAGCGTGTATTTCCGTCGACGACGTCGTAGTTCACGGCATTCCGTCGGATAAACCGCTCGAAGAGGGACAAATCGTTAGTATCGACGTTGGCGCTTGCTACGGCGGATTTCACGGCGACGCTGCCCGTACCTTTGCGGTAGGACAGATTACGCGTGAAAAACAACGCCTTATCGACGTAACGCGTCAAAGTTTTTTTGAAGGAATAAAACACGCGCGTGCAGGTCGTCGCCTCGGTGACGTTTCCCACGCAATTCAACAACACGTTGAATCTAACGGATATGCGATCGTTCGCGCAATGACCGGTCACGGAATCGGCAGACGCGTGCACGAAGAACCGAATATCCCTAACTACGGTCAGGCTGGCTGTGGTGTTATGCTCAAAAGCGGTTACACGCTCGCAATCGAGCCTATGGTAAACGCCGGCGAGTTCAAGGTATTGATCGATCAGGGTGACAAATGGACGTGCAGAACGGTGGACGGCAGTCCCAGCGCCCATTACGAGAACACAATTTTGGTTCGAGATGGAGAACCTGAGATTTTAACCCTGTAAAACAGTTTACAAAACCATATCAAATGTGTTATAATATTAATTGCGGTTTGCAAGGTGAGTGAAATGGCTTTGAAAGAAGGAACTATCGTAAAAAGTCTAAAAGGCCACGATACGGGCAGGATATACGTCGTTATCAGTGCTGCAGGCGAGGACTTCGTTTTGCTGTGCGACGGCAAGTATCGCAAGCTCGATAACCCCAAGCAAAAGCGTATTAAACACCTAGAAGTTATTGGTGAAATCCGATTGTCTGCTTCCGTTACGGATGCTAGCGTCAGAAAAATCTGTAAGTTATAATTTTTTGGAGGAATTATGCCGAAAGACGATAATATCGAAGCCGAAGGCACCGTCGTTGAATGTTTACGCAACGCAATGTTCA
Organism: Clostridia bacterium; assembly: GCA_017623435.1. Taxonomy (GTDB): domain Bacteria; phylum Bacillota; class Clostridia; order Christensenellales; family Pumilibacteraceae; genus UBA10677. The sequence continues at coordinate 26,869 of JAGAPD010000002.1, forward strand.
AGGTTAAACTCGTTAACGGACATATCGTAACCTGCACCATTTCCGGAAAAATCAGAATGCATTACATTAAGATTTTGGAAGGCGACACGGTTAAGATTGAAATGTCCCCTTACGACATAACCAAGGGAAGAATCACCTACAGAAACAAGAATTAAAGGAGTTTTATTATGAAAGTAAGAGCATCTGTTAAGCCCATGTGTGACAAGTGCAAGGTTATCAAGCGTCACGGCAAGGTAATGGTTATCTGCTCCAAGTATCCCAACCACAAGCAGAGACAAGGTTAATAATAGGTAAATTTGCCCGAATTTCGTTCGGGCTTATGGACTATATGCGGATAAAACCAAAGAGTGTACTTATAGGAGAAGTGCGCCCTTTGGCTATTGCCGTATAAAGTAGAAAACACTCGCGTTGCGACAACTTTTTATCATTCCAGAAAAAGTCGTCCCCGCGCTTTAAGATATAAATATTTCATAAAATTATTAAGGAGAATACCGATGGCAAGAATAGCAGGTATTGATTTGCCGAGAGAGAAGCGCATCGAAATAGGTCTTACCTATATTTACGGTATTGGCAGACCTCTCGCAAACAAAATTTTGGAGGCAACCGGCGTAAGTCCTGACGTTCGCGTTAAGGACCTCACCGAAGAACAAGAAAACGCAATCAGAAGTTATATTGAAAAGAACGTAGTTACCGAGGGTGACCTTCACCGCGAAATCGCTCTTAACATTAAACGTCTGATGGAAATTGGCTGCTACCGCGGCGTTAGACATCGTAAGGGTCTTCCCGTTCGTGGTCAAAGCACCAAGCAGAACGCACGTACGCGTAAGGGTCCCAAGCGTACCGTAGGCCGTGCGAAGAAGAAGTAGGAGATAAAGAACTATGGCAGTTAAGAAAACTACTAAAAAGAGAATTACTAAGAACATTGACAAAGGTCAAGTTCATATTCACGCATCTTTCAACAATACGCTTATCACTTTCACGGACGAGCAGGGTAACGCAGTTTCCGCTTGCAGCGCAGGCGCACTTGGTTTCCGCGGTTCGAGAAAGAGCACTCCCTTTGCAGCACAGCAGGCTTGTGAAAAAGCAGCGCTCGTTGCAAAAGAGCACGGCATTTCTAGCGTAGAAGTATTTGTTAAGGGCCCCGGTTCGGGCCGTGAATCCACTATCCGCGCATTGGAAACCGTAGGCATTGCAGTTACCGCAATTACCGACGTTTCGCCCATCCCCCACAACGGATGCAGACCCCCCAAGCGCAGAAGAGTATAAGGAGATTAGATAAATGGCTAAATATACTAATGCAGATTGCAAACTTTGCAGACGCGAAGGCGCAAAACTTTTCCTTAAAGGCGAGCGTTGCTCCACCAAAAAGTGCGCTATGGAAAAGCGTCCCGTTGCACCCGGTATGCACGGTGTAACTCGTAAAAAGGCATCTGAATACAACATTCAGTTGCGTGAAAAGCAGAAGGTTAAGCGCGCTTACGGTCTTTTGGAAAAGCAGTTCAGAGACTACTATGAAGAAGCTGAGCGTATGCGTGGCGTAACGGGTGAGAATATGCTTGCTCTTATCGAGAAGCGTCTTGACAACGTCGTTTACAGAATGGGTATCGGTTCCAGCCGTGCGCAGAGCCGTCAGATCGTAAACCACGCTCTCATCACCGTTAACGGCAAAACTGTTGATATTCCCAGTTACCAAGTTAAGCCTGGTGACGTTATTGCAGTAAAGGAGAATAAGAAGGATAACGCTCTGTTCAAGGAGCTTCGTGGCGCTAAGATCGTTATGCCTAAGTGGGTTGAGTTTGATACCGAAACCTTCGTTGGCAAAATCGTTGATAATCCCAAGCGCGAAGACATCGACTTGAACATCAACGAGCAGCTTATCATCGAGTTGTATTCGAAGTAAGCCGCTTAAGTAACCAAGTAAGGAGATTTAAATAATATGATGGAAATCGAAACGCCAAGAATCACACTTGAGGAAAGCGCTGATAGTCGCTCGGGTAAGTTTATTGTAGAACCGCTTGAACGTGGATACGGAATTACGCTGGGTAACGCTCTTCGCCGCGTACTCTTATCGGCATTGCCCGGTACTGCTGTGATTGGCATCAATATCGAAGGCATCTCTCACGAATTCTCCACGATTCCCGGCGTCAAGGAAGACGTTGCTGAAATCATTCTCAATCTTAAAGGTCTTAACCTCAAAGCAGAATATTCTGACAAGAGCTCGAAAAAGACGCTTAAAATCGAGTGAAAGAGCCCGGGTATCGTTACGGCTGCTGACATTGAAAACGATCCGGAAATAACCATTCTCAACCCCGATATGTACATTTGCACGCTTGACGAAGGCGCAGTACTTAATATCGAAATGGTTGTAGGTTGTGGCAGAGGCTACGTCGTTGCAAAGAACAACGCTGATCCCACCCAGCCCATCGGTTATATTCCCATTGATTCGATTTTTACCCCTGTTAAAGCGGCAAGTTACAGCGTAGAAACTGCTCGCGTAGGTGAGAGTATCGATTACGACAAACTCATTATCGAAGTCAAGACCGACGGCTCGTTGTCCGCTAAGGACGTATTGAGCCTCGCAGCGAAAGCGCTTTGCGAACACATCAGATTGTTCGTTGACCTTTCCGACGCGTTCAGCGGTACGACCATTTTGGTATCGAGTGACGGCGATAAGCATACCAAGATTTTGGAAATGAGCATCGAGGAAATGGATTTGTCCGTTAGAAGTTACAACTGTCTTAAACGCGCAGGTATCCATACCGTCGAGGATTTAACGAAAAAGAGCGAAGACGATATGCTTAAGGTCAGAAATTTGGGCAGAAAGTCGCTTGATGAAGTTATTGCTAAACTTCACAGCTACGGCCTTGACCTCAGAAGCAACGAAGATTAGGAGGACATTATGGCAATTCAGAGAAAATTAGGCAAGCCCACTGACCAAAGAGCGGCTTTGCTTAGAAATCAGGTTACTGAACTTTTGTGGAATGGCAAAATTGAAACGACCTTGGCTCGCGCTAAGGAAGTTGCAAAAGTTGCTGAGAAACTTCTCACCGCAGCAATCAATACCTATACCGATACCGTTAAGAAGGTAGAAACCCGTAAGAAGAACGACAAGGAGATCAAGGTTGAAGTTGTTAACGACGGACCTAAGAAGCTCGCTGCTCGTCGTAAGATTATGGCTTACGTTTACGACCTTCAGGAACAGAGAAAGGAAAAGGAGAGCAAGGCGAACTTTAAGGCTCGTACCGAGAACATCCAACATCCTCTTCTTGAGAAAATGTTCAACGAGTATGCTCCCAAGTATGCTCAGCGCGGTAAGGAATTAGGCCAGATGGGCGGATATACCCGCATCATCAAGCTTGGTAACCGTCGTGGCGACGCTGCAGAATCGGCTATTATCGAGTTGGTTTAATATAGCGTAATATTTAAAACAAAAGGACTTATCTAATTGATAGGTCCTTTTTTCGTGCTTAAAAACGACTAAAAATAGCCAAAAACCGCTCAAAATGCACGATTTTTGTTGATTTTCGTCGAATTATGAAACAATTAAATTATTGTTCAACTATTTGTAAACGATAAAAACAAACAAAAAACGACAAAGGTTTTTACTTTGCCGTTTCGTTTTTTATAGTTGTTTTTGCGCGCTGGGGGTAATGGAAAATTCCGCCTTGTAGTTGCGCAGGAAAGTGGGATAGCTTTCGTAGCCAAGTAGTCGCGCCGTCTCGATAACGCTATAACCGCGCTGAATATAGTCGCGCGCTACGTACATTTTTCGTGTCCTTACGTAGCGCATAATTCCCGTTTTCATAGTGCTGATAAACAGGTGGCACAGGTACGACTTTGACACAAATAACGCTTTTGCGATGCTGTCTGCAGTCAAGTCCTCGTGTAAATTCTCTGAAATGTAATTTATGGCGTTGCTAACCACGGTAGGTAGTTTTTCCGAGGTGTTAACGGTGGGCGAGTGCACGGACAAAGATATCACGATTTCGTTTATAAGCGAGCAAAGTAGCACGTGATACACGGACTTGTCGCAAATACGCGCGTAGCGTACTATTTTCTCGTAAGCGGACATAACGTCGTCGTTAGCTTTCATTACGATTTCGCGCTCGATTTGTAGCGGAGGCATAAGAGTTGGCTCGAAGTTGATGACGTGGCGCTCGTAAACGCCCCCACGCGAGGTTTGTAGTACGTGGTAAATTCCGGGCGGGATAAAGAACACCGTACCGTCCGAAAATTCGTAAGATCTATCGCCCACGATAAAAGTACCGCCACCCTTAACGACGTACAAAAGCTCGTACGAGGTGTGCGAGTGCGATTCGAAACCGTATTCGTTGTTCGTAACGGAATGCGAATGTATAAGGTTGTCAAAACGCGTATATAAATAGTTCATAGCTATATTATAACATAATAAAGCACAAAATGCAATATTATTTGCACATTTTGGTATTGATTTGTAAAAATTACTTTTGTATAATAGATATACGGTAACTATAATTATAAATATAGGAGAATGATATGACTAAACAACCCATTATTGCCGCGCAGTTATATACCCTGCGCGATTATGCGAAAACTCAAGACGACCTTCTTAAAACGCTTGAAAAGGTAAAGGCAATAGGGTACGACTGCGTTCAGATTTCGGGCGTAGGACCGTACGACGCGCACGCATTACGTGATAAATTAGACGAGCTGAATATGACCGTTTGCGTAACTCATACTTCGCTTGACCGCCTCGTGAACGAAACGGACGATCTTATCGCTCACCATAAACTTTTAGACATTAAGTACGCCGGACTTGGCTACTACGAGTTCAAAACGCTTGACGACTGCAAGGCGTTCTTGGAAAAGATTAAGCCTATGTCTAAGAAATTGCGCGACAACGGCATTAAATTCGTTTATCATAATCACGCTCACGAGTTCGTAAAGCTTGAGGGCGGAGTTCGTCCCATGGACTATATTTTAGAGCATACCACGCCCGAAGAAATGGGTATTTTGGCGGATATGTTCTGGCTTCAAGCAGGTGGCGTAAGCCCCGTGAAGTTCGTAACGGACAACGCGGATAGACTGGATATCGTTCACTTTAAGGATATGAAATATTCGCTTGACCGCACTCAGCTTATGGCGGCTATTTACGACGGAAATATGGACTACGACGCAATTTACGACGCGGTCGTAAAGGCGGGCGTTGAATATATCGCGGTTGAGCAGGATTCGTGCTACGACCGTTGCCCCTTTGACGAGTTAAAGCTCAGTCGTGACAATATCAAAAACAGATTAGGAGTATAATATGGAAATCAGACTTTGTGCGTTTGCCGACGAGGCAAGCAAGGAATTCGAGCGTCAGTTGGACGTTCTTAACGAAGAAAATATCCCGTATATCGAATTGCGCGGACTGGACGGAACGAACGTTTCGGACCTGACGGAAGAGCAGGCGAGAGAGTATAAAAAGCTTCTTGACGCGAAGGGAATTAAGGTTTGGTCGATCGGCTCGCCCCTTGGCAAGATCAACCTTGACGGCGACCACGAGGCACATTTTAAAAAGGCAAGACACACCTTCCGCTTGGCTCGCATTTTTGACACGACGAGAATCAGAATGTTCTCGTACTACAACGTGGACTACGATAAGGACGAGCAAAAGGTATTCGATAACCTCAGAAAAATGGTGGAAATCGCGCGTGAAGAGGGAGTCGTGCTTTATCACGAGAACGAGAAGGGCATTTACGGCGACCTCGCGGTAAGAGTGGAAAAACTGCTTAATAACGTAGACGGGCTTGAATGCATTTTTGACCCTGCTAACTACGTTCAATGCGGTCAGAATATAGAGGACGCACTTAACCTTTTGGTGAAGAAAACGGGCTATTTCCACATAAAAGACGCGCTCGTCAGCGGTGAGGTCGTGCCTTCGGGTAAGGGCGACGGAAACATTGATTTGCTCGTTAAAAGCATTGATAAGGACGTTACGCTCACGCTTGAACCGCACCTTGCCGTGTTTGAAGGATATTCGCATATCGACCACACGGAATTAAAGAACAAATACGTGTTTAACACCGCGCGTGAGGCTTTCGCAGCGGCGGTTGACGCGCTTAAAACGATATTGAAAAACAACGGATTCGTAGAGGAGAATAAAGTATGGAAAAAGTAAAATTTGGTATTATCGGTTTGGGTAATCAGGGTAGTTATTATTGTAAATCTTTGTTTAACGCAGGCGCTATTGAAAACGGCGTTTTGGCGGCAATTGCGGACGTTAATCCCGACAAAATTAAGGCAATTAAGGACGCCGTACCCGGCGATTACGCTTGTTACGATTCGGGCGACGAGCTTATTGACAACGCGGACGTTGACGCAATCATAATTGCCGTACCGCACTATTTCCATCCGCCCCTTGCTATCCGAGCGCTCAAAAAGGGCGTTAACGTCATTTGCGAAAAGCCTGCAGGCGTTTATACCAAGCAGGTTAAGGAAATGAACGCGGCGGCAGAGCAGTCGGACAAGCTGTTTACTATGATGTATAATCAGCGCACCAACCCTGCCTATATCAAAATGCACGATATGATTAACAGTGGCGAAATCGGCGAAGTACGCAGAGTAAACTGGATTATTACCAACTGGTTCAGAACGCAGTTCTACTACGATTCGGGCTCGTGGAGAGCGACCTGGAAGGGCGAAGGCGGAGGCGTGCTTCTCAATCAATGTCCTCACCAGCTTGATCTTCTTCAATGGGTATGCGGAATGCTTCCCAGCAAAGTGCGTGCTTTCTGTCACTTCGGAAAGTGGCATAATATCGAAACGGAGGATGACGTTACCGCTTATTTGGAATTTCCTAACGGCGCTACGGGCGCGTTTATCACCACTACGGCGGATGCTCCCGGCTCGAACAGATTTGAGGTTACGGGCTCGAAAGCGACGCTCGTTTGCGAGGGCAACAAGCTGATTATCAAGCGTCTTGACGCGGATTTGCAGGAAACCATTGAGAATAGCCCCACGGGATTTGCAATGCCCAAGATTACTGAAGAGGAAATAGTTTTCGACGGCATTGGTCCTCAGCACGCAGGCATTATTAACAACTTTGCTAACGCGATTTTGGGCAAGGAGGCACTTTACGTGGACGGCAGAGAAGGTCTTAACTGCGTACAGCTTATGGACTCGATGCTTCTTTCCACTTGGGAAGAAAAGCCCGTTGCTATCCCCGTTGACGACGAGTATTATTACGAGCAACTCAAAAAGCGTATCGCAACTTCGGCAGATAAGGACACGAAAGAAGTGGTAATGGACTCTTCTAATTCGTTTAAAGGAGTATAAAATGGCTTTTTACGACGACAAACTCTTCTTGCAGGGCGAGAGTGCGCAAAGAATTTACGACGAGATTAAGGATTTACCCGTCGTCGACTATCATTGCCACTTGGACCAAACGAAGATTAAAGCGGACGCGACCTTTTCGGATATAGGCGAAATGTGGCTTGCGGGCGACCACTACAAGTGGCGCGCTATGCGTATTTGCGGAGTGGACGAAAAGTATATCACGGGCGACGCTACTTTTAAGGAAAAATTCTTTAAGTACGCGTCCATTATGCCCAAGCTTGCAGGCAACGCGCTTTACTACTGGACGCACCTTGAATTAAAGCAAATTTTCGGTATTGACTTGCCTCTTAATAGCGATACCGCGCAGGAAATTTACGAGCGCGCTAACGAGAAGATTAAAAATATCAGCGTGCGCTCACTCTTAAAGCTTTACGGCGTGAAATATATCGCTACGACGGACGATCCCGTGGATACGCTTGACAGTCACGGAGTTTACGACGGAATCGAGGTCCGTCCTACTTTTAGACCTGATAAGGCGCTTTCGCTTGATAATGAATACCTCAAAAAATTAGAAGAGGTTAGCGGTCAAAAAATCAAAACGACGGGGGACGTACTACGCGCTTTGGAAAATAGATTGCAGTTTTTCGTTAAAAACGGCTGTAAAATTTCCGATCACGGCTTTAAGGATTTCCCGGACGTAATCGTTGACGAAAGCACGGCAGACGAGTATTTTGCTCGGCGTGAAAGCTTGAGCGAAGTGGAAAAAACTCGTCTTTTGGGTTACTTCTTGGTGAATTTGGCGAAGATTTATCGCAAGTATTCTATCATTATGCAACTTCACTTCTCGGTTACGCGTAACGTCAACCCTGCAATGAAAGTACGCTGTGGAGTAGATTCGGGCTTTGACGTTATTGCGTCCGCGCAAAAGATTGAAAACGTTATTGCGTTCTTCTCGGCAGTAAGCGACGATCAGCGCCCTGAAACTATCCTTTACACGCTTAACGACTGTGACCTTCCTTCGCTTTGCTGTATCACGGGCGCGTACGCTCACGTGAAATCGGGCGCTGCGTGGTGGTTTAACGATACGGTTGAGGGAATCAGAAACAACCTCAAAAAGGTGTCGGAATATTCCGTGCTGGGGACTAACTACGGTATGCTTACTGACAGCCGTAGCTTTGCGTCCTACGCGCGCTTTGACTTCTTCCGTCGCATACTTTCCGGATATCTTGGCGAGCTGGTTGACAAAGGCGAGTACGACGAGAGCGCCGCTATCCAAACGGCGAAGGACGTCAGCTACTATAATATCAAAAATACGCTGAATATTTAGGAGAAAAACAATGGCAATTCCCGAAATTTTAACGTCCGTTTGCGGACAAAAGATTGATACGGTTGAAAAGTGGGAAAAGTACCGCCGTCCTGAAATTATGGCGCTTTTTTCCAACTTCGTTTACGGCGTTCGTCCCGTAGAAAAGCCCAACGACTTGAAATTCGAAGTTATTTGCGAAAAGGACGGCTTTGACGGCGACGATAGCATAAAGCAAAAGCACGTAAAAGCCACCTTTGCAGGAATGAGCATGTTTTTTTACGCATACTATCCTAAAAAGGCAGAAAAAGTGCCTGCCGTAGTTTACGTTATGCACGAGCATCAATTCATTAAAACGGATTTTGACAACGATCAGATTTTTGGGATTAATATCAAGTATATCACGTCACGCGGTTACGCGCTGTTTATTATGCCCACGCATTACGTAGCGGAGGACTACAACCATAACGGCAACGTCAGATTCCAAAGCGAGATTTTCAAGCGTTTTACGCCTACGCTCGAAGAGAGAAAGGGCAACGAATGGGCGGTGATTTCCGCATGGGCTTGGGGCGCGTCCAGAGTAATGGATTTTGTCCAAACGGACGGTGACGTGGATACCCGTTTCGTCAGCGTAGTAGGTCATTCGCGCGGTGGAAAAACTGCGCTTTGGTGTGGTGCGACGGATACACGTTTTGCGTGCGCCGTTTCTAATAACTCGGGTTGTACGGGTGCGTCACTTCACCGTGGTGAGAAAGGACCTAATATTGAGGACACTAAGGATATTAACCGTTTTGACTGGTTTTGCTACAACTACCAAAATTACAACGACAACGAAGATATGTTGCCCGTTGACCAGCATATGCTTATAGGCGCGCTTGCACCCAGATACGTGTACGTAGCAAGCTCGAGCGAGGACGCTTGGGCAGGGCCGAGAAAAGAATTCCTTGCGTCGCACCTTGCAAGCGAGGCGTTTGAGCTTTACGGCAAAAAAGGTTTAGTCGCACCAGACGAGGCAGAGCTTAACACCCCCTACCACGAGGGAAATATCGGCTACCATATCAAGACCGGACCGCATAGTATAACCGATTACGACTGGCAGTTGTACCTCGATTTCTTCGATAAAAAATTCAAGTAAAAAAGCAAAACTCCCTACCACGTAGCGTGATACTCTTAACGGAGTATTCACGCTACAGTTATGATTGCCCTGTGGCAAGTTATGAGTTATGATATGCTTCGCATAACTATGATTGGCTTCGCCAAGTTTTAGATTACAAGGTCAATCATATTATAACGCTTGCCATGCAAGCTCATAACGGTGAGCGTAGCGAGCCTCATAACTCTAAATTAAACAAACAGAAAAAAGAGCAGACATGCAAGTTTTAATCTTGCGTGTTTGCTCTTTCTGCTTGTCAGTATGGGGTTGGGCTTAGCCCATTTTGCATTTGACCAGTTAAATGCGATGCTCGCACTTAGTGAGATCTTTAAATTCTCCGCTAAGAACATCACCACGTGGGGAGTTTTTTATTTTGGCTCTATCGCAACATTTGACTGATTTTTGACGGCTAAATACTGTAAAATACTGCGTGTTTTGTTCGGTTACAGACCTTCCAGGTATGCGCCCTCACAAGAACACTTGTCTTTTTTGTATTTATCTCGTCAAAACGCAATAAATTGCTAATCAGCCATCTATTGTGATATCGCCGATTATTTTAATTTGTTGGGGATTATAGTCTTATCTATCCATCTGCCTTGCGTGATTATCTGCTTGTAGTTATTTCTTACGAATTTTGCGCGTTTAGTGACAGCGCCATCGCTTTCCACCTTGATGTATAGCCCTTCCATAAGCGGAGTGAGGTCGGTTTCTTTTAAGACCTGTTCGTAATCTACGCCTGCAACGGCGCAAGCATTTTTCAGGTTTTGTTCAAAGTCGGGGGATACGTATGCCGATTTTTGTAACAAAGCAAGTATTTCGTTTTTGGATTTGAAGGATTTTTGCGCTAAAACGGGCGCGCTGAATATGCCCGTGCCGTTTAGCATTTTTTGGCGCGTCGGCGTGTCGAGAAAAACGCCTTCGCTTTTATCAAAGATATCAAACTCGATAAAATACGAGGGGAGTGCGTCGTAGTAGATTTTGTGCTTGGCGTACGTCCACTCGCCGTAGAGAATATACCTCTCGCCCAAAACGGAATACAGCGTGTCACGGTTTTGCGCCCCAAAAATCTTGAATAGGTCGTAGTGGCGCTCCTTGTATCCGCCGCTTAAGTAATGCCCACGGCTTTGGAGTAAAAGGTTTCCGCCTTGGAAGGAAATACCCACGTTAGCCCCGTCGATTTTTTCTTCCACTACGATATTTTTGCCCAAAATCTCGCTAAAAGGTATTTGATTTAAGTCCTCGTCGCCCACTTGTATGCCCGAGCCTTCTAAATGCTCCGTGCGCGGATATTTGATAATTCGTTCCATACCTAAATTATACCCTATGCGTCCCCGTTTGTCAAGACGAAAAAACCTCGTTTCCAAATTACAAAAAATTACAAAAATTAGTATATTTTTTGCAAAAACTTATTGACAAACAAAAAACCGCGTAGTATAATAATGCTGAAAACCTACTTTGTTATCGCAAAATTTCATAAAAAGGTGAGAGAATATGACGGATAAAGCAAAGAGAATAATTAGTATCGTTATCGTTTCTATAATACTAATATCGACGGCGGTATTAATCATTTCGTGTAGCGCAGTAAAAGAATACGAATATAAGTATTTGGAAGATGCGTATGAGGCAGGTTGGATTACGGAAGATGATTTGAAGACGATAGCGGATTATTATAATAATAGAACACATCCAGAAATGCAACATAGTCAAAATGTAGTGGATGGTATAAAATATACGAAGTTTAAACGTTATTACAGTTATGATGATTCGTCTCGTTCAAAATATCTTTTTTTAAAAAAGAAGCGTAATATACATTTATATTATTATGGAACATATAACGGATACGTAGTAGCGAGATCTTGGATAGAAGGAGCTGATATTGCAATTTATGATGAAAAAATAATAGGTGGAGTATCGTTTTATAATTATATGACATTAACGGTGTATGATATTAATTCTTAAAACAAAATTTAAAATAAGTGTTATTAAGGAGCGTGCATAGTAACGCTCCTTTTTTATTCAAAAAAAATTGAAAAAAATTACTAAAATCTATTTACAAACGGGCGTATTTTTGATATAATATAAAATGTTGTTTTTGTGCGTGATGTGCAAAAAACGAAGGAGATTTACTTATGAGTCGTATGGTTGGTACTATATCAAGAGGCGTGCGCGCTCCCATCATTCGTAGTGGAGACGATTTGGTTAAGATCGTTACCGATTCGATTTTGGAAGCGAGCAGAGAAGACGGTTTCGAAATTCGTGACCGTGACATTATTGCAATGACCGAGGCAATCGTAGCACGCGCGCAGGGAAACTACGCAACGACTGACGATATCGCAAACGACGTTCGCGCAAAGTTTGGCGGTGAAACGGTGGGCGTTATTTTCCCCATTTTGAGCCGTAACCGTTTCTCGGTTTGCTTGCGCGGTATTGCGAAGGGTGCGAAGAAGATCGTTCTGATGCTTTCTTACCCGTCTGATGAAGTGGGCAACCACCTTATTTCCTTGGACGATATGGATGCAAAGGGCATTAATCCTTACACCGACGTTTTGAATATAGAGCAGTACCGTGAGCTTTTCGGTTACAACAAGCACCGCTTTACGGGCGTTGACTACGTTGAGTATTACGAACAGCTCGTTCGCGAGGCAGGCGCTGACTTTGAGGTTGTTTTTGCAAACGATCCCAGAGCAATCCTTAACTACACCAAAAACGTTCTTAACTGCGATATCCACACGAGAGCGAGAACGAAACGCATCTTAAAGGCGGCAGGCGCTGAAATCGTTTACGGTATGGACGAGATTATGTCCGCGCCCGTGAACGGAAGTGGCTACAACGAAAATTACGGCTTGCTTGGCTCGAACAAGGCGACTGACGATCAGGTAAAGCTTTTCCCCCGTGACTGCCAAACTCTCGTTGACGAGATCCAAAAGCTTATGTTTGAGAAAACGGGCAAGCGCGTTGAAGTAATGGTTTACGGTGACGGCGCGTTCAAAGACCCTATCGGTAAGATTTGGGAGCTTGCTGACCCCGTCGTTTCGCCTGCGTACACTTCCGGTCTTGAAGGAACGCCCAACGAACTTAAACTTAAATACCTCGCGGATAACGATTTTGCAAGCCTTAAAGGCGAGGAGCTTAAAGAGGCTATCAAGCAAAAGATCCACGAAAAGGACGATAACCTCGTAGGCAATATGGTGTCCGAGGGTACTACGCCCCGTCGTCTTACCGACCTTATCGGTTCGCTTTGCGACCTTACTTCCGGCTCGGGCGACAAGGGTACGCCTATCGTATTTATCCAAGGCTACTTCGATAACTACACCACGGAGTAATAATTTATAAAGAAAAAGGCTTATTCGAAAAGGATAAGTCTTTTTTATATGCAAAACTTGTTGACATATCAACAAGATTGTGGTAATATAATAAGGATGTTGACATGTCAACAAATGGAGGAAGATATTATGCAAGACCGTTATAAAACTTTTACTATTCAGATAGCAAAACTCAGTCGTTTTATTCGCAGAATCAAGACGGAAGAGATGGCAGACCTTGGGCTTAAGAGCATTCACGTATCCTGTTTGTATTATTTATACAAGGCTGGGCAGATGACCGCGGCGCAGCTTTGCGATATGTGTGAAGAGGACAAAGCGGCTGTTTCGCGCTCGCTGTTATTTTTGGAGGACGAGGGGTACGTTGCGTGTGGCACTACGACCAAGAAAAGATACAACTGTCCGCTTTTACTGACCGCAAAGGGCAGGGCTACGGCGGAGGTTATTAACGACAAGATTGCCAGCGTGCTTGCTCGCTCTAACGACGGAATCAGCGAATCAGATTTAGAGGTTTTCTATCGTTGTTTGGACCGTGTCAGCGAAAATCTGCAAGATATTTGCAAAAAATACGGAGATTAGAATGGTAAGAATTATCGTGGATTCGGCGTCGGATATTTCGCCCAACAGCAAAAAGAGGAATAGAGTAGTTTTTAAAATAAAAGACCATACTAACGGATAACCGAAAGTATGGTTTTTTGTTTGATTCGTTTTAGAGCGTGGTCAAACAGGTCGGCGTAGGTCTAAAACTATATTTGACGGCGTGCGAGATTCTTCGCTTGCGCTCAAGAATGACAACGCACGCCTGATTAGTGACACGACTATTAGAGTACGATAATTTTTGTAGGGGCGACTATTAGTCGCCCGTTTACCGTTTAGTCAAACCTGTTAGCGTAGGTCATAAACTCGTACACCCTATTCCGAGCCTACTATCCCACCTTTGGTGGTTAGCGGTGAATTGCGTGGAAACAAACGCCTACCGTGTTAGGACCGCAATGGCTACCTGCGGTGGGGTTAACGACCACGATTTCGGTATTAAGGTCGTCGCCGTATTCCGCCTTTAGCTGGCGTTCAACGTCCTCGGCAATTTCAAGCGCGTCGCTGTGACCGATAATAACGCGTTGTGACTTGATATCGCTTTGGAGCGTGCGCACGTATTCGAGCAATTTAGCGGTAGCGGCTTTCTGTCCGCGCGCCTTTGCAATGGAAACCATTTTGCCCTCTTCGTTCATATAAATGATAGGACGTATGCCTAAGATTCCGCCCATAAACGCCGAAAAACCGCCTACGCGCCCGCTTTTAGCGAAGAATTTAAGATCGTCTGCAAAGAAGTAAACGGCGAATTTATCCACCTCTTCGTTTGCCCAGTCAACGATTTCCTGCGCGCTCTTGCCCTGATTTGCAAGCTCGCCAATCGCGCGTACCATATTATAGCTTAAAATCGTAATTCCCTTGGTGTCGATAGTGTAAAGCTTTCTGTCGGGGTATTTTTCGGAAAGCTCTTTCATCGCGAGGTCAAGTGAGTTAAAGGTGCTACTCATAGCGCGAGAGAAGTGAACGTACAATACGTCCTTGCCGTCTTTAAAGTATGGCTCGAAGTACTGCATATACATAGCCGGCGACAGTCCGCTGGTTGAGGGGAGCACGCCACCGCGCAAAGTATCGTAGAACTTTTTGGAATCGAACTCGTCAAAGTCCACGTAAGGATAGGTAGTTTGTTCGCCTATAACGTAAGGCATACTTATAAGCTTGTAGCCGTATTCTTGCGCTACGGCAGGGGTAATATCGGTGTCGGTATCAGTAAAAAGTTGAAACATCATCGTTCTCCTATGTTTTTTTGCCGAAATATCGGCGCTCGTTAGCCTTATTATAGCATAATAAATCTAAACTGTAAATGAACTTTCTTAACTTTTCGATAAAATTGTCTTTTCAAACGCCTATAATTATGGTAAAATAATTTTAGTGAGTAAAAACGCCTGTTCGTGCGTCTAATAAGCGAAGGAGTAACACGCTTGGCAAAAAAAGACGACAATTTAATAGCGCGCTTTTTAGGCGGGCACGCTGACGCGGTCGGGGAAACGGTCAAAATTTATCGACAGGGCTTGGAGCTGTTTATTTTGGGCTACGTCCACGACGCGCAAACTGCCGAGGATATAGCGTCTGATGCGTTCGCGCGCCTCATTATCAAAAAGCCCGATATTCGCGATAGGGCGCACTTTAAGACTTACCTTTACGCCGTCGCGAAAAACTTGGCGATAGAGAATTTGCGAAAGAGTAAGCGCGTTGCGCCACTTAGCGAAGAAACTCCGTCACGCCAAAGCGTCGAGGGAGAATTACTTAAAAAGGAACGAAAAGAGGCGGTTTTGAGCGCGATAAACAGTTTAGCAGGCGATTACCGTAGCGTACTGTTTTTGCGCTACTACGAGGAGATGAGCGTAGAGGAAGTGGCGCGCGTTATGAAGAAAAATAAGAAACAGGTGTACAACCTTCTTAACCGTGCGCGTGCTCAGATAAAAGAAATTTTGTGCGAGGAGGGCGTTTTTGATGAAGACTAACGAACAGTTTACGCAAGTCGTTTTGCAAAAAGCCCAACGAGTGCGCAAACGAAATTTTTGGATAAAATGCGCAGTTGGTGCGGTCAGCGTTTGTCTGCTGTTGTTTTTGGTGGGGTTTAGCAATATTATCACTTTTACTCCCATGCAGTCGCAGGCGTATAAAAACTACATGCAGTCCTACGTGTCAAACGACGGAAGCATGCGCCTTAAAATACTAACGAGTGGTAGAACGGTGGTTACTAACGGTGACGATTTGTACGTTTGCTCCACCCGTGAAAGGGGCGAGGGCGAGTTTTCGCTGGACGTGTTTGAGCGTAACGGTCAGCGTAGTACGGGTGAGTCGCTCGAGGTCGATTTTTCACAAACGGGCGCATACGTTAGGGGTTATTTGAACGGAGAACTCGTTTCCGAGTCGCTGAATATCGTTACTGATATGCAGGTCGAGGAGGGGTACTGGTACGGCTTTTATTGCAAGGAAACGGGCGCGGACGGGTACGAGCAGGATAGCTCGATGCACTGGTATATTATCGACGACGAGCAGTCCTACTTGGGTGAAAGCACTTGGCTTTTTGAATGCGAATTCGTATCCGTAGGCGATAAGATTTTGCAAGTCACTTCCGATCAGGCGAGTGGACTGGGTAACGTCGCGCTCGTTGAATACGATACGACCACTTACGACTATCCCGTGCTAAAAACTACCGTGCCAAGAAGTGACACGCAGGCGCTTATTACCTATTTTCGTAAGGCGACCGAGGACGAGCTTTACGAGTATAGCGAAGGAGAGTTTAACGCAGGCTATATATCCTTTGAAATAGACACTTTCGTTCTTGACGGGCGTGAGCTGTATAATATGCAAAACGTCGATTGGCAGATCCGCCCGTATCCGCGCACGGGCAAAACGCTTCTATCACTCCCGTTTTCGCTATCGCTTAATGCTGATAAGACGGTTAATTTCGTTTCAAGCGGACATTTCCTTATAAACATAAAATGCGGTGGTACGTGGTGCGCCGTTCGTGACGGAATCGTAGTATTTTTGGACAAAGAAATACCTAATATCGGCATTAAAGCTTTCGTGATTATGCGGGGTGATAGCCGTCTTAGCGACAGCTTTGACGATATTGCCGTTAGCGAAATAAAGGTGTTTGACGCGTACAAGGTAGGCTATCACGACTTTACCTATTACGGCTCGGAAATTGATATAAAGGTCTTTTGGGGCGAAAAGTGGAACGCACTCCTTACGGCAAAAGCGGAAGTCGTTTACGATAAATTCTATACCTTAAATAACGAGCAGGTGGACGGATTTACCGTAACGCAAAAAACGGAAGTGGTATTCAGACGTAACGGAGTTTGTGAAGTGTATTACGACGGACAGTACCGCTACAGGGCGGGATACGAGCTTAATCGCAGTAGCGTTTACGAGTTCCCTTACCTTAAATTCGTTACGCCCGATTATACCGATTATTTGTCAAGCGTATATATCTTCTGCGACGGAAGAACGCTGAAATTTTCACGGTTTAGCATCTTTGAAAACAGGTTATTCGTGGACGATAGATGTGAGTTCGTTTTGACGGACAGAGTAGCGCCCGTTTTAGAGTAAAATAAAAAACCACGCAGTACGTACCGCGTGGTTTTTACTTTTTTCGTTATTTTAGCCTAACAAAATATCCATAACGAGCATTAAACAAAAGCCGATAAGAAGGGAAAACGTTGCACCCCTCTCGCTACCGTGCGCGTGCGTTTCTGGGATCATTTCGTCGCTGATAACGTACAGCATCGTTCCGCCTGCAAACGCGAGTGCAAAGGGCAAAATCACGGTTGCCACGCTGACGGCAAAGTAGCCTATAAGCGTGCCTACGACTTCGACTAATCCCGTTATCATAGCGCATACGAAGGTTTTGGTTTTGCTAACGCCGGCAGAAAGCATAGGCCCGATAATGACCATACCCTCGGGGATATTTTGTAGCGCGATACCGCCTGCAATAATCAGCGCCTGGGTGGTGTTACCCGAGCCAAAGCCTACGCCGGCGGCAATACCTTCGGGTAGGTTATGTATACCGATTGCCAACACGAAAAGAAGGACCTTGTTAAGATTAGCCTTTGCGTGTTGCTCCTCGTTTTCGCCACCCATAAGCTTGTGAAGGTGCGGAACGAGCTTGTCAATAAGCGTCAACGAAACCGCGCCCACGAAAATGCCTATTACCGTGATAAGTAATCCCCAGTCGCCCCCGTATTCAAGCGAGGGGAGAATAAGGCCGAGCACCGCCGCCGCTAACATTACGCCGGCAGCAAAGGAAAGCACGATATCCGAAAATTTGTGCGTCAGATTTTTGAAAATAAAGCCGATCAGCGCACCTATTATGGTCGCTCCGCCTACGCCCAGCGCAGTAAGTAATACGATCGTCATAAAAACTCCTTAAAAAAGGGACGCTTGTTTGCGCCCCTCGTTTCTTATTCTTCCTGAGAAAAATTGTCTTTGCCAACTCCGCAAAGGGGGCAAGCGAAATCGTCGCCAAGGTCTTCCCATTTCGTTCCGGGCGCAATGCCGTTATCTTCGTCACCAAGCTCTTCGTCGTAGATCCAACCACAAACGTCACATACGTATTTACTCATTTTTATATATCTCCTTTTTAGTAGTTTTTATTGATAAATAGATTTTATCATATAAACGACAATTTGTCAATAGGGTTTTAAAATTTTTAGCATTGAAATTCCTGAATGGTAGGTTTGTTTTCTAAATAACTAAGCATATTAAAAGCAAGTAAATTCCAGCTTGAAAAACCTTTGTTATAAACGCCCTCGCCATTTTCAGGATCGTAGTATTCGTGGAATGCGCCGTTTTTTAAAAAGTCGTTATTCAGCAGGTCAAGCGTTTTTCTCGCTAACTCGTTTGCTTGCGTAGTGTAACCGTATCTGATTAGCCCCTTAAAAATTAAATAGTTAGATACGATCCATACTCCGCCTTGCCAGGAAGACGGGTTGCCCGTGCCTACGATTCGGTACATCTTTTCATATTTTGACAGGGTACGTACCCCGTGGTTTGACCAAAAAGACCGTTTGTCAAGCAGGTTTTCTTTAACCATGCGTTCAGCAACTGATTGAGTAGGAATGCCAGCCCACAACGGCAAAAACGAACTCCAACAGCCAAGTCGTTGGATGAGCGTTGAGTAATGCCTTGGTGCGCCTGAATGGAGTAAAACGGTCGTATCTATTTTGCGTAAGTTTATATCACAACTGTAATAAATGCCGTCTTTTTCGTCGTAGCAATGTTCGTTTATTGCGTTTTTAAGCTCTGACTGTTTTTGCATGTAGTAGCTTGCTTTTTTGTTTTCACCTAAAATAGTAGCAAGATAGGTCATTGCGCCTAACTCTACGTACATCAGCGAGTTTAGGAATATAGACGCGGAGCTATTGTCAGGACGGTAAAAAGTGGACGGATCGTTATCGACGCCTATCGCAAAATCGTCGAAAAAGTAATATAAACCGCTTTCATGCTTAGCGTTGTTTTCGTAATATGAAATGAATTTTTCCAGCTTTGGATAAACGTTTTTAAGCCACGCTTTTTGGTCGCTTTGCTGACAAATAAAGGCTACGTGTTGCGCTAAAACTGGCTTGTGTACGTTTTTATGTGGAAAAAGTGGCGCTATATCGTGCTCGGGCTTGTTGGCAATGACGATATCAATACTACCGTCAGGGCGTTGCGTATCCAGGAAGTTTTCAACCGAACCTTTTTCGTACGCGATCAAGTCGTTTTGCTTGTTTTCAGTTATGGCAATCTGTCGCAAGGCAACGTTGTTTAGCCAATTTCCCCAGTCCCATAACTGACATGGGTAACTGCTGTTTTTGGTCACTACGATGCTTGGGTGGCGAAACGCACCCACCGGCTCCGCCCATAAGATTTTTGATAATGATATCATATACCGTTTCAGTTCTTCGTACATATTTGCCCCCAAAACTTCGTTTTCTTAATTATACACTCGCTACCTATAAAAATCAAGCAAATGAGAAAAGAAAATATGAAACGTGTGAACGGATATGAAAGAGTGGCGGAAATGCGCGGTGTGAATTTGTAAGGAGTAGCGGAAACGCGCATTATGCGTTTCCTTTGGAACTAACTTTCGCTTACGCTCAAGTTGGTTCACGAATCCCTAACCTTCGGTTCCGTAGGGGCTTCAAAACATTGTTTTTTAAGCCCTTGGGTTAGAACAATATTGATTGTTGTTTATCTTTGAAAACTGCCTAAAAATCGTAGGTTAGAACAGTTTTTTATATAAATTAAGCACACTTTTGCTATAAAAAACACTAAACGTTATTAATGATAAATACAAATAAAGCCCGAAGGTCATTACACGAATTTTTGCATTTTTTGAGTAAAAAAGGTTAGAACAAATCCGTTCTAACCTATCTTTATTTATATATGATGTTTGTTAGCAAACACGACAACTTGATTTGATACGCAAATAATAAAGTCCCCATCAAATAAAACCACGTTAAAATGGAAATTTAATTTTCTTAAAATTGATTTTGCGATTAAAACCCGTTTCTCATTAACATTATTTTAAAAATTTCGTATAATAGATATGCTAAACTCGATAACGTTTTAGATTATATATGTTTTTCAGCAAGGCGTTTTTGTCGCCTAACTCTATTTATATGCCTTTCAAAGTCACCGTTTGCTATTAGTTCTGCAACGAGATATTGAATGTAGGTTGGCACGGTACAAGAATGAAAACCAAGTTTTTCTTGGAATACGGGAACAAGTTGGGTAGGTAATACCATATATCCAATACGCAAAGTAGAAGATATAGTTTTAGAAAATGTATTAAGGTATATTACGTTATTTGCTTTCGTTGTGGCAAAAAGCGTTTCTTCGGGTT
>JAGAPD010000051.1 GCA_017623435.1 Clostridia bacterium
AGATTGAAAACTTACGCTTTTTATGCGAGCCGTCACGGTAGGACTGTTCGATCTTATCGATACGGTGAAGAATATCCCGCGCATAATCCATAAACTCCTCGCCATCGGGAGTCAGAACCATTCCCTTTGCGCTTCGTTGGAATATGGTAATTCCAAGATCGGCTTCGAGCTCTTTTATAGATCGGCTGATATTCGGTTGTGCAATCAACAGCGTTTCCGCTGCTTTATTCAGCGATCCGAGTCTTGCAACCTCGACCGCGTATTTCACATGTAGAATATTCATATACAAGACCTCCTTTCATCGTCTCTTTGCTTACGTATTTATTTTATTATATCACAAAACTGTGAATAATTCAAGGCTTTTTTCTTCTTTTCCCTTGATACGCGCCAAACAAAATGGCATCGGATATTTCACCGATGTCTGATTTGCTGTTTTGTTGTTATTTTTCGTCCGTCTGCACCCCCATTGTGAGCCTTGCTCCGAGACGCCCGTGCCATAGCTTTTTTATCACCTTCATACGGAAACCACCTCCCGCAAAACGGTTTCTTCTGCGCTTGCCTTGATATTGTTCATCTCGGAAACCAAACGGAGTATATCGTGAGCTTTCAAGTTTTCGTCAATACCTCTTTCATCAACAAGGCGGGAGATACCGTTTTCAACCATTGTTTTAGCTTCGTTGTCAATCTCGCAGAGCCGCTGATTTAGTGTACCTTCCGAAAGGCATTGAACAAGGACAAGCGGTGGATATGCTAACCGAGCGACTTAATCAACGCCAAGCCGAGAAAGCGGAGTTAGAAGCGCCAAGCACTTATAAACATCTTCGTACACTCGGTCTATCCGTACGATGACCGTTTCACTATAATTATCAACGCAAGCAAAAAGCCTTTGAGCATCGACAATATCCCGCTTGACGAGATTAAAGAAGCCTTTGAAGACGAAAACGAAGGACCGGAGGGGCGTCTATGACGACACCTGCTCCACCAAAAATTGACAAACCATTTCCCTAGGTTTGTCGATTTACCTATTACCTTTTCACTCTTCACTTTTCACTCATCCGTCGATTTTTGGAAGTAATAAATAACAGTGAATAGTAAAAACGGCGTACCACGTGGTACGTCGTTTTTCTTTTTTATGATTTTTAGTCGTTGTATTTTCCGTCTTTCTCCTGGCTCGTTTTGGTTTTGAATTCGGTTAGATCCGCGTAGTTTTCTCCGCCCCATCTGCACGCCATAAGCGCGTCGTGGGTGTAGGTGTTATTATTAAGGTGGACTTGGCTTTCAGCGTCAGGCGAAATAATGGAATACATAGCCGCACCCTCGGGCGAAGGACCGAAGAAATTGTTTTCGATCACTAAGTTTCCGCCCTCCGACGGGTTATCTATACGCCACATAAAGATATGGTGTCCCATAGGTTGAGGCCAAATCTCGCTACGGCGCGGAAACTGTTCGCCAAGCATAGCAAATCCGCATCCTGCGTTTAAGCAAACGTTATCCGTAAAAGCGGAATCAATAGGTAGTTTGTCGCGATATTCAAACGCTGCCATTCCGTACGTATCGAAGGTGCAATTTTTACAAACGAACCCTACCGTGGGGTGCGTTTTCTCGCCGGGGCCTTGGTGAGTAACGCAAGAATCGTACACGTTTTTAAACGAACAGCGCTCCACCAAAATATAATTTCCGTGTGCCCAAATTTCAACGGCGTTACCAAAGCGGATACGAAGATTTTTACTCCAGTAGCATCCGCCGATATTTTCAAAATCACAGTCGCGTACGGTGATATTATCTCCGCTACCCGACAAGCCGTGCACTCCGCTATTGATAAAGCGCAAGCCCTCGAAGGTCATTCCGTCGCCAAGATTACCCATGTTTCTCGCGCCGTAAACGACCGCCTCGATATGCTCGTAAACGAGCGCAGGATTACCCACCGAGTACATATAAAGCTCGCGGACGTCGTCGCCCTCGTGGCGGTAAAGGTCGTTCACTTCCTTGCCGTCGTAAAAGTCACCCTGACCAGTCAAATCACTCTTTTGCCAGCGAAAAGTTGCGGTGCATTTACCACCAAGCACGAAATTACCCACGTCCGTTGCAATCGGATAGGTGCATTTCCAAATATTAGGCTCGACTTCCGCCCAGTCGCACTCACGACTGACGTCCACCGATCCGCAAAAAGTAGGTTTATCCCCCTCGCCGTACGCACCGTAGCATACGTACCTCGCGGTTTTTAGCGTGCCACGATAAAAACTGCCTCTCTTAAATAACACGCTATCGCCGTTTTTTAGCGCAATATCCGTATAATTCTTTCTCGCCCTTTCCGCAGAAAGTCCGTCGCGACTGTCGTCACCGTTTAGATTGTCAATATAGTAAATCGCCATACTCTCTCCCCTTCTTTTGATAAAAATATCTTACAACACTTTACTCTTTTTGTCAAGGGGCAAAGCGTTTTTTGTTGCATAATCTTTCGTCGTGTGTTATAATGTAAAAGTAGCGCGTACGCGCAAAATAAAAGAATAGGAGAATGAAAATGAAAACTTTAATTCGCACGGGCATCGTTTTGGGCGAAGGCATTATCGCGCTCGTAATTGCGCTGACCTGCTCAATTCCCGTAATGTTCCTGCTCGCGCCGGCAATTATGGCGCTCGTACACACACTGCTTTGGGACGTGCTTAAGCTGGACGCTTTGGAAAACGGATTCTTCCGTTTCCTTAAATTCGTAATCCTTATCGCGACCTTCGTGATTTTGACCATCGTGGTAGCAGGTCCGTCCACCGCTATGATTACGGACGAGTTCTTTGCTATCGACGCGCCCTATACCGACATTCAAATAATATCGACGACGGGTGCAATCGCTATGATGGTAGGCGCTTTTTCAATGAGCTTAATTTGCATGGAAAGCTTTGGCAACCGTTACGTTACCGTTTCCGTACCTATCGTAGGTATCGGTTTTGGACTTTTGTACGGACTTCTTACCTACTTCCTCGGCGCAATCAGCGCAGGCGTTAGTAGCTTCTTTGCCTGGGCAATCCTTGCTTTCGCCGTAGTCGGCTTGATCAATTATATCAGAAAAAATAAGCTCGTGTACGCTGACCTTGACAAGGACGCTAAATTTCAGGGCTTTGGCATCA
Organism: Clostridia bacterium; assembly: GCA_017623435.1. GTDB lineage: Bacteria > Bacillota > Clostridia > Christensenellales > Pumilibacteraceae > UBA10677. The sequence continues at coordinate 3,123 of JAGAPD010000051.1, forward strand.
AGCGTGGCGGTGGCGGTAGAAAATACCACAAAACGGGCCGTCCTATCGACGACGCTATGAACTATATCGCTTACAAAGAGTCCAAGTACGTTGATCTTTACTATAATAACAAACTTTCGCTCGAAGTGAACGTTACCGTTTACACGACCGAGATTGAGTTCATTATCAACGGAAAACTTTATAATAACAATCCTAATATGACCGCTTCGCAAATCCGCGACGTTAGCGTTCAGGTCAACGATATTATGCAAAACGCTCAGCGCAGAATTATGGCTAGCGCAAAACGCGACGTGCAGACCATTTTGGACAACGATCCCAACCATTACAACGCAAATATCGGCTACAATATCGTCGTAAAATGCGGTGACGTCCGTTAGTAAAATAAAACGCTTGCGAGGACAAAATGATTAAAACCTCTATCAGATTTTTTAACAACGTTCCAGTTCGTTCGGTGTGGGATGAAGAAACTTCACGTTGGTGGTTATGCGCCGTCGATATAATAGAATCACTTTCTTTAAGCTCCGCTCCACGCAAATATTGGAACACCTTAAAAAGTAGAAACGATCAGTTGTCCTCAATTTGTAGACAACTGAAACTAACAGCAAAAGACGGCAAAAAATATTTGACTGACGTTATAAACGACGACGGATTAAATTTTCTTATAGCCGTCCTTCCAAACAAAAAGACGGATGCGTTTATAAAATGGATTAAAGCAAAAGGCACTTCTATTGACGAGCAAAGTAAAACTAACGCTTACGAATTGTTTGAAAGTGGAATCATAAAAGACTTTGAAGTGGGTACGATAAACGGATTGCGACAAATTCACGCTTACCTTTTTGGCGGCTTATACGATTTTGCAGGACAAATAAGAAAGTTGAATATCGCCAAAGGTGGTTTCGCTTTTGCAAGCGTGGGCTTTTTGGACGAAACGCTTTCATCCATTGAAAAAATGCCCGAGGACACGGTTGAACAAATCGTTAAAAAATATGTTGAAATGAACGTTGCTCATCCCTTTATGGAAGGCAACGGCAGAACTACGAGAATTTGGTTGGATCTGATCTTAAAGAAAAACCTTTCAAAATGCGTAGATTGGAGTAAAATTGACAAAACTGAATATCTAAACGCGATGAAATTAAGCGTTGTGGATTATAGCGATATTTTGGCTTTAATAACTAACGCTTTGACTGACGAAATAGACGACCGTGAAATCTTTATGAAAGGCATAGACTATTCGTATTATTACGAAGAAGAAAACTAAACTCATTGTTAAACACACCCTAAAAAGGTGTGTTTTTCTTTTTTCGTCGGGTGGATTTTGGGCGCAAAAAAATATTTATTTTATTTTTCGTTTATCTATTGACAAGGGCAAAAAAGCGTGGTAGAATTAAGATAATTTTTAACGACTACTAAAAGGATAATGCTATGAGAAAATACTATCTTACTGCTGACGGGGGCGGTAGCAAACTCAAGGTCATTTTGTACGACGACGAATTCAATATCGTGCGTACGGGCAGAGTTGAGGGCGTAAACACTTTGTTTAAGCCCGTTGAGATGGTGCGCGAAAACGTCGAAAGAATGATGGCGGAACTACTGGGAGGCGATGACGAGCACGAGCCTATCACGCATATTGACGGTGCGAGCTTGTGTATGGTTGGCGGACGCGACATTATGATAAACGCCATTAAAAAGCACGCCACCATTGACGATATCGTCAGCGTTTGGGAAGGTGAAATAGGTATGGCGGCTGCGCTCAAAAAAGACGGCGTAGTTGCGCTGTCAGGTACGGGCTCGAACGCGATGTTTATACAGGACTATCAAATGCTTTCCTCTCTCGGCGGATACGGACCACTACTTGGCGACGAGGGAAGTGGCTACGACATAGGACTACGCGCGTTAAAATCGGCGATCTACGCGTACGACGGACGCAAAAGCAAAACTTTGCTTTACGATATCATTATCGAGGGGCTGAATATAAAAACGCCTATGGAAATGATATGGCGCTTGTCCAACAATCCCGAAACGCGTCAGGAAGTCGCGCGTGTGGCTAAGCTTTGCGCGAAGGCGGCGAATTTAGGCGATCCCGTTGCGCTGAAGATATACGAAAAGGCAGGAATGGAGCTTTTCCGTCAAACGCGAGCGATTATTTACAAGCATTTCAAGGAATGGGACGGTACGGTGGTCATCACGGGTGGCGCGTGGAAGGGTTGCGCACATATGCTTGAAACCTTTAAGAGTAAGCTTGAGCATATTTATCCGCACGTCGTCGTTTACGAGCCTATTTTCGAGCCTGTTGCAGGCGCTGTGATAGCCTACTGGACGAAAAAGGGTATGGACGCAAACGCGCTGGGTGAACGACTTAAGGAAACCTTTAAGCCCTATTTATACACCACTTATTACAAAAAATAACTTCAAGGAGCAGATATGAGCGTTATTAACAAGTACTACGACCGCATAAACGAGATTATGGCGGAGGTTTGGGACAAAGAACAGGAAAATATGGAAAAAGCGGCGCAGGTTATTGCGGACGCTAACGAGCAACACCGCTCGGTTTTCGGGTTTGGTTGCAATCACGCAGGCCTAATCACGCTGGAGCTTTTTTATCGCACGGGCGGAATGGTTACGGTAAACCCCATCCGCGCGCCCGGAATGATGCTTGAGCTTTCTCCCCCTACTATGACGAGCGAGATGGAGCGCATCCCCGGTTACGGCAAAATTATTCTTAACAACGAGCCCGTGAAAAAGGGTGACGTAATCATTATCCACTCCGTTTCGGGTAGAAACGCAGTCACCATTGATATGGCGGAATGCGCACGCGAAAAGGGAATGACCGTTATCGTCGTTACGAATATGAACACAGCTACGAGCGTAACCTCCCGTCATCCCTCAGGAAAGATGCTACACGACTTTGCTGATATTTTGATCGACAATCACGGCGACCGTGGCGACGCTACGATAAAGCTTGACGGCTTTGAGCAAAAGCTCGCCTCCTCTTCTACCGTAGTAGGCGCGGCAATTCTTAACGCCGTGACTGCGCGTGCGTCCGAGATTTTGTGGGCGAAAGGTATTCAGCCTCCCGTATTTATGAGTGGCAATATCGACGGGGGCGACGCTTATAACAAAGCGGTAATTGCCGAGCACAAGGACAACATTTTCTATATGTAATCACGGGGTACGTACCCCTTCGTTTTAATAAAAGGAGAAAAATTATGCTTATTGACAGATACCACAAGGCAGTTGACGAATTGCTTGAAAAGGTTAGAAAAACGCAATGGGACAACATCCACAAGGCAGGTGAACTCGTTGCAAACGCCGTTGAGACGGGACACAAGATTTATCTTAGCCAAATCGTTCACGGCATTGAAATGGACCTTATTTACCGCGGTGGCGGTCCTATCTTTTACAAGCAGTACAAAAAGGGCGAAACTGAGCTAAAGGAAGGCGACGTGCTTTTCCTCTCCTCCGTTTCGGGCAGAAGCAAGGGCGTAGTAGACCTCGCGTGGGAATGCGTAAACAAGGGGATTATCGTTATCGCACTTACCAGTATGGTATACGCGAGCGCTGTTGACCCCGTGCACGAATCGGGCAAGAAGCTTCACGAGATTGCAACGCTTACGCTTGATAACTGCGCGCCTGCAGCCGAGGCTATGCTCGAGGTTGAGGGAATCGAGGCGCATTTCGCCGCAGCGTCGGGTATCGCGTCCGACTATATTATGTGGAGCTTAACGAGCGTTTGCGTAGAAAAAATGCTCGCCGACGGCTTTACCCCCGGAATACTCAAGAGCGCAAACTACCCCGGTGGCAACGATTATAACAAAACTATTATCGAGCCCCACTACGACGAATACGGTTGGTAAAAATGGACGAAGAAAAAAATATTCAAACAGAAAACGGAGAGGAAGAAAACTTTGATTTTTGCATAACCGCTCCTAAATGGCAAAAAATATGCTTTATCGTGTTTGCAGTATTAGGCACGGGCTGGATGATTGGAATTAGTATTTTCTTTATCGTTGAGCCTACGGATATCGGAACTTTTTTGGGCGCGTTAAGCGTTGGCTTTTTCTTGGACGTAATTTCGGCAATCGGACTGTACGCCTACCACAAAGAAAAGTTTATTTTCAAGGACGGACTTTTCACTTACGTAAAAACCTTCAAAAAAAGTCAGTCCGCACGCATTGAGGATATTTCTTGCGTTTGCCTTACGTTAAGCGGTTTTCCAAAAGTGACCTTTTATTCACATAAAAAAGAAGTCCTTATATCCTTTCTTGACGACGGCACGGCGTTTAATAACCAAGCGTTTTTAACCGCAATAATGGCGTACGGAATCCCTTATATAAGACAGTAAAAAACGACAAAATAACAAAAACCACGCATAACGTTATGCGTGGTTTTTCATTTTACCAAATTTTATTTATATTCCTCGTCGAAGTATTTTATGCGCAAGTCAATCCAGTCGAGAACGTATTGATACTGATCCTCGAACAGGTTACCAAGCTCGGGCACGTAACCTTTTGATCCACCCTCTACGTAATCGCCGTACCACATATTGCAGTTAAGCGTAGCGGCAGGAGTGAGCGTCTTTTTGTATTCTTTGAGGTGGTTTAGCGTGTTCACCGCTGCCTGACGGGCGAGCGTCCAACGCGCCTGATACGCCTGTTTATACTCGGGAATACTGTACGCGGAGTACATCCAACAGTTCTTATACTCCTCGGTAAAGAAGTTTCTGGTGGTTCTGGACAGATTACGCTCTACCGTCGGAATACCCGTATATTGATGACCAAGACAGAAGTCAAAGTCCCAGACGGGGCCAAAGAACAATTTTCCGCCAAGTGGCTTGTAGATATACACGCTAAGCTGAAGCGCGTCGCGGTTAAAGAAGAATTCGTTAACGAGATAGAAGTCAAAGAAACTGTCTAAGTCAAGTCCTGCGTTTACGTAATCGGTGTTTTGTTCTTTTAACGCCGTTTCCATATTAGCGATTTGGCTTTTGATGTACTGATTTTGCTCGTAGGTGGGATTTTCGGGGTACTTGATGCTCCAAGTCCACGCGCCGAACTCGAACCAGTCGTAAGGATACTTGGACTGCGAAGGCGCACGCGTTTGGTTTTTAACGACGAGGAAGGGCACTTCCACCATATCCTCGGTTATATTTTCAATCTCGATAGGCACTCTGGTGTCCTTTTGCTCCTCGGTCTGATCGCAAAGAAGATACACGCCCTTATAGTCGCCGTTAAGATAAAGGTTGACGTGGTACGCGCACGATTTAGCGTCCAAGCCCTCAAGCTGACGGGCAAAATAATGTGCAGAATAGTTTCTGACCAGCGACGCGTCCAAGTAGTCGGCAAGAAGCACCCAACTCTTATGCTTCGGCTCGCCAAACATAGAACGCTTGTAGTCAAATTTAATTCTATACGGCTTCTTAGGCATGCCTCTGGTCGAATTTCCGCGTAGACGTATGCCTCCGGTTACGTCCATAAACTCATATTCGTCCTTGGAATTTTCAACCGTAAATACTGCGCGCGTATAGTCGTCGGTGTTACTTACCGCGCCGTAAGTCGTGATTTTTAGATCCGGAAAATCGCTTTGAAGGTCGGTGTCGAACACCGCGTACAAGTCCATATTCTCTGTTGCGTTAAAGGGGAACGTTACGATCGCAAAGAGATTGTCTGGGTTAGTCGTCCAGCCTATTAGGTTTTTACCCTCCACCGTGACGGGCATATCGCTGACCTTACCCATCGTAACTTGCGTTGAGGTTTTGCCGTCGTAATGAAAAGTGATTTTGTAAGTTTTAATATCGGGCACGTCCACTTCTTTGTGCACGGCGTAAAGATGCGTGTCCTTATCAATCGTCGTGGGAAGATGAAGGATTTTGCTCTCGTCGTTAGGGTCCGTCGACCAGCCAACGAACACCGTACCCGGCTTTGAAATGGTTTTCTTGGGAATTTTGCCAGTAGTAACGAGCGTCGTTACGTTGTTTTCGTAGTGGAAAGTAACGGTATACTGCGCCGTTTCGGTCTGTTCGCCGCCTCCCTCTCCTCCGGGGACGGCAGGAACGGTAGGCGTGCAAGCGCACACCGCTGAAAAAACGAATATTAATGCAAGAATTAATGATGCGAGCTTTTTCACGCGTTACCTCCTTTTAGTTTTTATTATTCTAACCATTTTCTATCAAAATAGCGTATTCGCAAGGTTAGGAAGTTTATGAGGAACTGGTACTGATCCTCGTACAAATTACCAAACTGCGCCTCGTACTCTGCCTCTCCCTCGGGCTCGTACTCGGGATACCATTTATAGTAGTTCACCATAGCGGACGGGGTAAATTTCTCTCTGTACTGCTTGATATGCGTAACCGTGTCAAGCGCGCAATTTCTGGCTGTTCTCCATCTTTTCGCTACCTCGTCCTCATAGCCGGCGTCCAAAATATCCTTTAACCAGCAGTCGTGAGTGGTGAAATAGTCGTAGGTCGTACTGCTAAGACTGGTGGTAACGGTAGGCTCGCCCGTCCAAGGCGTATTAAGCGACCAGTCGAAATCCCAAACGGGACCAAAGGTCAATCTTCCGTAGCGTGGCTTGTACATATATCCGCTTTTCCAAATAGCGTCACGGTTAATAAACAACTCGTTGACTAAGTAGTAGTCAATCAAACTATTTAAGTCAACCAGCTCTTCAAAGCGAGAAAGGTTGCCCTTCTCGAGCATAACTTTCGCCTCGGTAAAGTAGTTCACGATATATTCGTACTGCTGGAGCGTGGGATTTTCGGGGTACTTAATCGTGTAGGTGTGATCGCCGTACTCAAACCAGTCGTACTCAAATTCCGATTCCGCCTCTGCTCCCCTGTTAAGCTCAATAAGGAAAGGAACTTGCACCATCGTTTCGGTGATCTCGTCCACCTCAATTTCCACTCTGCCTTCCTTTTGCTCTTGCGTTTGCTCGCAAAGTAGGTACACCCCCTGGTACGCGCCGTCGATATAAAGCTCAACGTGGTACGCGCACGAGGTAAATTTAAGCCCTTCAAGCTGACGCGCAAAGTAAAGCGCGGAATAGTTTTTCATCAGCGACGCGTCTAAGTAGTCGGCAAGGAGCACCCAGCTTTTATACTTGTCCTCGTCAAAGAACGCCGTCTTTTTATCGAACTTAATTCTGTACGCCTTTTTAGGCATTCCCAGCGTGCTATTTCCGCGAAGTCGTATTCCACCCGTTCTTGACTGGAGCTCGTGCTCGGGCAAAACGTTAGTCATTGACAGCGACATACGCACGTATTCTTCCTTGCTCGTTATCGCGCCGCCGGCAACGAAAACGTCAATCCTCGGCAAGCCCTCTTTTTGCTCTTCTTTGAAAACGGCGAATAGCGTTACGTTCTTTTTCGCAACGAGGGGGAAGGTCACGAAGTTGTATTTTTCGTCGGGATTCACCGTCCAGCCAAGCAAAACTTTATTCTCGGGAATAGTGATTTGTGGCTCGAGAATTACTCCGCTATGTCTTTTGTAAGTGTTTTCGCCCTCAACGCTAAGCGTAAGCTCGTACTTATACAAGTGCTCGGGTTGCTCGGGCTGAACGGGTTTTTCAGGTTGCTCAACCTCGGGCGGCTCAACCTCGGGGGGCTCTGAAACGGTAGGAGCGCAGGAAAAACACGAAAAAATAGTTATCAAGCAAAGTATAAACGCAACGATTTTCTTCATTTTCCTACCTCCTTATGTTTTTACGCACAGTATTTATTATATCATATCACATTTTGCTCGTTTTGTCATTGATTTTCAAAAAATATTTGCTATTTTATAAAAATATTATAATATTTTATAACTTATCAGTTTTTTTGGTATTGACAGGGGCAATTTTTGGTGGTATAATTTCAGTAAAATCAACGTAGGAGTTGTTATGGACTACACTTTATCCTATTTTTCAAACTGTGGGGGCGTGAAAAAGGAAAACGATAGCGTTACGCTTTTTTGCGAAAAAGATACTGATAACGCGCAATTTTCCCTTTGCGTGAATTTTGACGCGTGGGAAGAGGACGCGTTTATCCTTATGCCTGCGTGCGCCTACGACGGCAACCGTTTCCCTCGCGTTGAGAGAAAATATCCGCCCAAATACTTCGAGGACGAGCAAAAGGTGGACGCTACGCCCATCATCACGGACGTGCCTGCCATAAATCCCGACTGGAGCGGTAAAATTCAGGTGACCTCGGGCGACCTGTCCGTGCCTATCGTGTCCGTTTTCTTCCCCAGTGAAAAAAAGGCGTTCTTCCTATTTACCGTTCAGCAATTCAAAAGTAAAAATATCGGCTTTTGCGTAGAAAAGCAAAAAATCACCGTGCTCTTCCCCACTATGAGGACGGAGGCTTACTCTATGTGCAACTCGCACTCCCCATCCCCCGATAGTGGCGAAAAAATGAAAACGGGGGAGTACGTCACCCTTCCTTTTGTAATCAGACAGTTTGATTGCGCGGATATAACGAATTTTTACGAGTTGTTTTTCGAGCATAGAAAAGACGTTTGCCGTAGCGAGCGAGCAAAGACGGAATATACCCCTACGCTATGGAAAATTATGGAAGACCACTTCAACGACAACGTTTGGAGCGGGCAGTATTACTCTAACACCGACAAGCTTTGGCAAAGCGGTTGGGTGGGTGGCGGAATGAGCTCACTCCCCTTATGGATTAACGGTAGCGCACTTACGCGTGAGCGCGCAGAAAAGACCTTGGACTTTATGTGCACTAACGTTTCGGCACTTGGATTTTTCCACGCGACCATTCGTGACGGCGTTTTTTTAGGCGACGGTTTTGGATACGAGGGGCTGGAAAACAGCGTTTTTATCCGCAAGGAGGGCGACGCGTTATTTTATCTGTTCAAGCACCTTGAAGTGATGCCAAAAAAGGACCTGTGGGTAAACGCCGCTAAAAAAGCGACGGGGGCGTTATGCGCCGTTTTTGAAAAGTACGGCGAATTCGGTCAATTCGTTGACTGCGTTACGGGCGAAATAATCGTGGGCGGAAGCACCGCCGGAGCGAGCGTAGTAAGCGCTTTAGTTAAGGCGGAGCAGTTCTTCGGCGAGCCAAAATATTTGGAAATTGCAAAAAAGAGTTACCGCGACCTTTACGAAAAATTCGTTAAAAAAGGGTACACTTTGGGTGGCCCGGGCGAAATTTTGTGCGCACCCGACAGCGAAAGCGCGTACGCTATGGTAGATAGCGGTATTCTTCTTTACGAGCGCACGGGTGATAAGTTTTGGCTGGAATGCGCTAAGCATAGCGCGCATCTGTTTTCAAGCTGGGTAATGACCTACGCGTACGCTTTCCCCTCCACTTGCGAATTTTATAGGCTTAAAATCATCACGACGGGTAGCGTTTTTGCAAACGTTCAGAACAAGCACTCTGCTCCGGGCATTTGCACGTCCTCCGGGCTTTCGCTATACAAGCTGTATAAATACACGGGCAACGAGCAGTATTTGACCTTACTTAAAGATATTACTTTCTTTATCCCTCAATGCATCTGCACGCCTACTAACCAGATCTATTCTTGGGATAATCCACCTCAGCCCCTTTCCTACGGGTTTATTTGCGAGCGCGTAAACACGAGCGACTGGGAAGGCGAGCAGTATATCGGCGGAGTGTGGAACGGATCGTGCTGGTGCGAAACGTCCGTTGTGCTTTGCTATCTCGAGCTTTTCCAAAACGACGAGATTAAAAGAGCGCTAACGGAGTGATACGTACCTAAAACCACCTAAAATAACGAAAACGGAGTGATACGTACCACTCCGTTTTTATTTTTGCTATTTACTTTACTCAAAGACTTTCAACCACTTATCGTACTGAAACGCTATATTTTGGACGTTGTGACCGTCGCTACTTGGGATAACCTTTACTCCCCTATCCGTAAGGTATTTTACCTTTTCTACCGACGGATACGGCTCTTCTATCCAACCGCGCGAGATCCCACCGACGTTCATTTCAAAAATTACGCCCGTCTTAATTAGCTTTTCCATCGCCTTATTGTACGCGTTGACGTATCTGGGATGATTTTCGTCAAAGAACTCACCGTGAGCGTTAAACTTCTTAAAAACGTCAAAATGACCTACCACGTGTGCGCCCGTTTTTTCCACGATATTCGAAATATTATCAAAATATTCCTCGGCAGCAGCGTAAACGTCACCACCGTACGCCTCAATCATTTCCCTAAACTGCTCGGGCGAATGATCGAGCGGATAATACTTTCCGTCCTTTTTTGCGTAGTGGAGCGAGCCAATAACGTAATCAAATCCGTCCAAAGGCTTTCCACCAAAGTAGTCTTGCTCTACTCCGTGGTACAGCGTGATTTTGTCCTTATATTTTTGCTTCAGCCTATTCATTTCCACTTGAAAAGGTACGACGTTTTCCTTCGGCGCGCAAAATGTATCGTCAAAATCGGTATAGCCGTGCACGACGAGCCCAAAAACCTCAATCCCCTTGTCAATTGCTGACAAAACCATCTCTTCAGGGCTATTTTTGCCGTCGCAATAGTGCGTGTGATTATGTAAATCGACTATCATCAAACCATTTTCTCCTGTTTTACTTTCTTATCAATCACGTGACGAGAAGCAAGCTCGTCAAAAATATCCTTCGTGCTGATGCCCATTTCTATCATAAGCACCAAAACGTGATACGCAAGGTCTGCAATCTCGTAAATCGTTTCTTTTTTGTCGTCGCCCTTGCCTGCGATTATAACCTCGGTGCATTCCTCGCCCACCTTTTTAAGGATTTTATCTCTGCCCTTTTCAAACAAATAAGTGGTGTACGAGCCTTCCTTTTTGTCCGTTTTTCTACCCTCGATAAGCTTTACGAGCGCGTCGATAGAAAACTCGTTTATCTCGTCGTTTTCAAAGATTTGGTCGTTAAAGCAAGAGTACGTACCCTTGTGACACGCAGGTCCGTCCGCTTTTACTTCCACAACCAAAGCGTCGTAATCGCAGTCGGCGGTGATGGAAACGACGTGCTGATAATTTCCGCTCGACTCCCCCTTCAGCCAAAGCTCGTTACGCGACCTACTCCAAAAACAAGTCAGCTTTTTGTCCATAGTGATGCGCAAGCTTTGCTCGTTCATATACGCGAGCGTAAGCACTTTTTTAGTAGCGTAGTCCACGACGATTGCAGGGATAAGCCCCTTTTCGTCAAATTTAAGCTTAGAAATATCCATAATTTCACCTCGTTATATTCGCATAAGAATGCCCTTTTCTTTCAGCGTGCGTTTTAGCGTAGCGATTTCCACCTCGCCGAAGTGGAAAATGCTGGCAGCGAGCCCTGCGTCAATTTGCGGAATAGTAGAAAAAAGTTCAACGAAGTGATCAATACTTCCTGCTCCGCCCGACGCGATAACGGGCACGGTTACGGCATCACAAACTTTTTCAAGTAGTTCAATATCAAAGCCCTTCTTTACACCGTCGGTGTCAATAGAATTGACGACAACTTCGCCAGCGCCCATATCCACGCATCTTTTTATCCAACTGATAGCCTCAATGCCCGTGTTTTCTCGTCCGCCCTTGGCAAAAACCTTGAAATCACCGTCCACGCGTTTCACGTCCACGGACAAAACCACGCATTGCGCACCGTACTTTTTGGACGCCTCCGCTACGAGCGAAGGATTGCGTATTGCGCCCGAATTGACGCTGACCTTATCCGCTCCGCATTTAAGCACGCGGTCAAAGTCGTCCACCGTGTTTATTCCTCCACCTACCGTGAAGGGAATGAAAACCTTGCTTGCCGTCTCTTTAAGGACGTCGGTAAAAAGCTTTCTGCCCTCAGCCGAAGCGGTTATGTCGTAAAAAACGAGCTCATCCGCGCCACACTCACTATAATACTCCGCAAGCTCTACGGGCGAGGAAACGTCGGAAAGCTTTCCAAAGTTTACCCCCTTAACCACACGACCGTCGCGCACGTCAAGACAGGGAATTATTCGTTTTGTAATCATCTTGCCTCCTCAATCGCGCGTCGTAAATCAATCGCGCCCGTGTAGTACGCCTTGCCGATAATTGCGCCGTAAAGCCCTTTTTCTTTGAGGGCGATTATATCCTCTACGCTCGAAACTCCGCCTGACGCGATAAAGTCAAGCGTGAATTTTTGTGAAAGCTGACTGTAAAGCTCACGGTTCGTGCCCTGCATAGCGCCGTCCTTTGATACGTCCGTGCAAATTACCGTTTTTACACCCAAGCTTTGCAACTTTTCGCAAAAGTCGAACGCCGAATATTCGCTTTTTTCCGTCCAACCCTTGATCGCGACGAATCCGTCCTTAATATCTACGCCCACGGCAATTTTATCACCGTATTTTTCCACCGCGTCACGCGAAAACCTCTCGTCGGTGACGGCAACCGTGCCTAAAATCACGCGCCCTGCCCCTGCCGACAAATATTTTTCGATAACGTCCATTGATCTTATCCCACCGCCTACCTCTACGAAAAGGGGGGTGCTTATAATAATATTACTAATCGTTTCGTAGTTATTCGTGTCACCTGATTTTGCCCCTTCGAGGTCGACGATATGCAAGAATTTTGCGCCTGCGCGTTCAAAATCGCGTACCACGTCCATGGGCGTTTCGCTATAAACGGTCATTTGAGCGTAATCGCCCTTAAACAGTCTGACCGCTTTGCCTTGTACTATATCTATTGCAGGAAAAACGTTCATATTCTACTCCACCTCACAAAAAGCACGTAAAATATTCAGTCCCGTCTTTCCGCTTTTTTCAGGGTGGAACTGACAACCCATAACGTTGCCACTCTCTACGCACGCGGTAATAGGCGCGCCGTAGTCGGTCACGGCAGTTACGCTATCTTCACAGTCCACTGCGCAAAACGAATGAACGAAATATACGTAATCGCCGTCCGATAAATACTTAAAGAGCTTACTTTCTTTTTTTATGTTAAGCACGTTCCAGCCGATATGCGGAATCTTAAAACCACGGGGTACGTACTGCGCGATTGGATCAATTCTACCCTTTATAAGCCCAAGACCTTCGTTCTCGCCGTACTCGCTACTTTTCTCAAAAAGGAGTTGCATTCCTAAGCAAATTCCTAAAATAGGAACGCCTGCTTTTGCTCGCTCGCAAATGACTTCTCCCAGTCCGCTATCTTTCAGCTTTTGCGACGCGTCGCCAAACGCACCTACGCCCGGCAAAATAATTTTGTCCGCTTTTTCAATAATTTCACGACTCTCGGAAACGACGACCTCCTGCCCGATTGTGTTAAACGAACGTTCAAGCGAAAACAGGTTTCCCACTCCGTAGTTGACCATTACTATCATTACAGCACTCCCTTAGTCGACGGCACTTCGTCAGCGTATCGCGCGTCCACCTCTACCGCCTGCGCGAGCGTTCTGGCGACGCTTTTGAACGCGCCCTCTAAAATATGGTGAGAATTCACGCCTGCCATCTGGCAAAAGTGCAACGTGCATTTTGCGTTTCTAACGAACGCCTGAAAAAATTCCTCGCCAAGCTCGGTGTCAAAATCGCCTACCTTTTCTGCCTCAATATCCATATCGTACACGAGGAGCGCTCTGCCCGATATATCTACCGCCGACAAAACGAGCGCCTCGTCCATAGGTAAAATGGTGTTGCCGTAGCGCTTAATACCCTTTTTTTCGCCCAGCGCTTTGTCGAACGCAAGCCCTAAACAAATGCCTACGTCCTCGGTCGTATGATGAAAATCGACGTGTACGTCCCCCACGCTTTTAACCGTAAGGTCAAATTTTCCGTGGCGGGCAAAAAGCGTAAGCATGTGGTCCAAAAAGCCACAACCCGTGTCGATCTCGCTCTTTCCGCTTCCGTCAAGATTAAGCGTAAGCGCGATATCCGTTTCCGTCGTTTTTCTATTTATTTCAGCCGTTCTCATAGGCTTTCCTCCAAAATTTCCTTGATGTTTTCCACCAAAATATTCATCTCTTCTACGCTACCGATCGTGATACGAACGTAGTCGCTAATCCTGTTTTGCGAAAAATGGCGCACGAGCACGCCTCTTTGTTTTAATTTTTCGTAAAGCGTTCCGCCGTCAATAGCGTCAGAGCGCGCAAACAAGAAGTTGGTAAGCGAATTAGTAAGCTCAAATCCAAGATTTTCAAGCTGCGCTTTCGTCCACTCGCGGTTTTCAATAATCTGCGCGCAATTATTTTCAAAATAATCCTTATCTTCCAGCGCGCCTATTCCCGCCTCGCTCGTCATACGGTTGACGTTGTACGGATTTACCGAATATTTTATAGAATTAAGGTCGCTGATCAGCTTTTCACAGCCTATCGCGTAGCCCAGTCGTGCGCCTGCCATTGAACGCGACTTTGAAAAAGTTTGCGTAACCAAAAGATTGTCATACTTCTTTATAAGCGGAACGACGCTTCGTGCGCCAAAATCCACGTACGCCTCGTCAATCACCACGACGTTATCGGGGTTTTTGATTAAAATTTGCTCGATTTCCTCCACCGAAAGCGCAATTCCCGTGGGCGCGTTGGGGTTAGCAATAAAAATCGTTCCCTTTGCGCCAAAATAATCGCAAATATTTATACCAAAATTTTCGTTAAGCGGAATAGTGCGGTACGGCACGTTATTAACTAACGCGAAAACCTTGTAAAATCCGTAAGTTATATCCGCAAAAACCGCAGGAGTTTTTTGGTCACAATACGCCATGAAAGCAAAGTTAAGCGCCTCGTCCGAGCCGTTAGTAACCAGCACTTCACTACGCTTTACGTCGTAAAAGCGCGCTAACGTACCCGTCAAAACGCTACTATCGGGGTCGGAATACAGCTGTAAAACCTTGCTCGCCTCACTCGCCCTTTTGATAACAAGCGGTGACGGAGGAAAGGGGCTTTCGTTAGTATTCAATTTTACGTACTTGCGCTCTTTTGGTTGCTCGCCCGGGGTATAGGGCGTCAAAGAGGCGTACTTTTCGCTCAAAAACTTACTCATTATCGTCCTCTATTCTAATAATAGCACTTTTAGCGTGCGCAGTCAACCCTTCTTTGGTCGCAAAAAGATGCACGTCGTAGGCAACTTGCTTTAACGCGTCGCGCGTGTAGTAAGTGTACTGCGTTTTCTTCACGAAATCGTCCACGGACAAGGGGCTGGAAAATTTAGCCGTGCCCGAAGTGGGCAAAGTGTGGTTAGTGCCCGACAAATAATCGCCCAGCGCCTCGGGGCAATTTTTACCCATAAAAATCGAGCCTGCGTGACGGATTTTAGGCAAATATTCAAAGGGATTTTCTACGCACAGTTCAAGGTGCTCGGGAGCAATTTCGTTGACCACGTCTATCGCCGTTTGTAAATTTTCGGTCACGATTATCTTGCCGTTTTCATCAATGGAAGTGCGCGCAATTTCACATCTCGAGAGGAGCGGAATTTGCTTTTCAAGCTCTGCGCTCACGCTTTGGGCAAGGGCGTAGCTATCCGTTACCAAAACTGCACTTGCGAGCTTGTCGTGCTCAGCCTGCGAAAGAAGGTCGGCAGCCAAAAATTTGGGATTGCACTCGCCGTCCGCTAAAATCATAATCTCACTCGGTCCTGCTATCATATCGATAGACACCTGACCGAAAACCTGCTTTTTTGCCTCGGCAACGAAGGCGTTGCCCGGGCCTACGATTTTATCAACTTTGGGAATAGTTTGCGTGCCGTAAGCAAGCGCCGCGATTGCCTGCGCTCCGCCCACTTTGTAAATTTTGTTTACGCCAGCCACCTTCGCCGCCGTCAAGATTACGGGGTTGACTTTGCCGTCCGCTCCGGGAGGCGTAACCATAACCACCTCTTTTACGCCAGCCACGATTGCAGGGATTGAGTCCATAAGCACGGTGGAGGGGTACGCCGCCGTTCCTCCGGGCACGTACAGTCCCGCGCGGTCAACGGGGATGACCTTTTGTCCCATAACGATGCCATTGCCGTCGTCAATCTCAAATCCGTTATTCTTTTGCTTGGAGTGGAACTTGCGGATATTCTCACTCGCACGCTTCAACACGCGCACGAACTCGGGATCGGCGCTAGCGTAAGCGTCGTCGATTTCCTGCTGTGAAACTTCCAAGCTGTCTAAATCCGCTTTGTCAAACCTTTTGCAATACTCGTAAAGCGCCTCGTCGCCACGGGATTTGACGTTTTGTATAATGTCCGCAACGATTGCGCTGACGTCCACCTTGGGCGTGACACGAGCGAAAATTTCGTCGGGGCTCACTTTGTTAAAATCGTAAATCTTTATCATAAATTCTCCACTATCAAGCCTATTTTTTTAACGATATCGTCGATTACCGTGCGCTTAAATTTATAATTTGCTTTGTTCGCGATAAGGCGCGCGCTGATATCTACTATTTTTTCGCGCACCACCAAGTTATTCTCGCGCAAGGTCGAGCCCGTCTCCACGATGTCCACGATTACGTCCGAAAGACCAAGCACGGGCGCAATCTCGATCGAGCCGTTAAGGTGGATAATATCGATATCCCTGCCCTTTGCCCTGTAATAGTTTTGCGCGATATTGCTAAACTTCGTCGCCACCCTAAGCGTGCGGTCGGTGTCGTCCAAAAAGTCCGCCATCGTCGCCACCGCCATATAGCACTTACCCTTTTTCAGGTCAAGAAGCTCGTAAACGTCAGGCTCGTATTCAAGCAAAATATCCTTGCCTGCCACTCCGATATCCGCAGCGCCACGCTCAACGTAGATAGCTACGTCCGAGGGCTTTACCCAAAAATATCTCACGCCAAGTCGTTCGTTTTCAAACACTAATTTGCGGTTGACTTCCTTAATGGCGGGGCACTCGTACCCTGCCTTTTCAAAAAATTCGTATACCTTTTCGCCCAGTCTTCCCTTGGGCAAAGCAACGTTGATAAACTTATCCATCTTACTCTCCTTTGCCCACCGTAACTACGCTTGCACACTTAACGAAGGCGCTTGCGCTTTTTGAAACGTACACGCTTTTGCCCTCTTTTTTGAGCGCGCTCACGGTATCGTTTATTTTGCTGATGCTCGCGTCACCCGTCACTACTAAAACGTCAAAATCGTATTTTTTCTTGCTTTGCTCAAAGCGTTCAAGTAAGTCAAGCTGTACCGCAAAGCCTATCGCTTTACTGCTTTTTCCCATGCGTTTCATAAGGTTGTCGTACTGACCACCCGAAAGAATGCTGGACGGGATTCCGTCGATAAATCCGCAAAAAACTATGCCGTTATAATACTTCATATTCGACGAAACGGAAAAGTCCACGTTTACGTTCGCTCCGCCCGTTCGCTCGATTTCATTCAGTAGCGTTTTTAAAGAGTCTACTGCCAGCTTTGCGCACTCGTTTACGGCAAAACCGTCCACTACGTCCCCCACCGTTTTAATATTTCCACTCACAGTAGCAAGTTTTTCAACGAGCGCAGCTTTCTCTTCGCTTACTCCCTTTTTCGCGCAAAGCTCCTTAATTCCGCCTACGTTTTTCTCGCCTAAAAGGGATAAAATTTGCTCCTTTTCCTCGCCCAGTCCTGCGTACTCTAACACGCCCGAAACGATGCCTAAATGCGATACGTCCATCGTCCAAGAAGGCGAAATGCACCCCAAACTTTTGGTGGCAAGCATCAGCACTTCACACACGGCGTATTCGTCAACCTCGCCTATGCACTCAAGCCCTACCTGCATAATTTCCTTAAAGGCGCGACTGCCCTTTGGCATACGGTAAACGTTCTCGGTATAAAACACCTTGCGCAAGCTTTCCCCTTCCGTGCTGTTCTTTATAATCGACATAGTCACGTCGGGCTTGAGCGCCATAAGCTTTCCGCTCGCGTCCGTAAAGGTTATCATATCGCCCGAGAGAAGAAAGTCCTTGTTCTTAACGTAAAGGTCGTACTCCTCGAACTTGCTCATCTTGTACTGCGAGTAGCCGTAAGACGAATAAAGCGCTCGCAAATTAATCTGCGCACGCTCCTCCGTCTTAAAAATCATTGCGTCGTTATTCATTGCTCTCTTCCTTTTTGTCAAGCACTCGCTTGTATCCGCCCGTGCCGTACATCAGGCACTTGTTGACTCTGCTAATCGTAGCCGTGCTTGCACCCGTAGCCTTAACGACCTCTTGATAATTCTTGCCCTCGTCAAGAAGCTTCGCCACTTCAAGTCGTTGCGAAATGTCCTCAAGCTCCTTTATCGTGCATACGTCCACGAAAAACTCACGACACTCCTCTATCGTTTCAAGCTTAAGTATCAGTTCAAACATTTTATCGTACTTTTTTGGGTTAAATCCTTTCATAATACACCTTTCCGTTTGGATTTGCTTTAATTGTTTACCATTTTAGCACAATAAAGTGATAAAGTCAACGCTTTTAACTGCGTTTTTACATTCTTTTTCCCTTTTTTACAAAAATTTTTACTATTATATTAAATAATGAAAAGAAAAACTCCACCCTTTTGGGGCGGAGCGTGTGAAACGTAAAACTACTCTTTGATATTAGTAAAAAATGGCGAGAAATATCCCGTCCGATAAATTTAGTGCTATATTAGCTATGATTCCCTCCCATTTTACACTTCAGAGCTTATCATTAAATTACTATTATAAACTTGAAAAGCTTCTTGTGGTATTTTGGCGCGTTCTATAATAGCAACTTTAGGAAGGGGAAACATTTTACCGTTGATACCTGTAATTAGTTTGTATGGCATATACCAAATTACGTAATCAACATCAGAGTTTATTATAACGTCTAAAAATCTTTTATCACAGCAAGCAAAATGAGGTTTACCGCAAGTGAGTTCACCTTCTTGTGGATTTTCTTTTATAAATTGTTTGTCTAATGCTTCGATATATGCTGTGGATTCATCGAATACAAAGAATATTGTTTTATACCCAGGATGATTCTTTTTATAGTTAGCAATCTTTTTGTTGTGATGTTTAAATACACGTTTAAAATTATCAAAATACCTAATAAAATTATGGTCTTGATGAGTAGGGAGTCCGCTTGAAGCAACAACGTAACAACTTATATCATTGCGCACTTTTTTATAATCGTTACCAAGATAACTTTTCAATAATTCGTTTTCTTTTTTATAAATGGGATTTTGAACTTTGCCGTGTTTATCTACGTAAGCATTATCATCTATACGCATAACGTCCATCATCATTTTTAATTTATCGTTATAAAAGTCAGGTGGCGGAGCATTCTTTGCAGAAGAGTCAATCCAATGCTTTCGTTTAAAATAATTGACTAGAGAGTCCCATATTTTTGCACAAGTAAAAATATCGCCTAAAAGTAAAGTTTCTCTTTTTGAAACCATTCTAAAATTTTCTAGAATAAAATTTTCATTATCCGTAGTTTTCAAAGCAAACTCCTATCTCTTGTATAATAACTTGTATATTATAACATGGTTGCAAATTTTTTTCAAGATTATATGCCTTTGCATCTTTACAATTTTTATAAAAAGTGTTATAATATTTTCAATATTAAGGAGAGTGTCCATATGAGCTTTTCGGAGAAAGTAAAACTTGTTCGTACTGAACTAAAATTATCACAAGAAGATTTAGCAAGAGAACTTGGAGTTAGTTTCGCTACAATCAACAGATGGGAAAACGGTAGTTATAATCCAAGCCGTCTAGCAAAAAAGGCTTTTGAAGATTATTGCGAAAAAAGAACTATTAACTTTTTAGATGAGAATAATAATGCCAAAAATAATTAAGATATTAAAATCTACAATTTCTTATTTAATAGAAGATGTTTCAATTGAGGAATATTGGAATGTTGACAATAAGGCACAATTAACTATTATCTAAATTAACAACCAGTACGATTTATAATGAGGTGTATAAAATGAACAACATTGATTTGCTTTTAAAAAGTGAATTTGAAAATTTACCATTGGATTTTTGGGATTTTAAGGAGTCAACCACACGAGACTTAACCCATGGGTTACATTATTATCCTGCAACAATGGTTTATCCTATTTCTCAAAATATCCTCAAAATCGTAAAAAAGCATGCCGATATAACAACACTGATGGACCCTTTTATGGGCTCCGGTACAGTGCTTGTTGAAGGAATGCTTGATAATGTCCCTCAAATTTATGGAACTGACCTAAATCCTTTAGCTGTACTAATGAGCAATGTTAAAACTACTATTTTATCCGATAAACAGTTATATACTATAAATGAGTTTAGAGAAAAACTTAAGTCTATAGAAGAAAAGTCAAATCAAGTAGCTGATGACTTTGACAATTACATTAAGAACACTCTTAATCTAGATATCACTGCAAAAACTGGTTGGGGTGATAATGCGGATAAGTATATAAACGATTATTTTAAGAATAAAAACAAGAAATTTAATTATCAATCGTTTTCAAACCTTGGTTTTTGGTTTACTCCAAGAGTTATAATACTTTTGCAAACTATAAAAAATCAAATAAAACAAATAAGTGATGTAAATACAAAAAACTTTATGCTCTTAGCATTTAGTGAAACGGTGAGAATAGTTTCAAACACTCGTAATGGCGAATTTAAATTGTTTAGAATGAACGCAGAAAAAGTTAAAACCTTTACGCCGAACGTATTTGTTGAGTTTTATAAAATTTTAGATAGGAATGTGTCTAAAATGCAGGATTTTATTAAAGCTTGCGCTAAAACAACATCAACAGTAAACATCTCTTTTGATGATACTAGAAAACTTGATTCTATTCCAGATAATAGCATAAATTTAGTTATAACTTCTCCTCCATATGGAGATAGTAGAACTACTGTAGCTTACGGTCAATTTAGCCGACTTTCGTTACAATGGTTGGATTTGGATTATACCACCCAGCAAGATGTCTCCAATATAGATAAAAATTTGCTAGGTGGAAAGCCATACACCTATAAAGAACAATGGTCATTCTTACAAAGCCCAACTCTTGTAACCACACTAGAAAAAATAGCAGAAAAGGACCCGTTTAGAGCTGATGACGTATTTAGTTTCTATGTGGATTTAGATAAATGTCTATATTCTATAACAAAAAAAATGACAAAAAACAGCTATCAATTTTGGGTTGTAGGAAATAGGACAGTAAAATTAGAAAAATTATTAACAGATAAAATTATTGAAGAAATGTCTGTTAAATATGGATTAAAACACTTATTTTCATTTAATAGAAAAATCATAAATAAGGTAATGCCGTCTGTAAATTCACCAACAAATGAGGTTGGCGCACGAGTAAAAACCATGACGGCAGAGACTGTTGTTGTATTAAAAAAGGAGTAGTTTTACTACTCCTTTTTGATTATACTAATTTAATAATACGTTCAAATAATAATGGTTGGTCTTTTTCTTTTATACGTAAGCCTGTTCCATGATCATGTGTTTTACCATCATTCTTACCACCATGATACTGACCAATGCGCAAGTCGACATAAATTGAGCCAGCATTAAGTAAGTTTATAATTTTTTCAGCACTAAAGCCTTCCACTAAATAAGCCGATTCAAATAAAAATTGTTCATTAGCGCCCATACCACGACTATCCGCCTTAACATATATAAAGCGATTTCCTAATTTTCTATCCAGTTGTCTTTTTAATATGTCAATAGACCAATATATATCAGTTAATCCCTCTTCGTCTTCTATATAGATTTTATCATCAACAGGTGTTAACTTTAAGTAATGTCCAGTATCTGCAATTGCTGTAAAGTTTACAGCGTTCAATGTGGAATGCAATACTTTTTCATCATTATCATAGGCATTACTACTATAACCATATGTAAGCCTAAGTACAGAGTTTGCGGACTTAGTATCAGGAGACTTGGTGATTAAAGTTAACATACTATGAGAGTTTTTTCTTGCTGATTTTAATTCATAGTCGCCAAAATCCGGTCCTTGGATATTGTTTTCAGCTATACCTAATAAATCTTCAAGGGTTTTGCCGATACCTGTTCGTCCTGCTCTATGAGTAGTAATCCAACCCATATTTTTAATTTGTATAAATTTTTCAATAAATTCTTCTAATGTATAATTCATATGACACTCCTAAAAATCAAAAAATTCTTTAAGCGTTACTTTAAGTGCAATAGCAAGTTTTTCAATGTTTACTATCGAAATATTTCTTTTCCCACATTCAACGCTTGTAATATAAGTTCTATCAAGTTCTGCAATATCTGCCAATTCTTCTTGGCTAATTTTAAGCTTATTACGGAGTTCTTTAACTCGTTTCCCAACTAAAATTCTAATATCCATATTTATCTCCTTATGCAATAATAATATTATAACGAAAAGTGACTTTTTTCACAACGGACTTTAAGTCACATGAGAGCGACTAAAAGTACTGTTCATGAACTACTTAACTAATCATCCTCATTGCCCATAAGTTCCCAATAATACCCTATTATTCGTATAAGATGCGCGTTTGTCTTATATAAATCAACTCCTCTATTATAAAAAACGCTCTACTCTCGCCCTAAAAGATGGCAAAAACAGTCAAAAAATTAAAAAATTCTTAAAATGTGTTAAAATTCTTATGAAAACTATTGACATTCACTTGAATGTGTGCTATTATATTATCGTAAATAAGGCAATTGGCCGTAAAGGACGGTGAGTATGAATTTTCCAGGAACAACGATTGAAAAAACGAAATCGGACGGAAAGACCTTTTTAGGCGGAATGTTTATCGGCACGGGCGGGCTTGTGATGAAACAAATCTGCGCGCTGACGGGGCTTAACACTCCTGCCATTCAGAACTGGGTAAACCGCGGATGGATTTCGCACCCCGTAGGCAAAACCTATAACAAGGACCAGGTGGCGCGCATATTTATAATTAACTATTTGCGTGACACGATGCGCCTTGAGGACGTGGCGAAGCTCCTCTACTTCGTCAACGGCGTGGCAGGCGACGAGCGCGACGACATTATCCCCGAATCAAAGCTTTACGGGTATATTTGCGAAGTGAGTGAAAGGGCTACACCCGACACCGTGGACGAGGTTATCGACGAAGTTACGACTGACTTTTTCGAGAAGAAAAAGGGCGACGTAGTCAGGCTTCGCACCGCGCTGAAAATCATTTACTATAGCGGTGTGGCGCGCGAATTTATGCAAAGCTCGTACAAGCTTTTGCGCTCCGCCGTGGAAGAACAGGATTTAACTTTGTAAGGAGAAAAAATTTATGTGGCAAAGCTGGAGTTTACTTCAACAAATTTATTTTTGCATAGCGCTACTGTTTAGCGTAATACTGCTCGTGCAGTTCATTCTACTGCTCGTCGGCGCAGGAACGCCGGGGGACGTGGATGCCGATTTTGACACGGACGGTGTGGATTTCGACGACGGAAGTTCCTTCTTTTTCTTCTCGATAAAAGGAATGATCGCCTTTTTCGCGATAGGAGGATGGACGGGCTTTTCGGTGGGCGCGACGTCTTTACACCCGGCGTGGGTAATCGTAATTTCGATCGCCGCCGGACTGATTGCGATGGTAATAGTCAACCTTATTATGCGTGCTATCTCCTCACTTTCGCAGGACGGCAGTATGGAAATCAGTAACGCCGTAGGAAAGACGGGCGAGGTATATTTGACCATTCCCCCTTCTCTTTCGGGAACAGGCAAAATCAACGTCGACCTTCAGGGCACGCTTACCGAGCTGGACGCTATGACCGAAAACGATACCCCCATCAAAACGGGCGCTAGAGTTAAGGTCGTGCGCACGGACGAGAGCACGTGCTACGTAGAAATCATTTAGGTTAATTGCGAATTTCGCTAACAAATATTTTTAATAAGGAGAAAAGAAAAAATGTTAACTAATCTGTTTTGTTCAGACTCGGCAACGGGTGGTGTTGTGGCTATCATTATCGTAGCGGCGCTACTATTGTTCGGACTCATCTTGCTGGTATGCACTCGCGTAAAAAAGTGTCCGCCCGATAAAATCATGGTCGTTCACGGTCGCGTGGCTAAAAACTCGGACGGCTCGGCTCGCTCGGCAAAGTGCTTGCACGGTGGTTTGACCTTCATTTGGCCCATCATTCAGGACTACGCGTTTCTCGACCTTACGCCCATGTCCATTTCCGTTGACCTTAAAAGCGCACTTTCGCGCCAGAACATTCGTATCGACGTACCTTCCAGCTTTACGGTAGGTATTTCCACCGAGCCCAGCGTTATGCAAAACGCCGCTGAAAGATTGCTCGGACTTAAGCTTCCGCAAATTCAGGATCTTGCAAAGGATATTATCTTCGGTCAGCTCCGTCTCGTAATCGCGACGATGGACATCGAGGAAATCAACACCGACCGCGACAAATTCTTAGAGGCAGTTTCGCGCAACGTGGAAACGGAGCTTAAGAAAATCGGTCTTCGCCTTATCAACGTAAACGTTACTGATATTTCCGACGAGTCGGGCTACATTATCGCGCTTGGTAAAGAGGCGGCGGCAAAGGCTATCAACGACGCTAAAATTTCGGTAGCAGAGGCTGACCGCGCCGGTGCTATCGGTGAGGCGAGCGCCCAGAAGGAACAACGTATTCACGTGGCTAACTCTAACTCCGAGGCGATCAAGGGTGAAACGGTTGCGCAGGCTGAAATTGACAACGCGCGCTCGCTCCTTCGTCAAAAGCAGGCTGAATACGAACAGCAGGCAGCATCCAGCGAGGCTATCAACATCGCAAAGGCGAAAGAGAACGCTTACGACGCTGAAAAGAAAGCGGAGATTATGCGTGCTGAAAGAGAAAAGGCTACTTACGAGGCGGACGTTATCGTAAAAGCGGAAATCGAAAAGAGAAAGCTTGAGCTTGAGGCGGAGGCTATTGCAGAGCAGTACAGACGCAAGGCAAAGGGTGAAGCGGACGCTATTTACGCTAAAATGGAGGCGGAGGCAAAGGGTATGCGCGAAATGCTTACCGCGCAAGCTGAAGGTCTTGCCGAAATCGTAAAGGCTGCCGGTGGCGATCCCAACGAGGCTACCAGACTTATGATTGCTGATAAGCTTGAAGAGCTTGTTAAAGTTCAGGTTGAGGCTATCAAGAATATTAAGATTGACAAGGTTACCGTTTGGGACGGCGCTAACGGCGAGGGCGGTAAAACTGCTACGGCAAACTTCTTGTCGGGCATGACCAAATCCATTCCTCCCCTTACTGACCTTTTCGCAATGACCGGCCTTACTATGCCCGAGATTATCCGCGCAAAGGAAATCGAAAAAAAGGAAGAAACTACGACTGACAACGAATAAAAGTAAGCGCGCTTTTGCGCGTTACTAATTACAACCCTCCTATAAAAAAAGCAAAACGGACTACAACGTGGTAGCCCGTTTTGTTGTTATTCTTTTTGTCTTACATTTTTTACGCAAAGGTTTTATAGATGGCGTCGGCGATTTTTATTCCGTCGACTGCGGACGAAGTTATTCCACCAGCGTACCCTGCGCCCTCTCCACACGGATAAATTCCGCGGTGGCTGATGCTTTGGTAATTTTCGCCACGCTCTATTCTGACGGGCGAGCTCGTGCGCGTTTCGGGGGCGGTTAAAAGCGCGTCGGGGTGCGCAAAACCGCGAAGGCGTTTGTCCATATCGGTGATGGCGTAGCGCATTGCGTCCGTGATAAACGGGGGCAAAACGTCCTCCATTTTAGCAAAAGTCGTGCCTGCAGAATAGGTGGGCTTTACTTCGCCGAAACGACTACTGCTTTTATTTTTTAAGAAGTCGCCTACCCTTTGAACGGGCGCGCGCAGTTTTCCTCCGCCCACGTCGAAAGCAAGGCGCTCAATTTTGCGCTGAAAGTTAACTCCGTCCATAACTCCCTCGCCAAAATCGGCGCGAGTGACCTGCACGATTAACGCGCTGTTTGCGTTGACTCCGTCACGGGCGTAGTTGCTCATTCCGTTCGTTACCACTCCGCCTTCCTCGCTGGTCGCAACCGTAACTTCACCGCCCGGGCACATACAAAAGGTAAACGCTGCTCTATCGGGCGTATGCGAAACTAATTTATAGTCCGCAGGCGGAAGTAGGGCGTAGTTTTTGCCATACTGCGAAAGTGAAATATTGCTTTGAAGATGCTCGATTCTCGCCCCTATCGCAAAATCCTTTGCGCGCATAAACACACCACGAGAAAGTAGCATTTCAAAAGTATCGCGCGCGCTATGACCTATCGCCAAAACGAGTGCGCTAACGTCTAACCATTTTTCCTCTCCCTCGCTAATTATCTTTATTTCCTCTATCTGTCCGTCTTTGGCTTTTATGTCGTCAAGTCGCGTGTTAAAAAGCACTTGACCACCGTTATTTTGAATAAACGAGCGCATACGTACCACGACGTTTTTAAGATTGTCGCTTCCGACGTGAGGCTTGCTGAGCCATTCAATTTCAGGTGGCGCACCAAAAAACACGAACTTTTCAAGCACCTCACTAATAAGCGAATCGTGCGTTTGCGTGTTCAGTTTGCCGTCTGAGAAAGTGCCTGCGCCCCCTTCGCCAAACTGAATATTGCTCTGAGTATCAAGTACGCCCTTCGCAAGCGCGTTGCACTTTTCTACCCTCTTTTCTACGCAATCTCCTCGCTCAATCACGATGGGTGCAAAGCCCCTTTCAATAAGACGAATCGCGCAAAACAGCCCTGCCGGTCCACTACCCACGATAACGATAGGTTTATCAGGAAGTTTACTCTTGTCAATGCGCTCTAACTGTTGCTTTTCCACCCTTTCGTCGCCAAACTCAATAGAGTAAACGTAATGTACGTCATTCTTATTCCGCGCGTCGATGCTTTTTTTGAGTATGCGAAAATGCGCCGGTACGTGCCCCAGCGTTTTGGTTGCAATAGCCAAAAGCTCACCTTCGCTTTGGTTAAGTCTTAACTTTATTGACGATAATTTTTGCATACTAATTTTTAAGCGCGTCCGCTATAACGCTAGCCGACGTAAACGCCCATTGAAGGTTATATCCTCCGCATCTGCCGTCCACGTCCAAAATTTCACCAGCAAGGTACAAGCCCTTACAGCTCTTACTCTGAAGCTCGTCGTCCACTTCGCTAAGCGGAATCCCGCCTTTGGTGACTTGCGCGTAATCGTATCCAAGCGTGCCCGTTACCTTTAACTTAAAACGCTTAACGACGTCCACAAGCGCGTTTACGCTTTCACTTTTTGCGCGCTTAACAACCGCTCTACCCATCTGATTATTGAGAATTCCGCACAAAATTTCTCCGCTTGGAATATGAGTAAGCTTGCTTTTTTGCTGTAAAACATCACGCAATTTTTGCTCGCTAATATCAGGCAAAAGGTCAATACTAAGCGTAACGTCCCCCTCCGTTTTGTCCGAAACGAACGCAGAAAGGCGGAAAATCACGTCGCCCGAAACACCGTAATCGGTAAAGATAACGTCACCCGTCTCACACGCGACCTCTTTGCCGTTTATAAGCGCTTTTACTTGGCTATAAACCCTGATGCCTTTAAGCGATTTAATATGCTCTGTGTCCGTTTTCAGCTGTACGAGCGAGGGGTAAAGCGCGGTTACGCTATGACCAAGCGATTTTGCAAGCGCGTAAGCCGAGCCGTCCGTACCAAAATTTTTCGCCGCCTTTCCGCCTGCGCAAAGCACCACCCTTTGAGCAAAAATACTCTTTTTTCCACTCTCGTTTTCCGTCGTCACTAAAAATCCGTCGCCCTGACGGTAAAGCGCACTCACGCGGGTAGAAAGGCAAACCTTCACTCCCCTTTGCGCCACGTCGTAACGAAGTAGGTCGGTAAGCGCGGACGCCTGCTTGCCGGCAGGATAAATTCTACCGCGCTCGTCAGCCGTCAAAACCGCGCCCTTGCTTTCAAAAAAGCGGATAAGCTCCTCCTTGCCGTAGCGAGAAAGCATCTTTTCTATTTTATTATACGCGCGCGTGTCCGACGTGAAGTATTTATCTACTCCCACGCCCTCGTTAGAAACGTTGCCCTGCCCGTTGCCCGTCGCGGACAATTTTTTGCCCACGCGATCCAGTCGCTCGACGAGCATAACGTCACTATTTCCTATTTTCGAGGCGAGCGTAAGCCCCGACGCGCCTGCGCCTACGATTAAAGTCTTTATCTTTTCCATAACTTCTCCTGCTTTTAGTATAACACCTATTGCGCCATTTTTCAAGTCATTTACACCATATCACAAACTCGTCACGAAATTTATATAAATTTTTATGCAAAAATCCTTGACATTACGAAAACTCGTGCTATAATATATATAAAAACAAGAACAAAAGTTGTTTGGAGAGGCTTATGAAGAAAAATCTTTATTCGTTAATACTTGCAGAAGAGGTGGTAGACGCGATCGACAGGCTGGCGGTGGAAAACAAGACCAACCGTTCGCATCTTATTAACGAGATTTTAGCGGAGTACGTTTCGCTCACCACTCCCGAAAAGCGGATAAGCGGAGTTTTCAGGGAAATGGACAGGATATTAAGTAGCGTGGGCGCGGACGTAAGCTACGACGAGCATGACGACGTTATCGTGCTTAAAAGCGCGCTTGCCGTAAAGTACCGCCCTGCTATTAAGTACGAAGTTCAGCTTTTTCACACCTTTTCGGACTGCTTTGGTCAACTGCGCGTAAACGTGCGTACACAAAGCTTGTCGCTCATAAACGTACTTTCGCGTTTTTTCACTATGTGGCAAAAGCTGGAGCGCGCGTATCTTGGCGCGTACTACAACGAGCGCGTAGAATATACTGGCGACGGCACGCGTTGGACGCGACTTCTTACCCTTCCGTCGACCGA
>JAGAPD010000052.1 GCA_017623435.1 Clostridia bacterium
CCATACCACGAGCAACAACGGCTGCGTGAGAGGTCATACCACCACGAACGGTGAGGATACCCTGAGAAGCCTTCATACCCGTGATATCTTCGGGAGAGGTTTCAAGACGAACGAGAACGACTTTCTTGCCCTGTGCCTTCCACTCTTCAGCGTCTTCAGCGGTAAATACTACCTGACCGCAAGCAGCACCGGGGGATGCGCCAAGACCACGGCCAAGGGGCGTAGCAGCTTTGAGCGCCTTAACGTCGAACTGGGGATGAAGAAGGGTGTCAAGGTTTCTGGGGTCGATCATAAGAACAGCCTCTTCCTTGGTCTTGTGTCCTTCTGCAACGAGGTCAACTGCGATTTGAAGAGCCGCGGGAGCGGTTCTCTTACCGTTACGGGTTTGGAGCATATAGAGTTTCTCGTTTTCAATCGTGAACTCCATATCCTGCATATCGTGATAGTGGTTTTCAAGGATTTCGCAAACCTTTACGAACTGCTCGTAAGCTGCGGGGAACTTGTTAGCCATTTCAGCGATAGGCATAGGCGTACGAACACCAGCTACGACGTCTTCGCCTTGTGCGTTGGTAAGGAATTCACCCATAAGTTTCTTTTCACCGGTAGAGGGGTCACGAGTGAACGCAACGCCAGTACCACAGTTATCTCCCATGTTACCGAAAGCCATTGCCTGAACGTTAACGGCAGTACCCCAAGAATAAGGGATATCGTTGTCACGACGGTAAACGTTAGCACGGGGGTTGTCCCACTAACGGAATACGGCCTTAACTGCGCCGATAAGCTGTTCCTTGGGATCAGAGGGGAAGTCAACGCCGATCTTTGCCTTGTATTCAG
This sequence comes from Clostridia bacterium, assembly GCA_017623435.1. GTDB lineage: Bacteria > Bacillota > Clostridia > Christensenellales > Pumilibacteraceae > UBA10677. The sequence goes on from JAGAPD010000052.1 coordinate 835, forward strand.
CCTTGAACTGATTAGCAAGCTCTTTAAGATCGTCAGCGGTAAGCTCAACGTCAAGCTTAACGCCCTTTTCCTCTTTCATTTTGTCGATAAGTTCTTCGAAGTACTTTTTACCAACTTCCATAACTACGTCGGAGTACATCTGAATGAATCTGCGGTAGCAGTCGTAAGCCCAACGGGGGTTGCCGGACTTCTTAGCCATTACTTCAACTACTTGCTCGTTAAGACCAAGGTTAAGAATGGTGTCCATCATACCGGGCATGGATGCTCTAGCGCCCGAACGTACGGAAACGAGAAGGGGGGTTTCAAGGTCACCGAATTTCTTGCCGGTAACTTCCTCCATCTTGGTAATGTATTCCATAATTTCTGCCATGATTTCAGCGTTAATCTGACGGCCGTCCTCGTAATACTGAGTACAAGCCTCGGTAGAAATGGTAAAGCCCTGGGGTACGGGAAGACCAATGTTGGTCATTTCTGCAAGGTTAGCACCTTTACCGCCGAGGATTTCACGCATGTTTGCATTACCTTCGGTAAATAAGTAACAATACTTTTTTGCCATAAGTTTTCTCCTTTTATTTCAGAATTTTTTAACTAATTTATCGTCGGGCGCGTAAATCCACACACCCAACGATTATTTTACCACATATCCCACCTTTTAGCAAGCATTTTTGAGCGAAAATGCGCAAATTTATATTATTATATAAGATATTTAGTTCCCTTTGTAGTCCTTAGGCGAAACTCCCACCTCTTTTTTGAACACGGTAGAAAAATACAACGGGTCGGAAAAGCCCGACAAAAGGGCTACGTTTTTCACTGAATCTATACCGTGATCAAGCAAAGATATAGCGTACTTTATCCTAAGCGAACGCAAATACTCCGTATACCCCACTCCCGTTTTTTTCTTAAACAGCGTAGAAATATACTTTGCGTTATATCCCGTTTGTTCCGCTACCGAAGCAAGCGACAAATTGGGATTTGAAAAATTTTCTTCGCTTATTCTCACTATTTTGTTTACTGTGTCGCTAACGGACGTATCGCAAAGCGAAAGACGAGAAAAAGTATACAGCAACATGCTTTCAGCCACGAGGTCAATATTGCCATCCGTAGCGCGCGCCAAACTTTCATTCCAAAGCGGAATCAAGCCGTCGTACCCCGTAAAATCACGCGTTAAATCTCCCACGCCGAAACGCGAAAACAATTCACTTGCTCTTGCCCCTGAAAAATCTATATAAAAATAACTGCCACACTTACACTCCACGAAAAAACTTTCGCCCGCAAACGCGAACAAAATCATTCCCGAACAAAAATGGATTTTCTTTTGCCCAAAGCGTGCCACCCCCTCGCCCTCTTTCACCAAAAGCAAACGGTTTTGCGCTAGCGTTATACTTTTCGCCATCACTTCAATATTAGTTTCCAAAACGAAACAGGTAACTGAAAAATCCTTAAACGCCGTGGGCGAAACGAATTTACAAATATTCTTATCTTTCATTGTTTACTCCTTTTTTCCATTATAGCACACACGCGATAAAAGAGCAAGAAAAAATAACTTTTTTCAATAAACTTATGGATTTTTTCCATTGAAAAGAGCAAAATAAACTGCTATAATATCTACAAAAGGAGGACGTATGTACTGGCTGATAATAATTTCCGTAATAATGTTCGGCCTAGGTTTTTTAAGCCAAGAAGTTTACGGAAAAATGCGCGGTAGTAGCATTAAAATAAGTCTACAATTCAGTTTATTCGGTTCGATAGCCGGACTCGTCGTTTTGCTAATCGTAAACGCGTTCAAAATAGAATTTACACTTTTTACGCTAATTATGGCGTTACTTTCCACCGCAAACGGAATAGCGTTTACTTTTTGTTCGTTCAAAGCGCTCGGTTCTATTAACCTATCCGTCTATTCTCTTTTTTCAATGTTAGGCGGAATGATACTCCCCTTTTTGCAAGGCATTATTTTTTACGGCGAAGCGTTCACTCTCGCAAAAGCCATTTGTCTTATTTTTATCACGGCGGCACTTGTTTTAACGGTGAAAAAAGGCGAAAAAACGACTAACTTTATTTATTACGCAGGCGTGTTCGTCCTTAACGGAATGAGCGGTGTACTCACAAAAATCTTTACTGCGTCCGCACTTCCCAAGACTTCACCTGCCGGTTATACTATCTTATGCGCCCTTTGCTCTATCGTCGTTTCTCTACTTCTACTCGTTATCTTTTTTCGCAAAAAAGAAGATTGTCCGCCCGTAAATTTCAAAAATTCTTCGGTAGCCTGTTTTAAGGGCGCAATCAACAAAGTCGCAAACTTTTTACTCGTGATAGCTCTCGCCACCGTCGAGTCGTCCGTTCAATACCCCATGGTAACGGGCGGAGTAATGATTGTTTCCACTATTATTTGTTTTTTAGGCAAGCAAAAACCGTCGAAAAAGCAAGTTTTATCCATCGCACTCGCGTTTTTCGGAACGCTCGCATTGTTTATAATTCCCATCTAAAAGGAGAAAAAATATGAAAAAATTAAAAGTAGGTATATTCGGTTTTGGCCCGCGCGGTCAGTCTTTCGTTAAAAGTTTGTTGTTACTAAACTGCGATATCGTCGCCGTTTGCGAAAATCGTCCTGCGCAACTTGACGAAGTTAAAAAATTAATAGGAAAAGAAGTTAAGTGCTACACTTCTTTCGACGATTTTATTGAAGAAGATTTAGACGCGGTACTTCTTACTAATTACTTCCACGAACACGCGCCCTATGCAATCAAATGTTTCGAGCGCAATATTCACGTCTTTTCCGAGTGTATCAGCAACGGCACTATGGCGGAAGGTGTAATGCTAGCACGTGCTTTCGAAAAAACCAAGAGTATCTATTTCCTTGCCGAAAACTATCCCCAAATGAAATTCAACCTTGAAATGCAACGCGTAGCAAAAGGAGGCACTCTCGGCAAAATCTTGTATGCTGAAGGCGAATACATTCATCCTGTCTCACCCGTAAATGCTGACTTTAACAAAACATACAAATATTCTAAAGATCACTGGCGTCATTACCTGCCTCGCACCTATTACGTAACACACTCGCTCGGCCCTATTATGCGAGCAACGGGAGCAACTCCCAAAAAAGTATCCGCTTTTAACGCTTATCACCCCTTTCCAAGCGATACGCCTACGGCGAGTATGGTAGCGGACAGAGTTGCAATTATGACGACGCTCAACGACGACGGCTCGGTGTTTAAGTTCGTTGGTTGCGGTGGCGTAGGCGCGCACGGAAACACTTATCGCTTATGTGGGGAAAAAGGTCAAATCGAAAATTTGCGTGGCATGGGCGAAAAAATTATGCTCCGTTATAACGCTTGGGAAATCCCCGAAGGCAAAGAAGAAATCAACTTCTACGAGCCTAATTGGAACGATAAGGACGAAGAATTTATCATCGCAAGCGGTCACGGTGGTGCAGACTACATTACGCTCAGATTTTTCGTTGAATGCGTCCGCAACAACACTCAACCGCCCCATCCTTACGACTTGCACTCCGCAATAAGTATGTCGTCCGTAGCAATTTTGGCACACAGAGCCGTTCTTAACGGTGGCGGAGCGATAGATATACCCGATTTTAGAAACGAAGAAGATTGCCGTCGCTACGAAAACGATTTTGATACTCCGTTTATCACAAAAAACGGCGCGCCAACTATTCCATGTTGCTCCGTCACAGACTACAAACCATCCCCACAACAAGTTGAAGCTTTCTTAAAAACGCTTGAATAACCAAAACATAAAAAACGGGCTACCACGTGGTAGTCCGTTTTGATTTTTTATGCGTTGGATAATGCTTTTTTGAGGACGGCTAATTCGTTATCGATTTCCTCTTTCGTCCAATCGGGATTTACGCTGACGTACACGACGCGAGAAAGTAGATCAAGCGTTTTTGGGCACATATCGTCCGTATAAGCAGGCACGATATCTTTGTTCGCTTCCATCTTAAAAGGATCCATCAGCGGATTGAACGCACCTCTTTTTTGCATAACGGGCGTCCAGTTTTTATAGACGTGCTTGCCCGTGTCAATGGGGAGCGAGCCGTTTACGCCCTCTGCCGTAGAAAAGGCGCGCGCTTGACTTTCGCTATCAAAAACGAACGCAAGCGTAGTACCGCAATCGCCCTCGATATCGTTAGAAGGGATAAACTTAGCCACGCCGTTTAGCTCGTCCATAACGTACTTTTTGTTTTTGCGAAGGTCACGCAAAATACCGTCCATTTTTTCTAATTGCATACGCAGTACGGCAGCGGAAATTTCGTTCGCGCGGTACTCGCTACCGCAAAACTGTTCAGTCTCAACGCCCGAAAGCTGCTCGCCAAAATACGCGATAGCGCTACTGTCGTGATAAATCAACGCGCGCTCGTAAAGCGTTTTGTCGTTCGTAATCAGCGCACCGCCCTCGCCTGCCGTAACGATTTTGAAATAGTTAAAGCTAAACGCACCGCTATTACCTATCGAGCCAAGTCGCTTGCCCTTATAACTTCCACCGTCCGCCTGACACGCGTCCTCAACGACGTAAAGCCCGTATTTTTCAGCAAGCGCCATAATTTTGTCCATATCGCAAGGGAATCCCTGAATATGCACGGGCACGATAGCCTTAGTGTGCTTTGAAATCTTCTTTTCCGTATCAATCGGGCAAAGCGTAAGCGTTTCGTCCACTTCCGCAATTACGGGAATAGCGCCCGTTTCCAAAACCGCGATTGCCGTTGCAATATAGGTGTAAGCAGGCACGATAACTTCGTCGCCCGGGCCTACGCCAAGCGCAACCAACGCGGACGCAAGCCCTGCGTGACCGCTCGTCATCATAAGCGCGTACTTACTGTTAAAAATTTCACACATTCTTTGCTCGGCGTGCTTTACCTGACCAAAGCCGTCGTTTATTTTAAATAGTTGCTTTGACTCAATTACCTTCGCAACCTCGTCAATTTCTTCTTGACCTATTCTGTACATAATCTACTCCTTTACCACTTCTTTAAGATGATTGATACTCTCTTTAATCAGATAAAAATCCGCGTCGTCAGCGTACGGCTGAAGTCTGCCCGTCTTGAACATATCAATCTCGTATCCGCCCCTGCAAATCTGGTCCTGCGACACGAAATATCCCTCCGAGCCGTTAGTGTTGGACAGCGACAAACAATGCGGTACGATCCCCTCGCGCGCGATTCGCAAACCTATTTCGCTAAATAATTCGTAGGGAAAAGAAAGGAAAACCACGTCGCCTATTTTAATTATAGTTTGCTTGAATTGTTTAATTTTCGCGTCTACGTACCCCTCGCTATACGACGCGAGCACGTCTTCGTAGTACTTGCGCTTTGCTCCTTCGAGGTTCACGGTATTGCCGTTAAACTTCGCGTAGCCCTCTTGCGCCTGCTCACGCGAAATGCGCGGTTCAAGCGGTACGCAAATAGTTTTCGTGCTGACTTTAAGCTTCACGTCACTACTTTTACCGCGAATAGATTTATAAGTATTGACCGCATCTCTTCCGCCTATCGCGCCGTGCTCCCACGCGTAACGAACGTGCTGGTAGCCCACGGTAAGTCCGTTAGCCAAACGCGGACCTACGTCACCCTCAGGCCCGTTGAAAAACGCCGTAACGCCACCGCTGACTTCGCTAAGCATATCGCAAGTCACGCCTGCCCAGTCACGCGAAATTTCGTAATTCGTTCCTGCCGCCGTACAATGACAACCGTAATGCACCATATTCGCAACGCACTCTCGTCCGTCGAAAAAGGAAATAACGCTCATCTTGGGATCAAACGCACCCCAAGGATTTTGCCCTAAATACACCACGTTGTCAGCGCGCAATTCGCGTCTGTTTATTCCCACGTAGCTTTCACTTACGCCTACGCCCATAGTGACGGCACGCACGCTTTCCTTCGCCTTTTCCACCGCTTTTAAAACGCCGGGCAAAAAGATTTGCTCGTAATACTCGCGGTCCACGTCGCCCCAACCGTACGTGCCAGTAAGGTTAGGCGCGGAATGTGTATGGATAGAGTGCAAAATACACTTGTCCGCACTCACACCCGTTTTGCGCTCGATTTCTCCCAAAATTTCTTGCGTAAGGTCGTTGCTGACGGACGCGACCGTCACGCTTATCATAAACGCCTTCTCGCCAGCCTGCTCAAAGTAAAACGCCGTCGCCGTCAGATCGTCGCCCACCGCCGTCGAAACTACGTCAGGACGGTAGCCGTAAAGATTCGTGCCCACCTTGGGCGTTATAATTTCTTGCGCAACGCCTAAAAATAATTTCTCACTCATAATTTTCTCCTCAAATCAGCTTTCGCAAATTATCAATGCTGATTTTTGCGCTGACCAAAGCGTCCTCGCTCTCGTCCTGCTCAACGATAAAAACGTCAATTCCTTTCTTCTTAGCACACTCGATTACGCCTGCAAAATTGATATTGCCGTTACCTATTTCCGCAAAAGTTACGCCCTCTTTCTCCCTCTTCATATCCTTAAGGTGCAATATCTTAACGCGCTCGCCGTGAGAAGAAATAAAATCCCTCACGTCCGCGCCACCGTGCTGCAACCAGTACGTATCAGGCATCAAATCGCCCTCAAAATTCTCGCAAACGTAATCGATTACTCGTTTTCCGCTCGCGCATCTTATAAATTCAAGGCTGTGATTGTGATAGGAAAAAGTAAAACCGTTTGCTTGCGCCAACGCGTTAAAAGCGTTCGCCCTATCAAGTAACTGCACGGTTTGCTCGTCCGTCGTCGTAAACGCGCTTATTCCTAAGTCCTTTGCTCCGCACGCTTTCGCGATGTCAAAAAGCCTTTGCGTGTACTGCTCGCAAATATCCATATCCGTCAGAATACCTATAACGGGCATTCCTTCACTTAGACACGCGTTTGCCGTGCGCTCCACGTCCTCAATCCCGCCTGCAAGCTGCACGCACTCGTATCCCATTTGCTTTAACGCACGCACCGTTTTGCGCGCGCCCTCCTCGTCGCCCGTGAGCGTTCGTACCGTGTATAGTTGAAGTCCTATCATACGTCCTCCTTTTTATATCCACATTATACCACGACTACGCGCAAAAAAACAAGGGATATTCTTATCATAAAATACCCAAAAATTCACAAACTATTGACAAAAACTCGCGCACGTGCTACAATAATTTTAGGAGAAAAGATTATGTTATACCAAAAAATTCTTGATAGCGACGCGTCATACTCAGCGCACGTCAGCAAGCTTACGCGCTTTATCGAACACCGCCACGCCGATATTGAAATTCATTATTGCATAAGCGGAAGTATGAAAATCAACGTAGACAAAAAAGATTACGTTTTGCAAAAAGGCGACGTGATTTTAATAAATTCTATGGTTTCGCACCAAGTCCCCGACAACGAGGATAACGAAGACCTTGTAATTATCGTTGGCCCTACGCTACTTAAAAAACATTTTTCCTTGTTTTCAAGCAAGCGTATTCATTCCCCCGTTTGCTCGCTTTACGAAAATAACGACGACGAACTTTTGCTTGCGCTAAACGAGACGGCTGACCTGTGCAAAAACGGTCAAACGGACGAATTGATGACGATAGGCAATATTTATAAAATTTGCGCACTTCTTTTGGCCAAATACGACAACCCCACACAAGATAAAAATCAGGACTTACGCACCGTGCAAAACGTGGATAAAGCGCTTGATCTGATATACTACCACTACTTTCAACCCGTCACCGTTGACGACGCCGCCTCCGCCACAGGCTACGGCAAAAGTAATTTTTGCAAAATTTTCAAAAACATAATAGGCGAAACCTTTCACAGCCTACTTAACAAACAGCGCGTAAGCGTAGCGTGTACGCTCCTTCGCCAAACTAATATGTCAATAAGCGAAATTTCTCAAGAGGTAGGCTTTAGCGAAACGAAAACTTTTTGCCGTATTTTTCGCTCTCTTTACGACTGTTCACCCGGTCAATACCGCAAAGAAAAATCAAAATAACATAAAAACGACAGGATACGTACCCTGTCGTTTTAATTTTTATAAGCTTTTACTTATTGAAAAAATGGGTGAAGTGTTCCTAATTGTGCGTGTAATTCAGCGTAACTCATTTGCTCTTTTATCACGTCCAACAATTCTTTAAGTCCTGCAAAATAATTTTGCGCTACCGTCATATTTGCGCTTGGCAATACGGGTTGAGAAGCAAATGCACTACTATTATTTTCTTTTACTTCACTTGCAAAATCTTCGATATTTTCTTCCTGCACAAACACCATAGGTATTTCGGTCTTTACAACTTCGTAGGTCGTCTTATCCCCTTCAACCTTTTTAACGACGTAATATACTTCTCTCATTTCAATATCATAGTGACGAGAAGTCTTAACGAAAGCAACCGTGTTATATTCGGGCACGAAAACGTCTTGCGAACCGTTTACATAAATATCATTTTGATTTTTAGTGGGATTTATATCAACGTCATTTTTTACGGCTTTAACCGAGTTAATTCCGCTTACGTCATAAACGTTTACCCAATGCGTATCATAATCAGAAATAAGCACGCTTTCTTCAACTTCTGCGCTAATCATTTCGCCCGTTTGAGTAGAATAAACCTCTTCGTAACCATTAACAAGCAAATCATCACTTTCTCTCTTTGCACTCATAACGACGGTGTAATCCTCGTCAAATCTGATTACGGCGCTCGTTTTAACCGCAACGGATTCCGCTCCAGTATATTCGTAAAAATATCCACTTACGACGTCGTCGTTTCTAACGAATTCAACTTGCTTAAGAATTCCAACGCCCGACACTTCCATCGCGCTAGTAAATTTAAGGTAATCGTCTCTCATCTCATAATTAGCAATAACGTTTTGCGCAACCTGTATGCGACCTTTATTAACGTTATTATCGCTATCCGCATAAAGCTCAATAGAAAATGCGCTATTACCTGCAAGCAATCTACTCGTTCCGTTTTGAAGTTCTATCTTCAACTTAAAACCTGCAACCTCGCCTTCCCAAGACGTGTAATTTTCAGGGTTATCGTTGATAAACTGCTGATAAGCGTTTGCTATCGTCTCGCCAGCAGCATACACTAAATCAAGTTTAGAAAGAAAACTTTCAAACCCAACAAGCCCGTCCCACAAAACGTACATTTGTTTTCCGATATAGTTTTTCTTAACGTCGCTTACGTTCACAAAGTTTTGAGAAAAATCAATGGACGGATCGGTACTATAAGCCTTTTCTTCCATTCTAAAAGATTCGGGCATAAACGACCAAGCGTCAGGACGTTGCATAATCTTGTCCATAATATTTTTAGCCGTATCTACAATGTTTACAATCGTCATTTTTGCGTTCAAAGTTTTCGTATTATAATTGACGTTCGTAAGCGTAGCAGTTGCCTCGTACTCGCCAGCCTCAACACCTTTATTGTTAGCGTAAGTTACAGTCGTTCCTGCAGGCAAAGTTCCCGTCACCGTAATTTCTTTTTGCTCGCCATTATAAAAAAACTTCTCGTCTCCAAAAGTAATATCGCTGGAAAAATCAATCTTGTTGATTTTAAGCGTTACCGTCTTCGTAAACTCGTTATAATTAGGCGCATTTATTTTAACGCCCACACTATAAGTTCCTGCGTTCACAAACGGACCTGCGTTCACGTATTCCACCGTAGCAAAATCAGGCACGTTCGTTGCAACGATAGTGTGTTCTTGTCCGTCGTAATCTACCGTAACGTCACTAAAAGCAATCCCCGTGAAATTCTCTGCTCCACTACTTACAGGTGGCGCATTATCACACGCCACAAACGCAAATAAAGAAATTACAACAACGAATAATACCGATAAAATCTTTTTCATATCTTACTCCTTACTCAACGTCTGGTTTAGTTATATTTTTTACAATCGCATACGGGTACACAAAAATACTTAACGCCAACCCTAGCAAAATCGCAAGAGTTGTAGTAATGATAACAAAAATTATTCCAAGAATAAAGAATAATAACTTTACGCAAATAAACCAAATAATTCCGTCTAAATCTAACGAAAAAATTAAGCCCGGGAATCTAACAAAGCCCCATGATGCAACTCCTACTACCATATCCCCGATAAAGTTATTACCTAAAATCAAACAAGAAACGAACGTAAACGCGCATACGCTCAACACGAACGCACCCACACACGTTCCAACGTCGCTACCGCTAGTCGTAAGCGATATTGCGATCATAAGTAAAACAGCACAAGCAATTCCACCCCATACAAACGAGCGAATTCTCTTCTTTTTCGAATTTTCTATTCGCTCTGCGCGTTCTCTTTCATTATTTTTACTGTCGCACGATTTACACAAGATTCGCGTTTGTCCTCTTCCGTAGGGCTTTCTAACAATTTCATCTTTGTTAAAAATAGGATTATTGCATTGTTCACATAAAGCAAGAACAGGTTGTTGTTCTTTAATCACGTATTCCTTTTCCACAACCTTTTCTACAACCTTTTCTCCACCCACCAACTCATCAAGAGTTATACCAAATACTTTTGATATTTCAGCCAGAGTGCTTACGGAAGGTTCAACTTCTTCGTTCTCCCAACGCGACACGGCTTGTGCGGTTACATACAGTTTATCCGCCAAAGCCTTTTGTGTCATACCTTCTTTTTGACGTAGTTCCTTAATCTTTTGACCTAACATTTTTTGCCTCCAAAATTTTTCGTACTTCCATTTTATAACAAATTCAACAAAAAATTTAGCGTTTTGTGTCAACAGACCGTTGAAAAAACTAAACAACTTGTTGAATTTAACAAAACCAAACGTTAAAAACTATTTTTTACGAATATTTAGCATAATAAATATATTATACTAGATAAATTATCTAGTGTCAAGACAATTTATCTAGTTTATTGTAAAATTATATTATGGATAAAATATTTTGTAATAATTTAAAATTAACAAGAAAATCGTGCAATATGACGCAAAAACAGGTCGCTCAAAAACTTCGCGTAGTAGAAAGCTGTTACGCAAACTGGGAACAAGGACGAACAGAGCCAAATATTGAAATGCTACGCAAACTATGTGATATTTTTAACGTAAGTCTTGATGATTTAATCAACGGATAAATATAAACAAACAAAAACGGGCTACCACGTGGTAGTCCGTTTTTGTTTTTATAAGCTTTTTCGTTATTATTTTCTGTCTTTATTTTCTTGCGTGATTTTTGCGATAAACTCGTCCAAGGTATAGGTTTCGGTTTGGAGCGTGTCACGGTTACGCACGGAAACGGTGCCCTCTTCCACTTCCTTTTGACCGATAATTACCATATAAGGAACGCGAGCTACAACCTGCGCCTCACGGATAAGGTAGCCGATTTTTTCGTTTCTGTCGTCAAGCTCTACGCGGATTTTAGCGTCACGGAGCGCGTTATAAACTTTCTCGCCGTACTCTTTGAATCTTTCAGATACGAGCAATACTTTTGCCTGCGTGGGAGCGAGCCAAAGGGGGAATTTACCAGCGTAATGTTCGGTAAGCACGCCGATAAAGCGTTCAATCGAGCCAAAGCATACGCGATGCACCATAATGGGACGCTGACGCTCGCCGTTCTCGTCCACGTATTCAAGACCAAAGTTGATGGGCATCTGGAAGTCAAGCTGGATCGTTCCACATTGCCAAGTTCTACCGATACTGTCTTCGAGGTGGAAGTCAATCTTCGGTCCGTAGAAAGCGCCGTCGCCTTCGTTAACGACGTAAGGAAGTCCGAGCGATTCGAGCGCCGATTTAAGACCGTTAGTTGCTGCCTCCCAGTCCTCGTCGCTACCCATACTGTTCTCGGGACGGGTGGAAAGTTCTACGCTGTACTTAAAGCCAAACTTCTCGTAAACTTCGTTGATAAGATGAACTACTCCCACGATTTCGTCTGTGATCTGCTCTCTTCTCATGAAGATGTGCGCGTCGTCCTGAGTAAAGCAACGCACGCGGAAAAGTCCGTGGAGCGCGCCTTTGAGCTCGTGACGATGCACGAGACCAAGCTCACCAACACGCATAGGAAGGTCACGATAGCTATGGGGCTGAGAGCGGTAAACCATAACTCCGCCCGGGCAGTTCATAGGCTTTACGCAGAAAATTTCTTCGTCGATAACGGTGGAATACATATTGTCCTTATAGTGATCCCAATGTCCGCTCGTTTCCCAAAGCTTGCGATTCATAATAAGGGGCGTGGAAACTTCGACGTAATTCTCGCGCGTGTGAATTTCACGCCAGTAGTCGATAAGCGTGTTCTTAATCTGCATACCTTTGGGAAGGAAGAAGGGGAATCCGGGTGCTTCGTCGCACATCATAAAAAGTCCCATTTCCTTACCGATACGGCGGTGATCACGCTTTTCCGCCTCTTCAAGCATTTTAAAGTACTCGTCAAGCTCGGGCTGGGATGCAAACGCAATACCTTTTACGCGCGTAAGCATCTTATTGTTGCTGTCGTTTTTCCAGTACGCGCCCGAAATACCCATAAGCTTGAACGCTTTAAGCGCCTTCGTGTAGCAAAGGTGAGGATCTACGCACATATCCACGTATTCGCCCTGCTGATAGAAGCTAATCTGAGCGTCCTCTGCCAAGTCGCCGATATGCTCGACCTTATACTTTTCGCCACGCTCCTGCATGAGCGCAATCGCTTGCTCACGCGGAAGAATAAAGGACTTGATGGGAAGATTTTCCTTAACGATCTTCTTCATTTCCTGTTCAAGCGCAGGAAGGTCCTCGTCGCTGAGCTTGGTATCGCCCAAGTCTACGTCGTAATAAAAGCCTTTCTCGTTCGCAGGGCCGTAAGCGAAGTCTGCGTGCGGATAAAGTCTTTTTATCGCTTGCGCCAAAATATGCGCTGCGGTATGGCGAATAACGTGAAGTTCCTCTTCGGGGGCGCACTCGCCAACGTGTCCGTCGTTGTAAATAACTTTCATAATTTCTCTCCTGTTTTCTCTCGGGGCAAAATAAAACACCCCTGAGATATTTTTATCCCAAGGGTGCAGTTTGCACGGTTCCACCTTGAATTTTAACTCGTCGTCCTTTAACGCAGGAATACGGTAACGCTCGTCGCGCACGGCTCGGGAGTGGTCTTCGTTAACTTCGTACAAAGAAACTTCCAGCAAACGTTTCTCTCTCTGTGTGTCGTCCATTAACTACTCTTTCCGTCACAGCCTTTTTCGTTATTATAGCACCCGTCAAAGCTTTTGTCAACGGTTTTGCGTAATAAATTGCTTTTACTACTCGGCTTTTTCGCCAAGAATTTACTAAAAATTGCAAAATGGCGCGGTACGTACCCTGCCGTTTGTAATTTTACTTGAAATATTTATTTTCGATTGCAGTAACCTTTGCGATTCTACCTACGTGACGCTCAGCACCCGAAAACTCAGTAGAAAGGAACATATCCACGATATCCTGCGCAAGACCAGCGCCGATAACGCGTTCACCAAAAGCAAGTACGTTAGCGTCGTTATGCTCACGCGTAGCCTTTGCAGAGAAGGTATCCGAGCAAAGCGCGCAACGGATTCCCTTTACCTTGTTTGCGCAAATGCTCATACCGATTCCCGTTCCGCAAATCAGAATTCCTCTGTCCGCCTCACCGCCGGCAACTGCTTCAGCAACCTTAATCGCGTAATCGGGATAGTCGACTGCGCCCTCTACGTGAATACCGAAATCGGTTACGTCGTAGCCCTCTGCGATAAGGTGTTTAATCAAATTGTTTTTTAGATTTAACGCTGCGTGATCACACGCGATTGCAACTTTCATTCTCTATCTCCTCTTTTCTTTCGTTTAAGTATTATAACACAATTGCGTATATAAATCAACGCTTTTTACTTCTTTTCGTTCTTTTTTTCGCGCAAGTACCCTGCTGCGTCCAAAATAGGCTCGACGCACTCGCAAAGATACTTTGCGACCTTTATGTACGCCTCGACGGGATAGCCGTACGGATCAGGAACGTCCCCCCTGCCCGTAATCTCACCCACGGTAAAGGAGTTGGTCGCGGTAAAACGAGCTTTATGTTCGCGCGTCATACACACCACGAGGTCTACTTTTTGTGGCATTTCGTCCTTAAACTTTTTCGCCTTGTGCTTGTGCCACGGAATATCCAAATAAGCGAGCGCCGCACGTGATGACGGACTGATTCCATCCCCCTCGTTTGCCGTAAGCCCACACGATGCCACGTCGTATTTTGCAGTAAGCTTTTTCTTTTTAATTTCGTTCTTGAAAATACTTTCCGCCATTGCCGAGCGACAAGTGTTTCCACTACAAACGAACAAAATCTTAATTTTAGGTTCTTTCTTGGCGCGTTTTTTCTTTTCGGGTTTAGCTTCAGTCTTTTCCTCTGGCTCGTCAAACTCAACCGTTTGTTCAAACTCCACCGTAACTTCGCCCTTCTTTTGCACTTCTTTTTCTGTTTCTTGTACGGTTAGAGTCGTCATATAAACTTACCTCCGCACGCTTTTTCTAATCTGTTCGCTATCGAGCTACCTATACCTTTTTCCTCAACGCCCTGCGCGATAACGATATCGTAGCCGTCGTCGTCGCTTTGACGGAGCAAGGAAAACAACTTTCTTGCATAATCTTCGTAGCTTTTTCCTGCGCTATAAAAATGATTTTGATCAAAATCACGGGCGTTTTCTTCCATAGCGATTACCACCGCTTTTTTGCCCTCGCTTACGCATTTTTCGTAAAACGCCACCATACGCCCTACGGCGTTTTCGTCCGCAGTCGCTACGAACACTTCGCTTGAGGGCGAATAATGCTTATATTTCATACCCGGGCAAAGCGCCACGGTGGAACCACGCACGACCTCGATTTCGCCAACCACCTCTTCAATTTTCTCAAGCGCCATACCGCCCGCGCGAAGAAGTCTTGGCTTTTCGCCCGTAAAGTCGATTACGGTCGATTCAACCCCTACTTCACACTCACCGCCGTCCAAAATAGCGCTAATTTTACCGTTAAGGTCGTCGTATACGTGGCTTGCTTTGGTGGGACTTGGCTTTGAACTGGTGTTTGCCGAGGGCGCACACACGGGCACGCCTGCCTCTAAAATTAAATCAAGCGCGACTTTGCTATCAGGCATTCTCACTGCCACGGTATCCAGTCCGCCCGTTACCGAATCGGGCACGATTTTTTTCTTTTTAAGCACCACCGTAACGGGACCGGGCATAAAATTTTCAATGACCTTTTTAGCCCCGTCTGGAACGAAATCAGCCACCACGTCCACCCACGTTTTGTCAGCGATATGTACGATTAACGGGTTGTCAGAGGGGCGACCTTTTGCCTCGTAAATCTTTTTTACGCTATCAGGCAAAAAGGCGTTTGCGCCCAAGCCGTACACCGTTTCGGTGGGGAAAGCAACGATTTCACCCTCTTGCAAAAGGCGCGCGCAAGTTTTGATATTCAGTTGATTCGATTGATAAATTTGAGTTTCCATAACTTTTGCCGTTTAATTTTCCTTTTGCCGTCAATAATTGAGGTATGAAATTTTCCTATTTTTCCGACAGTTTAATTAGTAAGTTTATTTTGTTTGCTCTTGGCGTCGTCGTGGGTGGCTATTTTTGCCGAAACACGACTTGCGCCCTGCTTTTTGGTGCGATTTTCTCGCTATGTTTATCCGAAGTTTATCTACTCGCCATCGGTAAGCGCGACGAAAAATTCTTTAAGCCCAAGGACTATAACGCCGTTTGCGAAAAGGTCGTCTACTCGGGTGACGAATACGTTTTATCTTTACTTGAAAACGTGCTTTCGCGCAAGCATACCGTCAAAAAGTACTCCACTTATTTACGAGCGGACGACACTATTTTTCTCGCTAAAATGCGACCAAACGCACTAAGTAGCAACGATTTTATCGATTGTGTCAATTTTGCCCGTTTGCGCGGTTACGAAAAAGTCGTTATCCTGACTCACCTTCGCCCCGTTAAATGCGACGAGCTGATTAAAAAAACGACTGACCTTTGCGTAAAAGTGGTGGACTACGCGCAGTTTTACGCCTATTTGCGTAAAAACGACGCTTTGCCCGTCGTAACTTTGCCCTCGCGCAAGCAAAAATTCGCCCTCGCAGTTCAAAGTATGCTGGACAAAAAACGCGCAAAATCCTATTTTACCTGCGCACTCACGCTATTTTTCCTCTCGTCGTTCGTCACTTCGTCAATTTACTATCTTTTAAGCGCCTGCATTTCGCTTGCGCTTGGATTAGCAGTTTCGTTCTTACCACGAGAAAAAAAGGAATAATTGCTTATTCCTGCGTGTCGTTTTTCTCTTCGCCAGCTTCGTCGCTAACCTCTTCGCCCTCTTCGTCCTCGCCTTCTTCCACTACGTCAGGCGATTGCTTTCTCGCCATAAATTTGACCATAAGAAAGAGAAAAAAGCCCACTCCGCCCGAAATAAGCGTGATAAGAGCTACCGCTCCGCCCAGCATATCCTTGTCGAGCAGGTAGAGCACGAAGGAAACGGAAAAGATTCCCACGAACACTAACGCTATAATTGCTAAAATTCTTATTGCTTTCTCACTCATAATAAAATTATATCATATAATTTTTTATTGAGCAAGCATTTTTAAGCGCAACTTTTACAAATCGTCCGCGTCCTGCTCTATCTTTTCGTCATAATTTTTCACAGAGTTACCCGTATAACTACCAAACGGATCGTACTCGCTTACGAATTCATTTTTACTTTTAGCGCGGTAGCTTTTCTTAAAAATCTTGTTTATTTTCATACTTACTCCTTTTCTTTAGTATGCGTAAAAGGAATAAAAAATATAGTAAAATAACGAAAAACCGAGGATACGTACCCTCGGTTTTCTTACCTATTTCATAATTTTCTTCGCATAATCGCTTTCAAATACCGGCTGGTCTTTCATATAAACGACGTTCATTTTATTTGGTTTACGCAAATCGTTTTCTGTCAAATACCGTTCGATCAAAGCGCACGTCCATTCACTAACGCGCAAGTCGCCACCCACCGTTTCGTCCATTTCAAGCGAGCATCCATCGTCAAGCCCGCGTCCACAGTTATGATAAGCAAGTACGTCCGAATAAGTTTTTTCGTCGTTAAGCGCCACCGCACCACTCATTCCCACGTCAATCGCACTACCTTCACCAAAATCAAACAATAGCGCATCGCCATATTCAACAAGCGGTTTCTTGCCATTATAAGTGCCGACGTTTCCGCCTGCGTTTATAATAAGCGGTACGTTTGCGCTCTTACAAAGCGCATAAACTTCAGCCAAATACTCTTCTTTAATATCGAAGTAAGCAAAGTCCGTATCAAGCACAACCGCACGAACGGGCATACACGCCCCCTTTAGTTTTGCTTTCAGATCGTCAACGTTCAGCGTATTATCCTCGTTCGTTTTACAAAACAAGGGCGCACTTCCCACGCAAAGCGCAACGAGCGAATCGGACGGATAAGAGTTTTCACCCACCACCACGAAATCGCCGTATTTTTCAAGACGTTTTCCAAAACTTCTCAAAAGCGCCTCGTACGCGCCGTCGTTACTATGACAAAACAGCGCGTAATTTGCTCCTATAAATTTTGCGAAAGTTTTACCTGCGGAAATGGATTTATCTCCCATCGTACCCCAAACGCCACTTTCAAGCACCTCGTTTTCAATCTCTCTGATAATTTTCTCGTCCATTTTCTCACTCCTTAAAGCGCACGTACTTCGTCCGCGCAATCCCAAACTTTTTTGAGTGCGGTAACGATTTCGTCCATATCTTCGCGCGTACCAAGTAGCACAGATTGATAAGTCCAGATACATAATTTTTTGCACACTTTTTCACAAACGGGCAATGACGTGGTATCCACTTTGCCGTCAATCATACGATTCGTATCCTCGCTACTCACACACGGAAAAGTGTAAACGGGCATATATCCAACGTCCACGGCAAGCCCTTCGCCCTGCAACGCTTTTACGAACTGGTCGCGAGTAATTCCCTTTTTCTCAAACGCTTTTTCGTTCACTCTGAACAAGAATAAGTGATACGCGTGGGTAGTAATTCTTTCGTCGTAATCAAGTGCATCAATAAAATCAAGCTCCTTTATTCTGCCTGCTAAATACGCGGCGTTTTTCTCACGCGTCAGAATTTCCTGACCAAGTTTTTCGTACTGCGAAAGCAAAACGGTCGCTTGAAAGGGAGTAATATTATGATTTTGTGCGACGGACACAATTTTTCCGTCCTTCACTCCACCATTAAGCAAAAGCGACAGATTTCCCGCTAAGCAGTCGTCGTTAGTGGTGATCATTCCACCCTCGCCACAAGTCAAATTTTTAGTGTTTTGCGCTGAAAAAGACGCGACGTCACCGCAACTTGCGATATTTCTGCCACGCCACGACGCGCCCACCGCTTGAGCCGCATCCACGATAAGCTTAACGCCGTACTTTATTGCCAGACTTTCAAACGCATCGACATCAGGTGGACAACCCCCTACCGCAACGACCACTATCGCCTTCGTCTTATCGGTAATTTTCTTTTCCGCGTCCACTACGTCCATATTATAATCGCGCTCGCTAATATCCGCAAAAACGGGCGTAGCACCTGCGTAGACAATAGAAGAAAAAGTCGCTATAAACGTATAGGGCGGAAGTATAACTTCGTCTCCCCTTCCAATTGAGTAAGCGCGCAAAATTAGTTCGAGAGAAACGGTACCGTTTGCCACCGCAAAGCAATGCTTTACTTTACCGTCTTTTGCGAACTTTTGCTCAAATTCTTGCTTTCTATTACTAAAACCGCGGTATACGTCCCCTATCGTTTCGTTCAAAAGTTTTCTGTCCCCATCCGTCACAGAGGGCCAGGACGGGTAGCTTTTACTTTTGTCTCTTACTCGTTCCCCACCATTAATCGCTAACATAATTTCTCCTTATAAAGCCTTGATAACGGGCTTATACTTTTCAATATAGACTTCGTTTGCCTGACCGTTACCGGCCGTATTGGCCGAAGTAAAAATCTCCACGTCCTTCCCACTGTCGCTAATTATTTCGATTGCACGGCATACGATTTCTTGCATTATCATAGCGCCGATTACGGTAGAAGTCGGGCCCGTAACGTAGCCGTTTACGTCAATTGCACTATCCCCGTAGCACCCCATATTGTCGATAACTACGTCACAAACTTCCATAAGTTTTTTACCCTGCGGATGACGCGAAGTCGCCTTTTTAGAATGCGTAATATTCGTTACGCATACGGTAGAAAGTCCGTGCGCTTTCGCCTCCTGTGCCATCTCCACCGCTACGGTGTTACAGCCTGAGTTAGAGAAAAGAAACATCACTCCACCCTCTTTAACGGCGTCGACGTCGTCAAGGATAAGTTTCGCATATCCGCTCATTCGCTCCAAAATACTACTGCGTGCCGCGCCTGCGTGCAACATAAGATTATTTTCCAAAATAGGGCAAACACGCGCAAGCCCTCCTGCGCGGTGAAAAATCTCTTCCGCTAAAATATGCGAATGTCCCGTACCAAAAGTAAAGACGTAACCGTTAGTCGTCAGCGCATCGGCAACGAGCTGTGACGCACGTTCAATTTCCTCTTTCTGTAGCTGTACTTTTTCAATGAGTCGCTTGATTTCTTCTATATATCTGTCGTTTGCCTTCATAATTGCTCCTTATATTTCTTAATAGCGTAACGCCCCGCACTCTCTTCTGCCCTCATAAGCGTTCCTTTGATACTAATATCGGGGTATTTTGCCTTAATTTCTCGTAAAAAAACCTCACGGACTATGTCGTTATTTTGCAAAACTCCACCGTACGTACCCAGCCGTTTTGCATTGCACCTGTCAATCACGGCAATCGCAATAATAGAAAGTTTACGACCGCAATCGTACAAAATTTCATTCGCAACCCCGTCGCCGTTTAGCGCGCAAGCGTACACTTCCTTAGAAAAACCAGCAATATCTACTTGCTTTGCGCCGTACAATTTCGTGGCAATTTCACGTGCGCACTTTGCCGAAAAATATTCAAGCGCGCAATCCGACAAAGCAGTTTTTGGACCTACGCCGTCGCTGTAATGCATCACGGCGCGCAGTCCTTCAAGTGCGATATAGTATCCACTACCCTCGTCACCCGTCAGTCTACCCCATCCACCTGCAACGTGAACTTTGCCCTCTTTATCCTCTCCAAGTGCAATCGCACCAGTTCCTGCTATCACGAGCGCAGAGGGCACACCGCCATCAAGAAGAGAGTACAACGACATATACGCGTCACTTCTGCTAAAAACTTTTGCGCCCGTTTTTTTCTCGATTTTATCGATAAAACGCTTTGCGCTTTCCGTATCGGGTAAATCGTCTATCGACGGATCTCCCACGCCTATTGCTTTAATTCTATCAACAGGTAAGTTAAGCCCCACGATTCCAAGCATCAGATTTTCAACCGCCTGATCAAACCCTATGAAATTATAATTGATAGGACCGCTTTGACTACGCGCAATCACTTTGCCCGTGCTATCCAGCGCACACAAAGCCGTTTTCGTGCCACCGCCGTCCACTCCTACGAAAAATTTTTGCATAACGCCTCCATCTTCGTTTATTATACCACGTTTCACTTTTGCCCGTCTACGCCTATATTTACAAAATTATGGATAAAATTGACTTTTACTTAAAAAAATACCTCGTTAAAAAGCACGATATTTACTTTTTGTTGCACAAAATTAACGTTTTGAACTCAAATTATTGACAAAACGCATACGAGAATTTATAATAAAGTTATGGATAAAAACTTTGAAAACAAGGGGATAGTGTACGAGAACATTCCTTTCCTCGACGAAAATTTTCCCGTTATACTGATAAAGGATATCCGCACGTATCCGTCCTTTACTTCCACTCCCTCAATTAAGTGGCACGAGCAACTGGAAATCATCTTCGTCACGGAAGGAAATATCGCGTGTGAGTGCGATTTTAATCGTATTGAATGTACGGCAGGTGATCTGATTATTCTCAATCCATGTCAGGCGCATATTATCGAGTACCACAAAACTCCTGCCACCTATCAATGTCTTATGGTGGACGTAAGGTTACTTTCGCACGGCAAAGACGAATTACTTAGTGCTCTCGCGCAAAGAAAAATGCGCTTTCACTCGCTCGTAAACGCGCCCAAACCACGCGAGATTTTCCAAAATATTTTACGCGAATTTAAAACCGCAAACGTAGCGTACAAACTGCAAATCAAAGGCGAAATTCTTAAACTTCTATCCTGGCTTTTCAGAAATTGCGTGGAAGAAAACTCAACAAAAACGCTCGCTCAGTCCAACGTGACGGCGGCGTTGAAATACGTTTCGCAAAACTACGCAAACGAAATCAGTATTGAAGTTTTAGCAAGCGAGTGCTGTATGAACAAATCCTATTTTTGCCGTCGGTTTAAACAAATCACGGGCAAAACTCCGCTGGAATACGTTAACGGCTATCGGCTCGCAAAAGCGCACGCACTTCTTACCACGACGGATATGACGGTTGCACAAATCGCACTGATTACTGGCTTTTCAGACAGCAACTATTTTACGCGCGTTTTCACGCGACGTTACTCACTCTCGCCCACCAAAATTCGCAACAAGGAGAACGGAAATGAATAAAGTCAAACTCGGTTTCGCCCAAACGGTAATAACGCCCAATAACCCGTCCGCAGTTTTTCTCGACGGCTACGGTGACAGGCTTTCGCCTGCTAACAGCGTACGCGACGACCTGTACGCAAAAGTATGCGTTTTTATATCGGGCGAGCAAATTTTTATTCTCTTCTCGCTTGACCTTATAGGACTGCGCGAGCGCACTTACGAACTTGTCAGCGACCAAATAAGCGAGATCACAGGCATTGACAAAAGCAATTTTGCGCTTGCCTGCACACACACTCACTCCGCTCCAGCAACGGGACTACTGGACGAAAACCCCATCAATTACGACTACTTTGCTTTCGTTGGAACAAAGTGCGCGGAGATAGCAAAAACTGCTATAAATAACGCATGCGAGGGCACGGTAAGTTACGAAATTTTACCCGAAGAATTGCAGTACGGCTATAACCGTAGGGGCAGAAATGTCATAAACAGGAGCATACGTTGTGCCGTTTTCCGTGACGGCGACCAAAAAATTAAAGGCGCAATATGCTCGGCAAACTGTCACGCGGTCATTCAGGACGGTCAAGCAATTTCTGCCGACTGGCTGAGCGAACTGAATAAAATTTCCACTCCTGACACGCCTATAATGTTCCTTCAAGGTCGCGGTGCGGATATTGACCCACAAATGCATATTTACACCGACAGAGAGCAATTTACCGTCACGATGGGCAAGTCTTTTGCGGACGAGATTACGAATGGACTTCACTCTTCCGTTTCCCAAATTACGCTCAATGAAAAAATGGAAATCACTTACGAATACGCACGTATTCCTATGCTGAAACTTACCGACGCGCAAGCGCTGAAAGACAAGGCAAAAGAGCTACTTAACAACCATTTAACTCATCCTGACGAGAAATATCGCCACTACTTCTTTCGCGAATTGCAATGGCATAGAAAAATGCTACGAATGATAGAAATGGGCGAGGATTTTGCCGTGACCGTCCCCCTTCAAATGATGAAGATCGGTAAACAATGCGCCTTTTTATTCGTACCGTTTGAACTACTTACCCTTACGGGTGATAAACTGGAAAAACTATGCGTAGATAACGGCTATGCGCCCCAAAGCGTGTTCGTATGCGGATACACTAACGTAACTATGGGCTATCTTGCACCGCCCGAGGAGTTTGAAACGGGCGGATACGAGGTTGATTATTCAGCACAATGGTACAATATTCCTTACACTTCCACAGACAGCGAGCCTGCGGTAATAAAGTGGTTTGAAAATCATATAAAATAGTGTAAAAATAGCAAAAACGCGGTGGTACGTACCATCGCGTTTTATTTTTTAGGTTAAGATTTTTAATTATAAAAATACGGTCAAAAGCATCAAAAGCGGAATGGTTACGATGCTTAAAAAAGTAGACAAAACGGTGGATTTTACGACCGTAAGTCTATCGCCGTCGTACATCTCGGCAAAGGACAGCGTAAGCGCCGCGGTAGGCATAGCCATAATTACGAACACAGCAATAATTACGTACGCGTCAAGCGCGGGGAAAATCAGACATGCAACGAACATCAGCGCAAAGCAAATCAAGGGGGACACGATAAGCTTTAGAAAGCACACGAGATAAACCTTCGCGCTGGAAAACAGTTCTTTGATTTTAAGATCAGCAAAGCGAATACCCAAAATAATCATTGAAAGGGGCAAGGTCATATCCGCCAAATAGTTTACCGCCGTGCTTACGGGCGTAAACACTTCGAGGGGAATATACTCGTTAAAGAAGAACAGCGGAAGTCCGACCACGAGAGCGAGCGTAGGAGGATTACAGAGCGCGCGTTTAAGCCCCATATCCTTTTTATTGCCCGTAATCGTGTACACGCCCAGCGTCCAGCTGGCGATATTAAAGCCGATATTGATAACCGCGGTGTAGATGAGCATTTCGGGATTAGCGGGAAAAAGCGCTTTCATAACGGGCAAGCCCATAAATCCTGCGTTACCCATAAAGGACGCAACGGTACAAGCCTTGTTTTGCCAAGCGTCCACCCTCGCCTTCTCTTTCGTTTCGTCGTCCGCGTCGCCATCCGCGCGTTTAGTCAGAGTGAAGAAAACGGCTTTTGCCACGAAATAAACGATAACGTGGAAAAGCAAAGAAAACAGTAGTGCTATGCCCATATTCGCGAGCAAAGCCGGCTCGTATTTTTTCTCCATAAATCCGCTTATCGTGATAAACGGCTGAGAAACGAATACCAGCACGGCAACGAGCGCCGCTACCGCTTTTTCGGGGAGCATATTTTTCTTTTTAAGCAAAAACCCCGGGATTGCAAGCGCGGTCATCATCCCTACGTTTATTAAAGTTGTCAAAAAATCTGGTTGCATAGCATAATTATACCATCAAAACTACGTTTTTGCAAGCAATTCGCGCGTTGGGACGACAATCTTTTTTGCACGAAAGGACACAAGTGCTTGCAAAAAAATGCAATATGGTATATAATTTTGGTATGAGCGACAAAAAAACGACAAAATACGAAAAAACGCCCCTTGCCTCCGTGTTTAACGTGCGCGCCGTATATACGATACATTACTTTAAATACGGTCAGCAGTTCGCGTTCGAGGGCGAGCGTCATCCCTTCTGGGAATTCGTATATATTGATTCAGGCACGGCGAAAATCGTAGCCGAGGATCACGAATTCGACCTTTGCCAAGGCGAAGGCTATTTTCACAAGCCCGACGAATATCATTCGATAAAGACGGACAACAATTTCGCAAACTCCGTAATTATCTCGTTCGAGTGCCTTAGCCCCACTATGCGCGCGTTTGAAAATTGCCGAATTACCCTTTCTCAAACCGAAAAGGACCTTCTTGGCAAAATCGTGAGCGAATGTTCGCGCTGTTACTCCGACAAGCTCAACGCGCTATATTTAACTAAAATGCACCCTATCGACAACGCGCCCTTTGGCGGAGCGCAACTGATAAAACTATACGTTGAGCAGTTACTCATCTTTCTTTATCGCTCGCTCACTTCTGGCGAAAAGCACAAGAGCGAGAGCAAGCGCACGAGCTTTGAGCTGACCGACAAAATCAAGGAAATTTTAGAAAACAACGTGCACGGTAATATTTCACTTGACGAAATCGCGTCCACTCTGTTCTTTTCTAAAACTTACGTTAAAACGGTATTCAAGAAAAACACGGGCCAGTCGATTATGCAGTATTTTACCTCGCTAAAAATCGAGGAGGCAAAAAAACTGATAAGCTACAACAAGTATACCTTCACGGAAATCGCGTATAAATTGGGATATTCATCCCTTCACTACTTCTCGCGTCAGTTCAAAAAAAGCACTACTATGTCGCTGAGCGAATACGCAGGCACGATAAAAGTGGACGGTGTACTGTGATTTTTACGCTTTACCTCGTTTTTCCTTGACTTAAACAATAGTAAATATTATAATTATATAATAATCTAAATTAACCTTTGGAGAATGAAATGGACTACAAGGCTATTGAACAAAAATGGAACAAAAAATGGGAAGAAGACAAACTCCACGCTTTTGACCGCGCAAAGTCGGACAAAAAGTATTACGTACTGGAAATGTTCTCTTACCCCTCGGGCGCAAACCTTCACCTTGGCCACTGGTACAACTACGGCCCTACCGACTCGTTCGCGCGCTTTAAGCGCATGCAGGGCTACGAGGTTTTCCAGCCTATGGGCTTTGACGCGTTCGGCTTGCCTGCTGAAAACTTCGCTATCAAAACGGGCATCCACCCCAAAGACAGCACTATGAAAAATATTGCTACGATGGAAGGTCAGCTCAAAGCTATGGGCGCTATGTTCGACTGGGATGCCGAGCTTTACACCTGCGATCCCGAGTACTATAAATGGACTCAATGGATTTTCCTTCAGCTTTACAAAAAGGGACTTGCTTACCAAAAGCTTTCGCCCGTAAACTGGTGCTCGTCGTGTAACACCGTTATCGCTAACGAACAGGTTATCGACGGCAAGTGCGAGCGTTGCGGTCAGGAAGTCGAAAGAAAGGAAATGACTCAATGGTTCTTCAAAATCACCGATTACGCAGAAGAGCTTTTGCGCGACCTTGACAAAATCGACTGGCCCGAAAAGACCAAGCTTATGCAGAAAAACTGGATAGGCAGAAGCGAGGGTGGCGAGGTTGAATTCACGCTTGAAAACGGCAAGGCTTTCCGCGTGTTCACTACCCGTGCCGACACCTTGGGCGGAGTAAGCTATATCGTTTTCGCGCCCGAGCATCCTTGGGTAGACGAAATCACCACGCCTGAAAACAAGGCAGCGGTGGAAGCATACAAAAAGGCTACGGCAAAAATTAGCGAAATCGAGCGTCAGTCCACCGTAAAAGAAAAATCGGGCGTTTTCACGGGCGCGTACGCAATAAATCCTCTTAACGGCGAAAAAGTTCCCGTTTGGATTGCCGACTACGTACTCTCCACCTACGGAACGGGTATCGTTATGGGCGTGCCTGCCGGTGACGAGCGCGACTACGATTTTGCAAAGAAGTTCAATCTTCCCATCAAACCCGTTATTGAATATCACGACGGCAAAGAGCACGAGCTTCCCTGCGTTGATTACGGCTACGTATGCAACACCCCCGGCTTTGACGGAATGAAATCGCAAGACGCTATGCTTGCTATTTTGGATAAGCTTGAAAAAGAGGGCAAGGGCAAGAGAAAGGTAAATTACCGTTTGCGCGACTGGTCCGTTTCCCGTCAGCGCTACTGGGGCGCACCCATTCCCGTAATCCATTGCGAGCATTGTGGCGCAGTTCCCGTTCCCGAAAAGGATTTACCCGTCGAGCTTCCCTATAACGTAAACTTCACACCCGACGGACAATCTCCGCTTGGAAAATGCGAGGAGTTTATGAACGTTACCTGTCCCGTTTGCGGACGCCCTGCGCGCCGTGATCCCGACACGCTCGACACCTTCGTTTGCTCGAGCTGGTACTTCCTTCGTTACCCCGACGCTAAAAACGCGGACGAGCCCTTTAACACGGAATTTATTGACAAGATGCTCCCCGTAGACAAGTACGTTGGCGGTCCTGAGCACGCTTGTATGCACCTTCTCTACGCACGCTTTATCACGAAAGCACTTCGCGATATGGGTTATATCCACTTTGACGAGCCGTTTAAATCGCTCGTTCACCAAGGTATCATTCTCGGTCCTGACGGACAAAGAATGAGCAAGAGCAAGGGCAACATCATCAACCCCGACAAGTACGTAAACGAATACGGCTCGGATATTTTCAGAATGTATCTTATGTTCGGCTTCTCGTATATCGAAGGCGGTCCGTGGAGCGACGACGGAATCAAGTCCGTTGCTAAATTCCTTGACCGCGTTGAACGTATGATCGTTAAAAAACACGCACCCACGTCCCCCGACGTTTCGGCTGATAAGGAGCTTTTGTACGCGCTTAACTACTGCATCAAAAACGTTTCTACCGATATGGAAGTGTTCTCGTTCAACACCTCGATTGCTCGTATTATGGAGCTTGTAAACACTATGTACAAGGTGGACGGCAAGGCAAGCGAAGAGGTTATGGAGCAAACCTGCGACGCGCTTATTAAGATGCTCGCACCCATCGTTCCTCATATTGCTGAAGAGCTTTACACAAGTCGCGGAAACGAGGGCTCGGTATTTAACACTTCTTTCCCCGTTTGCGACGAAAGTAAGCTCGTTCGTGACGAAATCGAGCTTGCAGTTCAGATCAACAGCCGTATCCGCGCAAAGATCGTAGTCCCCTCTTCAGCCGACAACGCTACTATCGAGCAAATCGCACTTTCCGACCAGACGGTTATCGATGCACTCGAAGGCAAAACTCCCAAAAAGGTTATCGTTATTAAGAATAGACTAATTAATATCGTAGTTTAACTAACGAAATACTCAAGGAGACGACTATGAAATTAGGAATTGCAAGTAGCGTATACCTCAGCCGTTACGGCGTAAGCGAAGGCGCTAAAAAAATGAAAACGCACGGGTACGGGTATGCTGATTTTCAAGATTTAGCAAATCCATCCACCCCGTTTTTTACCCAAGACGAAGACGCGTTTATCGCGGAAATTAAACGCATCAGACGTGATGCTGAAAACGAAGGAATTTATTTTTGGCAGTCACACGGACTTTGGTGCTGGCCTCCTCCGGCTTGCGCTACACCCGAGGAGCTTGCTAAATGCGTTGATGACGTAAAGAAAGGTATTCGCGGTAGCGCGGCGGTAGGCGCGAAATACTTTATCCTTCATCCCCTTATGCCTTTTGGCTGGCAAATGTTTGGCGACGAGCGCGTGGACGAATTCTTTGAAATCAACTATAATTTTTTCCGCGAAGTCGTTGCTTATGCAGAAAAGCAAGGCGTTATAATCTGTTTAGAGAATATGCCTATGCCCGACCTTCCGCTTGGCTCGGTAAAAGCAATCGTTGACTTCGTGAAAAAAATCAATCACTCCAACCTCAAAATTTGTCTTGACACGGGCCACGTTTTAGTGTTTGGCGAACAACCCAGCGACGCGGTACGCCTTATCGGACGCGACCTACTCGCAACGCTCCACGTTCACGATAATAACGGCGAGCGCGACCAGCACCTTGATCCCTATCAAGGCGTTTGCAAATGGGACGACTTCGTTAGCGCGCTTAAAGAAATAGGCTTTGAAGGCGTGTTCTCGATGGAAACTAACGCGCCAAAAGGCGACAGCCCCGAAGAGATAACGAACGCTGAAATTAAGTTCGCTGAGATGATTAAAAATATGGTAAAAGATTAAAAACGGGCGCATACGCACCCACTCGTTTTGAAAAAATAGGCGATGTCACAATAGATGACTGATTAGTAATTTTTGCGATTTGATGAGAACAATACAAGAAAGACACTTATTCTTTCGAGGGCGCAGGCAAAGCCTGTTTCGTAGTACGACCATACCGTATGGTCAAATATATCAGCGTAGGTCGCAAAACCAATCACACTAACATAAGCCTACTAAACCGTCTTCGACGGTAACCGAGAAAAATAAGTTGGATTTCGTAGGATTTTTCCATCAAAAATCAGTCAAATGTTGTGACAGAGCCAAAAATAAGACCTGATAGGATATCCCGTCAGGTCTTTTCGTTTACTCTGTTTTCAGCAAGCTTTCTTGCTTTTTAGGTTTAAAATAATTCATTATAATTAGCACCACTACTATGCCCAAAATGGGGAAAAGCGAGGTTACGAGCATACCTGCCTTAAGTCCAACCTGCTCCGCGGTAAGCCCCACCGCCACGCCTATTTCCGCACCCAGCGCGCTTCCTGCAACGCTATCGGCAACTACGCCCATAAGCTGAGGCGCAACGGACGCGCCCAAATCTCCGCTCGCCGCCATAAGCGCGTACGCGCCCACGCCCAGCGAAGGTAACTTCTCCTCCATAAGTATAAGCGTGCCCGGCCAAAGCATCGATGTAAAAAGCCCCGTCATAAAGCAAGCGATTACCGCCAAAATCACGTTGTCCACGAGTCCTACGACGAGGTAGCACGCGGACGCGCCTATCATTCCAAAAAGTAAAATTTTGCTGATATTTTTGCCCCACTTCGCATACGCAATTCTGCCCAAACCGAGCAAAACGGCAAACATAGCAAGTCCCAGAATATCGCCGATTGATTTATCAATCCCGAGCGCGTTTTCCATAAAGCCCGAAACCCAGTTGCTCATAGCGTTTTCAGCGCAACTTCCGAAGAAAATACACGCCACGCAAAGCACGAGTCCAAGCGTTCTTTTGCTCGATTTTGCTACGCTTGCCTCGCTTTGGCTCGTGTCCATATCGGGCATGGGCGAAGTAAAGAATAGCACGGACGCAATCACGGGCAAAAGCGCGAAAAACAGCGTCAAGTACATCCAGCTTGCCGTCGTAAACAGCGCGAAGAATACGGTGGATACGATTACTACGAACAGCACTCCAAACGCGTAAAGCGAATGTAGCATACTCATATCCTTTTGCGGATTATCTGAAGGGATCGCCGCTATCATCGGGCTTAAAAGCACCTCTGAAAAGCCTGCGGACACCGAGAAAACAACCGTTCCTACCACCAGCCCTGCGTATGCAATATC
Source organism: Clostridia bacterium (assembly GCA_017623435.1). Classification (GTDB taxonomy): domain Bacteria; phylum Bacillota; class Clostridia; order Christensenellales; family Pumilibacteraceae; genus UBA10677. The sequence goes on from JAGAPD010000052.1 coordinate 30,403, forward strand.
AGGGAAAAGCGTGGGCACGAGCGCGTAGATCACAAGTCCAAGCGCGGTAATAAGTGGCATAACCTTCACTATCGCTTTCACGTTGAATTTTTTGGAAAAGAAGGTGAAAATTAAATCCACGGTAAGTTGCGTGCAAAAGTTCACCAAAACGAGCGTGCCAAGTAGCGTGTACGAAATACCGAAGGTTTCGCGCAAGGTTACGAACAGCATAGGTGGCAGGCAAAATATCGACGACATAGTAAAGTACGCCGCGTAGCAAGCAAATTTAGTTCTTTTGTATCTATTGTCAGTCATATTTTTACTCCCAGTACCTATTGATAAGTCGTGCCATATTATCTCTGCCTACGGGATTAGCGGTGTGTAGTTCAATGGGGTAAAAAGTGCGCCTTTCTACCAGCCAGTCAAGAAGTTTTATTCCGTCACCGCCGTCAAAGGCATAATCGCCAAGGTCGTGGTCGCAATCAATCACGGCTATACGTACCCCGTCGTTTTCCGCTTTTAGTATTAAATTGATTGCCTCGTTCACGCTACGGGCGAGGCTGTAGCCCTCGGGCGCGGGACGTAGATCGTCAAGCCAGATCTTCATAATTTACTCCTTGAAAAACTTCTTATTAAGTATAGCACAGCGCGTAAAATTTTGCAACGCTATTACATAGAAAAAACGGACAAATCTTTTCGACTTGCCCGTTTTTATTTTGATTAATTTATAAAGCCTTAGGCGTAGGCACGCCGTCCACTACCGTCCAAAAGCTACTATCCCAGTTTGCTTGGACTTCGTTAAGGTCGTCTAAAGTTGCCGTCGCTCCAGTCGTAACCCACTTCGCAACTGCCTCCGGCTCTTCCATCCAGCCGTTTACCGTAACGCCGTCGTCGGGGCTACATACCGCCACGCAGTTAACTACCGTGCAGTATTCAGGCTTTTTCGCGTAATACTTGTGGCGCACGATTCCAAGCGCGTAGAATTGCGGATTTTCCGCGCCTTCAAAGGCGGTAAGCTTGTCAGTTACGGTCATAACGTTAACGAGGTTGCGTGAATTCCAATGGTTTTCGCGCGAGATAGCGAACGTTTTCTCTCCGCAAATAACTTCCTTAAAGTGAATATAAACGTTTTTGAGCGCACCGTCGCGAAGATCGGAGATAAATCCGCCCTCGCCTTCCTTTACGCTGTTGACGAAAAGAATGTTGTAAATACCGCCCGTTTGTCCCATTACGGAGTGGAAAATTGCCTCTCCGTCCAAGATACGCAAGCCGTCGACCTTGTGTCCGCGACCGTCCAAAATTCCACGGAAGCCACCTTCCCAGTCGCCACGCTGATACTTCATTCTGTAAATGTCCGCGATAGTGAACTTAATGTCGCTGTCAAGGTAGAAAATACCCTCGAGCGTCGGGGTGTCGGGATCTTTGTCACCCAGCTCGTACGCTACGTCCTGCATTGCCATAAACTCTTTCGCGTCAGACACGAACATTGCGATATACTCTGCCGTGATATCGTAAATACTCGCTCCTGCGTATACGGTCAATTTCTCGTCAAGCACGCCCATTTTAAGCCCGTCCGTTCTTATAGCAACCCTGCCCGTGTTTCTATCGTAGGACTTAAAAACGCTATTGCCATTGTACTCCACGTCGTAAACGTCGCCGGCAAACTTGTTTTTCGTCAAGAAAGTATCTTGCTCGGCGTACTCGATATAAAACTTATCCGAAAGCTCGTACTTTACGTATTCAACGCTCACGTTAAAGTAATATCCTCCGCCGTTATAGTAAGCCAAAACTCGCGTTTCGCCCTTGTCAACCGCGTTGATCGTTCCTGCAAAAACGTACGCTACGTTATTGTCCTCAACGCTCCACTCGATTTGTCCGACGTCTACGGGATTGCCGTTTTCAGTCACGGTGATTTGAGGCGTGAAACTACTAATATACCCCTGTTGTGCGTCCGCTTGGGTGTGAAGCTTAATTTCACCCGTATAATTACTTACGGTAAACTCAACGTCGTCGTTTCGTACGCTAACGCTTACCTTTTTAACGTAAGTTTTCTCTTTGTAAGTAGCCTTACACGTCAGCGTAACGTCGCCGAATTTTTCGCCCTCGACGGTAACCGCGCCACCGTTTTGTGTCAACGAAACGACGGATACGTCCCCCTGACTTACTGACCAAACGTAGCTTGCGCCCACCGTCGTTCCACCCACCTTCGTGGTAGCGGAAATCGAAGTCTGCCCGTCGATATCCACCATAACGCTTTCTTTATCAAGCGTCAAAGTAACCTCGCCAGTCGGCTCGCTCGGGGTGCAGGCAAATGCGCAAAACGCACACGCCAAGCACGTCAAAAGCGCGCTAATAATATAAATAATTCGTTTCATTTTTACTCCTATTAAGAAAGGACCAAACTCAAAGAATTCGGTCCTTTCCTACTAATCTTCGTACGATTAAACCGTTAGATTTTGCGGTTTATTCAGTAATAGCAACTACTCCGTCAACGTAGATAACCGTTCCGTCGTTATTCGCAACGGTAGTAGCGTCAGTCATAACCTGAATAAAGAACTGAACGATACCGTCGCTGAAGGTAAGTCCGTCAAAATCACTTTGAAGAACGGTTACCTCGTTCCAGCCCTCTACGAGAGCGTAATTGCTCTTCGAGAACTTTCTACCCGTCCAAGTAGTTCCGGCTGCGCCACCCGTAGACATATCAAAACGAATGCTCATAGCCTTGGGCGTATATACCCAGAACTTAAATCCCGTGATAGCAGTATCGTTAAGCGCTCTGTATCCCCAGCAGGTCGTACCGCCGTGACTCCAACCGAAATCGTTGTTGGTGAGCGTAATTTTAAGCGCTTTCGTACCGTCCTTTACGTAAGCCGTATCAGTAACGTACGCACTGTTAACGAAAGTGCTGGGCGTCATATTTTCGTAAGAAATAATGGTGTTAGCAGGCTCAGGCGGAATAATAGCACCACCGCTACCCTGAACGGTAAAGGTCATAGTATCCTTTTTGTTAGCGTCGTATGCGCAAGCAGCAGTTACGGTGAATTCACCCGAATATCCGATAGGAATGGTCAAAACGTTATTCTTAACGCTAATAAGCGCGTCGTTTACGCTATAAACGAGCATATCGCCTACTGCATTAATAATAAGTTCGCCTTCTTCTACTTCGCTCTCGGTGTTCGTAATCTCAACGGGAGTCGTGGAATTATAGATTGCGTTGGGAACGGGGATTCCGTTAGATACCGTCCAGAACGCGCTATCCCAATTTTCAGCCTCTACGCTGATTTGCGAATAAGCGGTAGCAGGCTTAGTGAAGGTGTTACCGCTAGCAGGCTGCGTGTACCAACCGCGCTGTTCAGTTGCGCTGGTGAAGTTACATACAACTACTTGGTCGTACAATCTGTTGCCAACACCCGTCGTGTCGAGTTTTTCGTGATAAATTGCGCCACCTGCGTAAATAACGCCACCCGTGAATCCGTTCGTGTAAGAAAGCTTGTCAATGATAGAAACAACGTTATCTACGGGAAGTGCGGGGTTGAAGTTATTCTGGCAGAAGACTGCGTTTCCGTTACCGCCGATAATCATTTCAGCAAGGTGAACGTAGATATTTGTAAACTTCGCGTTACGCTGAGTGGTAATGTATCCACCCCAAGCGCCCGTTGCGTTAAACACGCCGTTGGTGAACGCGATATTGCAAAGCTCACTACTACCGAGCATTGCGGAGAAAATACCCTTTCCACCGTTAATCGTAAGTTCGTTTACGATATGTCCGTCGCCGTCAAGCACGCCACGGAAACCGCCCTTACGGTCGTTATGAACGTATACGCTATCGTAAGCGATACCCTTCATTTCGATATTGTTTGCAAGAACTACGTGACCTGCAAGGAAGGGGTTAGTTTCGGTGTTTTCATTATGGTCAATATCCTTACCCAAGGTATAGGTTACGTAAGGCATTGCTTGGAAATCGTAGCCGTCGGAAATTACGTAGTCAGCAACGTAAACGGGAACGGTAATGGAAACGTACTTACTAATTTCCGCTCCACTCTTAACCTCGCAAATAACGTCTACGCTGGTAAGTCCACGACTATTGCCAAATACGGACTTATTAATGGAAACTACTTTTTCGTTAACGCTGAATTCAACGTTAGCGCCGTCGTAGATAACGCCCGAAACGGTGCCGTCGTATTCAACGCCCGTCAAGTCGATTGCAAACGTATTAGTATACGCGTAACCAGTGCGGTAGCTTGCGTTCTTAGTACGAGCGAGCGTTACGCCCTCGGTTACGTCGGTAACTTCCGCGTAAAGCGTCTTCTCCACTTCAATAACCTGCGTATCAGGAACGGCGAACTGCTTGCTGTCGCAAATACTTTCGTCGTATACTGCGTAAGCGGTTACGGTAAAGGTTACGTTTTTAACGCCGTTTGCAACGGTAATTACGTTGCCGTCAAGCGTGATACCAGGATCGGTCGCGTCAAGCTTATACGCTACGAAGTTACCGGTAGCGGAAATAGCCGTCTTGCCGATACCAACGTAAGTTTGTTCGTTCTTAATTTCAACCGCGTTGCCTTCAAGCATTGAAGAAGGAACGGGAATTCCGTTTTTAACGGTCCAAAATTTGTTGTCCCAGTTGTCCTGAACTTCACTAAGTCCGGTAAGCGAACTTGCCGTGGTTTCTACGAGCTCAGCAGGAGATTCAACGCCTTCAAGCACGCCTGCATCCTTCGATCCGGTAACGGTAGTTACGCCGTCGTGCTCGCCTGTAACGAATACGCTGTTCACTACGTTTCCTACGTACGAGCGAACGCTATCTGCAAAGCCTACGCCGTAGAACTTAACCGTACCGCCTGCGGTGTTAGTAAGCTTGTCAGCCACTATCATTACGTTGCTGATAACGGGCTCAGAGGTATGCGCACCGCCGTAGAAGGTGTACGCCTCGCTTGCGATTTTTACTTCCTTAAGGTGAACGTAAACGTTGGAGATTTTACCGTTACACCAGTCGGTAATAAAGCCCTTTTGAAGAGCAATTGCGCTGGTTGCGTCAAGCACCGCGTTGGTGAAAGTTACGTTCTTAAATACGCCGTCGTGAGCAATATAGTTGAAGATACCGCCGGAAGGCATCGTAAGGTTGTCTACGTTGTAGCCCTTACCGTCGAAAGTTCCTACGAATCCACCAAGCATTGCCCAACCCGTTGCGTTATATACGCGGTTGTAAACCTTGCCTGCCATATCGATATCGTTTCCAAGATAGAAGATACCGCCCAAGGTAGGATGAGAAACGCGGAATACTTCGGGAGTCTTATCTCCAAGCTCCCAAGCGACGTTGGGCATATTGCAAAATTCGTCTGCGTCGTTGATGATCATTGCTACGTATTCGGTGGGAGCAACGTATTCAGCCAAATCGGTTACGATACGAAGTCCGCCGTTTACGATACCAAAGCCGTTGAAGTTAGCCGTTCTGATCTTTACGATACCTTCGTCAGCGTTATAGCTATCGAAAATATCCGCGCCGTTGTAGTAAACCTCCAAAACGTTACCGCCTACTTCAGCGGGAAGAACGAAGCTGTCCTCTTCAGCAAACTCAACGTAGATAGTGTCGGCAATTTCAAAGGTTGCAGTACCAACTACTACGTCAAAGTAAACGCCGTTGCCGTTATAGAAAGCAAGTACTTTTGCGTTACCAAGTCCTTTTGCAACGATTTTACCGTTTTCGTAAGCGACTACGCTATCGTCACTACTCGTCCAGGTAATCTGGCTAGCGTCCACTGCCGTTTCGTTTTCAGTAACGGTAAGCGTGGGAGCGTATTCGTTGATATAACCCTTTTCAGCGTCGCTGAACATAGTCATTGCAACCTGATAGCCGTTTACGCCCTCGGTAAGACCACTTACGCTCATAGCAACGTCGTCGTTGTAAACCTTAACCTTTACGGTCGAACGAATGGGAACGCCGTTACAAATTGCAGCGCAGTTTACGGTTACGTTACCAAACTTAACGCCCTCAACCGTTACGGTTTTCGTGTCAGCGGACGGAGTAAGCGTTACTACGCCCTGCTCATCACCGCTTGCAAGCGACCAAACGTAATTTACGTTAGGAACGTTGTTTTGTTGATACTTGGTGTTAGCAACGATCGTGAAACTTTCGCCGATAGGCAAAGTCATTGACGAGGGCTGGTTAAGAAGAAGCTGCGGAATCAAGTGCAAGTTAGTTACGATAATCGAACAGCTTGCGCTTACTTCCCCTGCCGTTGCCGTGATGGTGGCAACGCCGTCAGCTTTTGCCGTGACGAGTCCTTCGTCGTCAACGGATGCTACCGCATCGTCCGACGAGGTCCATACGATCTGAACGCCGTCAAGGTGTTCGGTCGTCGCCTCGAGCTGGAAGGTGCTGAAAATTTCCATTGATTTTTCGGTCTTGTTAAGCGTGATGGTGGGCGTAAGCGCCGGACCGGGATCTTCCGCCGGCGTACAGCCCATAAATCCAACCGAAAGAATCAAACTGAAAATCACGAGCATCATAGTCCATAATACTTTCTTAATTTTCATTTTCTCCTCCTCCTAATTTTTAGGAAATTTTTTACGCGATTTGCGTTTATTACTTAGATAATACCCCAGCTCGTCCAAACGGCGTCGATATACGCCTGCTCGCTCGTTCTGGTAATGTTAAGCTCGCTACAATCGTCTTTAAGCGCGATACGAGCCTCGAGAAGATCGTCCGAGCTATAAGTACCCGAATAAAGCGTAAGCTTTGCAAGACGCAAGAAAATACTTTCTTGAAGTACGTTTTTATAAAGGTTTGCGTATCTTACGGGGTTAGTTTCTTTAAGAGGTTCGATAAGCGCGTAAGCCTCGTCAAGATAGCCAAGCCATTGATTGAGCGTACGCAAGGGCCAGTATTTCTCGTCAACGGGGTTGTACGAGCTCTTACCGTTAAAGCTACTATACGTTGCTTGCAAATAACTCATATGCGCGGTAAGCTCGTGGAAATAACGGCGGAGTGGCTCTTCAGCCTCCTTGAAGTAACCCTTGAAGAAACGGTCCTCAAGGTCGAGGTAGTTCTGGTTGCAATCCCAACGAAGCTCAGCGTTAAGATATTCTCTGAACGCCGCGAACGAGGTCGTGCCGTAGCCTTGGTTGAACTGTCCTTGGCTAAGAATGAACAATACGCCGTTTTCAGCAAACAAGCGGTAAGATTCGGCAATCGAGCTCCAGTTATTCCAGGGATAGAGGTATGCGTAGAAGTTGGTGTTATAGAACCACAAGTAGATGTTGTCGGTAAGTACGTTCCAGCCTCTGGTCGCGTGGAGCATGCTCTCGTTTTCAGCGTCGTACATAGTCTTGCTGAACGTTACGCCGAGGGGTACGAAGTATACGCCGATATTGTCCTCCAAAACGACGGAGTCGTCAAAGGGAACGAGCTTGCCGTCCACCTCCTTTACGGGAGGAACGCAAGTCTGGTTGTACGCGAAGAAAATGATTTGACCTTCGCGAACGGGAGTACCCTCCGTTTCTGCTTTTTCTTCAAAGCGCTTTTTAAGTCCTCTACCTACTTTGTTTACGAACTTAATGAGCGCGGCGGAATCGCATCCGTAATGATTCTTGCTTGCCGTACAAGCGTCGCAGGTGCAGTAGTAACCGCCGTCCATTACGGTAAAGGTAACTACCTTTCTACCCTCTTTTCTTGCGTCGCTTTCCTCAAAGGATCTTACTGCAACGTTTACGCATTCCTCTACCATTGCGTCGTACTTTGCCTGATTTCCGTGAGCGGTGTAACAAAGCTCTCTCTTATCCTCAGAGTACCATTCGGGGTTGTTAGTTGCCCATTTCGTCGTGGGTAACCACTCAAGCGTGTTATGCCAAGTGCCACCGCCCGAAACGTTCATAAACAAGGTGCTCTGTCCGGTAATACGCAACGCCTGCTGGGTAGCGGAGGAAACGTTGTTGGTGGGGTTATTCCACTCAATATCGGGAATATCCACTACGTCGAAATCGGGGAGCATAATTTTGTCGCCCGGCTTGGTGTTGAACACGTACGACTCGCCGTCGAAGAATTCAAGACCGATCATTTCTTTTAAGAACGCGTTTGCAGAATAGCTTGCGCCAAATCTAAAATCCGCCATCAAGAATACGGAATTGCCCTTATTCTTAATATAGTAGCCACTCTCGCCCAAATTCTCCTGGGGCATCGTAAGCCCTGCAGAATTAAACAATCCGTCACAGTCGACTACGAGGTATTTTTTATCCTCGCTCCAAGTAACTTCGCTTTCAGTAAGGGTGGAAATGGTTGCGCCCATTGCCTCGTTTACGAATCTAGTGAGCGTACTTGCGCAACGAAGCTGTCCCATATCCGCCTCGTCAGGAACGACGATAGAATATTCAGTAACGCCGTTTTCTACGAAAGTGATATCAGTAGTGCCGATATTGAATTTATGAACGCCTCCCTCAAAACGATGCACTTCTACGTCGTTTACCGTACCCGTAGGCGTCGGGGGCGTACCGCCACCGCCCGTGCCGGGTGTAGACGTCGTGTCGCACGCTACCACGGAAAAGCAAGTCATAATAGCTAAAATAAAACTCAAAAGCTTTTTCATATTCTACCTCCTTAAGCTACTACGTTTACGTCGTGGCTAAGCATAGTGATATTGCCGGCAGCGTCGTAAACGAGCACTCTTACTTCGTATACGCCCGTATAAGAGGGCTTGAACGAATTAGAGCCTTCGGGCAAGTACATAATCTTGCCGTTGGGAGTGATGACGCAATAAACGAGCGTTGCGTTTTCTGCGTCGGTAATATTATCGTTAACCGTAAGGTTAGGAATTACGATAAGCTCACCCACTTTTACGGACGTGGGGAAGGGCGTATCGGGCGTAACCACCGGCTTTTCAGCGTCGGGAACGCTAAGAACGAAGGGAAGTTTAGACACACGACCGGATAAAGAATCCTCAGCAACGTACTCGAACTGATACTGTCCGTAAGATGCGAGCGTGAATTCGTATTCTTTATCGCACTTTGCCTTTTGGAGCAAAACGCCGTCGTCCGTTTTAACGTAATTACCGTCGGGATCTTTTACCGAAACGTAAGTTACTACGGAGGGGTTAAGCACGTCGCGCGCTACCATTACGGGAACGGTCGCCTTTTCGCCAAGCATAGCCGATCCACCGTACTTGCCGTTAACGTAGATCTGCGCGCGGATACGGTCGGAGGCAAGAACGCCCATCGTTTGTCCGCAAAGCTCGCTTATGCGGTAGGTATCACCTACGGTTGCGCCGTGGAATTTAACGGTAACGTACACCGTGCCCGAGGGGAATCCGTCGAACGCGTCGCCGTTATCCGTCTTATCAACCTTAATCATAGCCGAGCCAACGCCAAATTCGTTGTTTTTGAACGCAACCGCAAAATTGTTGCTTGCGGACGAAACACCGTAACCGCTCGAAACGATACCGTAGCGCTTTCCTACTCTTACGGTCGAACGGCTGTATTCGTCAGGCGCAACCTCAAGCGTTACGGAAACGTTAGCGTCAACGGAGTCGGTAAGCGTTATGGAAAGCTTTTCAAAATTAGTTTGTTTAGGAATAGCGGTGTATCCGAGCGTAAAGCCCTCGCCAATAAGGTCGATAGCGTACGTCCAGCTTCCGTCAGGCTTATTAGCCTTGACTTCGATATAACCGCTTTGAGGGGTAAGCGTTACGCCCTCTTTTACGAAATAGTTATCGATAATAACGCCTTCGTTGGAAAGGGGGAACACGCCCTTTACCTTACGGGTAAGCGTGCTACCGCCTGCCGTCCAAGTAAGCGTGATGTCCTGATTATCCTCAAAAAGCATAGGCATAAATCCACCGCCGAAGTCCACTGCTCTCGTTCCTGCCGCGTCAGTTACGGACAAGGTAGCGGGAACTTTTACTTCCGCTCCGCTCGAATAGTCGTATGCGTAAAGCTTGGGATCGCGGTAGCTGAATCCGCACAAAAATTGTATGGGAAGAACGGGCTCGTCACGGAATACGGGTTGAGCGCCGTTTACGACGTTAACGTTGTAAGAAAGCACTTCTTTTTGTCCGATTTCGTCCGAGGCCACGTAGGAAATTGCGTACTCGCCCGTTTCCATAGGCGTGAACTCACCGCCTTCCAAAATCTGTCCGTCTGCGCTTACGTAGGTGCTCTTTTCTCCCACGCCACCGGTAACGGTTACGGAAGGAAGAATAATTTTTTCACCACGGTTAGCAGTAGAAATCATATTAGTAGGAGCAGTTACGCTAAGCGCGGTTGCCGTAGCGGAGCAATTAATTGCTATCGTTTCGTTAGCCTCGTTACCAAAATAGTCTTTAACGGTATAGGTAACCGAATACTCGCCCACGGTTGCAGGGGTAAATCTGCCGTTTACGATCTCGACTGCGTTTCCGTCCTTCATAACGGTAACGTTTACCTTAGCCACTCCGCTCAAATCGTCGCTGACGGTATACTCGGGAATGGGGTACGCGCTACCAACGACCGCGTCGTACTTGGGCTCGTTTACGCTAACGGTAGGAGCGGTAATATCGCGAATGCTATCCGCCTGAAGATTAGTACCCTTAACCTGCTTGAACACGTAATTTGCGCGCTCTGCCAAATAGCTCTTGCAGTAGAAGGAAAGTTTAACTTTTCCACTCGTAAAACCTTTCCAAAGCGAATCGCCAAGCTGTTTTTCGTTATCAAGGTCGGCAATGGGAGTGTTTGCGCCCCACGAGGTCGTGAGCCAGAAAATTTTATCTACTGCGTCGTAGCTGATACGCAAGGTGTTAAGCGCACCGTTACGGTCGTAATATCCTCCTCTTTTACCCGACAAACTGAGCGCGTGCCAAGCACCGTACTGGTTATCCTTGTGAAGTCTGTCCCACGAGGATTCGTAGCCCACCATTGCGTTTTGACCGTCGCCCTTGATAAGGAAATAGGTGGTGTCCATAGTACCTGAGGTAACGTTGTTTGCTCTCATAACGATAAAGCTTTCAGGATCTTCAACGTCGGTAAGCATCAACCAAAACTGTTCAGCGTCTGCCGAGCCCTTGGTGGAAGGAACAGGATAGAATTCAGCGAAGTAATCGCCCTTTTTAGCGTTGGTAAGGTCAATAGTCTGACTGAACTCCAAAACGTCACCCTCTTTTAAGCTTACCATAAGACCGGGATCGGTGGTAGCAAGCTCGGGCGCGCCGTAGGAAAGGGTACTGCCCTCGCCTACCGTCGCCACGGGATAGTTTACGATAAAGTCTTTCGTTTCGGTATAAAGCTGACCACCCTGAGTCAACGTGTAATTAATAGTGTATTTGCCTGCCTCGTCAAGCGTAAAGGTTTCCTTTTCGGTAACCTTACCGCTGGGTGAAATTACGATTGCGTCCGCAACGTAGCTCGTTCCGCCCACCTCGAACTGGTGCGCAGGAACGGTGTAGCTGTCACCCACGGTCAGCGTCGCAGTCGCGCCACCGTTATATACGGGTTGCTTAAAGCCCAATCCGCTTGCCACGAAGGACGATACCCCCGGAACGCATAATAGCGATCCAACCGCAAGCAAAAGCGCTATCGCAACCGAAACTGCAATAAAGGCAACTTTTTTTGCTTTTATCATTTTTTACCTCCTTAATATTTTTAAGTAGTCGTTTTTAGTAGTTATCCCTTTACGCCACCGATAGTTACGTTACCCATAAGCGATTTTTGGAAAATAATGAAAATCGTGAGAATGGGAATAAGCACTATCATTGACGCCGTCATACGCATAGGCACGGTAGACAAACCGTTGAGGTTGGTGTTTATCATACGCTGAAGCCCCTGCGAAATGGTGGGATAATGAGGAAGATAGATGAGCGGAACCTGATAATCGTTCCAAAAGCCTATAAAGGTAAGTAAGGTTACGGTCAAAAGCGTAGGCACGATAGTGGGAAGAACGACCTTTACCATAATGGTAAAATCACCCGCCCCGTCAATCTTTGCCGCCTCGTCAAACTCTTTAGGCACGCTCTTAAACATTGCGAAGAACACGAGATAGTACATACCCAAGAAGTTCATTTTCATAACGTACTGACCGATAATGCTGTCGTAAAGTCCAAGCGATTTAGCAAGATGGATTTCAGCAGGGAGCGCGCCAACGATAGGCATCGTCATTGCCAAAATTACCAAAAAGGTCACTACTCTGCCGAACTTATAGCGATATCTTGCACAGCAGTAAGCCGTAAGACAGGTGGTCATTGCCTTAACGATAGCGCAACCGCCTGCGTACAATACGCTGTAAAGGAACATATATCCTACGGAAATTCCTACCTTGCCGTACCCTTCGAAGAAAACCTCGTACTTGAACTGATCGAACACGAAACCGTAATTCCATTCGAATTGTTGAGGTAAACCTACGATATTTACTCTGAAGTCGCCCTGACTTTTGAACGAAGTCATAAGCGCCCAAAAGAGCAAAAGCACGAGCGAGAGCGCATAGATCGTCAGGAAAATAAAGGTTATCACGGACGACGCGGTAGTTTTAGTTTCCTGCTCGCTTTTAACTTTAATGATTTTGCCGTTAAGGTTGTACTTTTTAGGAGTTCTGTTTTTGATTGCGTCTAAAATCTTCATCTCTTCCCTCCTATTCAACCGACGGACCGAACTTTTCCATCAGCTTTTTCGTGCCCAAAGTAAGAGGCACGGCAATAAGCGTGATGATAAGTCCCAGAGCGGACAGATACGAGTACGAGCCCATATTGCCATCCGTAGTGTTAGTTTGCGTTTCTTTGTATAGGTAATATCCCAGCGACTGTATATCGTCAGGGGCAGACGCGCCGTAGAAGTTATACAAGCCGAACTGGTTAGTAAAGATTCCCGAAACGGTAACCACGAAACAGGTCGTAAAGGTAGGCCAAATCATAGGGAAGCTTATGTGCCAGAACTCTTTAAGTCCCGTCGCGCCGTCAATCTTTGCCGAGTCTACGATTTCGGGCGAAATAGCGCTCATCGCGTTGGAATAAAGTAGCATATTCGTACCAAATCCCGCCCAGATATAGAAGAACAAGATTGCGCCGTAACGCGTGTCGACGTTCTGAATAAGTCCTTTTATCTGCTCGCCCGTAATCATTCTCGCGATTTCGGGGATAGCGCGCTCGATAAAGAACTGATAGGTGGTCGTCAGCACGAGACCGGAAATAATACTGGGCATAAACAGTAGAATTCTGAATCCCGTACTGAAAAACATTTTTTTGTAAATATAGTTACTGAAAAACAAACAAAGGGGCGTCGTTATTGCAATAGTCAACAAGCTCGTCCACACGGATCTCCACAATCTATCGGGAAGTCCGGACAACGGATTGAAGAAGTTTTCAAACGCTTTCGCCATATTTTCGCCCGTCCACACTACCGTGCCGTCCAGACTCACGTTTTGAAAACTTAACAAAATCGAGTTAAGATTTACGCCGATATAAAACACGCAAAACTGCAAAATGGGTATCGTCAGCATGCAGATATAGAATATCAAGCTTCTTTCGATTTTGACTTTTTTCTTTACCTTTTGCATTCGTTTACTCCCAAATTAAAGTGCGTCACCGCTAATGTTTACGATGGGGAATTCTTTGCTGTAAGTATACAAGCCGTTAAAGTAATCTTCGGGAGAAACGCCCTTTTCCATAAATGCGTTTACCCAAGCGCTATAAGTGGTAGCGTTTACGATAGTGTTAGTAAGGTAAGCACCCGACGAATAAGCGGTTTGCTTTTCAACGTACGCCTTTGCGTTCGAGTAAGGGAATACCATGTTTGCTTTCGTTTTAAGGTCTACGAGCGAGCGACCAAAAGTGGTCATCTTGCTAAGGTCGTCCTCAGTAAGCGTATAATCGAACGAACGGAGCGAGTTAGTAGTAACGGTATATTCACGCAAGGAAACGTCGGTGTGCAAGAACTTGAAGAATTCTTTTACGAGGGGAAGCTTCCATTCCGCTACTCCACTTCTGATAAAGCAAAGGGGCTCGTTTTCGTCGTATACGGTGTAGGGCTTATCCTGAGTAGCCGCCTGATCAACGTGCGCCTGAGTGGGCTTGGGCATAGGCATCCACTTGAAGTTACGCTTGGTTTTAGCGTATTCGTCACCCATGCTTTGAACCATACGGTTATAAGCAGGCGTTGCCTCACTCTCCCACCACGTTCCGTCCATAAGGATAGCCATTTCTTTGGTTACACCGTCCTTACCTGCGTTGATGAAGTCTTCCTGAGCGTCGGTGTGATAATAACCTTGGTTGAAGGCAAGCGTATGATAATAATCCTCGTTCATAACGAGCTCGTCCAAGAAACGGAGCGAATGATACCAGCCTTCCTGCTGAGCAAGCTTGTACGCAGAAACGGGAACGATATCTTCGCTGGGAAGTCTGTTGATAGTACCGTCAGCAGACACGGTGCAAAGCGTGTTGGTCGTGCCGTTAAGCGTGTAGTTGATCATCATTTCGTCAAGGCCCATTGCGTCAGCCGCTACCGAAAGACGCATATTTTGTAAGTAATACTGATACGCGTATCCGCACCAGGTTACGGGAACGACCTGATCCTCTGCCATAAGCGCCAAAAGCGTGAAGAATTCTTCGTAGGTAGCGGGAAGTCCGTCGTCTTCGCTGTAATTGATTCCGTTTGCAATGCCCGTTCTGCCGTCAGGACCGTAAGCAAGCTCGCCCTGCGTCTTTTTAATGAACTGCGCGTCCTTACCGCTCGTGCCCTTCTTTACATAGTAGCCCATTTCGTCGAAAAGGTCTACGTTATAGATAAAGCCGAACTGCGAGGAATAGTGAGGAAGTCCGTAGTAATGCGTTTCGTTGTCGCTCTCTACGATACCAAAGTAATTCTTCTGCTCCTCGGTAAGCTTGTCCTCAATGGACTTACTCTCGCCGTACTCGTCCATAATGTCGGTAACTACGTCGGTAACGTCCTGCAAAAGACCGGCGTTTTTCAAAATGTAATAGTATCCGCCTTCTCCGAAGAAAATTTCGTCAGTTCCGGTTGCAATGGTGTTTTGCATATTCTTGAAGGGGGATTTAGACGAGTCGTTGATATAAACCTGAACGCCCGTTTTGCCCTCTTCGTAGCTATCGTTCTTATGAATTTCTTCAAATCTCTTCTTTGCCTCGTCAAGCCAAGCCGAGCCGTATCCGCCGTTATAAACGTATACGTAAATTTGCGTCTTCTTGTCGTCGATATCTCCGCCGGGGGTTACGCCTCCGGGAGGTACGGGCGAACAAGCGAACGCAGCAACCATCATTACTACGGCAAGGATACAAGTCGCAATTCTCTTTAATGCTTTCATAATTTTTCTCCTTTTCCCAATATAAATTTTGTCCACACGGACTTTTTCACTTTTTTTTTGCGCTTTTGCGTGGAATAAAGTATATCATACCCCCCCCCGTGTCAAGCGTATTTGCGCGATTTTTTAATTATATTTTTGCAATCGCGTATGTATTATTTTATCATAAACTATATAAGCTTATCAACACTTTTCATTATCATTATTTGGAAATTCGCAAAACCTTGTAGTCGAACGCGCCGTAATCAAGGCTAAATTCAGCCGCGTTTCTTGCGAGCACTTCACCCGAGATAGCGTCTTTTACTTGTTTTGCCGTATAAGGAAGTTTTCCGGTTACCCCTTGCTGGCCCGCTTTTACCATATTCGCAGACAAACAAAGCACCTCTTTCCCCGTCTCGTAATAGCTCATCTTTACGTCGCTATCCGTCAGCGTGATTTTGCTATCAACGTAACTTACCCATTGTGAATTTTCAACGGGGAAGGTGTTAAGCGCCGTCCAAAGCTTGCTCATCTGTTCAAGCGGATAACCGGTGTCTACGGGCTTGGGGATAATTCCAAACACGAGCGCGTTTGCAGTCGCCTCGTCAAAAGTCCACGCAGGAGGGTTGGAATAGCAAATCATATTTACGGGAATTCCGATGTTTCTGCCTGCGTACGCCGCGCGGTAATAATCCTCGGGCACGCGCGTCAGATTACCCTTCATAAGCTCGGTCTGAATGGTCTCGCCCTCCCAGAATCTATGCACGTACGACGCAGTCGCCACGGGGAAGGTCGAACAGGAATGCAGACAAATTTCTCCACCGCGCTTTTCCACGATATCGGACAAGCGTTTCATCAGCTTTCTTACTTCAAACAAGGGGTACGTACCCTTTCGTTTTCCGTTTTCGTCCGTATATCCGCAACCGTGAGCACCGTTTGAACAAAGGTAACTCGTGTCAATAGAGTCAAGGTACAATCCGTCGAATTCGAACTGATTCATCATCCTTTCGATATAGTCGCAAAACACCTCTTTCCAACCGCTACAGTAACATACTCTTATCGCTCTTTGCCAGGGGTATCTGTACCAGTGCCAATGGATATTGCTTATAAGCCACTCGTCTGCTTTTTCAGCGAACATAGGCGACATAGTGGACATTTCGTATCCAAAGTAAGGTACGACCTTCATACCTCGCTTATGCGCCTCGTCGATAATCAGACGAAGTCGCCTTGCAGTAGGCTCGGTAAGCATAGGCGAGTTTTGAATATCGTTCCACTTCTCGTGAATGTAAAGCGTGTTTACGCCCAGTCTTTTCATTCTGTCAAGCGCAATCTCGTCGCTCTCGCCAAAGGGAGAAAGCAAGAACTGTTCGTATGGCTCTAAAATCTTTTTAAAGCAGTCGATATGCATATTCTTTTCGGTGTACGGGTTTGCAGGGAAAGCCTTTACGGGCGTAACCTGCATTGCAATACGGAAAGAAATGGGCACGAGGTCAAGACCGTTGCTAAGTCCTTTATTCAGCCAGCTGTGAGGCTCGCTATCAAGAAGGTGAACGCGGATAATTACTTCGTCGTCCTTTACCACGCACTCAACCACGTTTTGCTCGTCGTCGTACTGCCAGTGCTTGTCCGTTTCAAACAAAACTGCAAAGCCCACTTCGTCGTTGCTTACGAAAAGCTGATTGATAAAGCCAAGCTTTAAGCTCTGTTTGGGCATTGCGCCAAGCGAATAAAAGGCAGGGCTAACTTCAGGCTCTTTGCCGTCGATAAGCGCTTTTCCGCTGGGTGCGAACTGATAGGAAATAGCCGCGCTCTTTTTGATGGGAATTTCCAGCCAAAGTCTGTCCAAAATTCTGTCGCCGTTGTCACAGTCCGTTAAGCCGAATTGCTGGGCAACCGTTCTGCCCTGCGAGGACACGGTGAGGTGACAGTCAATCATGCCGTCGCGCTCCACCGAAAGCGTGGTATTGAACACGAAACGCTTGCTTTGCATAAACTGGCAAGCGCAAACCTCGTCGTCCGTCGCGCCGTACATCATACAGTTGTTTACGTCGGACACGACCAGCTCGTTGCCGTTTTCAATTCCCACGAGACGCATGGGCGAGGAAAGAATTTCCTGACCATTCGTGAAAATACTGCTAAAAAAGGGAGCGTCGCCCATAGTGTATTTTCTATTCCACGGCGATATATGGCAAGTATTTTTTTCGATATTATACGATAATGGGGGTAATTTGAACATTTATTTCTCCTAATGCATTCTGTAATCGAGTTGAATAGGCAA
The DNA here is from genome assembly GCA_017623435.1 of Clostridia bacterium. Lineage (GTDB taxonomy): Bacteria > Bacillota > Clostridia > Christensenellales > Pumilibacteraceae > UBA10677. The sequence continues at coordinate 47,907 of JAGAPD010000052.1, forward strand.
AGGATAACGGTCAAGCACCTCTTCCGCAGTCAGCGTCTTTGCGTCCACGTTTTCTTCCTTTGCTATCTTTTGCGCGTATACGTCCGTCCAGATTGCCGACAAAGCGTATTCGCCCTCTTTTATATCGTCCACGACTAAATCTTTATTTATGATTGCGATTGCCCCTTCCGTGTCGCCTATCTTGTTAAGACACGCGCCAAGTAGCATTCGCACTCTGCCGTTTTCTTTCTGTTTTTGCGGTAATTTATCGTAAGTGGATACGAACCGTCCATAAGCGCTTGCGCTCATACACGCGTACGCGTATTCTACTATAAGTTGCGTGTAGTCGGGCTTAATTTCCACCGCTTTTTGCATCAAACGGAGTGCTACGTCATACTCTGATTTGATATTTTTCTTTATTTGGGCGAGGTTGCGATACGCCCACGCGTTAGGCGTAAGTGTAAACGATTTCGTAAAGCTTTCCTCCGCCTTGTCTATATCGCCAAGCGCGTAGTAAATAACGCCCAAATGGTTGTAATAATTCCAGTTGTTTTTCGGATGAGCAAGCATCAGCTCAAGCCACTTTTCGCCCACCACGTAACTGGGCGTAGGAATATCGGGATCGACGAAGTCAAGCGCTTTTCCATCTATAAGGTCACTCCACGCCTTTTGCTCGTCGGTGATACTTTCGTCGGGGAAAAGGCAAATATTGCTTATCCTCTCACCGCGTAGTTTGTTTTCCACCGCACCCCAGCCCGAGCCAAACTGCTCGATTTTTCCTTCGCGCACTATATCAAACAAGCCTTCGCCCGCACAAGCGACGTTTTTATCCACTTCCTTTTGCGCGCACGCTACCGCCTCGGAAAACTCGCCGTGCGCCTTATCGGGCGAAATGGCAAACGCGCTGTATCGCTCCTGCCAGTTAATCGTGCTGTTTGCCTTCATTACGAAGTGTTCAAGCTGCGTTTTGAGCAGTCCTGCCTGAATTTCTACGTACGGGCCTGCCTTATCGCTAAGCCAGTCGTTCCAATGCCGTCCACCGTCGTGCTGTCCCCAAACGAAAAGCTTTCTACCTTTTAGAATTGCCGTTGAGGACTGTAAAAGTCCTTTGCCCTCCTCGTTTGCCGTTGCAATCCACTTATCTCGCCCGTCCGCGATATCAAAGAAGAAGTCGCGCGAGCGGTTACTGGAGGAGGCGTAAGTAATATCTTTGCCCTCTACGCAAGGCATTGCCGTCTTGTCCAAAAAGTACGCTCCGTCCGTGTACGCACAATAAAACGTATTATCCGCCGGCACGATTACTCTCGTTTTGGGCGTTTCAGGTACGGCAACGTTCGACCACCAGTACATATATACGTCGCTATCCTTCGTGTTTTCAATGGTGATATTCATACACAAAGTATCTTTATCAAGCGTTGCCTCAATAACGTAAACGACTTCTCTTATGCGCTCGAATTCGTACATTCTAAGCACGGGTTGGTCATTCTTATTATAAACCGTTTGGCAAAACAACGGCGCGCAAGTAAGCGGATTGTGTCCCTTGATTCCCACGTTCCACTCAACGCCACCTGAAAACCAGGCGTTTCGAAGTGCTAAATTTGCAGGCTGGAACACGTCGTTTTTGTATAAAAGTTCTCGGTTGTCCCTTTTATCAACTAACGACCAAAGCCGTCCGCCAAGCTCGGGAAGAAAAACTGCTTTTATATATTCGTTTTCTAAAACGGCAGCGCCAAAGGAGCGAATTATTCTACTTCTGTCGTACCCGTCCGTGATTCTATACGGGAGTAAAGTGGAAATCATCCCTTTCCCTATGTATTTTGCATCCTCACCAGCTACCTTTTCGCTCACGTTGATATTCGCGCGTATATAGCTATTTACGTGAATATCCGCAAGAGCGCTATCCTCACCTAAATTCGCCGATGGTATTGCGTATTTTTCGTACGAGATTCTCGTCATAAAAAAACTCCTCACTTTGTATATTCTAACACACAAGTGAGAAGTTTGCAATAGATATAAATATGTGTTTTTTGTATAAAAGTATTGTAGTTACTCGTATAAGCGTTTCGCGTACGCAGCAGGCGTTTTACCCGTAGAATCCTTAAAGCGTTTTGTAAAATGGTACACGTCGCAGTAACCGAGAAGGTCCGCAATTTCCTTTATTCTGAACGCTCCGCTCATAAGCATTTCCTTTGCGCTCTTAATTCGCAGCGTTTCGCGGTAAGCCATTATGGAAATATTTTTTGCGTTTTTGAAGCTTTGCATCAAATACGACGCGCTGATATGACAATAATCAGCCAGCTCGTCAACGGTAAAATTACGGTTGTAGTTTTGATGAATGTACTCAATCGCGGTGTTTATAGTGTGGTCAACCTGTTTCATTGCGCTATAAACTTTGTCGTCAAGGCTTACCAAAAAGCGCATTAAAAGAATTCGCGTTTCCACCACGCACAGTCTATCCTTTTCCTCAAACCTTTCGCAAATGCGACGCAAAAAGCTTATCTCGTTATCCGCACATTCAACGACGCGCGGAAAGGTGTCGCTGTAAGTGAGCGTGTCCAATTCGCTGGTTATATAACTACACGGCCCGCTCATGTGAAATTCGTAGCATTCACCCTTACTGAATCTAATAAAGCTTCCTTTCTTTACCTTAATAGACGGTTCGTTAGATAAAACGAGCTCACCCTCACCAGAAGTAAAGCAAACGAAGCCGTCGCCAAATCGTGACGTATTTTCAAAATCAAAATCCGCCTCTTCCGTTTTTTCGGTACAAATACCGATATCTCCAACGTTTATATTACAAAAGAAGTCCATCTATCTTTCCCTCCTTAATTTGATTATACCATATTTTTTGTCGTTTGTGTAAAGTTTTTGAAATTTTTTGTAATTATTCGTCTAAAAAATAGCAAAACGACGCATAACGTGGTGCGCCGTTTTTGCTTTTTTTCTTTTTTAAATTTTTTGTTCAATACACGAAAAATACAAAATTTACTTTGTATCTTTTACAAATTTTGCCTTATCTCCCGACAAATCCCAAATGGAAGAATCAAACGAAGTAGCGTCCATTTCCGTTTCGGAAATTTTAGTCGTAAGAGCGTAAGAGCCTGCTTCAATCTGAGGAATTCTCGTGCCGTTTTTGGTCGCGTTGTAGTTAGAGAATACGAAAACGTTTTCCGACACGGCAATCTCGCTTCCACCGATTGCGTGGTCGATAAACGCCGCCATAGATCCGCAGTTGTCCTTAGTAATGTTAGCGTTGTTATAGGTAATTACGCTACTAAGACGTGCTTTATTGCCTATCGCCATAGCAATAGGCGCCATCTCAGAGCCGTAACGCGTAAAGTCGGCAATATCGAATAAGCAATTTTCAAGCTTACCCCAAATAGTGTGTCCGATTATCACAGAACGTTGACTTTCACCCGTGACGCTTGCGCCGACGAAGGCTACGTTTTTAACGACGCCGTCAAGACCGAGGTGTCCGAATAGTCCACCCTGTCCGTATATTCCGCCGTAAATCACGTGCCCCTGTCCGTCAAAAGTACCTGTAAAGCCGTAGTTAGAGGTACTCGTATCCCAAGCGCGATACTCGCCGTTTTTTCCGCCCGACGACGTACATCCACTAACGATGCTACTATCGCCCAAATCAATATTGTTTCCAAGCACGTAAAGTCCGCCGTAGGTAGGCGCGGTGGTAGTCGTACCCCAAATATCCCACGAATTCGTTTCTACCGATGCGTAATTTCTGTGGTTAATAAGCTCCTCAGCCGTAGTAATTACGATCGCGAACTTAAGCTGAACGTTAGTATACTTTTTCTCGTCAGTCAGTACGGATACGGTGTGAATTCCGTTTCCAAACTCGTTAATAATATCCTTAGTAATCGTAACGCTTTTGCCCTGAATGGTAATACCGCTACTTACCTCCCTGCCAATAAGCTTAACGGATTGAACCGTTCCTTCAATTTCCTTATTGAGCTGGAGCGTTTGCGTATTAGCCGTGGATTTTACGTCGAAATACTTATCGGTCGTTATTTCCGACGAATCCACCGTTTTGTCGTACGCGCAATTTGCGATGGGAAGATTATCGTTATCCGTCGTCCAGAAATCAACGTCCCAAGTGTTAAACTCCGCCCACCAGTCGGTTGCCTGTGCCATTTTTTCTCTGGTGTCGTACTCGTAAACGCTATCAAGCGAGCCGGTATAATCCGTAGGAACGGACGTACCGCCCTGCGTGATAACGATTACGCCGTCAAGTTTTACGCCCTCTCCAAATCTACCTAAAAGTCTATAACCGTCTCCATTTGTTTTAATATCATCATCAACTTGCGATGCATCAACGAAACAATTTCTAATAGTTCCATTTACTCCGCCATCCGCCCAGAAAATTCCACGTCCGTTTATAGAATCTCCACCGTGCACTTCGTCAAGTTGAAGGTATACGTTTTCAAACAATCCGCTACCCACTTGAGCAAAGAAACCGCTCTTTGCGGAAGTTTTTGCGTGGAGGAAGGCAATATCCTTAATTACCGCGGTTTTGTTAAGACAGCCGAACATTCCTGCAGGTCCGCCTACGGTAACGCCCGAGATATAATGTCCGCGTCCGTCAAGCGTTCCCATAAAGCCACCGTTTTCGTTCCAAGTAGCACCGTTAATCCAATGCCATTTAGCCGACCAAACGCGGTTAAACACGATATCGTCACCTAAAACGTAATATCCTGCGCCGTAAGTCGTGCGGTCGTCCTCCTTAAAGCCCACGATATTCCACCAGTCAGCCAACTCGTCCGCCGTATTAAATACCTTGGTGACCACCAAAATAGGTGCCATAATGTACATCGTATCAGTTTTGATAACTACCGTTTGCTCGCCAAACTTGTTGCCTAAGCTAATAGTATCAAGCGTGATTGTCTTTCCGTTAATATCCTTTCTTGCAAACTCAGTCGATCCAACTCTTACGGAAAGAATTTCGCCCGGATTTTCAACCTCGGAAAAATCGATCGTGAACGCTCCGTCCGTAACCTGAACCTCCGTTACGGTAGAAAGCTCCGTGCCTTTTATGTCCATATATTGACTGATCATATAGGTCAACTTTTCGGTGAGCCAGTTGTGGAGGTACTCTACCTGCCCTCTCCAAGTGGTGATATTAACCATTTCGGGCGTGTTGGGCCATACGTATACGCCCAAGGTTTTCCATACCTCAAAGTTTCTCTCGTACGCTTTTTCGTACTTTAAGATTTCAGCGATAGCGTCGTCAATGAACTTTTGATAGTCAAAGGTCTGTAATCTTTGACTAATCAATTCCTTGAACTCCTTATGCGCTATCAGCTTTCCGTACCAAGCGTTGGCCGTCGCCCACATATAATCCGTTCTTACTGCGTTTTCGTGGTAGTCGCAGTTGCCCGAGCTAATGTCGAGGTCCCAAAGAGGTCCTGCCTTCAGCTTTCCGCCTGCGTCCTTATGCATATAAAAGCTTGCAAAGCCTACGTCCACCATCGAGAACATTTCGTGAATAATGTACGCGTCCGCAAAGGTCTGCACGTCAAGATACTCACACGTCGTTGCCCAGTCCTTTTTGGTCGCCGCGTAAGCATCGTCCACGTACTTCTTTATAAAGTTTACGTGCTCCGTCGTGAACGCCACGTCCTCGGTATCAGGACTCTTGATAACGTAATTGCCCTTGGACACGAAGTAATCTTTGTCAACCTCGCCTTCTTCAGCCGCTCTCGAGTCAAGCTCGATAAGGTAGCCCGTATCAATTTTGTATACGTCCTCGTCAATGTTTACTCTCGTTTCACCTGCTTCATTTTGCTCGCAAACCAAATATACGCCTTGATATTTACCGTTCAAGTACAAATCAACCGTATGTATCTTCGTCGTACTCTCAAGCGTATCGAACTGATCGGCTAACGCATAAGCAAGGTGATTTCTTATCAAACTTGGATCGCAATAGTTAGCAATAAGCGTCCATTCCTTCGCCTTACCGTTTCCAAACAAGTCCGTCTTTTTGTCAAACTTCAGCTTATACGGCTTTTTAGGCATACCCCAAGTAGAGTTACCTCTGCCCTTAATTCTTGCAGGTGCGCTTTCAAAGCAGAATTTTCTTATCGCGTTGCTTACGGTAACTTCACAGATAACGTACTCCTCTTTGGAGGTAATCGACGCACCGTTTTTCGTCTTGATATCCATTCGCGAGAAGGTGTACGGCTCTATATCAGCTTTAACCGTTACCGTGCATTTCGCCACCACGCCGTTATGCGAAGTAGCCGTTACTTCCGCCACGCCACCGCTATAAGCGTAAATTTCACCGTTTGCAACCGTAACGCAAGTGTCGTCCGAGCTTTCCCAAACAAGGGAAGCGTCGGTCGAATCCGCCGGCAAAATGGTCGCGGTAAGCGAATACGATTCGCCCTCCCAAAGCTCTACGCTCGTCACGTCGAAGGTCACCGACTCAACGTCCACTATCTTTTCCTCAACGTTTACGGTACAAATCGCAACCTTGCCGTTGTTGGAAACTGCCGTTATCGTTGCCGTGCCGATTGCTTTTGCCGTGATTACTCCGTTCTCCACGCTAACGATATCGTTAGCCGAACTTACCCAAGACAATTGCTTGTAGGTCGCGTTTTCGGGTAACACCGTCGCCTCCAAGGTGTAAACGTCGCCCTCGAGCAAGTACACTACTTCCTCGTTTAGCGTTACGGACGTTACTTCATATATTCTTTTATTTATCGTAACTTCGCAAGTTGCGCTCACGCCGTTATGCGAAGTAGCCGTTATCGTTACCGTACCAGGCGAAAGAGCGTTGATAAATCCGTCGAATACCGTCGCCTTGCTTTCGTCACTACTCGTCCAAGTCAAGTCCGTATACGTCGCGTCGTCGGGAAGTACGGTCGCCATAATTCCGTAAAACTCGCCTTCGGTCATTTCTATCTGCGTTTCGTCCAAGGTCACGCTCGTTACGGGAATAACGAACTTTTTGACCGTCACTTCGCAAGTAGCCGTCTTTTTATTATGCGAGGTAGCCGTTATCGTTACCGTGCCCTCTTTTACCGCCGTGATTTTGCCGTCCTCAACGGTCGCAATAGCGTTGTCGCTACTCGTCCAAGTCAAAGTCTTGTTAGTAGCAATCTCTGGGAAAATCTCAGCGGTCAAAGCGTGCGTTTCATTCTCCCAAAGCTCTACGCTCGTATCGCTCAAAACGATTTCAGCTACTGCAAACTCCTGTTTTTTTACGTTGACCTTGCACGCGCACAGCTTTCCACTGCTTGCATACGCCGTCACGGTAGTCGTTCCGATGTTTTTAGAAGTAACCACGCCGTTTTCTACCGTTGCGATACTCTCGTCGTCGCTCACCCAAGTCAAAGTCTTGTTAGTCGCGTTTTCAGGAAGTACCGTTACTGCAAGCGAGTAAGTCCTGCCTACGAGCATATTAATTTCCGTCGTGTTGAAAAGTATCATCGTCACGGGAATTTTTTGCGCTACGACCTTTACCTCGCAAGTCGCGCTAACGCCCCCTTTCGCCGTAACCGTAACGGTAGTAGTGCCCAGCGCTTTTGCCGTAACCTTTCCACTTGAAACGGTGGCTACGCTCTCGTCATTGGTGTTCCAAGTTAAATCACCGTTCGATACTTTATCAGGCGAAGTTGTCGCGGTCAAATCCACGCTCTCACCCACCAGTAGCTCTACCGACGCCTTGTTTAGTTTTATTGAAGTTATATTTTGCGTATCGTTACTTTTGCTGGCAAAAAGCGTGAACGAAAAACAAACGATCAAAAGTAATACGATTGCCGTCAGAATTCTTTTTCTCATAAAGTCCTCCTATTCTATATGCAAGGGCTATAATGCTTATATATTATAATACTATAAGTGAAAGTATTTGTCAAGTTCATATCAAAAATTCTTTATCTATATGGAAATTTTACCAAACGCAATTATATCTTGTTTTTTTGTAAGAAATAAAACGAAACAACGCTATACGTACCCCGTCGTTTTTATTTCAGGCATAAAAAAAGTACCGCCACGGTTAAGTAAGCGGTACTTAATTTTTATAAATTTGATTTGATATACTCAACCACTTGCCTTGCACACAGCTGCGCACCCGTTGGGGATAGATGCAACATATCCTCGCACAGATATTCTTCAACGTTTTCTTTAACCAGCGAATTGAGGTCGTTTATTTGAACTCCCAGCTCTTTCATTTTCTTTACCGCCTTTTCGTTAAAGCGGTCAATATCTTCGTTACGGTTATATTTATATTGTGGATTTACGGGCGTGGTCGTAGCAAAAATGACCTTGGGCGTGATTTTAAGCAACGCTTTTGCAATTCTCTCAAGGTTAGCAATATACTCTTCGTCCGTCGAGAAAAGCTGTCCGTCGCCCATAATGTCACATACGTCCCAATGACCGCAGTTAAAGTGGATAACGTCACAGTCCTTCAACTGCTCGTGCATATCAAATATACTGCGGAGCATATATTTTGCAAACCTGCCGTTGTCCTCACTTTGAAAAACTTCTACTTCGCTGTCAAGCATTTCTGCCACGATTTTTCCGTATCCTATAAGTCTGATTGAATCACCTAAAAGCGCTATCTTCTTCATCGTTAACTCCTTTTTTCACAATTCCACAAAACAAGCGTATACGTGGTACATCGTTTTAATTTTTTATTCGCTGAAAATCAATTTACCAACTTCCGAAATATAGCGAAGTTGCGGTAAGAAAAACACTCCTGCGCGTGGCGTAAGTTCAAAGTTTATAGCCCCGTTATAGCCAATTTCTTTCAACGCATTAGCCACCTTGTTCCAGTCAACATCACCTTGTCCAGGCATTAAATGCCAGTCCATACCGTAAAAATCCTTGCCCCAACTGTCATTAAAATGCACTACTTTTAATCTATCGCCAAGTTTACGAATATACTCCGCTTCATCTCCAGCAAAATGGTTAAGATGTCCACTATCATAACACGCACCAAAACACTCGTCACCCAACTGATCAATATAGTAGTTCGTTTCGTCAGCATTTCCGCAAGCGCCAAGCACGTGACGTTGCATCAACACGTCGTAAGCAAACAAATTCTCGATGCACACCATAACGCCCATTTCTTTAAGATACGGTATAAGACTTTTGAAAAAGGCTAAGTTGACTTGCTTATTATGCTCGATAAGTTTACTGTAATCATACGGACGCGCATTTAGGAAAAAGTCCAAACCCTGCGGACAATATGGATGCAAAACCATATATTTCGTTTTAAGCAACTTCGTCCTGTAAATGCACTTAATTACCGTCTTAAAATACTCTTCTCCTAAAAACTCTTCTTCGGGACGATTGATTAAAAACGCTCCGTGGGTTTGGCTAATCGTAAATCCGTACTTTTGCGCAGTTTCAAGATACAAAGCGTAATACTCTTCCTCGCACATCCCGTTCAGCGTTTCGTCACTCGTATCAATACCTACGTCCACCGAATTAAAGCCTTGCTCTTTAAGTGTAGAAAACATTTTTTCCAAATCATTACCAAACCATTTGGGATTCGCACTAATACCTATTCTCATAATTTTCTCCTTAATAATCCTTATAAATTTTCTTTTCCTCTTGTCCGTCGTATTCTCTAAATACGTATTCGCGAATTAAAAACCGCGTCAGTTTTCTTCGTTTTGGGTAAATTCTAATCAGGTGAATCGTCACCGTTGGAAACAAAATAGCGAACGAAAATGCTACGGCAGAAAAGCAAAACAGCGCTATACGTGCCCCGTCGTTTTGCAAAAACGCTACGAAAAACAACAGCACCGCTACCGCCAAAAACACGACCGTACCTGCAATAATACCAAACACCGTTATCCCCTTAAACTCTCTTAAAATCTTCCCGTTAAACAAATCCTTTTTCATAGCGATATTATAGCACGAAATTTTTGCTTTGACAATAAAATAAGCCCCCGCAAGCAAAAATACTTACGAGGGCGTAAAATCAGCGCACCGTATATTTTTCTAAAGCGTCCATAAGCGCCACGATATTTTTCTCGGGCACACCGGGATACAATCCGTAAATCAGCATAAGTCCACCCTCTTTACTGTCAAGCTGTTTGATTTCTCTTTTAATAAGCTCGTCCACCTGCTCGGGCGTTCCGAAGGTTACGATATTTTGCCTGTCGATATCCAGCTCAATAGCGACGCGACCTTTAATATTTCTTTCAATCCAGTCAATACCGTTCACGAGGTCTTGAAGATTGATAATATCAACGCCGTCCGTGATTATTCCGTCCACGAGCTGGCGAATATCCCCGTCCGAATGCATATGCACCAACGCGCCACTCTTTCTAACCTCTTCAATATACTTGCGGTAACTGGGCAAAATATATTCGTTAAAATTATCCACCGACAGCATAGGACCGACCTGCATACCCAAGTCCTCGGGAATTTGGAAAACGTCCACGCCTATGTCCATATATTTTTTGACGATCTCCAAATTGAACGCCGTCAACTTTTCCAAAAACGGTTTTAAGTATTCCTCCTCGTCCATCATATCGAAAAGGAAATTATTATACCCTCTGATATCACACATTTGCAAAAAGGTATGACCGTGGCGAAGTCGTGCGCGCGTAAGCCTGCCTTCTGCTCTTTCCTTCTCTATTCTCGCCCTCTCTTTCGCCCAGTATATAGGATTAAGCCCGTCGTGACGTTCAGGATCGGGGAATACGTAGTCGCCAAGCTTTGACAAATCGGCTAACGGGTGCTCCACGACCGTACCCAAAATTCCGTCCATAGAGCTTTCCCAACGACAGCCAAATCCGTCATAATAATGCGCACCTTTTTTGTAAATATCCGTCAAAACAGGCACGTACTTTTCTTTAGGTCTGACGAATTCAGGAAAAAGCTTTTTATGCTTTTCCATCTCGTCAAACAAAAAGCTTTGATCGTAAGTAAAATAGCACGCGTTATTTACGCTAAATCTCACGGGTATCCACTCGGGATTATCAAATCTCGCCGCGCGAATATAATTCTCTCTTTCCGTCATTTTTTACACTCCCACTTCTATTTAATTCTATAATACCACATTCTCACAAAAAAATCAATATGGTGCACAGCGTTTTTTACCACCAGTCAAAAACAAAACCACATATTTTTATAAGCTACGCTTACTTACTAATAAATCAAATTCTTGACAAACGCTATAAAATGGCTTATACTTATATCAACGACTGATCAAAATTAAATTTAACGGTGATTATGTGTTTAGATATCAGAAAAACTACTATTAAAGTAGACGGACTAAAAAAAGAATATAAATTCTTGCAAATCAGCGACCTACATATGCTTAAAATGGACGAGCGCGACAGCGAGGCAAGACGAAAGGGCTACAAAAAGCGTGCCGACGATTATTTTACCCTTAACGGTGTTCCGACGTACGACCTTTTGCCCACGTTTTTAGAGGTGGCAAAAAGCGAAAACGCTTTACCTATTTTTACGGGCGACACCGTAGATATCCCTACTGAAAGCGCCTACGAAGTTTTGGATAAGTATATGCCACTTCCGCCTGACGTTATGTTCATTTTTGGCAATCACGATTGGAGTTTTATGGATTATATCCACGGTATTGACCGCGACACCGTGACCAAAGACGACTATTGGAGCGACGAATACCGTCAAAAATACTATCCTCGCTACCAAAAATTTGCGCAAAACGGCAATCTTCACTACCAGGCTATAGAGTGCGACGAAATTATCTACGCAGGCTTTGACAACACCGAAAATCAACTTGACCAAAGCCAATGCGATTTCTTAATCTCGCTATCTAAAAAGCAAAAGCCCATTATCATCTTTTGCCACAACCCCTTCTATTGCGACACCCTGCATCAACCCTTGGTAGACCGCTGGGGTGAAAGAGGCGCAAACAGTACCGTCGTCAACGGAAAATCCTCACCTATGAACGAGCAAACTAAAAACTTTTACCGTGCTATGCTTAGCCCGGATAGTAACGTTATTGCCGTTGTTGCAGGTCACGTACATATCGAGCACGACGACTTGATCGAAGGAAAAATCCCTCAATACTGTGGCGCAGGCGCTTACTCAGGCATCGCCCGTTTGTTCACTATAAAAGCGTAACCCTTTTAAGGAGTAAAAAATATGAAAATTTTCAACTGCAAGACCAACCGTATCACCTCTCCCTTAGGCTTTGCTATGGATAGCGCCACCCTTTCCTGGACGACGGAAAGTGACGTTTCGCAAAAGCAAACGAAGGCTCGCGTACTGGTAGCAATGGACACAGCGATGACGCAAATCGTCTACGACAGCACGGAAACTGACCTTTCCTGCACGGGCGTAAAACTCCCCTTAGCCTTAACTCCGCGCACCGCATACTACTGGACCGTACAGGTATGGGGCGACGGTGGCGATACCGCCATCTCTGAGGTAAACTACTTTGAAACGGGTAAGCGCGACGAGACGCTACGAGGCGAATGGATCACTCCGCCCTGGACGGAGCATCCCTATATTCGCAAGTCCTTTCAAGCGACTGCCGTCAAAAAAGCGCGACTGTATATTATAGGTCTTGGGCTTTACTATCTGGAAGTCAACGGCAAAAAGGTAGGTAACGATTTTCTTGCCCCGGGCTGTACGCAAATAGACCGATTAGGACAAATTTACACCTACGATCTGACCGAATATCTCCGTGACGGCGACAACGCTTTGGGCGTAATGATGGGCAACGGCTGGTACAAAGCCACCTTCGGCGCGTCCTCCGTCCACCTCACAAAACAAACTCCCTTTATTGATAAATTTTTACTAAAAGCAGAACTGCGACTGACTTTGGCGGACGGCACGGAGCAAGTAATCGCCACGGACGAAAGCTGGCGTTGCGCTCCGTCCCCTATCGTTGAGGACAGCATCTACGGTGGCGAAGTTTATGACGCTCGACTTGCAATTTCTCATTGGTCCGAGCCCGATTTTGACGATAGCAACTGGGATACCGTGACCGTTACTACGGCAGAGGGCGTAGGCACGCTTGCCGACCGCTTATCCCTGCCCATCGTCGTTAAGGAAAGGATCAAGCCCGTCGAAATTATTCACACTCCTGCTAACGAAACGGTTATAGACTTAGGTCAGAATATGACGGGTTGGCTTTCCTTCCGCGTCAACGAGCCTGCTGGCACGGTAATCAAGCTCCAACACGGCGAGCTTCTACAAGACGACTGCTTCTACAATGAAAATTTGCGCTCCGCAAAGGCTGAATACGTCTATATATCCGACGGAAACGAGGCAGTAGTTAGCCCACATTTCACCTTCTTCGGCTTTCGCTACGTAAAAATTACTGGCAACACGAAGCCCATTGACGTAAACGATTTTACGGGTTGCGTGGTTTACTCGGATCTTGACGAAACGGGTTTCCTTACCACTTCAGACCCGCGCATCAATAGACTGTACCTCAACGCAAAGTGGAGTCAAAAAGACAACTTCCTCGATCTTCCTACGGACTGTCCCCAGCGTGACGAGCGCATGGGCTGGACGGGAGATGCGCAGATGTTCTGCAAAACCGCTTGCTACAATATGGACACTTACGCCTTTTACCGCAAGTATTTGCGCGATATCTGGACCGAGCAAAAGGATTTTGGCGGACGCGTAGGTCACGTTGCCCCCTCTTTCTTCAGAAATTACGACGATTTCAGCGACTTCTGGCAAGGCGGATCTTGCGCTTGGGGCGACGCCGCGGTCATTATCCCTTGGACTTTGTACGAGCATTTTGGCGACACCGCTATTTTAGAGGAATGCTACCAAAGTATGACGGGCTGGGTAGACTGGATCGACCGCACCGTTCTTAACGCGGACGGACTGTGGGAGTACGGCTTTAAATTCGGCGACTGGCTTGCGCTGGACGGAGATCTTAGCAAAAACGACGGTTGCTACGGCGGTACGGACACCACCTACGTCGCCTCCGCTTATCTGAAATATTCCGCACAGCTCGTAGCCAAGGCTGCTACCGTTTTGGGGCGCACCGACGACGCCGCTTATTACCAAGCAATCAGCGACCGCACCAAAACTGCTATGCAAAAAGCATATTTTAGCGCAGACGGAACTATCAGTATCCGCACCCAAACCGCTCACGTTTTAGCGCTCGTCTTTGGTTTAGCAACGGAAGAACAACGCCCCGCCGTGGGAAAAGCGCTTATCGAACTTCTTAAAGAAAGCGATATGCACCTGCGCACCGGTTTCGTAGGCACGCCCTTCCTGTGCCAGAGCCTGTCGGATGCAGGTTATTCACAAGCGGCATATACTCTGCTGTTCCAGGACGACTTCCCCAGCTGGCTATACGAAGTGAAAATGGGCGCAACGACCATTTGGGAACGCTGGAATTCCGTCCTGCCCGACGGCAAAATCTCGGGCACGGGTATGAACTCGCTCAACCACTACACCTACGGCAGTATCGTTCAATGGATGTACGAGCATATCTGCGGTCTGACTTTGACCTCTCCCGGATTCAAAACCTTCAAAATCCGTCCCGAGTTCAGTAGCCGTTTCACAAGCGTTTCTATGAGATACGACTCCCCTATGGGCGCTATTGAAACGGGCTGGGAACAAACGGACGGCGGATATACCGTTACCGTGACCGTCCCCTTCGATACGACTGCCGTTTTAGAACTACCCGACAAACAGCCCTTAACCCTATCCCCAGGACGCCACACCATCACAGTCTAATACAAGTATATAAAAGCCACCCCGCGATATAGCGTGATACTCTTAACGGAGTATTCACGCTAAACTATGATTGCCCTTACGGGCAAGTTATCAGTTATGAAACGCTTACGCATTGTTATGATTTGCGTCGCCAAGTTCGAGCTTGCAAAGGCAATAATATCATCACGCTAGCTTTGCAAGCTCATAACGGCGAGCAACGCGAGCCTCACAACTCTAAACTGAAAACCAATAAAAAAAAGAGAGAACGTTTCGGCTACTAACCGATTTGTTCTCTCTTTTTGCTTGTTATCAAAGCGAAAATTCTCCACTTAGGACATCACCTTCCCATGGGTTGGTGTGTAAAAGTATTCTTCAGGTGTGTAGAATACTTTTTAATGCTTATATATTCTTAAAATTAAATTACCACTCCTGCAATTACGCATGCTAAAGCAAATATTAGCGCAAATGTAAGAAATAACGCCAAAAAGGTTAAACCCATTTGTCCGCCTTTCCAACCGATTTTATTACCATAATCATCAAAAACTTCTTCCATTTTTTCGCCAGTTGCAAACATTAAATAAGCGCTACAGAATAATTGAACAACTACCGCAATAACATATCCCCACCAAGGAATAGAATACAATATGGCTACTATTGGCTTTATAAATAAAGCATAATCTTCTGACAACAACACAATCGTAGCAAGAATTGATGGAACAAGAATACCTAGAACATACATAATAATATTGACTACTATGTTATTTCTTGTAGTAGCAAACATATATACCAAAGCAATTAAAGCAAGTCCCCCAACAACAACCCATAAAAAATTCATATGATTTCTCCTTTGTTTATAGTGCCTCTCACTATCTTTTATAATTATACAAGAAGATTTCTTCTTTGTCAAGTATTTCGAGAAGATTTCTTCTATAATATTAGTATGAGTATTGGAGAAAAAATTAAAGAATTAAGATTAGAAAAAGGATTTTCTCAATTAACTTTAGGGAAAATAATAGGCGTAAGTCAAAAGGCTATAGATTATTGGGAGCGTAATGTTAACGAACCAAAAGCGAGTTACATAATTGCTATTGTGAAAACTTTCGATATAACTTTTGACGATTTTTTTGCTGAAATTAATTAAGACATACCAAATTGGTATGTCTTTTGTGTTAATAAATTGCAACGAA